>JAKEEU010000109.1 GCA_022616415.1 Candidatus Zhuqueibacterota bacterium | reverse complement strand
TTGAACGCGCCGCCATCGATCTTGCACATGAACGCGCCGGTGCCGCCGGAGAACGTCGCGGTGATCTTCCCGTCATTGGCGCCTTTGCAAGTGATGTCGGTTTTCGACAGGCTTAAGGCTACTGCGCTCGGTTCGTTGACTGTAGCGTTTGCGTTCGCGGTGCAGCCGTTGGCGTCGGTAACGGTGACGGAGTAATTTCCAGCCGGAACCGCAGCCAAATCTTCCGTAGTCGCGCCATTCGACCATAAGAAACTATATGGCGGCGTGCCGCCGACCACCGTCAGATTTACCGAACCATTGCCGCCAAAGCACAAGGCGTTGGTCGCGACCGCATTGGCAGTCAACAACGGCGGTTGGGTTATTGTCACCTGGCCGGTGGCTTGACAATTATTGGCATCCTTGACGACAAGATTATACGTTCCTGGCGCCAAGCCGGTAAAGACGTTGGAGGCCTGGAAAGTCGCGCCGTTATCTTTCGAAAACATAAACGGCGGCGTGCCGCTCGTCGTCGTTATCGTTATCGTACCATTGTTGGCGCCGTTGCAAGTCACGTCGGTTTTACTTGTGGTGAACGCCACTGCATCCACCGTCACCGTGAGATCGCACTTGACACCCCCATTCGCGCTCGTGATCTGGACTTCCAACGTGAACGAGCCGCCGGTGTTTCCCGAATTTACTTGAACCGACGAACCGGTAGTGGATCCCACAAAGGAGGCGCCTGAGGTGTTCGAGGTGAACGACCAACTGAAGCTCGGGTTGCCCACATTCGTGGTCACCGTGTACGTGTTGGTCGTTCCGGCACACACGGGGCTGGCGCCGGAGACCTCGCAAGTAAACACCGCCCCGGATTTAAGCGAGCGATCCTGGTTTCCACCCTTGCCGTCCAAATCAATGAACCGCGTGTGATAGGGAGAGCCACCGGGGTGAGCTCCGCCATCCCAATCCTCATTGCTGGCAATGTGGCCGCCCCAAGCCAGTACCACCGTTGAAGCGCTGGCGGTGAAGTTGATCGTAAGTCGGGTCTTCGCACTCATCCCGCCCAACGGGTCCTCATTCGCGTAGGGCATGCTCGTGATCGTGCCATTGTAGATGGTCATGACACGCTCACCGGCAGGCAACGCGTTGAAACTGGTAGCCGGCTGACCAGCCACTAGCGTCCCATTTGTGCTGGGCGTAGGGATTGGGAAAGTGCTTAATGGGGGCGAACCAAGTCCTAGCCCAAGCAACGGGTCCACAATCTCGGCGCTGTGCGCGGGGAGAAATTGTGAATGCGGTTCGAGCCGCTGGAAGTGCGTGATATAATCGATCGCGGCCTTGCTTTGATCCCGAGTGTCCCACTCGATGTTGACCGTGTGACTCCCAATTGAAAGATTGGTAAGGACGAGGCGATAAGGTATGGACATCCCCTCAAGATAATGCGCCTGGTTATCGTTTAGGTTGCCATTGACCCACTGCACCGGATCGACAAACGCGGCAGGTGTCTCGTTTTTGCCTTGGTCGAGATCGCCTGCCGGCTGTTGCGCCCAGGCACCCCCGACCAGAAGACAAAAGCAGAGCATTGCCGCCATTGTTGTGAAAAACCGTAAAGGTTTACCCATAATTAATTTTTCCTTCCTCTCCTGTCTGAAAATTTTTGGATTGTAAAAAGGGGTCCTCCCGAATGATTTTGTCCTCTCAATAACGACGAGACATTACAAATCAAACGATGACATTATAAAGGCGGGAAATGACACAGCCATAATTTTTTGCGGATAGCTTTGACCTAATACCTTGCAAAGGGAGGGCGGTAAAGAATCGCAGCGTTTGACCGGGTAATAATGAAACGGGTCAGTATGCTCTTCTTCAGGCAGCTAAATTCCTGTAGCTCATAAAACCATCCCTGTTAATCTGCTTTCCTGTTGCAGATTTGAAATAACAAAACTAATGCCAAATTTGTAATAAAAATGAGCTTGAATTATCCCTTTTATTTTCAATATCTTTTATCCTGCGTGGTCCCTCGTCTTTTCTCTCATTTTTGTTTCAGCCTGAGACACTGTATCTGAAAATATTCGAGTGATACGTTAATGCTACAACCATGATGAAGAAGTGGACAAGAGCAATATTAAGCAATAATTGCTTTATTTTCAATGTGTTATTGCTAAGCATTTCTACCCGTTGCGGCTTGATAATCTAAATTTTGTTTTGGTGTGATACACTTTTTGAGCCAAATCACCCATTGCGGTGGATCAGATGGGGGAGGTGCCCCGTTCCAAGAGATTTTTCCTTGGCCATAAAAATCACGCCGGCATCAAAAGAAAAAGGGCATTTGCGTGGTCGTGAATGAACACTCGTGCAAATGCCCTTCGCCGTTTCGGCGCCTGTAAACACTTAGGATTTTATGCGACGTTGAGCAGAGGAGAAGCTCGGTAAAATAACCAACCTTCCTTAGCGAATTTGGCCTCGAACTTCGCCACCAGGGAAATCACCTGGCCCGGTATTTGTTGGCGCTACGCCATCGTTCGTGTGGACGTTGGCGTAAGTATTACCAGCCCTCATCGCACTAATCAGGTCGCTGAGAGGATGACCTGCAAGCGGGCCAACCAGATTCGCCGCCGTGATGGTGCCTTCGGCAAGAACGCCGTCAATCCTACCGCCACCTGCCGGGAAATCCCCAGCGAGAAACGCCACGATCGGGCCATTCACACCAGCCGCTCCCACATGTATGTGTGCGGCGACGACGTTCTCGATGTTGGCGACGATAAGCTTATAGTCAATCTCCGTTTCGTCTTTGCTGAGATGAAAGATGGCCTGGCCTTGCGCATTGGTATCTCTCGGTGGGACTTCTTCCCTACCCTTGCAATGCGCGACAAAGTTACGAGCGGCAGCGGCTATCGCCAAGTTGCTTACACGGTTTATCTCTGTGAGCGGCGCTTGCACGGGATTCGTTGCTTTTTCGCAGCCCAAGACAATCACTCCCAAGACCGCGACGAGAACCGTTAAGTAAGATAGATTTTTCATGGTGCTCATTCCTTTCTTGGAAACGGGGTAATTTGTTTTTCTTGCTTCAAAGGTTTGACCCGCCGACCCTGCCGCACCCTACCAGGTTGTAAAGGAAAGTTAAGGAAAAAAACAAAAAAGTCAAGAAAAACTTTTAAGTCTTTTTTCTTTATATTTGCATATAAAATATCCCCCTCTCTCTTCGGAGACAGGGCGCGAAGCCTTAACTGTTTCGGCAGTTACGGCTTCTGCATTTTTAGGAATCCTGCCATGAAAACGAATATCTATCATCAAGCAAATTCGGAAGGGGATTTTAGCTGCAAGCCAATTCACACATGCACTCCAAGATCAACATGGGGTATTCCACAAGCCTGTTTCTTGGTAGAACTCATCTCATAGCATTACTTGAATCGGCAGCTTGAAAAAGCGGCGTCATAAATTCCCGCTCGCCGCAAGATCGTCGGCCATTTCCACTTCATGAGCCATCCGATGACGTGACAACCGTCGGATCGTCGGGAAAGATGACCGGAAGTTCTTTTGTGCAGACAGTCCGTTCGTCAACACGCCGAGCCATGGCAACCAAACTCAGAAAAAAATTTTAAAAGGGAATGTGTTGATAAAACCCAATACCCGAGTCCCGCAAAGGGACGATTGAGAAATAAAAGGGCATTCGCTTGGTCGTGAATGAACACTCGCGCAAATGCCCTTCGCCGTTTCGGCTCCCGCAAACCCATCCCGTGCGCTGTTAACCACTAAGACACGAAGACACCAAGAGCTTATTAAACCCTAATTATCCGCTAACAGCACTTTCGTGCCCAATTTCACTCACTTGAAAACCGCCCTCGACGACGGACAGGGCGCGGACGTGGCCGCTTTCGTGCCCAATTTCACTCACTTGAAAACCCAAGAATGTAGGCATGAAAACATGCTTAGTGGATAATTTGGGTTAAACTTCGTGTCATGGCTGAACATTTAGACGGCTGCGCTTCATTCCGTGCAGGCGCGGCGCGCATTGACAAAGCCGCGGCCATAGTAGGGATCGTGCCCAGGAGCGCCTTCGTCATCAGCCGAGTTAGCCAAGCGGTTCATTAATGCGCCTACTGAAATGCGCGGGAATCGTTGTTTGATTAGAGCCGCGACGCCGGAGGCAGCCGGAGCTGCCATGCTGGTGCCAGCCGCGAAAGTGTAGCTAGTTGTACTCGCGCCCGAGCCCCGGGAGGTGCTGAGCACCAGATCAAAAACCCAGCAACTTGTAACAACATTACCAGAGGGAACTCTTGGCATAGAGCAAAGGTCGTTACCCGGCAGCACAAAGTCGCCACCCGGTGCTGCGACCCAAATTGCTGAGTTACCGAAGTTGGTATAGGAAGCGGGACGGCGGAAGTTGGTGGCGCCGTTTGGCCAGCCCACAGCGTAGCCAACCGGGCCGGTTGCTGAGATCGCGATGCCACTGCCGGATTGAGCTGGTATGGTAATGACGCTACCCGAGTGATCGAGGTCGATGCCGTCATTGGCGGCAGCGGAGACCACCAACGTATTCCGCGCCGCAAAGTTTACCGCCTTATTCAGCGCTGCCACCAACAACCCCGCACCGGTATTTCCTCCCCCTCTGGCAAAGGTGGCTGCAAGGCTCATATTGATGATGTCAGCGCCGGCGCCGCCCTTGGAAATTGGAGTTGCAGCGTACAGAATGCCTTGGATTACCGAAGCAAATGAACCGGACCCATCGTGAAGCACCTTCACCCCAACAATAGTCGCATTGGGGGCGACACCGATGGTGCCAATTCCATTATCTTCTGCCGCCACAATCCCAGCAACGTGGGTGGCGTGCCAGAATGTGCCAACATCTTGATTGAAATTGAAACCTGGGACAAAAGACTTCGAAGCAGCAACATCGAGGTTATTATCCAGATCGACATGGGCACTGTGGATTCCACCATCGAGAATCGCTACACGCACGCCTTGTCCGGTGCAGCCAGCGGCCCAGGCGGCAGGCGCTTCGATAGCTTGAATATTCCACTGCAAATTGATAAAGGTTTCGTCTCCCGGTGTGACGGCGCCCTCTTCCAGCTCCACTTCGTGAGCCGGCGGCTGCCATTCGACCATCTCATCTGCGGCAGCTCCGGTAAAAGCGTCGTTTGCCAGCGCATTTGCCAGGAAATCAGGATTGCTGGAGGTGGCGATGCCGATGCCAGTCTCTTGGTGGCTGAATGTAACGGTGCCGCCGGCCTGTTTCACCGCAGCGGTTTGGGCAGCCTTCCACTTGTTGGCAGTAAGCACGTAGGTGCCATTACCTGCTTTGGCCAATGACATTGGTTTTTCAGCTTTGCTCAGCTCTGGTGCAGCAGGCTCTGGTTTGTTACAAGCAAAAGCCAGCAAGGCCATCGCGAGCAATGACAAGAAAAATGCACTTCGCTTCATACTCCCGACTCCTTTTTTGGGTTTAAGGGGGTGAGATAAAAAATATAGCAATTCCGCTTGAGCAATTGACTTTACTTATCTCTCCCCCCTAAATTGGTGAGCGATGGGAAAGTTTAAAAATAAGCCAACCCAGATAATTCGCCCGAGGCGTAATTCGTCTACACTCTGCTTCTCGGCATGAGCTTAAAAATATAGTTCATGAATTTTCGGGGTTAGCCGAACGTGTAGTCCGCAGCGAAACGATTGTTAACGGTTGGGTTAATTTATTTTCTTTTTGTTTGGAGCCGCTCCATGGCAGGGAGGAGGTAGCCATTCCCTCTCGGCACAAATCTTGGCGAAAGACTGCTAATTTTACCGCCTCATGTTCGTATCACATTGTACCAGCGGGCAAAACACTTTGCGGAAAAAGCGCAAAATAAATTTGTCAGATTGCGCAAAGAAAAGCAAAAGCAGAATGTCCCCTTCGGGGATTGGCACGGTGAGATCGACGATCAGAGCAAAAGAAAGGGGAAAATTGTTTAATCGTCAATCCTACAGCATTTTTCAAATGCGTATGTAGGGTTTGTAGTCTTGCCCCCTTGACAACCAAACTCAGAAAAAAATTCTAAAAGTTTTTTTCAGCGACCCTCGGCCTTAAGGCCCTTGAGTGGTGGCTTCGGTGAATTTCGTTAGTTAACGAAATTCCTTGCATAAGAGCGCAAAATTTTTTACCTTGAAATCTCGGCGGTAATAACCGAAATTTCAAGGTGACTTTTAAGGCCTTGTCGTCATTGATGAGATTCAGCGGCTTCCGGGCCTTTTTGAGCTGATTCGTGTGTTGGTCGACCGGCCGCGTCCGGCAACACGTTTTCTGGTGCTGGGTAGCGCCTCCCCGGACTTGCTGCACCAGAGTTCTGAAACACTCGCCGGCCGTATTGTCTACCACGAATTGGGCGGCTTTTCCGTTGACGAGGTTGGAATCGAAAACTATCAGCAGTTGTGGCTGCGTGGCGGTTTTCCGCGCTCTTATCTCGCCCGCTCTCATGCAGAGAGTGATGAATGGCGACATAATTTTGTCCGTACTTTTTTGGAACAAGATCTTCCTCAGTTGGGAATTACCATTCACTCCACCACACTACGTCGCTTCTGGACACCTGATTGATAGCGGAATCATGCATACTCTCCTTAATCTTAAGACCCTAACCGACCTGGAAGGACACCCCAAGGTCGGAGCGTCGTGGGAAGGATTTGTTCTCGAACAAGTCATTCGTCGATTAGAGGCGAGGCCGGAAGGATGTTTTTTCTGGGCAACACATGGAGGTGCCGAGCTTGATTTGCTTGTTATACGTGGGCAGCAACGGTTGGGATTCGAAGTTAAGCGGAGTAGCGCTCCACGACTCACGCCATCGATGCAAAGTGCACTCGCTGACCTGAAGCTACACCGGTTAGACGTGATTCATGCCGGAGAGCATACGTTTCCTCTGGAAAAGCGAGTGCGGGCTGTTGCCTTCTCGCGCCTGCTGGAGGACCTCAAACCTCTTCGGTAGCTTGTTTTGTACGAGAAGTTTCCCCACCGCTTGGCGCCGAAAACACCGATTCAAAATCAATCATTTTGCCATTAAATTATTTTGCCTTTATTTTCTTTGCAACGAAGGGATTTCGGAGTCAACCAATGGCCGCCCGGTGCGCGTCACCAATACGTACGGCAACGCGCACGGGCGGCGGTTTATGAAATCGGTTTTTCCTGCTGAAGTCAAATTTGCAGAAATAACGATTGAGATGTTGCCAACGCGCGATTTTCATTCGTCTCTTCGGGACTCGGGGGATACTTTGATCGTTGCGCTCCTGGGCTATTGTCATGCGTCCCTACGGGACGGAATTTCAATCAGCTTTGCAAACTTTAGTTTTCCTTTCCTGATTTGTGTCCCACTAATTGTGAGACAGTGTGCCTGAAATTTTTACCTGAAGTGATCATCCACACAATCCATTCACCTACTGCGCTTGCTATTATCCCATTGAACGCCACCTCCTTTCGTGTTCATTAAATTGATTTGAAAACTGTTTTCGGAAAAAACAATTCATTTAGTTTGCGGCGGATAAGATGGAGGAAGTGCCCCGTTCCTCAAAACTTATCCGACGATTTCTTCGCCCCCAAAATAAAAAGCCCGGGGTAGACGAATGCCTTTGCAAACCTATCTACCTCGGGCTACACTCACACAAAACAACCACCCTTCCCTCTTGTCAGAAAACCGAGCCATTCGCTTCCCTGCATTGAAAAGTTATCGTAAGAACTAGATCTGCTCTGCTGCTGTCTCATTCATGGCAGACAGCAGCAGAGAGACATGGGTCAACAACAAATCTTCACAGATTTTTACTGGCAACCCTCGGCGTTCATCGTCATTTGCGCCGCCTTTTGCTTCAGGACCTCGATCATTTTTTCGAACTCGGTTGATTTGTCAAAAAAGAAATCAGCGCCGGCTTTTTGGGCTTTTTGCCGGAACGGCGGAGAGGAGTAACTGGTCAGCACGATCACCAAACCGGCTTTTTTCTTGAGCTCTTTGAGCACGTCGAAGCCGGACCCTCCGGGGATGTTGATATCCAGGATGGCAATGTCCGGCTGCAATTCTTTGGCGAGATTGATGGCGCCGGGCACGTCTTGCGCCTCCCCGATAATCTCCACTTCCTTGAGCGTTGAGAGCAAGCTCTTCAAGCTGTCGCGAACGTGCGGAAAATTATCGACGATGACGATTCGCATGATGGCTTTCTCAACGGCGCAGCGTGCCGGCGCCATGATTCGCAAAAAACATTTAGGGGGTGAGATAAAACAACCTACTCATTTTGCTTGCATAAACTATGGCCCATTTATTAAATCTCACCCCCTTAAATTTCAATATCATTAATTTAAGAAATGCCTTGGTGAAAATCTGTCGTTAAACTTGTGATTTTCATGTCGCATTTTTTGCGACAAGAGAGGCAAAACGATTTAGGAGGTGGGATTTAACTTGACAATGTTAAGTTAGTTTGTTAACCCCGATAATTCACGCACTGCTTAAATCGTCTACACCCTGCTTCTCGGCTCAAGCATGAAAATATAGTTCATGAATTATCGGGGTTAATGCTCAAGAACTCACCCCCCGGCCCCCTCTCTTAAGAAGAGAGGGGGAGATTCTTGGGTGAAAACAAAGAAATTTGAGTCCAAAGTGACCCTGAAAACCCCCTTCTCTTTCCAAGAGAAGGGGGCAGGGGGATGAGTTCAAAGGCCGCCAACTAAAAAAACCACGTCCTTACTTCTTAGCTTGACAGCTATGGGGGTAGGGTAGGGGGATGGGTTAAAGGACCGCCAGCGACAAAAACTATGTCTGCTTGTACAAGTTTAGCCAAGTGAAGGAAATTGTCATTTCGAGCGTAGCGAGAAATCTTTCATGGCTCGAAACTCGATAAAGATTCCTCCCTTCGGTCGGAATGACAGGCTTTGCTTCAGGCGGCTAAACTCTTACGAAATGACAAATTTTTAACTTAATCTACCAGATTGTTCTTCATGGCATAACGAATCATCTCCAAATTCGATTGCACGTTCATCTTCTCCATGATGCGCCGGCGGTAGGTATGGACGCTGCTCAAGCTCAGCGACAGGGTTTTCATGATTTCGTTCGTGGTTTTTCCCGCTGCGATCAATTGGAACACCTGGAATTCCCGATCGGATAATTTTTCGTGCGGCGCCAGGGCTGCGCCGGTCTCCAAATCAAAAGCCAATTTTTCCGCCAGCGCCGGCGTGACATATTTGCCGCCATGATGGACTTTGCGGATGGCGGCGACCAGCTCCTCGGCGGCGCTTTTTTTCATGATATAACCGGAAGCGCCGGCCTTCAACGCGCGGATGGCAAAGCGTTCCTCCGGGTGGATGCTCAGCATCAGAAATTTGCTGTCGAGCTCCCGGGCTTTTAATTCTTTCAATAAATCCAAGCCGTTCTTCCCGGGCATATCGATATCCAGCACCATCACGTCGCAGTGGCCGTCTCTGATAAAATCCAACACCTCGACGGCATTTTGACACGCCGCCACCACCGCCATGTCAATTTCCTGGGCAACGACTTTTTTGAAGCCCTCCCGGATCAGGGGATGATCATCCGCAATGAGAATTTTTATCATGGCCTCACCTCACCTGGATTATCGAAACCACAAAGAAAATCAAAAGCGCACGCAAAGCCGCGAAGACGCAAAGAACCCGCAAAGCTTTTCTTTGCGGTCCCTTAGCGGCTCTGCGTCTTTGCGTGAAGGTTTTTGCTTTTTTTTGCAACGATTGCTCTTTTAATAGACTAATCGTTTTACCTTTCAGTAATTATTTGAGTGTGTATCAAATTGCAGGAGAATCGCACCCGGAGTGCGAAGCTTTAGCGTCCGCAATGCTGAAGCATTGCACTCCGGCCTGCGGAATGATACACACTCTAATCATTTTGACATTGATCACTTACCATCACGTGTGATGGGGATCCGGACCTTGACGGTGGTGCCCTGGCCCGGAGCGCCGGCAATTTCCACTTCCCCGCCAAAGATCAAGGCCTGCTCTTTCATCCCCAACAATCCGAAAGCATGGCGCTTTTCCAAATCCGCCTCGGCAATGCCGATCCCATCATCGCGAATCGCGATGAAGCAGCTCGCGTCGCGCTGGTTTATTTCCACCACGACTTTGCCGGCGTGGGCGTGACGCGCTATGTTGCTCAGACTCTCCTGAAAGATGCGAAAGACGGCAACCGCCGACTCGGCGGCGACATTGATCTCGTCCACCTCGGAAATAAATTCATACGCCAAACCGGTGCGCTCATGAAATTCTTGCAGTTGCCATTCGAGGGCCGCCATCAAGCCCAGACTATCCAGCACCGCCGGCCTGAGCGTGGTGACAAGCTGCGTAACCTGATCCAGGGTCGAGTCGACCAGCTCTTTCATCCTTTTGATTTCTTCTATATACAAAGATGGCTCTATGGTTCCCTCGGCTGTTTTTATGCGACGCTCCAGCAGGGTTAAATCCATTTTGAGGGAGGCCAGGACCTGGCCTAATTCATCGTGCATATCCCTGGCAATAGTAAGCCTTTCTTTTTCGCGCAGGGATTGCAGGTGGGCGCTCAAGGCGCGCAACCGTTCGCGCGAAGCTTGCAATTTCTCCAAAGCGCGCTTGCGCTCGGTGATGTCCCGCACGATGCTCTGGTAAGCCAATATGCTTCCGTCCGGGGCGCGCCGCACCGTCGAGCTCACCTGGCATTCCCTTTCCTGACCATCTTTTCGCCTGATCTTCACCTCAAAGTCTCGCACAAATCCTTTTTGCGCCATCTCCTGCTGAAACTTTTGACGATCCTCAGGATGAACATACAAGCTAACAACGTTTTTTCCCATCGCCTCTTCTCGCGTGTAGCCCACGAGATCCAGACCGGCTTGGTTGAAGTCAAGGAGCTTGCCTTCCGGCGTCGTCACCACGATCGCCTCGCGAGAATTCTCGAAAAGCGTGCGATATTTGGCCTCGCTTTCGCGCACCGCTTCCTCGGCCTGTTGGCGCTCGATGATGTCCCTTTCGAGCTCCCGATTGGCGGCTTCGAGCTGAGCCGTGCGCTGCGCCACCCGCTGCTCGAGCTCTGCCTTGCGAAGCTCATCCTGAAGCCGCAGCTGCTCCAATCGCCGCAAGGTTCGAGCGCGGGCGCTGTGAACGACCACGGCAAGCACCGACGATGTAAACAGCGCGAACCCGAAATGCAGCCAGGCGGGTGAGGGCGCGGCCTGCCATACGACGCCCCCCCATCCGGCCAGGGTGGCGGCGAGAATCAGGACAAGCCAGCGCGTGGAAAGAAAGAGAAAACCGACCCCAACTGCCAGCAGCATGAGGTTCGTGGTCTGCTGCGGCTCGGAAGTCAGGCCCAAGTGGACAAGGCTGTTCACCAGGACAAGCCCGGCAATGGCGGCGCCAATCGGATGCGCCCATTGGCTCGGAATCGACCAACGGCTCAACGCCAGGCGTAGGCCGAGAAAAGCGATGCATGTTGCTGACGCCAAAATGGCCATCGGTATGGCCACGGCCTTCGGCTGCACCAGCACGTGGCTCACCGCGAAAACGGCATAAAGCGCGCCAAGCCCGGCGCTGATGGGATAGAGACTATCGCGAAAAACGGTAGCGAGCGCCGCCTCCAGGTCCAGCGCCGTGATTAAGGAGCTTCTATCGAAAGATTGTTTTGAAGAGGATTCGGCCATGGTTAAAATGAGCCTTTGCGGAGCAAAAGTTAGAAAAAAATTCTGAGTCTTAAATTTCCAACGGATTGAAGAACCCAGCGGATTTGGCTTTTATCAGTTGGGTTTTTCTATCAATTGGAAATTAACTTCACGCGCGAACGCCGGTGATTTGCAACTCCTTCTTGCCGAAATTTACAAGCAGTCCGATTTGAAGCTTCAAGGCTCTCAAGTAAGTTTGAATTCTGGCAATATCATAAAACTCGATCTGTTTCTGCAGAGCAGTAATCCCCAAGATGAACCGGCCTTCAATGACAGGGAGGTTCATTTCAAAGTTCCGAATGATCCGGCCCTCGTACTCGACCGGAATGATCGTTTTGGATGCGTACTTTATCTCTTTATGCCTCAATTCTGCTAAAACCAAATCCTGGTAAATTGATTCTCCATATCCCAAACCGTGCATATCAAATACCGTTAAAATTGCCTCTCTTAAATTCCTCAGATGCTCTCGATCTGTTGGCGCAAGAATATCTTTAATGTAATCGTAATTCTCCGTTTTCTTTTTCTCCTTTTCCGTAAACGGAATCCGTTTGATCTTTACCTTGGGAAGCCCAAAATTGACCAATAATCCCAGCCTTTTTTGCCAAAGCTTCAGATACGAAATGATCTGGACGAAATTGGGTTGCAGGAAATCGGATTGCAGGCTTTTTAGCTCGAAAATAACCTTGTCGTCGGCGATTAAATCGAGCTCGAACTCATGGACTTTTTCGCCGCGATGCTCGACAAAGCGTTTCTCCTTTGACCGGAGTGGAAAGCCGCTCTTTTCCAATCGAATGATCATCCCCTGATGATAGGTTTCTTCGTCATATCCGGTTCCAAGCGCGTTGTGAACGTCAAAAACGCACCGGCGCAATTCTCGCGTCAGTTCCTGGTAAAGAAGTGTCATAAAAACCTCCAGCCTGTTTTTAAAAGGTTTTTTCCAACGGATTGAAGAACCCAACGGATTTTTTAATCAGTTGGGTTTTTCTATCCGTTGGAGATTTTTTCTTTGCGAGCTTGCCTGCTACGCCCGTAGGGTTTGAGGCGACACTTCGCTGGATAGGTTGCAAAATTTTTGTCATGGTTCATCACCACGTGTGGTGGGGATCCTGACTTTGACGGTGGTGCCTTGGCCCGGGGTTCCGGCAATTTCCACTTCACCGCCAAAGACCAAGGCCCGCTCTTTCATCCCCAACAATCCAAAAGCATCGTGCTTTTCCAAAGCCGCTGCCGAAATGCCGGCTCCATTATCGCGAATCTCTAAGCAAATGTTGTCGTCGTGCGCTTTTATTTCCACCACGACTTTGCTGGCGTGGGCGTGACGCGCGATGTTGGTCAGACTCTCCTGAAAGATTCGGAAGACGGCAACCGCAGGCTCGGCGGCAAGCTCGATCTCGTCCACCTCGGAAATAAATTCATACTCCAGGCCGGCGTGGCGGCGAAATTCCTGGATTTGCCATTCCAGCGCCTCCAGCAGGCCAAGACTGTCGAGCACCTGCGGCCGGAGCTTGGTGATCAGTTGCGTGATGCGATCAATGGTCGCTTCGATCACCTCTTTCATCCTTTTGATTTCTTGCAAGTAAAAAGCCGGCGTCAATGCCTCCCCCGCGGTTTCGCTGCGACGCTCCAGCACGGTTAAATCCATCATGAGGGAGGTGAGGACCTGGCCTAATTCATCGTGCATATCCCTGGCAATGGCCAGCCTTTCTTGCTCGCGCAGGAATTGCAGGTGGGCGCTCAAGGCGCGCAAGCGTTCGCTCGAAGCTTCCAGGTTTTCCAAAGCCTGCTTGCGCTCGGTGATGTCCTCGGCTATGCCGGCAATGCGGTAGATCGCGCCGGCCTTGTCGCGAACCGGAAAAGCGCGGTCCCGGATCCAACGAATCGCGCCATCCGGTTGCCGAATCCGATAGGTCTCGTCGTACTCTCCGGAAATTTGTTTGGTCAGGGCGGCCTCGAACACCCGGTCGCGGTCTGCAGGATGAATCGCCTGCAGCCAGTTCTGCGGCGAGGCGTAAAGGCTCTCGCAGGTGCGGCCCCAGATTGCCTCGTAGCCGGGACTGATATAAAAGATACGGCTTTTCTCGGGATTGCTCAGCCAGAACACCTCACGGATGTTCTCGGCCAATTGGCGGAATCTTTCCTCGCTATCGCGCAACGCTGCTTCCGCCTGCCGGCGCTCTCTCGCTTCCTGTTGATATTGGATATTCGATTTTTCCAGCTCGCCGCGCTGCAAATCGATGGTCGTGAACGCCCGCGCGTACTGTGAAGACAAAAGATAGGCGTGGGAAAATATAAAAATAAACAGCCCCACGTGCATAAAATGGCCGGTCTGGATGACGACGTCCACGTCCAAAATATCATTGACAATGGTTGCCGTTAAAAAGAGGAAGCCAAGCAGAATGATTGCCGCGCCATCGCGTTGGCGAACGGTACACAGCACGAGCATGGATAATGCATAGATCACGCTCGTGACGATGAAGAGCTCGTAGGCATGAAGCGTCTGGGTAAAAATTCTTGCCGGGGCCAACGCGACGATGCCGGAAAAAAGCAAACCAATTGCCAATATTGCGGCAATCACGGGTTTGTGGAAGTCGTGAGAGAACAACCGGTAAAGAAATAGAGCGAATACCGGCCCGGCCAGATAGATGGAAAGATACTCAACTTTAACGAACAGCTCCCAGCTCATGGCCGGAAATACATGCAGCAGATATCTCTCCACCGTGGTGAGAAGCCGGATCGCGATGAGCAGACAGAATACGCCGAAAAAGAATAATGACCACTCATTTTTTCTCAAGCGAAAAAGCGTGAGATGATACAGCCCCATGATCAGAATACTGCCGAACAGAATCAGATCGAGCGCCAAGCGGCGTTCCCTGATTTTGTTGATTTGTTCCTTGGTTCCCAGGCGGATGGCCTCCCACGCGCCGCCGCGCGTATGATGAAAATTCGAAACCTGAAAAATAAGCTCAATGCGTCTGGCGTTGGGAGCAAAATCGACCACCTGCGGAAAATATCTGGGAACTGTGGTCTCGCGCGTCGAACCGGCCGTGCCCATGGATAAGATTCTTTCTCCGTTTGCAAACACCGTGCAGGCGGTACCCATATCCAAAAATTTAAACGCGAGCTTAGCGGCGATGGAATCTTTTAAAAGCACCGTCAAACGGTAGGTCGCATAACCGGTGCCTGGGAGCTTCGTGCCGTTTAATTGATAGCCTGTCCAGTAGCCCGGCACTTTAATGAAACCGCTTTTTTCCGGCAGTTGGGTTGGAGAAAAGCTTGCCGGCGTCAAAAGCTGCTGCCAATAAAATTCGTACTCTCCCGAAAGATCAACCGGACCGTCCTGTTTAAAATCCCAATTCGAAAGGTCGAGAACGCCTTTGCTGGCCAGTGGTTGACTTTTGCTTTGAAGGCTTTGGCCGCAGCCGATGAAAACGGCCAAGCCGGCCGCCACCAAACCATCGAACAGGTCAGATAATCTCATTTTCATTACAATCGCAGGAGAGGCCCTTGGAGTTAGCCTGGTAAATCGTAAAAAAATAAGCAGAAAAAAGCAGAATGTCAAGCGTTTTTCTTCACGAGATTTTGATGGCGACCCCCGCTTGCCGTTTCCGCAATTCAATGAAAAAGACGATAAGATATTATTCTTGAAAGCTTGGATTCCTGTCCTATCTCATCAACCGCGAAGGAGGAGATTTTTCCGTGTGGTAGTATTCAGATTGCTGCTTGAAAACGCTCCCCCAAGGTTTTTTCTAAAAGCCAAAACCAACGGATAAATTAAGAATAGAATTTTTAGACGGTAAGGCGTGCTAGAAAAGACATGAGGAAAATTGCTTCAACAATTTCTCTAATGGCAGTGTATACGCTTATGGTCATCATGGGTATGCTTCCATTTTATTCTTTACTTTGGAATGGAATCAAAAAATATGACAGTAAGAATTGGGTCGAGGTGGTTTGTGAAATAAATGATATCCGCCACTACTTAAGCAATCAGATAGAATACAGTTACGAGTATGACGGAAAAATTTATTATAATGAACGAATTGGAATTGTCGATAATAGAATCGGAACTTTATATAAGAATTATTCGATGCGCTTATCTAAGGGGAAAAACAAATGTTATGTTAATCCAAGGAATCCGCAGGAGTCCGTTATGCGACGCGATTGGCCAATGATATATTGGTTTGTATTAATTGCATGGTCACTCATTGGAGGCACTGTGGCTTGTCAGGGAGTAAATGGGATCAAATCCATCTAAAATAATCAGTAGTCGCTTTGATTGTCGATGCAGCGGACGAATCGCGGTTGACCTTGGCACAACTCCGCAATAACGAAGGCATTGATGAGTACTAGACAAAATTCGAAGCAATGGTTCTTGGCTAGAATTGAGCTGGGAGCATTAGCAACATTGGCAATAGCTGTGGTGTTTGATCTCGCTCATTTCATTTTTAACTCGGCCGTGCTTGAAGCTTTTGGTTTTTTGCCCAGCCTGCTCTATTTTCCGAGCACTACAATTCTGTTTGTCAAAGGGCTAAATCGGGTTTCTCATCTACAGGATGCTTTGATACATGGACGCCTCTGGTCTATGCTCCTCCTCGTTGCCCTAGTGCTTGAAGTCACGTATTGCCTTTCCTACACGCCGCACATGAATAGTAGTCTCTACTATCCTCTGATTCCGGAGCTTCCCGATTCATACGCCGGGCTAATCAATGCAGCATTTTGCCTTCTTGCAGTATTGCCGCTTGGAAAAGAGCATGCGCGTTTCCGAATATTCACTTTTGTTGTCATGTTTGCCTGGCTGACCTTCACGTGTTCGATGGAGCTGATCATGCACTCCGAAGGGTATGCCAGGGGCGTGGACCCACTCTGGGGTGTTCCTATCGTGGGCAAATTCGTCGAATCAGCTTGTGGTTATATGCTCGTGCTTGGTGTGCTCGGTGCTCTGCCCTTGTGGGCGCTTAAAGTATGGGGGCACGATATTGGCCCAAGTTCGGGATTTGATCCAGTACTTTCATGCTTGGTTTTATTATCATTGCTACTTTTCTGGTTATTATTTGATCGCACGCTTTTGATACGGTCTCGCCATACTTTGCAGGTTTTAGCCGTAAATTGTGCAGCGGCGGTGTTGTATGGGTTAATGCCGATGTGGATGGGTTTCTATGCCGACTAGATAAACAGCTTTACTTAAATCGTCTGAATTTTTGTGTTTTTCGATTACGTCCATGTAATTCATTGTTAGATTTTGTGTCAAATATTTGCTTCGCCCCGTTTGCTCGCTTGCCGCTTTCGCCAACCGATATTTGCCTAAGAATCAACACGCTAAAGCCTTTGCCCATCGAATACCGGCTTCCGCTGTCTGCTTTTAAAAAGCGGCATAAGTTTTGCAAAAAGAAAACACCGTTTAGCTGATTCGAGGACATCGTAACTTTAGGACTTTTGAGGTACACAAACATGATCAACATTGGCGGCCGTCACTTCTACGGCCCGTTTTCTCTGAATGAATGGGTTCCCCCGACCGAGAGCGGGGTTTATGCGATTCTCACCGGAACCGGCGTGATGCTGAACTTGGACGAGCTGTTGTATATCGGAATCTCGCGCAATTTTGCCGACGGCAGAATCGGCTCCATGCACTACGCTTATCGCTCGTGGCTGGAAAATTCCGAGCCGCACGGCAATCTTTTTGTGGCGATCTATCCCATGCCATACTCGAGCGAGCTGCTGCTGGCGCTCGAAGAAGAGAAGCTCGTCAAATTGATGAACCCGGTTTGCAATCAACTGCACTCGCCGATTATGCGAGCGCTGTTTCGGTAGCGTAGCACCCCGATCTTGTATAATATTCAAGATTATTACGCCGTGAAATTTGACGGCGTGGCATACTCGGACAACACGTCCGCACGCTTTGGGAAGAGGAAATATCAGCCGGGCGGCATGCGGTGGTTTGGGATGGGCGCGACAAAACTGGTGCGGTGGTGGCCTCAGGAGTCTAATGTCTATTGCCCTGCAGGGATAGCGCAGACTTCAACGAGACGCGCCACGATGGCAACGGCGCGTCCGACAAGGGCAACCGCCCGGCTTCTTTTTTGCAACGGTAACGTAACACAGACTGCCAGTCTGTGAAGCTTTTTTGCTACGGTAACGTAACACAGACTGCCAGTCTGTGAAGCTTTAATGATTGCAACGAAAAAAGGTTTTTGTCTTGCTGGTGCCAGATCAGATTTTTATTCAAAACCAGCGGTAGCGTCACAAGCACATGCCGTTTGGTTGTGCTGTATTGAGTGATGTCCCCCTTTTACCCTCGGCTTTTCGCGCACCCCGTTGCTCAATTTCATTCCGCTTGACAAAGTAGAAAAAAATTGCTATTATGGCCGTAATGTAATTGGTGCGTAGTAGCGCCTTCAGGCGCGTCATTTTGGCAATAACGTCGCGTCAATAAATGACGGCCTTAAATCAATTTCAAAAGTTGTATGCCTAAAGGCATCACTACAAACTTTTGAGTTCACACCTCTGCTTTGTCATTATGAAAATTTCCTCGATTTTGATTCTGCTCCTTTTGGTTTGTGCGTCAGTCAACCTGCACGCACAACAACGACTTTCCATAAAAGAACAAGCCGCCTCATCGCCTGCCAATATTGCCGCCCAATCTCTGCGTGCCGGAAATGCCGTCATCGCCGTGCAGGTCAATGATAGTTTGGGTGGCCGGTTTAATCCTTTCAAAGGCTTGTTTAACATTGGCACTGCTGATAATAAACCTTTGCTTTTTCTCTTTCCGGATCAAAGATACACCTCGCATTTCAACGTTCGCGTCGATGGCACGGTTTACAGCAACAATTCGCTCAACACCGGCGCGCCCCAGTTGCCCTTGGTTTCCGGCCCCATCCAAACTTCGGACAGCACGATCACTTGCACGTATCGCATCAGCAATGTCACGATCGAGCAACGCTTGACGGCGCAGCGCTATACCTCGACCACCGGCGCTATTCTCATTCAATATTTTATTGGCAACAATGATGCCGTCCCGCATCAAGTGGGGTTGCTTTTGATGTTGGACACCAATATTAATGGAAAAGATGATGCCCGGGTGTGGACGAGCTTTGGCTATCGCCAGGGCGAGCATCAGTTCACCGCGCCGTTTGTGCCGGATTATTTTCAGGCGTTTGAAAGAAACGATTTGACGAATCCGGGCCTGGTGGCGCAGGGAACGCTGGTTGGCCGCGATGCGGTTCGTCCGGATTTGTTGATCATTGGGCAATGGAGTTTCCTAAATAATGTCCAGTGGGATTACACCCTGCAGCAGATCCCGTTTTATGACGACAGCGCCGTCATTTTGCGCTGGAACGAAACCCGCTTGGCGCCCAATGAGCGCCGGGTTATTGCAACTTATTATGGCATCGGCGACGTGACCACAACGGTCGGCGGCAGCCAATTGGCGCTCAATCTCACCGCGCCGAATCGTCTCGAAACTTTTTCCGGGCAGCTCACGCCCAATCCGTTTGAAATTAATTTGATTGTATTGAACACTGGAGCGAGCATAGTAACGGGCGTTGAGGCCAGGCTCAATTTGCCGCCCGGGTTAATTGTGGCGAGCGGTGAAGTGGCCTCAAAACAAGTGACGCCAGCAAATATCAGCCCGCAGTTAACCGGCATTGCGACGTGGAAAGTCTTGGCGCAATGCCCGTCGGTCGATGATACACTCGGCTTCATTGTCAACGTCATGGCTGCGAACGCTGCGGCGATTTCGGCGGCACGCACCATCGCTATTCCTTCCTGCGCCGCCTCGCTTCCGAGTTTTATACTGACCGCGACGCCGCCCAGCCAAACCGTGCCGGCGGGACAAGCGGCAAGCTACACCGTTCGTATGCAACCCAGCGGCGGTTTTACGGGCAATGTGAGTCTATCACTTTTTCCAAAAATTCCGGACGTGACCCCGACTTTTACGCCAGTGAGTATAAATGCGGCCACGCCTTCGACACTCACGTTGCAAACGACAACCAGTGTGGCGCCAGGAAATTATAATTTCATCATTGCCGGTGCTGGAGGTGGGCTTACGCGCAGTGATACAGTTTCACTCGTTGCGCTCGCCGGGCCGGATCAAGTGGCGCCGTTCACGATCAATCACAACCCGGCGCGCGGTGCGAGAAACGTGCCACGCGACACTGAAATCATGGTTGAAGTGCGTGATGCTAATCCCGGCGTCGATTCGAGCCGGATAACGATGGCCGTTAATGGCGTCATCGTCAAACCACAGATTACTGGCATACCTTCAACATACACTTTGCGCTACAAACCGGCAGCGCCATTTCGCGATAATCAAACCGTGCAAGTTCGAATCAGCGCAAGGGATCTTGCCTCGCCGCCCAATCAAATGACGCCGGATGATATTTATTCATTCACGACGGTCAGTGATAACGAACCGCCATTCACACTCGATCATTTTCCGGCGCGGAATGCAACCAATGTCCCGCCTGATACCGATATTCGCATTGAAGTACGCGATGAATTGGCCGGCGTTGATCGCAATTCACTCACGATGCAAGTGGATGGCCAGCCTGTTTCGCCAACGGTCACACCGGTTCCGCAAGGCTTTCTGCTGCAATACAAACCGGTGCAAAATTTTCGATACAACGCCACCGTGCAAGTCGTGGTCCGCGCCCGTGATTTGGCGCAACCCGCTAATGTGATGACCCCGGACACGTTGCGTTTCTCAATCATTCGCGATGTTGAGCCGCCGTTTACCACCGATCACCAACCGGCGAAAGGTTCGTCCAATGCCTCGCCGAACACCAATATCGTGCTTCATGTGCGCGACCTTGTTGCCGGGGTTGATCTTTCTGCAATCGTCATGACCGTGAACGGCGCGACAGTTTCGCCGATAATAACTGGCGTCTTGCAAGATTACAAACTCGAATATAATTCGCGTGGAAATTTTGCGCCGGGAGATACGGTAAGCGTGAGCATTGCCGCGCAAGATCTGTCGTTCCCGCCGAACGTCATGTTGCGCGAAACCTATACGTTTGTCATCGGACAAGAGCTGCCGGACCTCGCGGTGACGAGCCTTCGTCCAATGGGTACATTCTTCGTCGGCTTGCAGGGCGAAGTGATCGGCAAGATCGCCAATGCCGGCAGCGCCGATGCCAGCCGTGCGTTTAACGTGCAGTTTCGCGTTGACGGCGGAATACAAAAAGACACGACGTTCACTCGATTAACCGCTGGCGACAGCGCGACTTTGCGTCTGCCGCTGCGTTTTCAAACCACCGGCACGCACGAAGTGGAGCTGGTGGTTGATACCGGTGACGAGATTCGGGAAGTGACCGAAGCCAACAACAGCCAAAAGCTCGTCGTGCAAATTTCACAGACGGCGCTCAGCAATCGTCTGATCGCCAGGCCGAATCCTTTCACGCCCAATAACGACGGCTATAACGATCAAATCGAATTCGATTATTCCGGCTTGGCTTTGCAAAACCCGAGCTTGCAAATTTTCGATGCCAACGGCATTCCGGTTTGGAGCAGCCACAATGGTTCTGGCGGTCGCTTCATCTGGAACGGCCGCGACGACCGCGGCCGCGAGGTGCTGCCGGGGGTTTATCTTTATTCCGTGCGCGATCAGGGGAACAACGTGGCAAGCGGGTATGTGGTGGTGGCAAGGTGAGACGGTTTGTCGGTTAGCTGGTTTACCAGTTAACCGGTTAACGGGCGAGCCGGCAAACGTTTTATGTTTGTACAACTTCCACACGCCAATCTTCAATTCGTCTTTCCTGCGTGTTGAAATTAATGCCCAGCAACAAAATCTTCTTGCCGCTCTGCAAGTATTTTTCAAAATACTTCTTGGCCTTGATTTGCGCAATGGCTTTCTTGGCCGACTGATTGCACTTTAGCTCAACAATGTAGACTTTATCTTGAAAATGGACTTCCATATCGACTCGCCCGCGGATGTTCAACACTTCGGTGTGGACCAGCACGCCGCTCGCGGAAAGCATCAGATAAAATATTGTGTGATAGTAAGACTCGCCCTGTTTGCGAACGTGCGGATACGGAATGGCGGAGAGAATGGCGTTGGCGGTTTCGATGAACGGCTCGATCTCCTCTTGCGCCAAAAATTCGTGCAGCCGGGTATATTGTTCTTTCAACGTGGTGCTCGGAATATCCACCAGGCTTTTGTATAAAAAGCTTAGAAAGGAAGTTTTGACTTCCTGATTGGGATAACCCAGGCGGTAGCGGACGCCGTCAAATCCGTGAATCGTGACATAGCCGGACTGGAATAGCAGGGGCTCCAACTCCAAATGATCCAAATCATAAGTCGAGAAACTCATTCCCTGGAGCTGCAAATTTTCTATATCCGGAATCGGATATTTTTTTTCTTTGATCAAATCAACCAGAAAAGCGGGTGTGCCGGTTTCGAACCAATAGTTTTCAAAAGTTTCTCGTTGCAAGACGTGCAAAATAGAGTAAGGATTATAGACCAAACTATCTTCGTCGGTGAAGCGATACCCATTGTACCACAGCTTCAGTTTGTCTAAAACCGCCTGATAGGATTCATTTTTATTTTTGCTCAGCGTTTGAATAAAATCCTTAAAAGATGTTTCCAGCTCTTCTTGTGTGTAGCCTACGAGAGCGGCGTAAGCCGGATGCATGGTCAAATCATTGAGGTTATTCAGCTCCGAAAAGATGCTGACGCGGGTGAATTTGGAGATTCCCGTTATAAAGACGAATTTCAGTGCTTCGTTGACGTTGCCTTCTTTGAGCACGCCATAAAACTCTCTCAGGACCTCACGATTTTGTTTGGCAATCTCCAAAGCGGCTTTGCCCTTGCCAAGATGGCTAATAAGCGGTTTATCATACTCATCGACTAAAATCACCACCCGCGCCCCGCTATAACGGCTCAGGCCGATGATCACTTCTTTGAAACTCTCCGGCAATAATTGGCTCGACAGGTTGATCTGATATTGCTGCGCAATCTCTTTCAACGCCAGCCACAGTCCTTGCTTCAGCGTCTCGGGTGTTCCATGGCTGATGCCGTTAAAATCGATGACGGCCACCGGATGCGGCTTCCAATCCCAATCGGCGCTCTCGATCCAAAGGCCTTTGAATAATTCCTTCCTGCCTTCAAACAGCGCTTTGAGCGTGGAAACCAGCAGTGACTTGCCAAACCGCCGCGGCCGGGAAAGAAAGTAAAACATTCCCTCCGACACCATGTGGTGGATGTAGCGGGTTTTATCCACGTAGACGTTATTACCGGTGATCAGCGTCTCAAAATTTGAAATGCTGATGGGGAGTTTTTTCATCTTTTGCTGCATGCAAGAAATTTAAGCTAAAAACATGGAATTCGCAAGCGCTTTTCGCGCGGAGAGCATAGGGCGGAGGGCATGGGGTTCCTTTGCTCTTTGCCTTTTGCTTTTTGCCTTTTTCACTCAGGGTTCCCCGCGCAAATAAACGCGCCCCAGAAGTACGGATGCGCCGAGCCGTATTTTTCTTTCTGCTTTCGCATCATCGCCAACTCCGCGTTGCGGAGCGCTTGCGATTTGCCCTCGCCGTTTTTGAGCCGCGTGTAGAAATCGATCATCATCTCTTTCGTCTCGTTGTCCGGCACTTTCCACAGGCTCATGACCACGGTTTGCGCGCCGGCGAGTTGGAATGCGCGACGCAGGCCGAAAACGCCTTCACCGTTTTGCACATCTCCTAAACCGGTTTCACAGGCGCTGAGCACGACGAGATCTGTGCTTTGCAAATTCATGCCGGAGATTTCGTAGGCGGTGGCGATGCCGTCATAGACTTGGGTTGAATCTTGTTTTTGCCCAATTAAGTTTGCACCGGCCAATGCCAAACCGGAACGCAACAATGGATTCTCCCATTTGGCGATATTTTGCCATAATCGCGGGTCTTCAAAATTGCTAGTAAGAAAAGAAGTAAGACTGCTATCAAATGAGACGATAGTTGCTAAATCTTTTAGGAAAAAGCCATGGGTGGCAATATGTAAACGCCAGGGCGATTTAAGTGAGAGTAAATTCTCTTCTGTAGCTTTTAGATTTAAAAACAACTGCTCGTCAGAAAGTTGAAATAAAGATCGTATAGTTTTAGCTTCGGTCGCGGTGCTATCCAATGGATCGAATTCTTCACCTTGCCAATCCTTTGATCGCTGCACGTTTTCGGCGGGCCGAGCCCGATCAGTTGCAGGATTCGATGTAATCTGTATAGATGGCTTGTCATCAAAGTTAGGATCAGCAAAAACGTACATTTTGCCACTTGAAGAAGCATCATTAAATCGTAGCAGGTCACGGCCACTACCGAGGTAGTTAAATTGGTAGTTTTCGATCAGATATTTGCCAGTATTATCTACTAAAATTTCGAATGGCAAAACATGCAGTAAATCCTCGGGTACACAATAAATAATTGCGCTGTCGGATAACATTGCTTCTATTGGCGCAAAAAGAAAACGATAAAGCTGCTGCGCAATGTTGAGCAGACGTTTTTCTGCGCTATCACGTTGCTTTGGCATTTTGCCAAGGTTTTTAGCTATTTCGATCTTATTATGATAGGCATCAATAAGACTGTCAATCGGCTGGGCTGGTCCAAGATCAATGATTTGCAAATGATTCGGACGTTGTGCTGGTAAGAAAAACGCGGCGTAACGTGCTGTGCCCCACAATTGGTTCAACTCTTTGGCTTTGAAGTCAATTTTACGATAGCGAATAAATTCAATGAGTATGCTGCCTTTTGGCAAGGCAGCAGCAACTTTTAGTGCGTCGGCTTTTCGCACTTGCTGTTCTTGCATGAAAGCTCCACTTCGCTGTGCCAGGCTATCTTCAACTTGTTCGCGTTCTGTATAAAGATTATTTAGTTGTTGGCTATAGACTGTGAAAGCCGTGTCACGTGGCCCTCTAAAAGTGAGATGAGCGATTTGTTGTGAAAGCGAGCGGAAACGTTCAAATAGGTGCCTTGATAACGAATCGCTTGAAGTGAAATAAACTTGTCGCTGCTGTGATGAAACATCAAGGTTGATCGCTTTGCGTTGTAATGTCAAGTCAAGTACAGATTCAATGGTTGCAGAATCTGTATAAATAGCATGTGTTGCCAGAGTCATAAACAAATCCAATCTGCCAATTTGTGTTTGTAAGAAAGCAAAGTTTTCGGTTTCGGTGGAATATGCCAAAATGTTGTGCATGAAAGTCGTTTCAATGTTGACAGCTCTTTGGAAACATTGTTTGGCAAGTTGCGTGTGGCCGAGCAATATATTTACGTGACCAAGATTGGTTAGGCTGGTTGCCACTTCAGGGTGGTTCGGCCCTAATGCTTGCTCCCTGATCTTTAGTGCGCGCTGAAGTAATGAATCGGCGACTGCGTATTTATCTTGCGCCATGTAGTATAGTTGGGCAAGATTGTTCAGGCTGGTTGCTACTTTTATATGGTCCGGTCCTAAAGCCCGTTCAAAGATTTTGAAGGCGCGCTGGAGTAACGGTTCGGCTGCAGCGTAGTTGCCTTGCGCTTCGTATAGAAGTGCAAGATTGTTCAGGCTAATTGCAACATCAAGATGATTCGACCCCAATACTTGCTCCTTAATCTTCAATGCATTTTGGTAAAGTGGCTCGGCTGCCGTATATTTACCTTACGCACGGTATAGCTCAGCAAGATTGTTCTGGCTGGCTACAAACAAGAGATGGTCCGGTCCTACCGTCTGTTCCAAGATTTTCAAGGCGCTCTGATACAGTGGCTCGGCTGCAGCGTAATTGCCTTGCCAATAAAGTGAAAGATGTGAAAATCCATATTCAGGTATTGTCGTATCTCATCGATAATCGCGTGTTCAAGTACTGTGTAACGAATCGGAATATCCGTATTATCGCGCAGGGCTTTCAAGGCCGAGACAGCAAGGTTCTTCTCTTCCGCCACTTGCAATTCTGGATAAGCGAGCAGCCTGGGATCATTGCGCTTGGGATTGGAGATGACGATCAGGACATTGAGCGCAGCGACTTTCATGTCGCGCCGGGCTTGCCCACTTTCGACATAACGGGTGAGCAGGATTTCCCGATTGGCAGCCAAGAACAAGCCGTTGCGCTTGTCGTACAAATATTCCCACGGCATCACTTGCAATTCCGGCGCATCGATCCGCAAACGCAGACGCAAGCCTTTCTTCTCCATTCGCGCTTGGGTCAAGCCGCGTTGGTAACTCGTGGCGATGGTATCGGTGAAAAGATGTTGATAAAGCTGATACCCAAAGTTCTGCAGAAAAGTTTGATCAACCTGGCCCATTTGTAACTGTTTTAAATCTTTGGCAAGCGCCTCTTTTTTCGGCCACGTGATCTTGGCTTTTGAGTCCGGTTTTCAGCGGGCAAGCCAGTGGCAGAATGAGTTTGTTGGTGGTAAACAACGTGAATCCGGCTATGAGGTAAAGCAGTAGCCACCCTGCCGTGATTGCAACCGCCCAGCGAAGCCGGAAGCGCCAAAGACTGAGTGCCGCAATGGCCAACCCCACCGTGGTGAAGAAGATCGTCCATGCCTTGCCCAACGATTTGAGATAATTTTTCGTGAGTAGGTTGTTGATGATGTTGGCATGCACTTCGACGCCAAACATCGTTCCATACGGCGTCTCGAATTGATCGGAGCTATCTGACTGCCGAAGCGTCGAGCCGATTAGAACAATTTTATCAGCGATGACGTTGTTCCAAAATTCTTTGTTGGAAGCTCTTTGCAAAAACTTGTCGGCATCGTGGATAGTCAAGCTTGTTGTATCTTCGGCGTCAATTGGCCCCGCGTAGTTAATGGGCAGCAAGGATTCGCCCTCGGTTATCTTCAGGCTATCCAAAGTCTTTTTTTGCAGCTCTTCCAAATCTTCCTGATCAGCAAAATATTGGTTTTGAAAAAAAGAACCGATCACCGCGGCAAATGCGAAAGACGGCAATAAACTTTTATCCGTCAACCGCACTTGCAATTTCGTGTCGGAAGCGGATTTCAGTGTCGCATAACCGATTTGCCGAGAGGGAATAAGATTTTCAGGCGGCATCGACCATAAGCGATATTTATTTGCATGCAAATCCACCAGACAGGGCAAAATGACGTTTCTGGCTCCGGCGATGGCACGTTGCAAATCTGCATAATGCGGATCAAGCCGATCATCTTCAAGAAATTCAAAATCCAATGCGATGACGCGCGGCTTAAATTGCGCGACGCTGTCAATCAGGCGCGCCAGAAAAAAGCGTGGGGTGACTTTTGTCAGTTCGTTGGCCTTTTTAGTGGTCACGGCCATAATGACCAGTTTGTCGCTTGTCAGTTGTTTTTCTTGGACGAGGTAACGGGCTTTGAAACGCCAATCGCGCATCTGCGTTTCGCCGAGCAACCAGAAAGCCGCGAGCGTCGAGAGCAGCAATCCCGACAACCACGTGTCAAAACTGTCGGTTAATTTGTTGAGCAGCTTGCGAAACATGGTGAGATCTCAAAAACCAATTGAAATCGACTGATCGCCTCAATTATTTATCCACTTTGAAAGAATGAGATAAAGCGACCGATAATTAATTTTCAGATTTTCCAGTCGGGCCGACTGGGTTACGCTCGTTGGATTACTGCGGCATCGGCTCGATCAACACCTGCGGGCCAACTTGATCGTAGATTTGCGCCAGCATCGTGCGAACCATTTGATTGTTCGGTTGTTTTTTGAGTGCGCCTTGCAGGACGAGCAGCGCCTCGGTGAAAAACTCTTCTTTCATCAAAGCCGCGGCATAGACCAGATCGGCGGTAACGTCATTCGGACCACTTGTTTGAAACGTATTTTGAATTTCTTTCTGCAGTACGGCCATGCTCGCACTTTCTGCGGCGGAGACCGGCATGAAATTACCATAATCTTCGACGCTATTTTTATACTTGCGTTTGATTTCAACTTGATAGGAGACGCCGTGCATTAGCTTTGCCGCAGTGCCGGGATAACTCGCCATCGTGTCTTTGAGTGTTATTTGCCAAAAGAGGCTATAGTTGGCACTGAACAATTGGAGGTGATATTCCGTGCCAGGCGCTGATGACAGCCATGCAAATGCCGGCTGAGTGGATAGAATTTTTCCGTCACGCGGATAAATCAACACAGGCGGCTTGTCCGCGCCGCGACTCGCGCCCGACTTAAGCGGTTTTTCCTGATCCAATAGCCAACTTATAATCGATGCAAGTTTTGACTTCGTTGATCTCTGTTCGAGACGGGTTATGCGATGGCTCTTTTGCGGACCGAGCCGAACTTCGTTTCCATTGCTATAGAGAATCGTGGCGCTAGCCTGTTTGTCGGTTTTCACCGAGTCGCCTTCACAAAGCTGCCAATTCCTGGGATTGTTCTCCCAACGACGGCTCATTTGGGTTTTGATGGCGATGCGGCCTTTGGCGTCGAAAATTGAAGCGATGGCCGAATCGGCCGGTTGGGCGTAGCTGGAAAAATTTGTGATCAACAAAACCGCGGTGATGGCATCGGAGATAAAATGTTTAGTACGCATATTTTTGTCATGCCTTTCAAAACGATTGAGCAAAAATTGAAATGGCTATCGTAAGATGAGCAATGGACGACAGCACTATATATAAAGACACCGAATCATTGAAAAAACTCTCAAAGTATTTTGAGATGCTACCCGCCATCTTAAGCTAAGAAATCCCCTGATTTTGTCAAGAAGATTTTCTCATTGCCCTATTGCTTCCAGCGGGAAATATTGCTATCTTACACCATTCATTGACGCATCACCAACGCAAGGAAGAACCATGAAAATTACCGACCTCGACACCCCCGCTGTTTTAATCGACCTCGACAAGCTCGAACAGAACATTCAGCGCATGGCGGCCTTTGCGAAGGCGCAGGGCATTGATTTGCGGCCGCATATTAAAACGCACAAGATTCCGCAGATTGCGTTCATGCAACTGCGCGCCGGCGCGGTTGGCATCACCTGCCAGAAGCTCGGCGAAGCAGAGGTGATGGCTGCTGCCGGAATTGATGATATTCTCATCACATATAACATTGTCGGCGAGCACAAGCTGCATCGGCTTGCACAGTTGAAACGGCTGGCGAACGTGTGTACGGTGGTCGATAGCGAAGAAGTCATGGCCCCGCTGGCGGCACGCATGCAGCAGGAGGGGCTTCAACACGAGGTGATGATCGAGATTAACACCGGCTTGAATCGCTGCGGCGTGTTGCCAGAGGAACCGGTGCTGGCGCTCGTGCAACGATTACAGCAATATCCGAGTCTCAAATTAAGAGGCATTTTCACACACGAAGGTCATGTATATAACTTTCCCCATCTCGAAGAGCGCGAAAGTGCGGTGATGAAAGCAGCCAATGATATGAAGCGAACGGCTCAATTGCTGCGCGAGCAAGGTTTTCCATGCGAAGTGATCAGCGTTGGCTCCACGCCCTCGGCAATGATCATCGGCAAATCTGCAGGCATCACCGAGTTGCGGCCTGGCAACTACGTGTTTTATGATCGCGTCCAGCTCAAGCTCGGTTCGTGCACGGAAGAGCAAATCGCCGCGAGTGTGTTGGCCACGGTCATCAGCCGCCTGGCGCCGGATCGCGCCATCATCGATGCCGGCAACAAAACGATGTGCACCGACAACGCCGCAGATTTCGATAAGACTATCGGTATGGTGGTTGACTACCCTGAGCTGACTTTCAATTATTCGAGCGAAGAGCACGGCCGTATCACGAGCCAAGCCGGCAACATTGATCTGAAAGTTGGCGACCGCGTGCGGCTCATTCCCAACCATGCGTGCGGCATGATGAACATGCACGACGAGGTTTACGGCATTCGCGGCGATACGGTCGAGGCGGTGTGGAAAGTCGCGGCGCGGGGGAAAATACGATAAATTAAAAATTTTAAATTTAAAATTTGTACAACCTGGACAAGTCGGAATCAAAAATAAAAGCGCACGCAAAGACGCGGAGACGCAAAGAATACGCAAAGTTTATTTTTCTTTGCGATCCTTCGCGCCTTTGCGGCTTTGCGTGAAAGTTTTGGGTTTTTCTGCAAAGATTTAACTCTTAATAAGGCATGATCATGCAAAAATTAGTTTTTACTTTTATTGCTGCCGCTTTTATATTTCTGGCGATTTCACCGGCGCAGAGCGCTTCTCCAGTGGATTCCACGGCTTGGCGACTTGTTGCTCAGGGCAGGGCGCTGCTCGCCGAGAACAAGCTGAAAGAGGCGGAGCAGAGCTTCAAAAAGGCGTTGAAAAAAGACCGCGAATTGACCGCGGCGATGGTCGGCCTCGGCCAGGTTTATCTCGCCAAAAATGATTGGGGCGAAGCCAACGATTGGTACGAGAAGGTGCTCAAGTACGAGCCGGAAAATCTCGATGCGCTTTACCACCGCGCGATTTGTTACCGCGAGTGCGGCGTGCCGAAAGCTTTGATCATGCGCAAATTCGACTGGGACAACGCCGCCAAATATTTCAAGCGGGTGCTGGCGCGCGACTCTTCCTTTTATGACACGCTTTTTCAGTATGCGCAACTGCTGCGCTATAAAAAAGATTACACCGATGCCATTGCGATGGGCCACGATCAAATTCGCCTGAAGCCGGATGACGTGGGGTCGCAGCGCGGCCTTTTTCGCCTTTACCATCATTATCTCGACAACACCGGCACCAACGAGGTTATCGCGTGGCTGCAGCGGAAAAATTCGGAGCAGGCGCGTTACTTTATCGGCGAGGCCTATCGCCGCGACGGCAAACTGCCCAATGCGGATTCGGTCTTTCGGCAATTGCTCGCGGGCGCGCCGGGCGTCAGCCTGGCGCCGATCCAGCTTGCTGTGGCGCGGCTCTATTATGAGCAGAAGCAAACGAAGGACGCCGAGAAAGCTTTTTGGCAAGCCGTGGACGGCATTCGCAACCGTCTCGATGCGGAGCTTATTTTTGAGGACGCCAAATATATCGTGACCGAGGCAGAGCTGCAGCAATTTCGCCAGGCAACTTCCGTTCGGGAGTATACTGATTTTTTTCATCGTGTGTTCATGCTGCGCGATCCGACGCCGGCGGCGGACAACAACGTGCGTCTGGCCGAGCACTATCGCCGTTTGCTCCATGCCGAGCGTTATTATGTTTTTGACGGTTTTCGCACCTGGTTCAACAATCCCGACAAGCTGCACCATCAAAAATTCCCGCCGACGTTTTATCTCAACGACCGCTTCAACGACAAGGGCCTGATTTACATTCGCCACGGCGAGCCGGACGAGCGGGCGGTGACGGCCGGCCAGGCGTTGGTCAGCAATGAGTCTTGGCGCTATCAGCCCACAATCGCCTCGCGGGAGATGATTTTTCATTTCGTCGTGGACGAACATGCCGTTGGCAACAATTGGCGGTTGACGCCGTTTATCAATGATCCGCAATTTTTGGAGGATCGCATCACCTGGGGCACCTCTTACGAGCGCTTGCTGCGCGGCAATCCGCTCGAGCAGATGGCGCTCGAAGATGATTTGGCGCAGCAGAGCCGCGAAGCAGTGGACACCGGCTTTCGCACTGACCGCCATTCGTGGGACAAAAAAGTGCAGCCGCTCAATGCCTTTGCTTATCCCGCCTTTTTCAAAGCGCCGGAGGGCAAAAGCTATTTCGATTTGTATTACGCCTTGCCGTTGCCTTCGAGCGATGATTTGGCGAAGGCCGGCGCGATGGGCGCCAACGTGCTCGCCGAGCATGGCGTGGTGCTGCACGATCTGCAGTGGAATCGCGTGCATCGCCTGCACGACCAGATCACCAAGCGCGAGATCGCCGATCCGAATCAGACGCCGTTTTTGGTCGGACAATATCACTTTGCGGTAAAGCCGGATTCCTATCACGTGGCTTTTTTCGTGCAGCAGACGGCGACCAAGCGCGTGGGCGGCTGGAAAAAGGAGATGCGCGTGCCGCAATTCAACGACGGCCAATTGGCGATGAGCAGCATCGTGCTGGCGTCTTCAATCGAGCCGGCCGCGGATAACGACGCCGATCTCTTCGTGCGCCACGGGCTTCGCCTTCTGCCCAATCCCTACAAACGATTTCCGCGCGCCAAGCCGGTGTATGTTTACTTCGAAGTGTATAATCTTACGCCGGACGCCGAGGGCAAATCCGCATTCGTCGTCGAATATACAACGCTGCTGCGCAAAGAGAAAAAAAGCGGCGCGAAGAAAGTGTTTTCCATTTTCGGCGGCAGCTCGAAGCCGTCAACCACGCTGGTCTTGGCGCGCGAGGCGAATGAAGCGACGTCGGTGGAATATCTCGCCCTCGATCTCGCACGCGCCGGCAGCGGCGATTTTCGGTTGAGCATCAAAGTGAAGGAGAAAAATTCGGGAAAGCAGAGCGAAGGGTTTATCGATTTGACGCTGTTTTGAAAAACGGCCGGCATATCTCTTCCATTTGTGCATTTCGTTTTACGTGTTGCGCCTCACGTTTTACGCCTTACGTTTTAAACGAACAACCATGTCATCAAACAAAATCCTGCTCGGCATCGGTTTTGTCGCGCTTGCCGTTTTTGTGATGATTTACGGCGTCGAGCTGTTCTCGCACCACGGCCCGCCGGTGACGGTGCGGTGGATTGAAACGCATCTCGGACGCGGCGGCTTGATTGTGCTGAACCTTTTCGTCGCCATCGCTTTTCTTGCGTTCCTGCCTTATCGGCAAGCGACGGAAGGGACATGGCGATCAAAGGGCGCGTTCATCGCGTTCTTGATCGCGTTAATGACGGAAATGTTCGGCTGGCCGCTGTTGATTTTCCTGCTCTCGCCTTTAGTTGAAATTCCCTCCTTGCGGGAATGGGCGCACCGGACTCTCGGCCATACCGGCCCGATCATCGGCACGTGGTTGAGCATGATTGGTTTGATGTTGATCGTGCTTGGTTGGAGCAAAATCCATAAAGCTACCGATCTCGTGACGACCGGCATTTATCGTTTCATCCGGCATCCGCAGTACACCGGCATTTTTGTTTTCACGTTGGGATGGTTGCTGCACTGGCCGACGATTACGACGCTGGTTCTATGGCCGATTTTGATGTCTGCCTACGCATGGCTGGCGCGGCGTGAGGAGCAAGATATTGAAACAAAATTTGGCGAGGCGTATCGGCGTTACGCCAGCCGCACGCCGAGATTTTTCCCGCGATTGATTCCGCGGTGATCCTGTTTATAACTTGACAGAATCAGTTAAATTGCTTATATTCCCCTAAATCATCAAAAATGATGAGTAAAGGGAATGAGATACCAAACTTTCAAAAATCAGGTGCGGGATTACCCGATCATCACCGGCGGCTTGCTCAATTGGTTGGGTGAAGATGAACGTGTCTTGCGCAATCAGTTGAGCCGTTGGAATAAACAGGGGCTTATCGTTCAACTGAAACGAGGCTTGTATCTGCTCAACCGTAACGATCGGGTCAAGGAGCCATCGCGGTTCTTTCTGGCCAACCAGCTCGTCTTTCCATCTTATGTCAGCCTGGAAAGCGCTTTATCATACTATCACCTCATTCCGGAAGCGGTTTATCAGATCACCAGCGTGACAACAGGGAAACCGGCGCAGTTTGTTTCGCCTGAGGGAAATTACGTCTTTCGCCACGTGAAGGAGCCCTTGTTTTTTGGTTTCGACACGATTCGTGATGAGCGCGGATTTGAAGTTTTCATGGCCGAGCCTGAAAAAGCACTGCTGGATTTTTTTTACTTGAACCTGTCACAATTCTCGCCAACCGACGCCAACATTTTTTCTGAGTCATATCGTTTTCTCGGACAAGAAATTTTACAACCCCAGCGTCTGGTCAAATACGCCTCCCGTTTTGCCTCGAAGAAATTGCAGCAAATCGTACAATTATTTATTGAAACCTATTTTATCCGTAAAGCGCATGCGCGACGTCATTCTAAAGCAATTGTCGCCGGCCCGGCCGCGCGACGAGAATATTAATCGACTGCGGCAATTCCTGCAGGTTATATTGCTCAAAATTCTGCATGAATCATCCCCCGGTTCCGCGCTGGCGTTTACCGGCGGTACCGCCTTGCGATTGTTGCACGGTTTGCAGCGCTTCTCCGAAGATCTCGACTTTTCCCTGGTTAAACCGGCGCAATACAGTTTTGCACAGCTTGTCACAAGCATCGAGCGCAATCTGGAAAAGTTGTCGCTTGTGGCTGATATAAAAAAGAAGGGAGAAAAGACGGTTCACCATCTTTACGTCCGGTTTCACGAGTTTTTATATGACGCCGGTTTGTCGCAGCAACGTGGTGAAAAGCTTCCGATTCGAATCGAGATCGACACGAATCCTCCCGCCGGCTGGAAAACGGAAATTTCCCTGCTCACAGATTTTTTTACTTTTCCTCTGCTTCATTTTGACTTGCCGTCGTCATTCGCAACGAAATTGCACGCGTCCCTTTTTCGGCGGTACGCGAAGGGAAGGGACTTCTATGATCTGATGTGGTATCTTGGCAAAAAGGTTCGGCCTAATTTGAAAGTGCTGCATAATGCCATTGCACAAACAGAGTCAAAAGCCACAGCGGTTGATAGCGAACAACTTAAACATGCGTTGCTCAGGAAGATTGGGCGTTTGGATTTTGCCCAATTGCGTCACGATGTTGCCCCGTTTCTGGTGCATCCGGAAGAGGCGTCGCTGCTCGATAAGGAATTGATGAAACAAGTGGTAGGCGGTTATGATTTCGCAGTGGAATGATTTTTCCTGTGGATAAAAGAAAAACCCGTCTAACGACGGGCTTGAAAGCTGAACACGTTGTCCACTGCGGGTTATAAGCCCGTACCGCATTCAACTTTGCAACTCATCTTTGTAAGTTTATCAAGCATTTTTTGTGCAAGCTACAAATCAAAGTCAGCCTAACGTCGAATCGGCGAACCCCTCGCTTTGCAGCGAGGGGTCGCGCTTCGCCTTCGACTTGCAGGCCTCATGCCCTCAACACCTACCTGCAGGCACAGCCTACCCGACAAGGCAACCACATCATCCGCTTCAATTCTTTATTTGGGTTTCGGTTTTGACGAGCTTTTCGAGCTTTTTCCGCAAATCTCCCAGCTCTTTGGATTTGAAGGCGTTTTTGGTTTTCTCCAATACTTCGATGGTTTCGACCACGGCGGCATTGAGCGTATTGAATCGCGGGCAGTTGAAAAGCTGGCAAACCTCGGCTTCGCTGTGCTTGGGCATTGCCAAAGCTTTGGTCAGATTATTCAAGTCGGTGAGGCAACCCGCCAGGTTGCGAAACGTCAGCGCGAGAAAGGCCTCGATTGGCGCGACTGGCGCCTCCGCCGATGCGGTATTGATGCTCTGCTGCAGACGATCCAATTCCTGGCGCCAGGTCTGCATGCGCTCGCGCGTGCTGCGAACGGCGCGATTGGCGTGGCAGCGTTCGACACCTTTCCGCACCTGGTTGAGCAGCTCGCCAAAATCAACCGGTTTCGGCAAATAGGCCATGACCGGCAGTTGAATCGATTTGATCGCGGTGTAAATGGACGGATAGCCCGTCACGAGAATAACCGGCATGCCTTCCGCGATTTTGGGAAGCTCTTGAATAAACTCCAGCTCGGCATTGCCCGGCATTTTGATGTCGGAAATCAGCAAATCGTAATTCTGCTCGCGCAACTTTTTAATCGCAGTAGCGGCGTCGGGGGCGTCGTCGCACGTATAGCCTTCGCGGCGCAAAAGCTCGCACGTGGAGCGCAGGAAAGTCTCTTCGTCGTCGGCAAACAAAATTCGGCCTGATTCAGGCATAGACATCTCCGCATCCTAAAGATATTTGCAAAATGATTGTGGCAAAATAATTTAAAAGCTTTTAAATCATCTTGCCGAGCGGCAGCGTAATTTTGAAGGCAGTGCCGGCGCCGCTTTGAGTCTCGAAAGCCAGCGTGCCGCGCATTGCTTCCACCAGGCTTTTGGAAATCGAAAGCCCGAGGCCCAACCCGCCGGTGGTCAGTTTGCTCTTGGTCGTAAAGAACGGCTCAAAAATCCGGCTATGCACTTCTTTGGGAATGCCCGGCCCCTGATCGGCAATGCTGATATTGATGGCATTGCCGGCGACGGCGGCGACAACTTTGACGACGCCGCCCGCCGGCGAGGCCTCGATAGCGTTCTGAATGAGGTTGAATAAAACCTGCCGCAACAAGCCTTCCGGCAGCGCCACGACTGCCGCGGCTCTTTCGGCGTCGATCTTACATGCCACGCCGTGCTCGCGGAAGCCCGGCTCCAGCAGCGCGATAACGTCGTGAATGGCGTCGTCGGCGCGGAACCGGCGCACCTCATCCTGTTCCTGCCGGTAGAGATCGAACATCTGGCGGATGATGCGCGCGATGCGGTCGATTTCTCTTTCGATGCGGCCGACGTATTCGTAATGCTGGTGCGTGCTCGGAATGGCGTCTTTGAGCAGCAGAAAAGAATTCTTGATGCCGGCCAACGGGTTGTTGATTTCGTGCGCGATGCGCGCAGCCATGCGCCCGGTGGTCGCCAGCTTCTCGCTCTCGGCGCGTTGCCGCTCCAACTCCTGAATGCGGGCCGCGCGCTCTTCAACCAGCTTCTCCAAACCTTCGGTGTATTGTTGGAGCTGCTCTTCAAGACGCTTGCGTTCGGTGAAGTCTTGAATCTGCGTCACAAAATAAAGCGGCCGGCCCTGGAGGTCGCGCAACACCGAAACGCTGACGTGCGCCCACACGACCTGTCCGTGCTTGTGCAAATAGCGCTTGTCGAATTGGGCTGATTGAATTTCACCGGCCAGAAGCTTGTGCATGAAGCCGGCGCTGAGTTGCTGGTCCTCGGGATGAAAGATGTTTTGAAACGTCAGGCGTAGCAATTCCGCTTCGGCATAGCCCAGCATCTCGCAAACGCCCCGATTAACTTGCAAAAAACGGCCGTCGGTGGCGGTTATCACCATACCGATGGGCGCGTGCTCAAAAGCGTTACGGAAACGTTGCTCGCTTTCGCGCCGGGCTTCCTCCGCATGTTTGCGCTCGGTGACGTCTTCCGAAATGCCGGCGCTGCGATAAACGTGGCCGTCGCCGTTGCGAATCGGGAAGCCGCGATCCCAAATCCAGCGCACCGAGCCGTCGGGCCGGATGATCCGGTATTCCATCTCGGAAATTTCTCCCCGGCGCTGCTTTCCCAAATGCGCTTTGAAACGCTCGCGATCATCCGGGTGCATATAGTCAATGAAAACGCTCGGTTGCGCCAGCAGGCTTTCGCGGCTGCGTCCCCAAACTTTTTCGTAAACCGGGCTGACGTAAATCAAGCGATTGGCGTCGACGGATTCCATCCACAAGACTTCATTGATGTTTTCGGCAAGCTGGAGGAGGCGCGCTTCGCTCTCCTGCAATGCTCTCTCGGCGCGCTTGCGCTCCAGCGCATTGGCAAAAATTTCGCCGACGATCCTGAGTGAGGAGACCAGCTCGTCCGTCCAGGCTCTCTCGTTGCGCACGGCGTCGAAGCCGATCAGGCCGATGAGCGTTTCACCGTAGACCATCGGAATATTCATGACCGATTGGATGCCTTGTGCTTCAAACATGGCTTTTTCAGCGCTCGCCTCCGCCGGCAGCTCGCTGATACGCGGGACGTTCAAGGTTTCGTGCCGGGCCATTTTTTCGGCAGCCCACGGAAATGGGGCGATCTCCTGCGCTTGCAGAAATTGAATTTGCGGCTCGATGCCCTCGGCGCACCATTCGTGGGTATTGTCCATGACTTTGCCGTCGTCGTGAATCTGAAAGACGTAGCTGCGGTCGACGCCGGTAATCTCGCCGAGTTTTTTCAATGCCCGGTTGATGGCGTCGTCAATCCGTGCGAGAGGCAAATTAATAAATTGGGTGGAGATGGTGGCGACGAATTGCTCGAGCTCGACGCGATATTGCAGTTCTTCCTGCGCCTCTTTGCGCTCGGCAATCTCGCGCTCCAAGGCGACATTGGTGGCGCGCAGCTCGGCCGTGCGCTCGAGCACGCGCTGTTCCAATTTCTCGTTGAGCCGGCGAAACTGCTCTTCGCTTTGGCGCAAGGCGTCGTTGGCTCGCATCAAGTCGGTGGTGCGCTCTTGCACCCGCAGCTCCAGCGCTTCGTTGGCATGGCGCAACGCCTCTTGCGTTTCCCGGCTCCGAATCTGCCGCACGCGAAAGCGATACGCGCTGGCGCCGGTTAAAACAAAAGCAATAATACAAAGAAAATAGAATAATTTGGTTTGATAGAAAAAGGGATTTAAATAAAACGCCACCGCCGCGCCGGTTTCATTCCACACGCCATCGTTGTTGCAGGCGATGACCCGAAAGGTATAGTCACCCGGCGAGATATTCGTGTAATAGGCGACCCGCCGCGCGCCGGCCTCCACCCACTCTTCATCGTAGCCTTCTAATTTATATTTGAATTGGACTTTTTGCGGCGCCAAAAAACTCAAGCCGGTATAATGAAATTCAAAATTTTTGCTTTCCGGCGGCAATCTGAGCTCTCCTTTTATATCTAGATGATTGCGGTCGGCGATCGCTTGCTCGATCACCACCGGCGGCGGCAACGGATTTCTTTTGATATTGGCGGGGTCGATCGTGACCGCGCCTTTGATGGTCGGAAACCATAGCTTGCCGTCGCGTGTTTTCCATCCCGCCGGCTGTGACAAAGCGCCGTTGCACTCGCTGGCCTTCATCCCGTCCGCTTTGCCGTAGGAAATGGAAGTGATGGATTGGATTTTCCCTTCGGCAAAATCATTGAGCTCCTGCTTGCTGACGCAGTAAATGCCTTTGTTGCAGCTCATCCAAAGGTTGCCCTTGCCGTCTTCGAGGATTTGAAATACCAAATCATCGAACAAGCCCTCGTTGACGGTGTAGCGAGTGAATTTTCCGTCTTTGTAGCGGTTTAGGCCGCCGTTGTTGCCAATCCACAGCGTGCCCTCTTCGTCTTCATAGAGCGATCGAATTAAATCACTCGCCAGGCCGTCTTTGGCGGTGTAGACGGTGAATTGGCCGTTGCGAAATCGATTCAGGCCGCCGGTTCTTGTGCCAACCCAGAGGTTGCCGGCTTTGTCTTCGTAAAGACAGGATAGCTCGTCGTTCGAGAGGCCGTCTTTGGTGGTGTAAACGGCAAATTTTCCATCCTTAAAAAGATTCAGCCCGTGATCGGTGCCGATCCAGAGATTTCCCTTGCTATCTTCATAAATGGATCGCACAAAATTGTTCGACAAGCCGTGTTTGGTGGTGTAAACCGCCAAAACTTTTTCTTGAAAACGCACCAGCCCGCCGCCTTCGGTGCCAATCCACAGGTTGCCGGCGCGGTCGTCGCGTAGCGCGGTGATCATATAAGGCGGCACGCCGTCTTGCGCGGAATAGACGGTGATCTTTCCGTCTTTCATGCAAGTCAGTCCGCGACTGGCGCCAAACCACAGGTTTCCTTTCTTGTCCCCGTAGACTGACCAGACCATGTCGTTCGACAGGCCTTCGCGGGTCGAGAAGCTGGTAAATTTTCCTTCGCACAAGCGATTCAAGCCGCCGCCGTAAGTGCCGATCCAAAGGCTGCCCTCGCGGTCCTCGCAAAAGGCCCTCACGAAGTCGCTCGATAGCCCGTCTGACGTCGAAAAATTTTCAAATTTTCTCTCCCGAACGCGGTGCAGCCCGCCGCCGTTGGTGCCGATCCAGAGGCTGCCCACTCTATCTTTATATATTGCGCGCACGAAGCCGTCGGCCAGCCCATCTTTTTTCGTATAAACGGCGAATTTCCCATTGGCGAGGCGATTCAATCCCCCGCTCGTGCCGATCCAGAGATGGCCTTGCTCGTCTTCGCAAATCGCCGTCACAATGTCATTGGCCAGACCTTCTTGGATCGTGTGTGCCGTAAATTTCCCTTCGCGCAGACGATTCAGCCCGCCGCCGTCCGTGCCGATCCAGAGATCGTTCTTGCTGTCTTCATAAATGGATAGCACGGCGTTGTGTGAGAGCCCTTGCCGGGTCGTGTAGCGCGTGAACTTGCCGTCTTGCAAGCAGTTCAAGCCGTTGTTGGTGCCAATCCAAAGCTTGCCTTGCCGATCTTCGCAAAGCGCGTTGACGAAGTCGTTCGACAGCCCTTGCGCGCGCGTATACGCCTGAAATTCTCCGGCTTTGAAACGGATCAATCCGCCGCCCTGCGTGCCGACCCAAAGACTGCTGTCTTTTGACGCCAATATGGCAAAAATATTGTTGTGAGTAAATGCCGGTGTGTTTCCTTTGAAAAATAGGTTGAAGCGCACGCCGTCAAAGCGGACAAGTCCCTCTTCGAGCCCGATCCAAAGATAGCCGTCCGGGGTTTGCGCGAGAGCCTGAACGGCGCTTTGCGGCAACCCTTCGTCCAAATTCCACACGTCGTGGTGATATTGCGTGATGGCTTTTTTCGGATCAAGCGCGAGAGGAGCGGAGGTTTGGCCGGACAAATCGCTTCCACTCAAAGCCAATGACAAAAACGCCGCTATCACCATGGCCAGCCGAAAAAAACGGGGCGCGAGGGCCTGCCCCCAATTGCGTGTTCGAGGGCAGTGCGCGCTGTCGGCCATTATTGCGGTTTCCTCATGGCGAGGAGGCCAAACGTTGAATTGAAACCGGGGTCCTGGTTTCATGGTTGCCAATCTCCAAAATTTTCGGCAACAGAGTTTGTTATTTTTCAATGACGGGTAGAGGAGGCAAATACCGGATATTACCCTTCATGATAAAACGAAAAGCAGCTATTCTCACACAGTTGGAATTACATCAATAGTCTCTTAATCTTTTGTGGCAGAACGTAGCAAAATACACAATTCCTATGAAAAAGTCAAGCTGGGATTTGGAAAAAAAACTTTAAAAATTTACCTTAAAACCACTTGCTTTTTGCACGTAAATGGCTTATATTTACCCGATAAGTTTGATAATTTCAGAGGGGATGATTCGGCCTGCAAAGTGTTGCAGGCCGCCTTGTCGTGCAGGCTGAACCCGTTGGCGTCAATCTGTTAGGCTGGGCCTAAAAGGTTGCGTCCGCAGGGCTGATGAGGGCCTGTAAGTCGAAGGCATAACCGTGTGGCTTTTTAAAAAAGCGATGCGGTTATGCCTTTTTATTTTTAGGACACGAAAATGATTGACTCTGCGCTCAAACCGAAAAGCACGGTGGGTTTAAGCCCGGGCGAATCGCTCCAACAATTTTTGGAAAATGCGTTCTGCGAGCTGCCGCATCTGGATGGCGTTTTTCTCTTCACGCCGCAAGGTGAAGTTTTGGCCCGCGCCACCGATGAGGCCGTAAATGACGCCGGCTTATTCGCCCTCATCAAGAACCTGCTGCAGCTTGGCCAGCGTCTCGCCGGCGAGCTGGAACGAGGCAAATTCAATTATCTCGCCTTGCAATGCCAACGCGGCCCCGTCGTGGCAACGCAGCTCGACCAGGGCCACACGCTCGTACTGCTTGGGCGCCACGATGTCCGGCTGGGCCTGGTTCTGTACGATCTGGAATCGTTGGCAACCCGGCTTGGGCCAGCGCTTGGTTGAAGAGGGGGATGGAACAAGTTGACCGGAACGCTGCTTCCAAGCCACAACGAAAAGAATTGTCAATTGACAATTCAAAATCTTCACGATCATGCTTGCCCCGCCGCAGGCAAGGGATGGTTTTTCCAAAGTAATACCACACTATTCTCGTAAACCGTTTTTTCTCAATACGGAGACAGGAAATGCTGCAACCGCACGGCATCCTCGAGGCCTCTCTCTACGTTAGTGACATCGCGCGCGCTGATGAGTTTTATTCCCGCGTGTTACGCCTCGCCAGCATTCGCAAAAAAATCGAGCGCGAAGTGGCTTATCGGCTCGGCGAAACCGTGCTCATTCTTTTTCGTCCGGACGCCACCCGCCAACAGACCAATTTTCCCCCTCATTCGGCCGAGGGCACGGGCCATTTGGCCTTTAGAGTCTGCCATCAAGACATCGAGGCGTGGCGTGCCCATTTGCAAAGCTGCAGTGTGGAAATCGAAAAAGATATCACTTGGCCTCGCGGCGGCCGCTCAATCTATTTTCGCGACCCGGACGGTAATTGCGTCGAATTGGCAACGGCCAACGTCTGGCCTGACTCGCTCAGATCTACGAAATAGCTTTGTTTTATTCGGATAAAGTATTTTGCCCTTCTGCAAAAATTTCTGCAAACGCTGCTTTTTGCGTTTATAACTTTTCCAGGAACGCGCGCCGCAGCCGGTAGCTAGTGCACTGTTACCATGAATTATGTAGTCCCCATCCCTTGTGGGCGGCTATTGAAAACAGTGACCCACAAGGGGTCGAGACTATAAAAATTAGAGTAACATCATACTAGGTTGGCTTGACGGCGCATAGCCTTGTCGTGCAGGCGAAGACCTGCAAGTCGAAGGCGCAAGCGGGTTCTATCTTTAGAACGAAGAATCTCCTTTCGCCTTTATCTTTTCACGGAATTTTCCGCATCCCAGTCGACCACCTTAAAAACGCAGCAACTAGGAATTTGGCGAGCTTTTTTCCAGGAGGTGTCATCATGAAACATTTTTCGCATCGGTGGTCTTTTGTTTTGATTCTCGTATTTTTTGCCAAGCCGGCCACGGCGAAATTAGATAGCCGCGAGGCAAACGAGAACAGCATGGTTGCGCCGAGCACTCGAGAAACATCGTCGGCGCCGGCAACTTCCCAAGACGAAAGCGCTCAAAATACCGGCAGCGAGCGGCTCGAAAAGGCGCCGGAAATCGACTATGCCATCGGCATGGCCGCCTATCGCGCGAAAAGTTGGCCTCGCGCCATCATTGCGTTTGAAAAAGTTCAGCAAGAGTCGCAAAAATTTCGCGACGTTGATAGAAGGCTGGCGTATGCGCACAAAAACCTTGCGCGCGAAAGCCGGGAGAGCATCGTGGCGAGTTATTACGCCGAGGGCGTCATCGCCATGAACCGCGACGATTTCGGTTGGGCGCTCGCCGCCTTCGAGAAAGTCAGCCAACTCGACTCCAATTACCAGGAGGTGCGAAGCCAACTGGCTAATATCGCCATGGCAAAGCAGCGAAAAGCCGTCTTCGGCACGCTTTTGACGGCGGCGGCATCTTTGGATTCCTTGTACGAAGCGGCGTTGACGGCAATGGACAAAGCCGATTGGGCCGTGGCCGCCAACATTTTAAAAGAACTGTGTTTGCTCCAGCCGGATTATCGTGACGCCATCGAGCTGCTCGTGCAGGCGCGAATAAATTTGGAAAAATCCCGATCCGGCGGCAACAGCGTCGCCGCGACCGGCGGCAAAACTTTTTTCTATCTCGGCGGCGCCTTTGCCGGCTTGATCGTTCTGACGGCGCTTGGCTTGATCGGTCTTTCGCCGGCGGCGCGCGCCCGCCTGCATTTGCTGCGCGGCAATCCGGCGGATGCGGCGCAAATTTATGAGAAAATGCTGCAGCGTCATCCCGAGCGCGTGAAGCTTTACTTGCCACTGTCGAATATTTACCTGAATTTGGGCAAGCACGACGAGCGCGCCATGCGGGCCTACAAAATGGTTTTGCAATTGAATCTTGCCACCCGCCATCGCGAAGAGATCAACACCATCGTCGCCCAACGCTATCTGACCGAGGGCAGAATGGACACGGACGCCATCGAAGTTTTGGAAAACGCCCTTCAAGCCGAGCTGCGCAACCAGAAAGGCCGGCAGGTACAAAGACAAAAACGATTGTAACTATCCAGCGAAGCTTCGCCTCAAACCGACAAGTGAATAAAGGAAAATTAACCCCAACGGATTGAAATTCCGCCGCGGCGGGGTCATCGTGGAACGATCTTGTTAAGATCAAGTACGGTGCTTGGCCTGAACAGGATTCTTCCAGAATGACATGTTACTTGGAATCGAAGTATTACTCTGAAAAAGCTATCACAACCGCGAAGATCTTTTGACCACGAAGTCACCAAGGCACTAAGAAAAAAAACTTGGTGCCTTTGTGTCTTAGTGGTTAAAATTTAGCTGTGACCTCGGTCGCGCTAAGAATACGCAAAATAATTATGGCAAGATGATTAAAAGCTTTTGAATTATTTTGCCACAATTATCTTGCAAAAATATCTTTGTTTTCTCTCTCAGCCGCTTTTACCGAGAACGCGCTCGAGCTTCATGCGCAGGGCCGCCAGCTCGCTGGATTTGAACGCGCTTTTGGTTTTTTCCAGCACAAAAATCGCGCCTCGGATCGTCTCGGTCAATTCGGCGTGACGCGGGCAATTGCGCAGTTGGCAAACTTGTTGTTTGGGCTTGTTGTGCGCCAACGCCTGCGAGAGGCCCCTCAGGTCGATCATGCTGGCCATGACGTTTTTGATGGTGAATTGCAGGAAAACATCGATATCTGCAAACGAAGGATTGGGGGCAGCGGCTTCATCATGTAGCCGGCAACGTGCAGCCGGGTTGACTTGATGGCCGTATTGAGCGAGGGATAGCCGGTAACCAAAATAACCGGCAACCCCTCGGCAATGGCCGGCGGCTCTTCGATAAATTCCAGCTCGTCGTTTCCCGGCATTTTGATGTCGGCGATTAGAAGATCGTAACGGTTTTTGCCGAGCAATTCTTTGGCCGCGTGCGCATCCTTGGCGCAATCTTCTCTCTTGCCTGCTCCAAATCGAGATCGAATTTGATTTTGCGCTCGCACAAGCCCGGCTGTGTCAAAGTGGTGAGGTCTTGTATGGTTTCATCGACTCGAATTCCTTCGAACTTTTTCAAAAATTTTCCGCAGCTTTCCCTTGTTGATTGTATACACGAATGAAAAGCGATTTTAGAGAACGAAATGAGCAGCGTATCTGGAATGCGACCCTGAGATTTCGAATGAAGGATTGTTATCTCTTTTTGACAATAAATTAAATTAGCAACCCAGGTGCTGCTTCTGCCGCCATTTGGGTACTCGGCCTGGCTGTGTGAAGTGGTTTAAAGTCAGGACAGTGGCCGATTAAGGAAAGGCGCAATTAAAACAGATAAGTGCAACCTGTATTGTGCCTTCTCCTTAAGTTTTCAAACAGTAAACTTTGTGCAAAAAAACTTTGCGGCAACTTTGCGTCTGTGTGTCTTTGCAGGCGCTTTTGCTTTTTGGGCTGCGGCCTACGACCGTAGGCTTGTCAGCGTTGGTTTATAATGCTAACGGATAAAACCTAAGCAAAGCTTATGCCATCAGGAGGTGCTTGTGATCGATAGGCATTGTGATGCTGAATTTTTTAGGTTTAGCGCCAAGGCATGCTGAATGTGATAGAATAGTGGGAAAAGTTCAAGCGTGAAAACACGTGTAAACTGCGAAAATACTTCGCACTGAATGTGAGAATTTTTAACGGTGTTTATTATGTTAACGCGCCATGAAAGCTTATCAAGCCGTTCTCTTGTTGAAGTTTGCCATTCCAATTTGTGAGGCAATCAAACTGATTCACGCATTAGTTTTGCAGAATTATCTGAGAGATGGTAATGGCAACATTCATCCGGATTCTTGTTGGCTTTGTCATTTTTTGGCCCACGGCACGCGCACGATGGCATTTCTTCCGCTGCAATTATACGGCAGCAGCCGAGATTTATGAAAAGCTGTTGGCGCGCCATCCGGGCCGGCTCAAGCTTTATCCCACCCTCGCGGAGATTTATCTGCTCCTGCCGCGGAACGATGCACAGGCGTTGAAGGTCTTCAAAAAGGTGCTGCAATTCAACCTTGACACCCCCAATCGCGAAGAGATCGAAGTGATCGTCGTGCAGAGCTATTTAAAAGAAGACAACGCTGATGCGGAAGCTGTCACCGTCTTGGAAAATGCTCTCCGCGCCGAATATCGTAAAAACAATCCGGCTTTGAAACGAAAAATGTTGTCCCATGATGCGTCCGTCCGAGCCCTTACAGCAGAAGCTGGGCGGGGGGCTGCTCCAAAGCGCCCGGGTGATGGCGCGAATGGAGCGCCCAAAATATTAAAGCTGTCATAATTTTCGATCGGAAGCCACTTCAGCCATTTTTAGAATTCGCAACATGCAGAGATGCAGGCTTACCTGCATCCGGATGGCGTGAGCGCCAGAGAAAAAGCGTGAGCGCGCTAAGCAAAAAGGCGAGTATCGTCTGCAAAGTCAAAAAGGCGATGATTTTGAGCCAGGCGAAAGCCGGATGGGCGAATCGCACCAGCCAGCCCGCCGCCTCGAAGCCGAGTGCAGAGACGAAGGCGGTTACGATGATGCCGGTTTTGGTGCGCGAAGCTAGCGGCGCAAAAATCAGCAGGTGTGTGAGGAGAAGAATCACCACCGCCATCATGGGCAGGTGCGTATGCGTCACTTCGAGCATGGTTTGATAAGTGCGCGGCAGACGGTATTCCTCCTCCGAACCCGAATAATAGCTTACCACCGATTGCGGCGTGAGATTCATTTGCGCGAAATAAAGCGCGAAATTGCTGAGCCAAAATCCCAGCAGCAGCAATAGCGTGAAGGATAGCGTCAAACGCATCAACGGATGGCTTTGAAATCCGCCGTTTTGCATATACTTCATTTCTTCAACTCTCTCGATACGGCGACGATATGGGTGGCGAGCAAGCGGCGCACGGCCAGCGTGATCTCCTGCACGCTCAACGTCGCGCCGCTGATGTGATGGATGTCACGTTTCGGCCACAGGGCCTCGTTCAAGGTGCGGTTGCGAAAAAGCGTCAGCCATCGCGGTGCCGGCAAATAATCCCGCGGCTCGTGAAACGCCAGAATCTCCACCATTTGCAGCGTGCTATCCGGATTGATGACCGCCATAATTGTTGCGGGCTTCGTGCGAACGATCATGGTTTCGAAGAAGGCCAAGCCGAGAATTTTTTCCCCGCGCGTGGCGCGATAATAAATAACGACTTTCGATTCGACCTTGGAGTGCGCCGATTTCTGAATTTCGGCAACCTGCTCGTCGGTAAGGAACAAGGTGTGGCGCTCGATCTTTTCGGCTTGTGGAAAGGCGTGGCGCAACGCTTCTTCCTGCTTCATGAAGACTTGTGATATAGCGAGCTGGCTGCGTCCCGCACACAGCGAAATGAATAAGACGGCAAGCACGAGGCCGATACGCCGCGGCAACCGGCCGCGCCGCGAGGCGTTAAAAAAGATAATTAACCGCCACATTGAATTGATCCACTGCGGTTTTTGCTTCGTTCCTGCGATTCAAGTAGTCCAATTTAAACGCGACGTTTGGATGCGGCTTGAAGCCGATGCCATAGGACAGATTGGTGCGCTCGGTGGCGGGGTTTGCCGCGAATCCGCTTGGCACCTCCAACTGGGTGTTGAGCTTTTCGTATTGCACGAACGGCAGCAGCGCACTTTGCGTGCCTTTGATGAAGAGCGGCAAAACATCATACGCCGCGGCCAGGTAGAAGCCGTTTTGTTTTTCACCGATTGATCCGGCGCCCGAGAGGCTCAAAGCCGCATTGAGTTTTTCCACCTCGCCGATGGTGGATTGGGCGAACAAGCCGCGTAGCTCCAAACCATGGCGCGCGAAAATGCCGTGCGCCGCCAGAATGGTGACGCGACCGCCGATCTCATTGCCGGCGGCATCCTTCAACCCCTGGCCGCTGTTGCCGGAATAAAACGAGGCGCCGAGATTGACGCCGGCCAGACCCGCATATTCGACGCGACCGGTGATCGCCAAATCCTCAGCAAGACTCCGCGCGCCGCTCTGCCGGCCGCTGCGAATGCCGCTCGCTGAAAACTTCGATCCATCCAATCCTTCGATCAAATATACCCGGTAGCCGATTCCGGAGGACATCGAGCCGGCGAGGCCAAAACCGTTGGTGCGCCACGTCGTCGGAATGACGGCGGACTCGGTTTCAGGCCGCAAGCTGCCGTAAAACGTCGGCGGCTCGTGGAATTCGTTCACAATGCCGACCGGAACCAGCACCATGCCGGCGCGCACGGCGAGCGCCGAGGTGAGCCGGGCTTCGACATAACCAAACTCCATCGACACTTCGCCTTGTTTTCCCGTGCTGCCGTGCTCCACCTCGATTTCCGAATTGAACAAAATTCGGTCGTTGAACTTGAAACCGACGTAGACGACGTTGCGAAGATAATCGATCTGATCCTTTGCAGCAGCAGGTTGGTTTTGATCATTTTCCTTGGCGAAGTTTTGATAGACCACCTCGCCATAACCGGCCAGCGACACGCCGGCTTTTTTGAGCTGATACACTTGTGAGGCCGCCGGGCCCATGCCGTAACGGCTTTCGTATTTACGCTCCGCCACTTCGCCGAGCTTGGATTTTTCAATTTCTTCGGTGAGAATGTCGATGCGGCGCATTAGCTCGCGCAGCGTATCTTGTTGCGCCGTTTGCGTCTGCGCGGCGAGATTGGCTTGAAAGCAAATCAAAATGCTGAAGACGATGATCAAGTGCTTGCGCATATTCGGCTCCTGGTTTTGTTTGGTCATTTTTTTGATCTGACAAATTTAAGATAAAATAAATTTAAAATCAAGTAGTATGTTTTAATTTTAAAATTTTTTGCTAAAATAGAAATCAGAGTGATTATTATTTTTAGTTGATAATCATTCCGATTTCGCTATGCAAAACGCGCGAGTTTTGGTGAGGTCGGGCAGGGACAATGCACAAGATTAGGCGCGGGGGTTTGGCGAACGCCGATTTCGCCGCGTCAGGCGAGCGGATTTTCCACTTGCAGAAACGGGAAGTCTTTAAAGTCGTCGACGTTGACGGTGTAAAGGCCAGCGACGTTGTTGTCCTTGAGCGTCGCAGCGAGCGCCACATCGAAAACTTTCTTGCGAGTAGTCGTGGTTTCGAGCAGGGTGAGGAAAGTTTGGAGTTGGGTGGGTTTAGGATAAATAACCGGTATTTCCAAAACCTCAATATATAAGCGAAGAATGCCGATCGCTTCGGGTATTGAAAGCGGTGTACCGACGTTTTGTCTGGTACATACATTCACGAATTCGGCACAGACTTGTAAGGGGATGCCAATGATGGTCTTTTCCGTGCCGTTTATTTCCAGCAGAATACTTTTTAAAAAGCTCCTGGCTTTCTGATACAAAGGTGACGATAGATTGTGAGCATACACCAAAATATTTGTATCAATGGCATACATTACAGACCTCTATCCGCATATATCTCATCCCGATCAACAATGACATCGCAACCAAGATCAAATGTTGGAATGACAAATTCCCGCCGGCGGCGACGAATTTCCTCTTTATGTTGTTCAGCGCGTTTTTGTGCTTCCGGATCTTCGATTTCTGCTTTGACGGTTTGCAGAATCGCTTCCAACAAAGTCATACGATCCGAAAGCGATAATGATCCGATATGGGGAAGAATTTCTTGCGTGGACATGGCAATACTCCATTAGATTTAGGGTGCTGCTCTTAGCTCTTTTGTTTTAATATAACTTCTTGAACAAAGAAAAGCAAGAGGCTGATTAAGATTATTCACTTCTCCCAGAATATTGGCATCAAGAGCAAACCTCAAAGCCCTCTTTCAGAATATATTTCATTGCGATCAACAGAGACCTCACCGCCTAAATGAAACCCTTCAACCTTGAACGCCTGGCGACGCCGGCGAATTTTTTCCTTGTGTGCTTCAGCTTTTTTCTGTTCTGCAGGATCCTTGATTTCTACTTTTATAGACTGCAAAATCGCTTCCAACAAAATCATTCGATCCGATAGCGATAATGATCTAACATGCGAAAGAATCTCTTGCGTGGACATAGTGACACTCCATCATTGCTCTGATTCTGCGAAGCGTGTTTAAACTAATATAACTGCTTCGTTCTTAAATTTCAATAAAAATTTTAATGCGAGAAGGAGGGGCAGAAATTATGAAACCGTTGTGACGTATTGAGGATTCGATGATATCGTTTTACTGTTTTGAATTTTTCCGCTCACGTTGAATCGATACCCTACATAAATGAGCACGATGCCGGCAAGCTCGGTGACATACAGAACTTCCGTGTAGCCAAAGCGGGTAAAAGTCCCTCCAATACCCGGCAGCAAAGCGCCGACGGCGATAAAAACGTTGCCAATAAATCGATGGTAAGTTTGCCGGCTCTTGTGGAAACGATACGCCGAAAGCACGGCGCCACCAACGAGAAAGATGAAAGCGTAGATGTTGATGAAGGGGCTGAAGAAACGAACCCAATGCCAGGCAATGATTCTGCCGGACAAGCGATGCGTCTCCACCAGCGCATAATCGAGCGGCGTCAACAGCACGAAACCGGCTGCGATGACGATGAACGGCACGAGAACCAACGTCAAGCGGTTGGCGGCGGCGCGGCGCATGAGCAAATACACCGTCCCTTGCGCCAACGGCACGCCGCCGAGCAAAGCGCCGGAAATATACCAGGCACGGAACACGCCTTCGTTCCAGCCAAACAGCGTGACGAATCCCTCCGTAAACGTGCCCACCCCGTAAATGAAAATCCCTGCTGCCCACCACAACAGATGAGCGCCCTTTCCCTTTCGACAATAGCGCTGAAAAACGATCCACGAAAAAATTAACGCGATAAACGTGGTGGCGATCGGAATGTACAGAATAAAATTGAGCTTCACTTTACATTTAAAAAAAATTGTACGTGTAGCAATGTTAGAACTGCACCCTCGCCCCCAAAATCCAATTTCGCCCGGGCATGCGATAGCGCTCCAATTCCTCGTACTGCGTATCGAAAATATTGTTGACCGCGAGCGAAAGCTGATATTGCTCGCTCAGGCGCATCGTCGCTTTGGTATTGGCCACGAAAAATCCTTGCGGTATGTCGCGCGGATACAGAAACACCTCGTCCGGCTTGCTGCGGTACTGGCCGTGAACGCTGAGCGTGAAACGGCCGATATTCGCATCGGTTGAGAAAAAGAAAGAATGCCGGTTCCGATAAGCGAGCCGGTCGTCGTTACGATCCGACGAACGATCCTTGGCATCCAAATAAGTATAATTGAGCGAAGCGTGGAAACGGCGCTGCCAGTGCAAATTCACCCCGGCATCGAAGCCTTGAATGAGTGCGCGTTTCAAATTGCGCACCTGAAACAACGTGTACAGCACGCCTTCTTCCGCCGAAATCTCCACCCAGTAAATCATATCGCGATAGTGATGGCGAAAGTATGCCAGGTCCAAATCAACGAAATCGCCCAGCCGCCAGCGCGTGCCGGTCTCGAGGGAAAAATCGATCCGCTCCGCTTTCAAGTCCGGATTCGGCTTGAAGTGCGTGCCGCCGCCAAGCTCGTATTGAAAAAAACGCTCCGCAATCGACGGCGCCCGAAACGCCTGCCCGACCAACAGCCGCGCCGCCAGCGACTCATACGGGCGATAGACGAGGCCGAGCTTCGGGCTTGATTGCTGCAACGTCTTCCCATCAACGAGATGATTCCAATCGTAACGCCAACCCACCGTCGCGGTTAATGACGCGGCGAGATTGATTTCATCCTGCAAATAAACCGCGGCGTTGTTCACTCGCCGATCACCGTACATCACCGTATCGGGCGAAGAGGTCACGTGGTCAATCTGAACATCCAGCCCGGCGATAAGATAATGGCGCGGGTTGAGATAATAATCGAACTGCGTCAGGTTGCCCCATTTATCCGCATCGACATTTGTTTGCAAATCGAACGGCTGGTTGAAATATGAGCGGCTGGCGTTCCGGTAAAAATAAAACCGCGAAGAATATTTGGCGCGCGCGCTCGGCACCGCCCAATACAGCAGGTCGGCGCTATAGACACGCTTTTGCTGCCGGTCGTCGCGATATTCTGACGACACCCGAAACGGTTGCAGATTGTTCAGCCACGTGTGAGGGTAGTCGTTGTCGGCGATCACGGTCCCTAGGCTGAGCTCGAGATTGCGGTTCTGGCGAAAATCATACAACATCTTACCGTAGACATTGTAAAATTCGTAGGCGGTGTTTTCGGAATGCCCGTCGGATTGTTTGCGGCTGAGATTGAGCAGATAGCTCACCCGGCCGCGATTGCCGGAGTGGCTCAGCTCGAGCTGGCTTTGCGCCGGTAAGTTGTTCGTGTAGCGCAAATCGGAGTGCGCCTTGTCGTAGAAGCCGTAGCCGAGATCAACGCTCGTCATGGCGCGATACGCCGGCCGCCGGGTAATGACGTTGATGACGCCGCCCATCGCATTCGATCCGTAAAGACTTGAGAACGCGCCCTTGACCACTTCGATGTGATCGATGAAATTGGTTGGAACCAGGCTCCACAACGCGCCGCCGGTGTCGGGAGTCAATGCGGGCCGGCCGTCGATCATCAACAACACGCGATTGCCAACGCCGCCACCAGCGACATCCGAGCTGCCGCGAATTGACAGGCTCTGCACGGAAACGCCCGAAGTGCGAAACACCGCAATGCCCGGCACCATCTCCAGAGCTTGGTCGAAAGTGGTGACTGAGCGAACGCGGAGATCGCGCGCATTCATGATGACCACACTCGCCGGCGCCATCTGCGCGGTTTGCTCGCGGCGCGCTGCCGTCACCGTCACCTCTTCGCCAGTGACCTCAGTCGACCGCAAGGCGATTTGGCGCGCCACCAACTTGCCGGGCGAAACCAAGATAGTCTCGTCGTAAGTTTCGTAACCAATGCGGCTGGCGACGAGCCGATACGCGCCGGGTTGCAGATAACTCAAGACGAATTTTCCATCGTTGGCCGTGGCCGTGCCGACGAGCAAACTGTCCACGAACACGTTGACCGCGGCGAGTGGCTGCTTGGTTTCGGCATCGTACACCTGGCCGGAGATGACGCCGGTGAGCTCTTTATCAACCGCCTCAGGTTGGGCCGCGAGCATGATTGGCAGCAGGATGACAACACAGAAGATAATCGCGCAAACCGGCAGAGGTGCTTTCATCGTGTGATCTTTCAGTCAAAAGATGCGATAGGCATTAACGAGTTAACTGGCAAACCGGCCAACCATTCGCTTCACTTCGAGAAATCCAGATTCGCTTTGATATTGACATTCTTCCACGCGAGATTGCCAGCGGTGATGTTAATTGGCAGCGCCTGAATCCCTTGCGGCGTTATTCCTCTGCCATCTGTCACGCCGACGCTATCGCTATTAGCCCAATAAATTCCAAGCACTCTGGCACCAGCAGGATTGGCAGGGTCGCGCCAACCGACGGTAATCACGGGATAGGTCTTTTGGGTGAGGCACTGAATTCTATACGTCTGAGTGTTATTGTCGCGGTTAAACGCTGCACTCGCGGCAGCAGGCGGACCGGTCGGCGGCCAACTTGTCCATGCTGAAACTTGTACATCACCAGCAGTTGGCCAAGTGCCGACAAAAGTAACCTTACCGGAAATCTCACCAAGGTTGGCGATATCCAGATTGGCGCGGATATTAACATCCGACCATTTGAGCTTGGCGTCAGAAATTTCGATAGGAAGTGTCTGCACTGTAAATTGGCCTTTACAATCCACACCGAGAATGTCATTGCCTGAGTAAACGCCTATAACTTTGGCGCCAGTCGGGTCGGCCGGATCACGCCAACCAACCGTTATTACCGAATAAGGGCCTTTGCTGAGACCTGATATCTTGTAAGTTTGGGTAAGAACGCCTGGCGTAAGAGGAGAAGTGAAAGCTGCCGGTGGGCCTGTTGGCGGCCAGCTTGTCCACATCGATACCTGTATGTCGCCCTTTGACGGCCACGTGCCAACAAAAGTTATCGTGCCTGAAACTTCCCCAAACTGGTCGGCTTGAACCGGATTTTTGTCGTCGCTGCATCCGAGAAAAAACGCCATGATGACGACAATGGCCATAGCTGCCAAAGTACGATTGCGTCGCATGGTAAATCTCCTTTTTATAATTCTTCTATGAAGTTAACTGCATGATCATCACGAAACATGTGAGGAATTTGCTATAGCTCTATTTCATTCACAAACACCGTGCCAGTTAAACCAAATAAAAAACTAATCAACACCGAACTGAGAGCGCCCTCTGCCAAATAACTGAAAATCTTGTGCTTGAGATAGATATTATGTGATCGTAAAAATTGTAGAATTGAAATTACGGCGAGAAAACCGAGGAAATTTTTCTTCAAAATGAAAATTGGCTTTTCAAAATGAAAAGGTCGAAAGAATGAGTTGGGAGAATGAGTTGCAAAAATGTAAAGGCGGGAATCGACAATAATGATTACTCCAGCTCAAACTGCAACCTTGCTCTCTTTAACAATACTCTTGTAAATTCGGCGGACTTTTCGTATCTTTATGCCATGTCTCGCACCTTGCAAGAAGAAATCGCCGAAGCTCGCCAAGTCCAAGCCGCCGGAAATATCGGTCGCGCGCGCACCTGCGCCCGTCGCGCTGCCGGCATGGCGATGCAAACGACGATTGGCATCGGTCCCCGTGCCACCGATTATGCACCCACGTTTGTCGATGGCTTGCGCCGGCTCGCTGCGGATGTCCAATTCCCTGAGACCGTCCGCGAAGCTGCGGCGCGTTTGGTGGATCGCTCCGACAAAGAGAGGCGGAGCGCTTCGCAAAATCCCGTGCAGGATGCGGAGATCATTATGGAGTTTTTTCAAACCAATCATTCCGCAAGGCCTGAGAGTTGAAACTAAGCAGGCTTTTAACAAAAACGAAATCGCCAAATGCTCGCTTCGCCGGAAAAAACCGCTGCCCATCAAGCGCGCCACCACTTGCCGGAGAGCGCCCGCTGTGAATTTGGCGCGATGGGTTTGCGCGTCAGCCGCCTCGGATTCGGCTGCTATCGCGTTGATGAAATCACTGCCGAGCATGCCACAGCGTTGAAATTGGCTTTGCGCTCCGGCATCAATCTCATCGATACCTCCACCAATTATACCGACGGCAGCAGCGAGCGAATGGTGGGCCGAATTTTGCAAGAGTTATTCAAGAGTAGTGAGCTGCAGCGTGAAGAAGTCGTCGTGGTTTCAAAAGCGGGTTACGTGCAGGGGCAAAATCTGCAATTGGCGCAGGAACGTGAGCGGCAGGACCGCGGCTTTCCGGAAATGGTCAAATACGTGCAGAATTGCTGGCACTGCATCCATCCGGATTTTCTCAACGACCAACTGTTTCGCAGTCTGGCGCGTTTGCAGCTCGATCATCTCGATGTGCTGCTCCTGCACAACCCGGAATATTTTCTCTCCGACGCGCTGCACCAACGCCGCCATGATCCCGGCACGGCTCGCAACGAGTATTACCGCCGTTTGGCCCAAGCGTTCTCTTTTTTAGAAGAGCAAGTCGCCGCCGGCCGCGTTTCGTATTACGGCGTCTCATCGAACACGTTCCCGCACGCTGACTCGCACCCGGAATTTACGTCACTGGAGCGTTTGTCGGAAATCGCCGAGGCGCTTTCACCGCGGCATCATTTTCGCGTCATTCAATTTCCGGCGAATCTTTTCGAGACCGGCGCCATGTTCGAGAAAAATCAATCCGGCGGCCGCACCTTGCTGGAATTTGCGGCTGAGAAAAATTTGGCGACTTTGGTCAACCGCCCGCTCAATGCCATGCACGGCAGCAGCATGATGCGCCTGGCAGGCTTTGCAACCATCTCCACCGCCGAAGCCGAGAAAGTTTTTCCGGCGCAGATTGCCGCGCTGGCTGAAGCCGAGAAGTCGTTCGCGCAAACCGTGTTTCGCGAATTGCATTTCGAGCGCTTCGTCCGAACCGACCAGCCGGTCTTTGCGTGGGCCGAGCAACTGCAAGACGGCTTGACGCTTTTCCGCGATTGGGCGCATTGGGATCACGTCAAGCAGCACGTGATCGAATCGCAAACCGAAATGGCGCTACATTTTCTGCGCGAAAAAGCCGGGGGCGGCGCCGCCGTTTGGCAGGAATGGGAGAGCCAGTATCGCCACGCGCTCGCCGCGGTGATCGATACGCTTTCACGTTATCATGCGCGTGGGGCGGCAGCTTCTTCCGAGACTCTTGCCCGGCAGCTTGATGAAAAAGTTCCGGCGCTCAAAACTTCACTAAGGCTTTCACAAAAAGCGCTGCGTGTGCTGCTCAACATTCCCGGACTCGACTGCGTGCTGCTCGGCATGCGCCGCCCACAATATGTGGAAGATGGGATCGTGGCTTTGCAAAACGACCCGATCAAGGATGTCTTTCCCGCTTTTTTTGGCAAAATAATTGTGGCAAGATAATTTACCATGGGTTTACGAATCAATAATTTTGCCCTAATCATTTTGCGATCAGTTGTTTTTATCTGTTGGTCGTTTTTTCATCCGTTGGAGAAAGCGGTTTTAAATGTTTGTAGTTGCGGCTTATCCGCGTTGTGAAGTTGAAGAATGAAAGAGTGTCTTAGTTTGAATAAAAATTCACGCACACCGAATGGCAAAAAAGGTTTGCCTTTTGCAATTTGCCCCTTGCTCCGTGTGCGTTTTTGATCCGTGTGTAACCATTTAAAGTAGCAAACTCTGCAACCACCTTCTGTGTGTATGGGCGTTCTTAGAGACGAAGCGATGCGTTTTTTCAACATGGCCTATGAGTTTCAGATGCAGGGCCGCTTGGAGCAAGCCGTCGCGTACTACAAAAAATCTCTCGAAGTGGAGCCGACCGCCGAGGCCCACACTTTTCTCGGCTGGACGTACAGCATGCAGGGCAAGCTGGAAGAGGCGATTGCCGAGTGCCACCGCGCCATCTCCATCGACCCCGAGTTTGGCAACCCCCACAACGACATCGGCGCGTACCTGATGCAAATGGGCAAACTCGATGAAGCGATACCGCACCTTAAGCGCGCGATGGAGGTATTGCGCTACGACAACCCGGAGTTTCCGCACGCCAATCTCGCCATCATCTACGAAATGAAAGGCCTATGGCCGCTGGCCCTCGAAGAGTACGAACGCGCTCTCGCCTTGCGTCCCGATTACAGGGTCGCCTCGTTGGGCGTCATGCGGCTCCGCGCCAACTTGAACTGAGTTCGCTGCAACTGTGTCGGGATATAATCCAAATAAACTCATAGAAATTTTGCAAGTTTTTATCACCTACGGATTTTAAAACTCCTGCAATGCCGGGCAAGATTTGTTTCACACCCACCGGTTCATTCGCGCCATCGAAGATGCCAGAGTTGAAAACAGCCGTTTCTGGTATTTGCTTTTTTATCAGCGTGAAGCGCTTGTCGGCGCGGCGGCGCTTTCGGCTTTTGTCGTGTCTCTCGACTTATTCGTTGCCGGCATTTTGCAGAAGCTCGCCGGCAGCATCCGCCGCTTCTTTCCCGGCTTCTTGAAAATTAAAGTTCTCTTTTGCGGGCTTCCCATTTCCATTGGCAAGCACTGTCTTGCCATTTCCGACCTCTCGCGCAGCAAGGAAATCTTCGATCTCTTGGTTCGGGAAATGCTTGAAATCGGCCGTGCCGAAAACCTCCGGTTTATGTGTGTGAAAGAGTTTTTGGAAGGCGAATTGCCGATGGTGGAGAGACTGGCAGAATATAAATTTTTTCGCGCCTGGAGCATTCCGTATGTCAGCATGAAAATTCGCTGGCCGGATTTTCAATCTTATTTAGCGGCAATGCGGCATTCGTATCGCCGGCAAATTTGCCGTAGCTTGAAAAAGCTCGGCCAATCAGAGCCGATCATACACACGGGCACGAGTTCCGGAACGAATGGCGAGAAACCGGTGCTGATCCTTGCCAGCCCTAAGCTTTGCACGCCCAAACAATTTTCTGGCTTGTATCTCGAAGTGATGTCTCGCGCCAAAACCAAGCTTGAGAGGCTCAATGAAGCCTTCTTTGAAAATTTTTACAAAAATATGAGCAATGACTTCGAGCTGCTCGCCATGATGAAAGGAAGGGAAATTCTGAACGTTGCGCTCCTCACCGTGCAAGACAAAACCATGACCTTCCTGCTCACAGGAATTGACTATTCCAAACGTGATGAGCACAACACCTATTGCAATCTTTTATATGGAATCATCGTGCGGGCCATGCAGCGCGGGTGTGAGCGCTTGGACTTGGGGCAAACTTCTTACTGGCTAAAGCAACGCCTCGGCGGCGAGTGCATTCCACAGTTTTTTTATTTGCGCGCCGAGTCACGGCTCATTCATTTTTTTCTAAAGGCATTGCGGCCCGTGATCTTTCCGGGAATGAAAACACCAACTCCGCGCGTTTTTCGATAAATCTCCGCGGAAGAGTCGTAACCAGACAGGATAAAAATATCTCCAACGGATAGAAAAACCCAACAGATGCAAGATTCTTTATCAGTTGGGTTTTTCAATCAGTTGGAAAAAATTTGCTTTTTTGCACCGAAGGAACTTTTAATGGATGGACAGGCTAGAGACATGGTCGGAGCTTAAATCTCGAATCGCAACACTCGCCATCGCGATTCCCGCACTGGTGATCGGGCTTATGTTTTTGCCGCCGTCCGGGTTCGGAATTTTGATCGGCATAACCATTGTACTCTCAAGTTGGGAATACACTTCCATTACTCTCGGCGCCGGCCATCGATCCGTGCAGATCATGAGCAGCCTCGGCGCATTGGCTGTCGGCATTGCCATTTACGTGACTGGCACTAAGCCGACAGGACCAAACAACGAAGTCGTAATCGCGACACTTGCCGGAGTAGTCATCGTTTTGTTCGTTGCCAATTTGTTCGTTCGTCAAGATGTCAAGTCGGCCTCATTGCGACTCGGATCAAGCCTTGTATCCCTTCTTTACTGTGGCGTGCTGCCGGCACATCTGGCTTTGCTGCGTCGCGATGCCGGGGTTTTATGGATCGGCCTTGCTCTCATCATCACGTGGGGCAGTGATATTGCAGCTTATCTGGTGGGAAAAAGTATCGGCAAGCACAAACTCGCGCCGCAAATAAGCCCCAACAAGACGGTTGAAGGCGCTATCGCCGGATTCGTTGCAGCACTCGTTGGCGTGCTAATCTTGAAATTAATGTTGATGAAAACGCTTAGTCTCGGTCACGTGTTGTTGCTCGTCGCGCCGGCGAATGTGCTCGCGCAGTTGGGTGATCTGTGTGAGTCACTCATCAAACGTTCCGGCGGCGTCAAAGACAGCAGCGGCATCATTCCCGGACATGGCGGCGTTCTTGACATCATGGATGGTTTGTGTTTCGCCGCGCCGTGGCTATATTATTTTCATCGCTATCTCACGTAGTGCAAGTAAGGAGCATTGCATGATTTTTAAAGATGCTGCAACAAAAGCCTTCCGCCGAAATCCACTGGAAACACCGAGAGTCGCCGAATTAATTTTTAATCTTTTCGGCGATTCTCGGTGACTTCGGCGACCTTCGGCGGAACCAACGCTTTTTCTTAAAGAACATTTAATGCACTCGCCTTATGCGATTTCTCGCTGCTTTGGCGCAACGAGCACATGCAGAGCTTTGGATTCGATATGCACATGAAAAGCGCCACCCGTGACGACTTCTCCATCAACCTGCAAAGGATGATTTGTTTCAATATAGGCGTTGTGCCAGCTTTGCGTTCGCGGGGACGATGCTGTCGCAGGTTGATTTTCGCGATAGCCTTGAAGAAGTGTTTTCCAATATATCCAAGTCGAAGAGCAAGCCAGTGCGTACGCCAAGCCGTCTGCCGGATCGGCATTGGGAAATACCGTCCTGCCGAAAGCGTAGCAGGGCATATTATAAAGTCCGGCGTTGTAAATGCGTTCATCGGCAGTGACGAATGGCGTGTCGTCGCATGTCAGCATAATACTTTTGCAAGTGCTGGCAGACGTGCGGACAAAGCTCATTAGTCCTCCGCCAAGTGGTGTCCACTTGCGCCAGTTGGCATAGTGCCACAAAAATTTTGATTCAAAGCCGGCGCTGATAGATACGAGTGCAATCGGCGCCTCCGGATGCGTCGTGATCATGAGATCGAGCGAGCGAACTTCGCGCGAGGCCAGCGCGGCCAAGGCGCGTGGGATTTTGCCAACCCCGATCGCATGTGCAAAGGCATTGCCGGTGCCGAACGGCAAAACTCCCACAGGGCGCGCCCTCATGTTTTCTTCACGCAGCGCGCGCACGAGCATATTGATGGTCCCATCTCCGCCAACGGCAACCGAGATGGCATCGTCTCGTATTTGGCGCAGGGCAGATCTGATTTCGTCACCAGATCGCACGCACACGGTCTCCGATTGCTCAGCGAGCGCCGGTATCTTTTTTAAAACGGCGTGCAGCCGAGAGATGACGCGCCCTTCTCGCGCGCCGGGATTGGCGAAGAAGACAAGACGATGAGGCGTTTGCATAAAAGAAAATATGCGGTTTTTTTGTTCCACTGCAAGGCAATTTTAAATTAACCGAGGAAAGGTGAGTATCGTTATGCTGAAACGAATTGCTTTCATCGCGATTTATTCATTATTTGCTTTTCCCCTTTCGGCGCAGCCGGAAAATTGGAAAGTGGTGCATAATAAAACAGAAACGAAGCTGCGAGAAATTGCCGGCAATGTCCGTGGTACGATGGGCATTTCGGTGCTTGATCTTATCAGCGGCGAGCACTTCGCGATCAACGAACATCTGCTTTTCCCGCAAGGCAGCGCGATAAAAATTCCGATTTTAATGGAAGTTTACAAGCAGGCAAGCGAAGGCAAACTTAAACTGGCCGATTTGCGTTGGGTGGATAAAGCGAACAAAGTCGGCGGCAGCGGGGTTTTGCAGGAGCTGGGAGACCACACGTCGCAACTGAGCCTTCGCGATCTCGGCATCTTGATGATCGTGCTGAGCGACAACACAGCGACCAACATGCTCATCGATTTGGTGGGAATGGAAAATGTCAATAAGACTTTGTCGTCACTCGGCCTGATGCAAACTCGTTTGCAGCGCAAGATGATAAACACGGCAGCTTCCGGCAGGGGAGAGGAGAATCTTTCAACGCCGGCGGAAGCCACGCGAATTATGGAGCTTCTTTATCGCGGCGCGTTTGTAAATCGGCAGGTGTGTGATGAGATTTTGGCGATTTTGAAGAAGCCGAAATCCGGCTGCATCAATTCCGGATTGCCAGCCAATATTTCCGTCGCGTTCAAGCCGGGAGGGATTGCCGGCGTTTCCACCGAGTGGGCGATCGTCGATTTGAAGGAACGACCTTATATTGTCGTAGTAATGGAAAACTATGGGATGGGAAATGAAGCTGATGCGGCGATGAAAGAAATCTCTCGCACGCTGTTCGATTATTTTTGGCGGCTGGGGAATGCAACGCGGTACGGGACGTACGTCGATCCGGCGCTGATCAGGTAGCACAGGCGGTTCCGTCTGCGAGCAGACGAGTGGGTTCCTGTTATTTAAGCTGAATGGTCTTTCTTCAAAAAATTTCCCACGATGGCACCTAAGCCAACCAACGACGTGCTCAAGATTGGTGTAACAGGCGTGTGCAGATTGTTGACGGCAATGAACGCCGCGAGGAAAAATCCCAATATTCCTCCGATCACGGTGAATGCGTAGTTTTGGGACGCAATCAGCTTGAAGCGTCGCGCCAAGCGTCCAGCCAGAGCGACGCCCAGCATCCCGCCAATCATAGCGCCAACAAACAATGCTGTTTGACTGAAGGCGTTTCCGAGCATCGAACCGAGAACAGCGCCGAGACCGGTGATGCCACAGACTAAAAAGAAGAGCAGGATGATACGCATGATCATGCGGAGTCCTCGAAAGCTGTTTTGATTTCAGGTATCGCGCGAGACGATTTTGTACAGAAGAAGCCACAAAAAGGTTTGGAGGCCGAAATGCATTTCGCCGGCGGCAACTGAAACGGCGGAACCCCTTTTTCGTGCTTTCCAAATCTGCCGAATCATATCGATAATCGGCACGGCCATCAACACCAGCGCAATAATGAACACCGGCCAGTTGAACCACACCGGCAGTACATTGCGGATCGCTTCGATGCCGCCATCGACGGCGTGAATCGCATCGGACATAAAAACGAGCAACGCCAACGCGCCGCCGCTCCAATTGAAAAACCACGCGCGCCGGCTCGGCCAAATGGATTGGTCGAATTGCGTGGCCAGCGTTCCAAAAATAATCATCATCGCCGCGATCGTCACCGGCGCGATGACCGGCCCCCACCACGGCAGCGGCAGGAGAAATAAAATATCCCAATCAAGGATCGACTGCGGCCAGCCGACGATGATCTTCAAAAAGACGTAATAAAAAATATCCCACACGCCGAAAGCGATCAGCGAATATCCCAACCGCGCTCGCTTCGTATTGCCGGCCAGCCAGCCGACGGCGAACAACATGATCAATGTCGCCAACTCGCGAACGATCTCAGCCTCACCCAATCTCGGCGCGATAGGCAAAGGATTGACCTGATATGGCTCGAGGCGATCAACCAATGTGCGTAGATAAACCACGACTGCCGATTCCACCCACGCCATGGCGGCGGCGAATAGAACAACCATGATCCAACGTTTCTTTGCGCTCATGTTCTCAGCTATAATTCTTAAAGTTCGGCAAGATGATTTAAAACGTGACTTACTTCCACATTTATAATTGTTGTGTTTGTTGACGAAACAGTGGTGTTAGTTGGTCTTGGAAGTTCACAACTGTCGAAGCGCTGCCGATCTGCTTTTGACGTTAGATAACGGCCAAAACATGCCAAAACCGCCTCCAACACCGGTAACGCCGAAGCGATTCGTTTTGTACGAATCACCCAATCCCACAGGAATTCAAATCGCGGCGCACGCGTGGCAAGCCGGCAAGCGTGCGAATTTGTGACTGGTAAATTTTTTTCGGATGCCCGGCGTGGAAGTCGGATAAAAAGCTCGGCCACGTATCCTCGCCGGGGCCGAGAAAAATCGTATCCGCGTGTTGGGCGGCTTCGTGCGGCAGGGAAGTTACATGCAATCCGCCAAGCGCCACGTATGCGCCTTCATGTCGATAATGATCCGCCAATTCATAAGCGCGATGAGCAGAAGTGATGTAAACTTGAATCACGACCAAGTCGGGCGCGTCATTCAGATCAAGCGTTTCCACGTGCTCGTCCTGTAATATGACCTCGTCGTTTTCATCCAGATAGGCTGCCAATGTCGCCAAACCTAACGGCGGAAAGAGCGAGTATTTGATCGGCCGCCAATATGGACTCTTGGCTTCGGTCAAAGCGGGCAAAATCATCTTAATTTTCATGACGGGCGCTTTCCCCGATTTTTTTCATTGCGTTTGATCAAAATCTTGCTCATTTCCGTCCGCATTTTGAACTTCCACTCTGTTGTTAAGAATTATTCACGGTGCTTGCAGCTAAGAAAGGATTGATCACTCCCATGAGATGTGAAAAGGGAAACTTGGCGTGGCCGAGGTTAGCCAACATGGCAAAAGCCATCCGCTGCTTCGGGTAGATTGCCAATACCGCAGTGCCGCCGGAGCCGGCCCCAAAGTGGAAATGAACGCGTCTCAGGTGCAGATCGCGCGCCGTCATCCAGCCCAAGCCATAGCCGGCGATTCCATCCATTCCCGAGCGCGGCGTAAACATGAGTTGCAGCGTTTCAGACTTTAGAAAACCTTCATGCAGCGGCAGGAGATGCGCTGAGCCAAATCGAACCAAGTCTTCGGCGGTGGAAAGAAAGCCGCCGGCCGCCCATTTGCAACTGAAATCGATGAAAGGTGAGGGAATGACCTTGCCAGCCATCGAATAGGGAGTAACATGATCATAAAAACTGCTTTGATGGGGTACGCGTTCGTTGGCGCGGTCTTCGATGGTGTCGCGCATTTGCAAAGGTTCAAAAATGTGCCGGCGCATGTAGGAGAGAAAATCTTCTCCCGATGCGCCTTCGATAGCGGCGCTGAGCAGAACATAACCGTAACCGGAGTATTCAAAATCCGTATCCGGCACGAACATGAGAGAATCGTCTTTGAATTTTTCGAGACTCTCGACGACGTTGTTGTAATGCTTTGTGTTGAGCGCCTCATGATCATCACGATAGCTGCGAATGCCGCTGCGATGGCTGGCGAGTTGTCGGGCGGTAATCGGATGCCCTTTATCAGGAAAGCTCGGCACATATTTCTGAATGGGGTCGTCGAGATCGAGACGGCCTTGCTCGTACAGTTGCGCCATAGCCGCGGCGGTGAGCAATTTGGAGACGCTGGCGATGCGGAGTTGTGTTTGCGGACAGGCTGGGATTTGCTTGTCACGATCAGCGTATCCAAACCCCTCCGACCAAACGATCTTACCATCAATCGCAACGGCCACGGCGAGGCCGGGAATTTGACGCTCCTGCATCATGGCCTGGATGTGGTCGCGCGCTTTCGCAACGGCTTGGGTATACCGTTCATCTTTCATGGCACCACATGTCGGCAAAGGCGTGCCGGAAAAAGGCGTGGCTCGTTCGGTAAGGTGAATGACCACTCTCCATGTGACGATGAGCAGGCCCATGATCAAACCGGCGACGAATGCAAGTCGCTTGGCCCATCGTCGCGAAAACCATTTTTGCAAAAAATGGACTCGCAAGATCGCATCTTCATGGCTTTCGGATAAGTCTCTGTTCATTTCACTTCCCGGCTTCAGTTGATTTTTCACTTTCGCCACCCGACCTGGAATCATTTTGTTGGCGGTCTCACTGAGACAAGTACTGACTGACTGCCTCATGCAAGTAACCGTCTTGTTCCTGGATCAAGCGCCTTGCCTTGGCTCGTGTCCATCCCCAACTCCGCCAGTCCTGGCGATTGAATGATTGCAAACGCTTGAGAAGATGGCTGGCGATATAGTAACGGCGGTGCTCGTTCAAATCGGGCAAAGCCGCAATCAATTCCGGGACGGCATCGTCGCTGAGTGAGGCGGCGTAGTGGAGGTCGAAACGCTGACCCGCTTTGGCGCGATCTATATTCACCCGAGCGATAAATGCGTCCGGATTGAGTCCAACAAGCGCAATGTAAACAAAAAAGCCGGCAACGAGCGCACCGAAAGCAAAGCGCTCACGCCGGCCACGCAACACAGTAATCGCAAACCAGATAAACACGATGGCAAGCCACCCCATGAAAGCCGTGGTGTAGAGGCGCAGCTCGGTCAGGCCATACTCGTTTTGGTAGAGTCGCATCCGCTGAACCGCTGAGGCCATGATAACGAAAAGCATCAGAATCTGGGCGCCGGCGAGCGCGCGGAAGAGGTGCTCGTGTTTTGGATTCTCTTTTCGCAACAACCAGTGCAAGACGAGCAAAAGCGGCAGGACCAGTGCCGAAATGGTCACCAGCTCGAAAAAACCGCGGCGCGCGTATTCGGCATAGGTCAAGTTCGGCGCCACTTCGACCAAAGCGTCGCCCCCGAAAAAATAACGGAACTGCACAATCACAAACACGAGGAAAAGAACGTTGAGCAGACTGAGCATGGTGCTGACTTCGATGATTCCGAGTGAAAGCGAGCTCGGGCGTGTGTCGCCGTGATTTTCCTTTTTCTCTTCCAGGAAAAGATCGTGAATAACACCACCGGCGATCCACGTATAAAACGCTGCCCAAAAGAGATGACTGAAAAAATCATCGAAAAATTGTCTGAAGGTGAGATTGACCATGTCGGCAAAGACGGCGTCAGCCGCCATAAAAAGAATACTGAAAATGAGCAGTAATGGAGATGCAAGCAGAAGGCCACGCCCAATGCCGACAGCAGGTTTTGACCACCCCTTCCCCGCTATCTCTTGCCATTGGATGTCATTGAACAGCGAATACACCAGTCCTGCAACGGTATTGTAAATGGAGAAGGCAAATTCTTGCGCAAATTCTGCAACCCCGGCAATCCGGATTTGCCCCGCTTTCATCATACGTCTGGTCAGCGCGAGCAGAATGAACAGCGCCAAAACGTTCAGTATCTTAAGTGTCGATGAATCACGCCATATAAAGGCAGCGGCACAAAAAATCACGGGCAAAGCCATCCACCAAACCCGGTTGATCGTGTCGGCGCTTGTTTGGCATGTTATGACAGCAACAACTGCTACGAGCGTGAGAATCCAAAGGCACATATTCAACCCCCATGGTATGACCCGTAATAACGCATCTCCAAGCATGCCCAACACCAGTGCCGCAACCAAAGCCGCAAAAGCCAGATTCGTTCTTGTGTTCATTTTTTGCCTCACTTGTGGCAGTCAGCATAATAACTTTTTTCTGTTTATCAATCCATCAGTTGGGGGCATAAAAGCTTTCGGAATTTTTTCTGAGTTTCGCTGTAAAAGGAAGTCCAATTTATTCATATATCATGCTCTGCAGCGTTCCGGACAAAGCTGCCTTTTCCGTATCCTCGTAATGCACTTGAACGCCGTTTTGTGGGATGCGCCCAAATCGGCGCTCGCGCAAATGAAATTCCTTGATTGCAGCTTCCAGATCGGCAGGTCTGAAGTCCGGCCACATGCGTTTGGTAAAAAACAGCTCGGCATACGCGCATTCCCACAAGAGAAAATCGCTCAAGCGTTTCTCGCCGCCGGTGCGAATGAGCAAATCCACATCCGGCGCAGTGACGCCGGCATGATCGACTTCGGCAAGCAGGCACGCAAACCGCTCGCGGGAAATCTCTTTGGCGCCGTTGACTTTGCAAGCCGCGCGCAAGATGGCATCGCGGCTCGAGTAATCCAACGCCACGCGCAGATGCAGCGTCTGTCCCTGAACGGTGGCGGCTTCGACTCTTTCCATCACCTCGCGCAGCGCCGGCTGAAAGCGGTCGCGCCGGCCGATGATATTCAAGCGCACGCCGTTAGCCAGGCATCTTTTCGCCTCGCTCAATAAATACGCGTGAAACAGCCGCATCAGCGCTTTGACTTCGGGACCGGGGCGCTGCCAATTGTCCGAAGAAAAGGCGTAAACCGTCAACGTTTTGATGCCGAGCTGCGGCGCGGCTTCCACGATCGGGCGCAGCGCCTCAGCGCCGGCGCGATGGCCGGCAACTCGGGGAAGACTACGGGCGTTGGCCCAGCGACCGTTGCCGTCCATTATAATAGCCACATGCAAGCCTTGTGGTTCGGTTTTATGATCAAAAGCGGTTGACATATTAATTCTCTTTTCCCTATCTCAAGTAAGTCTACTTCAATAATTGAGGAAGTGCATCACTTTAACGTGATAGCCCGTGTTTAAGTCTTCTTCATAGTATCACCAACATGAATCACGCCAGGTTGAACGACCTTTGCATTGATGCCGCGCAGATGAAGTTGTTTTCCCAAGGGTGAATTGACAAATTTCATGGCCTCCAGGCCAAAACGCGCTACAAATTTTTTACAGCCAGTATGCGGTTGAGCGGTGACTTCGATGACAGACGAGCCGATTGCTAACCGGGTCCCCGGCGGCAAGTTTTCAGCGCTTAAGTCCATGGCGATAAAAAGTTGATCCCTTCCCAGTTGCCAACGCTCTTTATTTTGCGCCACCAGTGCAATCACACGGGAATTCATAATGTTGAGCTGCATATCGGGATGGGATGAACCATCTGCAGTATGTGAGCTGCCTCGTGTTCTCCAGTTATCACCCACAAGACCTTCTATCAAGTCAAGCTCACCTTACTGAGCGACGCGGGCGGCCCAGCGCGTCCGCATTGGCAACTGACGACGCCCGCCCGCGTTCGCTCCAGTGACCTTGTTATACCGCGCCGGCCTTGGGTCCCTCACGACGCGCCGCTTTCCGAAACAGCCATGCCGATAGGAGCCATAGTGCGGCGAAGAACCCAGTCAATACCAAGATCTTCCGTTGCCAGTGCGGCATCGTGGAGCCGAATCCGGCGATCAGCGCGATCACGGCGACCAACGCATGAGCGAGCGCCGTCGCGAACAACGCGCGTGCCATTCCATCCGGCTGAAAGCGCGCCATAAGGGCACCGATGATTCCAACGGCGAGCACCCCGAAACCCATCACGTTGGCGTCGTCGTCCTCAGGCCCGATGACGCCAACGGCACCGTTCATCCATACGAGGATGAATGCTGCCGCGAGCGCGACGCCGGAGGCGGCTCGGTACACGGTGTTGCTTGTCATCAGTCCCATTGCATTACCTCCGCGCATGTTTGTTTTCATCGTTCTTCCAAGTTTGGTGACTTTACACAACAAAACACTCTAACACGCAAAGCAACGCAAGCGCAAAACAGCACAGCGAGCGACCGGCGGAGCCGAAGCGGTTGGGCGCGGCTCATGGCCCACCAGACCCTATCTCTATTCCCCCGCGCTCGCCCACCGCACCATACGTGGCAGTGCAGTATAACGTTAGTATCACTTTTCGCTAGTGCATCACCCCTTGGCGGAATTCCGCCTCGGCGCTGTCGATGTAGGCGCGATAGCCCTCGGGGTCGATGAACGGGTCTACCGGGTTCTTCGCCGTGTCGCGTGCGACGAACTTGCGGTACCTGCCCCACAGCCTCGCATGCGAGGTCACCCAGATGTCGGCGGGGAGGCTCCGCAGCACGCGGAAGCTGCGCTCAAGGTCGGCTCCCTGTTCTGGATACCGCATCCCTTGCAGCACCACCAGGCTGGAGGCACTCACGACGTTCAGCACGCGTTCACCGTCGCGGACAGTGAACGACCACGAAGTGGCGCCGCGCGTGTGGCCCCCGGTGATGTGCGCGATGAGCGCGATCGGCCCGACACGGATCGTGTCTCCGTCCTTGAACCGGTGGTCGACGCGCGCGGCCGGGTAGCTGAGGATCCCGATCCGGATTAGAGCCCTGAACAGCAGGAGCATGTCGGGGTCCTCGCCGCCGGAGGCGATAGCGTCCGCGCTCGCTTCGCTGGCCCACAGCTCGGCGCCGGACGCCTGCTGGAGCGCCGCCAGTCCGCCCGCGTGGTCGGGGTGCGGCTCCGAGTTCAGGAGGACTTTGACGTCCTTGATGTCGAAGCCGAGCTTCGCGATGCTCGCCATGATCATCAGCGCGGTGCTGGGATAGCCACCGTCGAGCAGGACATGGCCCTCGGGCCCGGTGATGAGGAAGGCCGCGATGTCGTTTGCGCCGACGTAGTAGAAGTTGCCAGCGATGCGGAACGGTTCAGCAGGCTGCTGCCCGCCGCGCTTTGTCGCCGGGCGGATCTCGTTCAGCCACTTGCCGAAGAGGAACACGGCGAGGGCGGCGAAGAGTCCGAACAGGACTAACAGCCGGCGTCGCTTGGTAAGGTGGCGCAAAAGTCATCTCCTCGTTGTGGGCTCGTTCCAATTCTTTCACAATTACTATATTATGAATTTACCATTACATTTGCATCGTTTTGGTGCTGCGCATCGTACTCTTTTGACCACTTGACACATTTGTTTTGAAGAACATCTGCAATTTTCTGCGCGAAGTCTGCTACCTTCATATAATCACGGCTATATGTTGGATCGGCAATTTCAAAAAGTTTAAAATAGTGCATTGATATCATTGCAGCAAGCCAGAACCATAATCCTATTAATTTTGAAAAATTGATCCCCACGATCAACAACTCTGGTTTAACTACTGAGCCTAAAACAAACTCATTTGGTTCTCCAAGATATCGATACGGTACATATTTTCGATTTGGGTGGCTTCCACCACTGTAATCGTCATAAGCTTTTTTATAAGCATCCTCTGCAGCAGTCAAACCTATTCGATTAGAACCTAAAAATTTCCTTACTTCTCTGTTCTCGATCTGCTTGCCATTGCTCCAGTTATCTGCTTTTAATGGCTTCAAGATGAAATAATGTATTAGCGCCGATGACTCGAATGCACGACGTAGCAAAGGAAAAGCTGCTGAAAGATTGCCTTGTAGTATCAATTGACGAGAAATATGCAAGAAATCAAAAACATCAGCCAGTAAATCACGAATAGCTTGATCAGCAGCATCCTTTGGTTTCACATGCCCTAAAATCAAAGTTGCTCTACATAATAGTTTTTCATAATTAACTGCTGCTTTATTTTCTTCAGAGAATATCTCGACTAATTCAGAAAATCGCGTTTTCGAATATTCTTTGAGATTATCATGTTCTTTGTCCGCCTCTGCTGCAAAATTCATAATTGTAGTCTCCTTATATATGGATTTTCTTCCTGAATTCATAATGCCCCAATTTAGCCCGCGCCTAACACACCATTGCGGTTAATCGAACGACAGTGGAAGACCAATAAGCACCCACAATGCCCAGGCGACGGCCAAAACCGAGACACGGGCGATGGATTCGCGGAAGATGTAGACCCACGGATCCGATCGACCTCTCCACTGCCGGATGCCGACCACTGCAAGCATGAGTAATGTCACAATGTTCCAGCCGAATACAGCGTAGCGGTTCGGGGTCAGACCGAAATTAAACGTGCGGCTGGCGATCGCCGCCAGAGCATAGACGTTGAGGAACAAGATTAACCCCACCAATGCCTGGACGGCATAGCGCAAGATAGTATCTTGGCGCGGGGATCGCTCATCGACTGGACCTGATACGACAACGGTCAGCAGGACCAGAATGGCCAGGATGGTGGCGTTATAAACGATCAGGACTTCCCGCTCCTGAAAAGGTCGCCAGAAGTATGCGGGAACAAACCAGAAGATGTAGACGACCAGCACACCGAGGGCCAGCGGTAGGATAAGCTGGGTTAGGATTCTGAGAATACGGGTGAGACCGGTGGTCCAGTCTTGTGCTACCGGTGCAGCCATAGGGTCGTAGACGCTGGCAAGCGCCAGCACTGGAATAGCGCCGATGCCCCATGCCGCAACAGTTTGAAGGACATCCTGAGGGAGATTGATTCCTAGCACAGCGAATATGCCGTAGGTTAAGCCCAGAAAGATTGCGCCAGCAGCGAAATAGATGCCGCCGACCAGAACGGTTTCCGCCGATTTTACAAGATACGCGTAGCATTGCCTGGCAGGATCAGGATGCCCCAGGGTCAGAGCGGTTCCTATTGCAGCCCAGGCAACAAACGGAAGGTGGAGGGCGCTCAGAATCGCGATGTCGTCTGTTCTGCTCCAGGCTGTCACTGCCGTATACACAGCAATCGGTATGACAGCCAGGCCTGCGTATCGATAAATGCGTCTCTCTGAGCGGTCAACCATTACCAGGTAAAAAAGAATACCTAGTGCGGTCAGCGGGCCCCACCCAATCCAGAACAGAGGATCCGCTTCACCGGGTATCGGAATTGGAGGCCTATCACGGGCGAAAAGCGCATACACGACGCCCAGGACAACGCTCGTCGCAACGGCTGTCCACCAGCGTCGGGACTGGCTCTGATTCACGGTTTGACCTTCCGGTGCAACCACAAGAGGAGGTGGAGGTAGGACGTCCAGCCGGTAAGCCCATGCCGAGAAAAGGACGTTCTCCGGATGTTCTCCAGCACATCGTCCTATCGCCTCTTTAAAGGCAGCCTCATTTCCGGCCACAAGGGCTTGTTTGTAGAGCCGTTCCAATCCTGCCGCATCACCTCTTGCCCCTTCAATCTGACTTTTCAGGTTCATCTTTCACTCCTCCAGAACAATCAAAAGCGGGATGCCTCCGCCTTGATGGAACACAGGCGGCGGCCGAACTGGGTATCAGGCGGCAAGTTTTCAGCGCTTAAATCCATGTCGATAAAAAGTTGATCCCCTGTCAATTGCCAACGCTCTTTATTTTGTGCCACCAGTGCAATTACTCGTGAATTCATAATATTGAGCTGCATGTCAGGATGTGAGGAACCATCCACGGTGTGAGCGCTGCCTCGTGTTCTCCAGTTATCACCCACGAGACCTTCCATCAAGTCAAGTTCGCCTTCTTCTAACACTTCCCGTTCGCCAATCCGTGGTCGCCGCACAATCATTTCCAGCACGCCTTCATCCTTCGGAGAACGGCGAATTTCAGCTAATCCCGCTGCAAGTTCTTCCATCGTCGAGTGTTTCATATCATACTGACTTCCGCGTTTTCAGCTTGAAGCCGCCTTTGCGCAAGAACACGCCGGCATAGGCGCCGAAAAACCCGGGGACGAATGTCGGGACGGCTTTGAGAAAATTCAAGCTCAACTCGTCAAAAACCCGCCGCAGCAGGAAAACGGCGTACACACAGCCACCAATGATCAACGCCCATCGCCAGGCTTTCTGCGGTTGCATGAAACCTAAAATCGCGCCGAAGAAGATGAGCAGCAATGCCGTGATGAACAAATGAAAATCGCCGCCGAGAAAATCGATGTATGCCGTGAATAAGCCGAAAATGGCGGCAAGCGGCGCACAAAGCCGGTTGTAATTTTTCGAGATTGTCATTTGTTTTTGAACAAAACTCTTGATTTTGTGATGAGCATTGCTTAATGTGCTCGTAGTAGCCGCCTTCGGGCGCAGAATATACGGAATCAAAGCAAATGTTTAATCGTTAAGCTCGGTGCCTGCCCTGCTCCGCTTCCTTAGTTTTTATGAATGCGGGGCGGAGAAGGCACTACTACGAACAAATGCGAACAAGTTCATTTTAATCAAATATTTCATGAGAAGCATGAGCCATCCATGAGAAAGATGTGAGAAAATGAGGAGCATGAGTATTATTAAGGAAAAGACACCGGCCAAAAGTTATCGCTTTGACGATATCTACCTCGATGCCCGCAATCGCCAGCTTTGGCGGAACGGGCAGGCGGTTCCGCTCAATTCCAAATATTTCGATGTGCTGCTGTTGTTGGTGCAACACAGCGGGCAGTTGGTTGAAAAACAAAGCATCTTTGACGAAGTTTGGGATGGCGTGATCGTGACCGATGCGGCGCTCACCCAATGCATCAAAGATATTCGCAAACAGCTCGGGGACGAGGTGTCTAACCCGCGTTACATCAAGACGGTACCCAAGCACGGGTATATTTTTATCGGTCACGCCGTCGCTGTCGAGGCGGATGAGACAACGGCTGCCTTGCCGATTCCGTATATAAAGGAAGCGACCGGCCGGCCCTATAAATTTCTCGATTATTACACGGAGCGGGATGCGCCGTTGTTTTTTGGGCGCGGGCCGGAGGTGGAAGCGATTTGCTCGCAAATTTTGGCGCATCGTTCTTTCATCCTGCACGGTCGCTCCGGCGCCGGCAAAAGCTCGATCGTGCGTGCCGGTTTGATGCCGCGTTTGAAATCGCAAGGGCATTCGGCTTTCGTCGTTCGCAGCTTCGTCGATCCGTTGCCGCAAATGGCTGCCGCGCTGCTCCCAATATTGAAGCGGGATAACTCATCATCACAGACTCCACCACTTGACGAGATGATCGCGCCGCTTGTCGAAAGCTCGCCCCATCAGAGCGTCGTTTTCTTTTTCGATCAATTTGAGGAGTTCTTTTTATTATTGACGGAAGCCAGCCGCCGGCATTTTTTCGATGCCGTTGGCAAGCTCTTCACGAACGAGGCGCTGCCGCTGCGGCTGGTTTTTGCCTTGCGTGAGGATTTGCTGGCGGAGATGAGCCAGTTGAAGCCGGCGATTCCGGAGATTTTTCATCACGAGTTTCGTCTCAAGCGCCTCAGCCGCGAACAGGCCGCAACCGCCATCACCGAGCCGGTCAAGGCGGTGGGTTGCCAATACGAAGCCGAGCTGGTCACGCGAATTTTGGATGATCTCGGCGAGCCGGACGGCGTCGATCCGCCGCAATTGCAAATTGTGTGCGATCAGCTTTATGATGCGCGAGATTCGTCCGGCAAGCTGACGGTGGCGGCGTATGAACGGCTGGGCACGGCGTTGCAAATGCTGGCCGGCTATCTCGAGCGCGTCTTGCGGCGCTTTCATGCTGCCGACTTGCGCGCTGCCAGGGAAATTCTCAAGACGCTCATTTCACCCGACGAACAGCGCTTGGTTCTGCGTGTTGCCGAGCTGCATGCGCGCCTGAAAAATTTTGCGGCGAACGGCGCGGCGGCGATTCATGCCACGGTTGAGGAATTGATTGCGGCGCGGGTGGTGCGCTGCCGCAATCAGGATGGTGAGGGTTGGCTGGAGCTGGCGCACGATTTTTTAATTGCCGGAATTTCGCGCTGGTTGACCGACGAAGAACGGGCGTTGAAAAGAGCCCGCGGCGTGCTGGAACGGGCGATGGAGAATTTTCGCGCGCACCAGCTTATCATTGACGCGGACGCATTGGATTTGCTCTTGCCGTTTGGCGGACAGCTTATGCTCTCCGGCGACGAGGCCGATCTTCTCGCCAAAAGCATTTTGCACCGCGCCCGGCCGCTGCCGGAATGGCTGGCGGCAATTTCACCGTCATTGGCCAATTTGCTCGTAGAAGCTTCACGGCATGCTGATCCCAATGTGCGGCTGCGCGCCGTGGAAGCGTGTCGCTGGGCGCGCGATCCGGCCATCGAAGAAATGTTGCGACGCGTGTCGCTGTGGAATCGCAGCTTGCGCGTGCGAAAAGCCGCCAGCATCGCTCTCGCCGATTGGTTGGGCCAGGCTGCCGGAGAAATGCTCTATGACGAAAAGTCCATCGGACTCATCCGTCGCGTCGTCAGCCTGGCGCTCATTCGCGATCATGCCCGCCACCTGCTCTCGCTTTCCCGGCTTCCGATCACGGTGCGCCTCATGATCATTCTTGCGCTCGTCTGGGTGCGGCTGCGCCGGGATTGGGCCGTGATTGTGCGACGAAGCGCGAGCGGTACATTGGGCGGCGCGACGGCCGGAATTATCGGCGGTTCGATGCTTGGCCTGGCGTTGGCAACCGCGCGCCATGCCACCGCGGTGGAAGCCGTCTCACTGATGCTTGTATTAATCAGCCTCGGGCTTTTGGTAAGCGCTCTCGGCGCATTCGGTGTGAGTTTTGGCATGGTGGCCGCGGCCCATATCACGTATCGCCATAGCCGTTGGTGGTCAATAATTGGCGGCGCTGCCGGCGGTGCAGTAATCGGCTGGAGCGCGCATCTCGTCGGCGTCGATACACTGCAAACTTTATTCGGCAAAAGCCCGACTGAAATTACCGGCGCGTTCGAGGGCAGCGTTGTTGGCGCCGGTGTATCGCTTGGCGCCGTGTTGACGGGGCGCTTGTTGAACGGCGGCCAGCCGTGGCAGCGCATCTTAGGCGCGGCGCTGGGCGCGTTTGCCGCCGGGGCGCTGCTCACGATTATCGGCGGCAATCTTTTCAGCGCCAGTCTCGAGTTGATCGCGCGCTCATTTGCGAACTCGCAGATTCGTATGGAACCTGTCGCCCCTTTCTTTGGTGAGGTGCATTTTGGACGAACCACGCAAATCGCGCTCGGCGCGATCGAAGGGATGCTCTTCGGCGGATGTTTGGTGGGGGGGATGGAACTCCTGGCGCGTCACGGTGACAAAAGTTCATAACCGCATTTTTTGCGACAAGTTGTTCTTTGGCTTTTGAAAAAAGACGAACTACAAACTTTAGTTTTCCGCTAACCTATTTGATTGCCGGTACAGACAAAATGTCATTCACGAATGAATGACCATCCGGGCTGTGTCATCACACACAAATAATCACGGCTGTGCATCATTCCGGAGATTCTCCACGGAGGGCACTTATAAAAATTCACCTTTTATGTCACATCCCAAGACCGCTAAGTTTTTGATCATCGGCGCCGGCCCGGCCGGATTGGGAGCGGCGTATCGTCTCAAAGAGCTTGGCGTCGAAGATTTTCTCGTGATCGATGCCGCCGGCCACGCCGGCGGATCGGCAACCAGCTTTAAAGACGAGCAAGGTTTTGTTTGGGACATCGGCGGGCACGTACAGTTTTCGCACTATCAATATTTCGATGATTTAATGCTGTGCGCGCTCGGCCACGACGGTTGGCTGCACCACCCGCCGGAAAGCTGGGTGTGGATGCGCGACCGCTTCATCCCTTATCCCTTCCAAAATAACCTCCGCTATCTTCCCAAAGAGGAAATGTGGAAGTGCTTCAGCGGCCTGATCGAGCTATACCAGGATTCCGTCGCCAGACGGCCCAACAATTTTCGTGAATGGATTCATGCCACGTTCGGCCGCGGCGTGGCGGAAATTTTCATGGAGCCTTACAACTTCAAGCATTGGGCCTGCCCGCCGGAGGAAATGTCGGTGGAATGGATTAGCGGGCGCGTCGCGGCCACGGATTTGTTGCGCGTGGCCAAAAACATTTTGTTCGAGGAGGACGGCCGCGTTTTGGAGCCGGGCAACGTCTTTCGCTTTCCCAAGCGCGGCGGCACCGGCGCGATCTGGGAGGCGGTGGCGGATTTGGCCGGCCGTGCCAAAATTTGTTTGCGTGCGGAAGCGGCTGCCGTTTCTGCGCTCATGCACTGCGTCGAGTTGTCGAATGGCGAACCGATTTTTTACGAATATTTGTTGAACACGACGCCGCTGAATCGCTTCATCGACATGGTACAGGAGCTTTCTCCCACCGTCAAAAAAGCCGCCGGGCAGCTTCGGCATTCATTGACGAACATTGTCGGCCTCGGTTGCGAAGGCCCCAAGCCGGCCATGCTGAAAGAGAAGTCACGGATGTATTTTCCGGAGAATAATTGCCCCTTCTATCGCGTCACCGTGTTCTCCGATTACTCGCCGAACAACGTGCCGCATCCGGAAAAACAGTGGTCGCTCATTGCGGAAGTATCGGAATCGGCGCACAAGCCGGTTAATCAGGAAACGTTGATTGATGAAGTGGTGCAGGGCATGCACGCGACCAAGCTCATTCATCCGGAAGCGAAAATCGTCAGCCAGTGGCATCATCGCGCCCATTACGGCTATCCCACGCCCTCGCTGCAGCGCGACGCGATTTTGAACTTGCTGCACGCCGAATTAGAGCAACACGGAATTTCCAGCCGCGGCCGCTTCGGGGGATGGAAGTACGAGGTGTCGAATCAAGATCACGCTTTGATGCAGGGCGTGGAGTGGGTCAATCGCATGGTGCTCGGCATTCCGGAGACGACGTATTTTTATCCGGGCACGGCGAATGCGAATTGGGGGCGAGTCAGTCTTCCTGCCATGCCAGGCGCGGGGACGCGGTTGTATCGGCAAGCGGCGGGATAAAAAGGGCTAATTTGTGTGCAACTTTGTCTTGTTTTTGTTCGCGAAATAGGTTATATTAAATATTAGAATTGACCTAATAAAAGCTATTATTCTTTCGGATTTTGAAAGTCAGAGGTGTTATCATGCCAAACACAGCAACCGTTAAGGTCAAAATCGAACCCGAATTAAAAAAAGAGGCGGAAAAAATTTTTCAAAAATTAGGATTAACCCCAATGGAGGCCATAAATTTGTTTTATCGCAAAGTGAAGCTTGAAAAAACCTTGCCCTTTGAGGCTAAAATACCCAATGATGAAACCTTGCAAGCCATTGAAGATGCTGAAAAGAGAAAAAATTTAACGGAGTGTGACGATGTCAACGACTTAATGAGGAAACTCCATGCATGAACAAGAAACCCGTTTTTACGTCACGCTTCAAATCAATAATCTCTTGTACACCCAAATTTAATCTTACTTTACTCTTCAGGGCGAGGTGAATAATGGCTGAAAAAAAACAAATTTATGCCAACCGTCAAGCAAACACGCAATTTTCGGACGTTTCTGATGATGCAATAGAGAATGGCTACGACAACATTTTTAATCTATTTCTTGAATTCGCCATGATTCTTTATATGGAAGATAAATTGGAACAGTTGCTTAAAAATAAAAATATAGAGAAGAAATGGAACGATAAATTGTCACGTAGCGTCAATCGCTATTTGGAGGAACTCAATGCCTGACGAAGAAAAAGCTAACATTGATAAAGATTCTGTTCGAGAAGCTAACACAGCAATCCAAGATAAAATCAAGGCAAAAGAAAAACCTCCTTCCATGCCGTCAGATGAGCAGCGTGTCGATGATGCTGAGATGGCAAAGGCAATCAATAGGATGCCAGAACCAATGCGGCAGATTTTTCTGACAATGACTCGCACCACCTCTCGAGGCATGACTTACCACCCTCTTTTCGACAAATTCACTCCTGAACACACCTCTCAATTTCTCGAAAACATTCGACGAGATGACGAGAATGAATACAAAATAAGAAGCTCCAATTGATGGTTTCAAGTGATTTATTTGTCTCTTGCTTTGGCATTCCTGCTTTTTCTCATTGTCTTTCTTCTGCCAAAGGACAAAGACCTTTTAACGAAAATTATAGAGTTTTTAATTGTTTTTGGAGGTGGTTTTGGCGTTGGATATGGTTTAAAATCAAAGAAAAATAAAATGGAATAATCCTGAGACTTGCAATCGCTCGGCTTCAGTTCACAGCTCCTGTTAGTCTCTTGGCGCATATTTCGAGTCACGCAGGAGAACGCTCCCCTCACTCATAACAACACCGGCGACGCGATGGTGCAAACGGCTATTCTTTACTATCGAACGTGACCATGGCCTGATCGGCGTGCACGAATGAGTTTGATTCAGTTTCTGAAATCAATCTTATAATATATCCTTTCCTTTGCATGTGTGCTTCTAACGCATTCGCCTGCAACGCCTGCGCTCTACGATTCCGTTTGACGAAGCAACAAAAGTTTGAGACATACGCAATTTTAAAACACGTTTCGGCGCGCCAGCGCCCGCAACACGAAAACGTTAGACAAATCTTATATTTCATGTATTTTCAATGCCGATAAACTTTTTGAGAGGAACGTCTTTCATTTGGCGTGCCAAATAGGAGCCAATTTCTGAATGACTCATTGAAGCTAACCTGTGTCGGTAGCCTAAAGCATCTTTCAATATTTTCGCAACCTCTTGGGGCCAATAACCCATACTCATCTGAATGATGTTTCCACCTATATTTTTAGCGAGCCTATCAATTCTACTCTTTTCCCCAATACGATCAACGATTATGATTGTAGCCATATACCATTTCGAATGACCAAGAGTAATCTCTCGCTCAAACCTGCTTACTTTGTCCAATGAGATTTCTGGATTTCCTCTACCGATGAAACCAATATCAAAACGAACTCCCTTGCCGGCATCAAAAATTAATGTAGCGTCGCTTTCTCTTCGTTCACCACGTGAAGCAAGCCAAAAGATTCTTTTCAATTCTTCGCCTTCGGGAGATGAAACAAACTTGAAGCCCAATATATGAAGGAGAGAGCCCAACACCAGTTTCTCAAATAGCTTTCCATAAGTCGATTTGGCAGAGCCTCTAATCGTTAAAGTCTCGGCGCCTATCGTATTAAGCAGATAAGCTATCAAGTCCCAACTCATCAATCCTTTCTTCTTGCTGTCAATTTCCACAACGCCAGACAGTCTTCCGTGTTGCGACTCAAAACTTTTGATGACTTCCTTGCATGAGTTGATGTACCTCGTTTTGTAAGAAGTTAGCTCGTTTGGATCGTCCCTTAGAATATTCTGAGAGGCCTTGTCAGTTAGACCCAAGATCCACTGCGCTAACCAACGTTCTGATTTTGGAATCTGTTCTCTCTGTAAAACTTCTACAGCGCGATCAATGAGTTTATAAACGTTGCTTTGATCCGAGTGGTTTATAAACATCTCGAATAAGGACAAATTCAGGAAAGATATTCGCCGACGGGTAATAAATTCTGTCGAATCTCGAAGGTTTTTGCCCGTGAGAATATCAAGCACAACATCTCGGATAGCTTCAATTCCAATTCTTTGGGCAAGTTGAACGCCATTTGACGTAAGCAGTTCAATTGAATCCTTCGATAACAGACTTGACAGCTTATCTTTTGAAACATTTGCTCTTTTGGCCACGATGTCTCTCAAAGCAAAATATCATCAACATTAATTGGTGAGCAGTTTATCGTCAAAATATCCGTTGCATTTTTCCCAAGCCACGACTTTGCTTCATCTTTAATTATATTGAGATACTTTTTTTCTTTTTCAACCAAAACAAATCTTCTGCCCGATTTAATGGCTGCCTTCCCGGTCGTGCCGATTCCAGCGAATGGGTCTAAGACGATGTCTTCTTTGAATGAATAGTAGCTGATTACCTTCTCAGCCAATTCTAATGGAAAAATGGCTGGATGACGCTTGTCATATGTGGGTGTTATTCTCCAAATATTAGTCTTCTCATAATCATCCGCAATTTTGGATTTCTTAACTAATTCGGGCTTCGGATGAGCTCGAATATTCCAATCTATAAGTTTATCCGTCCTCTTACGATAAACCAAGATATATTCAGTGACGGGAACAGGCTTGTATTGCAATGGGTTTCGATCAGCCGCAAAACGCCTGCCACGCCCTGTTGCCCACCCCGCACCCTCTGGCTTTTCCCAAATTATGTCATCAATGAAATCGTAATCTTCTTCAATGAAAAGGCGATGCATGTCGAAGGGGACGGCTATTCTTTTAGAAGACTTATTCCGGTTTGATCTGCGAATAAGTATCGGCGAAACGTTCATCACAAAAAAACGCCCATCGGAAAGCACTCTATGCGCTTGTCGTATGATTTTCCGAATTTTCAAAAGATATTCTTCGTAATCAATATAGTCATTATATTCCGGGCGGGCATTGAAATATGGGGGAGAAGTAAAAACTAAATTCACTGAGTTTGCAGGCAAGTCTTGAAGTATTTCTTCGCTATCACCCAAGGCGATGACGTTACGCATGCTTGATAATTCATATTTCCCGTTTGATTTGGCATTTGTAATTCTTGATTCGGTTCCATTTCGTCCAAGCAAACGAGCTTCAAGCGTGGAGGCATTGGTTGATTTATCTTGAATGATTAATGATGTTCTCGCATCAATTACAATTTCACCAAGCTCGCCTTCGTCATTTTTGCCGATCAAAGGAACTCTCCAATAATGATATCGATCATCTACCTCCGGGAGGCCAAAATTTACAGCGTTTTCCAGCCGCACTTGCTCTAACCACAACAATGCGACTTTTTTTGCCGATTTTACATTTAAAACAGAGTAGTTGCGTTTTTCCGCAACAGTTTTAATATTCTCCACCATTCTCGTAAGCCTCTTCCGTTTGATGAGATATTGGGTTTAATGCATAAACTTAATATCGTTTTCTGATTGCCAAAAGTTAAGGGCACTGACTAAAGTATCAAAAAAATCGGTATAGTCGTAATTTGGTGCCACTTAGCACAATTTTACTTTGAATAAGTTTAATTTGCCATAGACTTCCACCCCTCATTAGTTTGGTCAATATTAGCAAAAATTAAGATTTTGTCAAGGAAAACTTTTGCAAATAAAAACGCTGGGATCGGGGAAACGAGCCGAGTCCCAGCGTTTTTGTATATTGAGTTAGAGGTATGGAAGAGGCAAAAATGATAAATGAATGATTCAGGCTAAGTCAAAAATAAATTCCGGCATTTTCTTTTTGCCCGCAGCAGTGTTTGTATTTTTTCCCACTGCCGCACGAGCACGGCTCATTGCGGCCAATGCGCCGGCCATCGAACCGGTTTTGATTGCGGGCGGGCATGGCGGCTGCGGCAACGGCTTGCTTGAACATCTCGTAGTGCCGCTTCAATCTTTTGATATAAGCCGAGTCCGGCAAGATGTATTCCTCGAAAAGCCGCAGCAAAGCCGGGGCATATTGGGTTTGACGGTTCAAAGGATCCAGAAAAGGCCCTTTGTTTTCTTTTGCCAAGGCGGGATTCCTTCCCCATTTTCCATAAAACTTGGCGCTCTCCCAACCGTAGTTGATCGTCGCCAACACTTTGTCCGGTCTCTCCGCTTCAACGACATTGAAGATAACCCGGCGGCAATCGCAGTCTTTTTCATTGCAATATAACTCCAGCAGGCCATATTCGCCATCGGGCAAATCATCGTGGTTGTAGACAAAGATGCTCCTGGTTTCGCGGGCAGCGACCTCAGGAAATTTCATAAAAAATGGCGCCATCGGCATGGGGATGTCTCCTTATATTTACCTCTAAAAAACTAACACGATCGCAAAAATTTTGAAAGGCAGAATAATGGTTCGGCAGAATGATTAAAAAATTATTCTGCCAAATAATCATTCTGCCTTATAGTTGCATATTACTGTTACTCCAGAAAAGCTATCAAAACTGCAAAGATTTTTTCACCACAAAGGCACAAAGCTCACAAAGGAAAAACAATCAGGCTTTCTTTGTGTCCTTCGTGCCTTTGTGGTAAGATTGGGTTGCGGCTACGGCCGCATTCCGGTATTGACAATTTTAAATTGAAAATTTTCAATTTAAAATTCTTTTAGCTGAACAACCCCCGAATATCCTCCGCCGTCAAATGCTTGAACAAGCCCGCGTCCGTGGTGATGAGCTGCGAGACGAGATTGGCTTTGCGTTTTTGCAGCTCAAGAATTTTTTCCTCAACCGTGTCACGAGTGATCATCTTGTAAACGAAAACATTCTTCGATTGGCCGATGCGATGCGCGCGGTCGATGGCTTGGCGCTCGGCGGCGGGGTTCCACCACGGGTCGTAGATCATCACGTAATCCGCCGCGGTGAGATTCAATCCTAAGCCGCCGGCTTTGAGGCTGATGAGAAAAACTTTGGTCTTGGGATCTTCCTGAAATCTTGTCACGCACGCTTGGCGGTCGCGCGTGGCGCCGGTCAGCACCTCGAACGCGATCTTCTCTTTCTTCATCTCGTCCGCGACGATTTTCAGCATGCGCACGAACTGCGAGAAGACCAGCACCTTGTGGCCCTCGGCGACGATTTCGCGCAGCAATTCGAGGAACGAGTCGAATTTGCCGGAATCGTAGTTGCCGTTCTCGAAAATCAAATGCGGATGGCAGGCAAGCTGGCGCAGCTTGGTGAGGCCCTGCAAAACTTTGAAGCGCGCATCTTGCAGGCCGGTGGTGTCGATCATGTTCATGATCTCGGCGCGATATTGGTCGCGCACCTGCTGATACAAGCGCTTTTGGCTGTCGCTCATGGCGCAATAATAAACCTGCTCGCTCTTAGGCGGCAGCTCTTTCACCACCTCTTCTTTGGTGCGGCGCAAGAGAAAAGGCGAGATCATCTTTTTGAGCAGCTTGGCGGCCCCCTCGTCGCCGTAGCGCTCGATCGGCGCACTGAACGAGTTTTGGAAATAGCTCAGGTTGCCCAACATCCCCGGATTCAAAAACGAGAATTGCGACCATAGCTCGACGGTGTTGTTCTCCACCGGCGTGCCGGTGAGCACCAGCCGGTGGTTGCTCTGCAGAATCGACGCAGCCTTGGCGGTTTGCGAAATGGGATTCTTGATGTTTTGTGACTCGTCGAGAATGACATAATGAAAAGGAAAATCTTTCAAGAACTCGACGTCGAGGCGCATGGTCGCGTAGGTGGTCAGCACAATATCGTGCTCGGCAAAATGTTCGGCGGATTCGGCGCGATCCAAGCCATGATGGATGTGCAGCTTCAAATCCGGCGCAAAACGGGCGCACTCTTTTTCCCAATTAAAAAGAACGGACAGCGGCGCGACAATCAAGCTGGTCTTGTGCTTGACTTTCTCCTCAGAATCTCCCTCGGGCCTCTTCTTCTTCCGCGCCGCCTGTCCGTTTAAAGATTTCTCCCGCAGCAAAAACGCCAACGCTTGCACGGTTTTGCCCAGCCCCATATCATCCGCCAAACAACCGTTGAAACCGTACTCTTTCAAAAAGCCGAGCCAATTCAAGCCAAACTGCTGGTAGGGCCGCAGCGCGCCTTGAAAATTTTTCGGGGCCGGCACCTCGGCGATGCCTTTGAAATTTTTAAGTTTCGTCAAGCGCGCTCTGAAATTTTCATCGTAGCGCTTTTCCTCCGCCTCGTCAAAGAGCGCATCGATGAGCATGGCGTGCGACGAAGCGATCTGCGCATCGCCATCCTTGCCATCGATTTTGGCAAAATTGAAGAAATGCTGAAAACGCTTTTGCCATTCCTCCGGCAGCCGTGCGAGACTGCCATCGGCGAGCTTCACGAATTGGTTTTGCTGCCGCATTGCCTGCTTCAAATTCGCCAGCGACAGCATCACTCCGCCGAAGTCAATTTCCACATTCAAATCGAACCAGTCGATGTCGGACGAGACTGCCACTCGCACGTTTGGCGTGGCGCGATTGAGGCGATGGCGCTTGAGATTTTCTTCGCCGAAGATTTCAAACCCGGCTTGCGCGAGCTTCGGCAACTCGTCGAACAGCCAAACCAGCGGCTCCTGGTTCGGCGCATAAAATTCCCGGCTCTCGTCCAGCTTCAGGCCGGCGGCAACGAGCGCTTCGTGAATAGCGGCTTCGGCGGCGTGATCGCGCTCGACGCGCCACAGGGTTTGGGCGTGGCCATTGGCGCCATTCGACAGCGCCGGAATGTTGACTTGATGCTCGTGCAGGTTCCCAACTTCGATTTCGCCGTAAACGAAGCGCGGCTCGACGCACAGCGTTTCATTTTGCTCGCGCAAATACAAGCGCCGTCCGGTCACTTCGCGCGCCGTTTGCAAGGAGAGATTTTCCGGCAACACCAGTTTGATGTCGTGCTTGAGATGGGGCACGAAGCCCTGCAAAAACGCCTCGACTTTTTCCGAAGGAATTTGCAGTTGATAGCCTTTGCGCGTGAACGGCAACAGATACGGGGCGGGAAAAGAGTTTTCCACGCGGAAAATTTTTTCGCCTCTGATAATCCAAAACGGCCGGGAGGTGAGAATGCGATAATTGTCGTCCAGCTTCTCCGGATGGCCGTTGAGCTGAAGCTGCGGAAAGAATTGATAAGCCGGCTGACTGTCGCTGCCGGTGACGCCGTTGCTCAGCTCGAAGAACAATTGCGACGCGGAATTGATCGCGTGCAGCGGCTTTTCGCTCTCTTCGAGATAGAGCCGGCTTTCGGCGAGCATGTCCAAGATAAAGCCGGCTTCCTCGCCATATTCGAATTCAAAATAATCGGACGAATAGCCATACGAATTTCCGGACGCGCGCAGACGGTGCTTCATCGCGTTGATGGCTTTCAGCTCGGCCGAGGTGGCCTCGATATCGCCGTATAACGCGCCGTCGTAACCGAATTGCAAGCGGCTGCGCCGTCCCAGCTCACCGTTTTTCTTGATGTAGGTCGGCATCGGCTGCAGGCGCCATTTTTTGGGGTTGAGCTGAATGAAGAACAGCAGCTTGGTGATTTGCGCTTCTGTCTCAATGGCGCTGCGCTGGCGCAGTTGCGGCAGGTGTTTGAGATAGTCCTCCCACGACGGCGCCGCGGACTCGATGCGGCCGGCACGTTCCATCTCGTCCAGATAGGCCAGCAAAACGGCGACGGTGTGCACGCACGGATACGATTGGACGAAACATGAACATTGCGCGCTCAACTGCCCGGTGGGGAGCTGCCGGATGGAAACTTGCCGATGCCGGTATGCCGTATCTTGCACGTGCCCTTGCACCGACGCTTCTTTCAAATCCAGGATTGTGACGGCGCTTTGTTTGAAAAGCTGTTCGCCACGGCGAAACAACGAAGCGTTCGTGGCTTTGCGAAGATCCGTTTTGGTTACCAGCATGATTTCCCTTGGCAAATTTTTTTCGTGCTCACTTCAGCTCTAACTCAACTTGCTCGTATTCCTTGCGCGCTTTCTCGAACGCGGCGCGGGGGCGGGTTTGATATTTTTCGATGTAGGTCATGGCGCGGTCGAGAATCCAGATATCGGACTCGCGATAAAATTTGTAGGTCTGCTCGCCGCGCTGCTCGGTTTGCGGTTGGAGATACCCTTCGCGAACGAAATAGGCCAGCTTGTCGCGGTTGAGACCTTTGCCGACGCGTTTGATGACTTCGCCCGGCGTATAAGTTCTTTTAGCCATACACTCTGACGACTCAGGCGAAGTCGGACTTGGTTGCGATGATGTTTCAAAATTTGTTAAATTCTGATACCCAAGTCCGACTTCACGCATCAGTTTTGTAAAAGTATTTGTACAAGTACAAATATAAAGGCAAGTTCAAAGTAACCTTTTTTTCGGAAAAAGGCAAGAAAAATTTTTGGGGAAAGCTAAAAATACTGCGGATCAACGCTCAGACGGCTGCGTTACGGTAAGTAGCCGCCAGGATTTGCTGTTATGGTCAAATTCAAGGTGCATCTCATTTTTTTCTTGCAGCCGTCCTTTTATTGGCGTATTTTATGGCTGACACCCAGATTTTGTACTCAAAAGCTAAAACAAAACCGCCACCCAATTGATTTCAGCAACTAATGGAAAATCGGGGTTGGGTTTCTATACGTGCAAAATTAAGGTGACAAAACTCACAGATTGAACCATCGCCAAGACATATCATGAAACTCGACCTGCAAGGCATCTTTCCGCCGATTCCAACGCCATTCGAGGACGGCCATTGTGCGCCGCACCGTCTCGAAGAGAATCTCGCCCGCTGGAACGATACCGGGCTTTCCGGTTATCTCATACTCGGCTCCAACGGTGAAGCGCCGCTGCTCTCCGAGGCGGAAAAGCTCGAATTGGTGCGCGTCGCGCGGGCCGCCATTCCCGCCGGAAAAATTTTGCTCGCCGGCAGTGGCCTCGAATCAACCGACGCCACCTCGGTTTTGACCTACCGTTTGGCCGATCTCGGCGTTGATGCGGCGCTCGTGCTCACGCCGAGCTACTATCGCGATCTGCTCGCGCCCGAGGCCATGCGCCGCCATTTTGAAGCCGTCGCCGAAGCCTCGCCGATTCCCATTCTCCTCTATAACGTGCCGCGATTCACCGGCGTCAATCTGCCCATCGACCTCGTCGTGAATCTTGCGCAGCATCCCAATATTATCGGTATTAAAGACAGCAGCGGCCAACTCGGCCAGCTTATCGAGCTGCGTGAGAAAGCGCCGTCGCATTTTCAATTGATCATCGGTACGGACTCCGTTTTTCTCGGCGGACTGGCGCACGGCGTGCGCGGCGCGATTTTGGCAGTCGCGAACGTGGCGCCGCGTGAATGCGTCGAGCTATTCAACGCCGTGGAGGACGAGAAGTGGGACGTCGCGCAGGCCTTGGCCAATCGCATCGCCCCGGCCGGTCGCGCCGCTGCCAGCCGTTTCGGCGTGCCCGGCTTGAAAGCCGCGCTCGACGAGTTGGGTTATTTCGGCGGCGACCCACGACCGCCGCTGTTGCCGGTGAGCGAAAAAGTGCGCAAGGAGATTCGGCTGATTTTGCAGCAGGCGGGATTGTTAGAATAATGTTTGCCGGTTAATAATCAAACAGGCAAACTGGCGAACGGGCCAACCGGCTAATATTACTTGGAAGGAAATATGAAAGATCAAAAAGGAAACGAGATATGAACAACAATGTCGTTCAACAGCAAATCAACATCGAGCTTGGCGAGAAAGAGGCCGAGGGCATTTACTCGAATTTGGCGGTCATCAACCATACGCCGTCGGAGTTCGTCATCGACTTCGTGCGTTTTTTCCCGGGCGTGCCGAAAGCGCGCGTCCACGCCCGCATTGTCATGACCCCGCAGCACGCAAAATCTTTGGTGCGCGCCTTGGAAGAGAACATTCAAAAGTATGAAAGCACTTTTGGGGAGATCAAGCTTTTTGGAGATCAGAAGACGAAGGAGTTCGGCTTCAAACCGGTAGTTGAAAGCAGCGCCGCGGCCAAGACGGAGTGAGTGAACATGTCACCCGAAACTAAAAACAAAATCGCCTCCTACCTCTCCGACGAAGCCATGGCCTACATGCGTCTGCACATTCGCGATGCCGGCGGCAATGAGGTGTTTTTTCTCGGCAAGACTGACGGCAAAGGCGTGGTGGAGTCGGCGCAGGTGGTGGCGCGTGGGAACAAATCGTTGGTGCCGGCGATTGTCAACATCGCGCACACCGGCGACGTGGTGATTCACAACCATCCCTCCGGCTTGTTGCAGCCGTCGAATCCGGATGCGGCGATTGCTTCGCAGCTTGGCAATGAGGGCATTGGTTTTTTTATCGTCAATAATGGTGTCGCGGATATTTATGTTGTCGTCGAGCCGCAGAAGCCTAAGGAAGTGGCGTTGCTCTCGCCGCCGCATCTGAAAAAGCTGCTCTCGGCCGAAGGCCCGCTGGCGAGCAAGCTGGAAAATTTTGAATCGCGACCGCAGCAACAGAAGATGCTCGCTGAGATTGCCGAAGCGTTCAACGAAAACAAAATTGCGATTATCGAGGCGGGCACAGGCACGGGCAAGACGATGGCGTATCTGCTGCCGGCCATCGAATGGAGCGTGAGAAATCGCGAGCGCACGGTGATTGCCACGGGCACGATCAATTTGCAGGAACAGCTCATCAACAAAGATATTCCGCTGTTGCAGCAGGCGCTCGATCTCAAGTTTCGCGCCGAGCTGGTGAAGGGCCGCACGAATTACGCTTGTTTGCGCAAACTCTCGGAAGCGCAATCTCAGCTCGATATGTTCAGCGAGCCCGCCCAGCAGCAGGAGCTGCAAGCGATCATCGAATGGGCGAAGAAAACGCCGGACGGCAGCAAGTCGGATTTGGCGTTCATTCCGCAAGAGCAAGTGTGGGAGAAGATTCAATCCGAGAGCGACACCACGCTGCGGTCGAAGTGCAAATTTTATCACCAATGCTTTTTTTACAATGCGCGGCGGCGCGCGGCCTCGGCGGACGTGCTGGTCGCCAACCATCATTTGCTCTTTGCCGATCTTTCAGTACGCCACGAGGCCGGCGAAAGCTCGGAAGTGGCGGTGCTGCCCAAATATCAGCGCGTGATTCTCGACGAGGCCCACGACGTTGAAGAAGTCGCCTCGTCCTATTTCGGCGCGGCGACGAGTTATCACAGCATTTTGCGCACGCTGCACAAAGTTTATCGCGTCGGCAAGGACGGCAAATCCACCGGCGTGCTGCCGTTCACGATGGCGAAAATGCAAATGTCCGCTCATCATATCAGCCGCTCGCTGATTGACAAGTTTCGCGAGCAAATCGAGCGGGTTTGTGAGCCGGCGGTCGATCACGTGGATTTTCGGCTCAAAGAGCTGATGGATTATCTTTTTCTTTGGGTTAGCAATCGCGGCAATAAGTCCAGCGCCGAAAATTTTTCCGAAGTCAAGCTGCGTTTGACACCGCCGGTCGTGAAGGACAAAACGTATCAGGAGATTATTACCAAACTCACGCCGGTCTTGCTGAAGGAGATGCGCGACTGCGCCGAACAGCTTTACGAAGTTCTCAAGCTCTGCGACATTGCGGAGTATCAGCTTGGCAGCGAGGCCGCTTCGCTCGCGGTGGACGTCAAGGCGCAAGCGGATCGGCTTTTGGAGGCGGCCACTGAAATCGAAAAGATTCTGCTCGATAACGACGAGAAAAATATTCGTTGGCTCGAAGTGAAAGAGTCGCGCTGGGGCAACGTCGTGCGCTTGCGCAGCGCGCCGTTGGACGTGGCGCCAATTCTCAAAAAAGCCGTATTCGAAAAATTCCCCACGGTGGTGCTCACTTCGGCGACTTTGGCGGTCGGCAAGTCGTTCGACTTTATTGAGAAAAGCCTCGGCCTCTCTGAAAGCGTTACCGGCGCGTTAAAAGATAGCGGCGGCGTGCCTCGCCAAAAGACCGCGACGCAGCTTGGCTCGCCGTTTGATTTTAGCCGCCAGGCGCTGATTGCCATCCCGACGGATATTCCGGAGCCGAACGCGCGCGATTTTCCCAAGCATTTGCGCGAAGGCTTGTTGCGCGCGCTGAAAATCTCTCAAGGCCGCGCGTTTATTCTGTTCACCGCGTATGGCTTGCTGAATCAGATGTTTCGCGAGTTGTCGCCGGAGTTGGCGAAGCTGGGCTTTATTGCGATGAAGCAAGGCCAGGAAAATCGCCACCGCCTGTTGGAGAATTTCAAAAGGCAAGTCGGCTCGGTGCTTTTTGCCACGGATAGCTTTTGGCAGGGCGTGGACGTACACGGCGAGGCGTTGGAGTGCGTGATCATTCCGCGCTTGCCGTTCAAAGTGCCGAGCGAGCCGGTGCTGGAAGCGCGCGTGGAGGCAATCGACCGCCGCGGCGGCAACTCGTTCATGGAATACTCGGTGCCGCAAGCCGTGATCAAGTTCAAGCAAGGCTTCGGCCGATTGATCCGGCGCAAATCCGATTTCGGTGCGATCGTGATTTTCGATAATCGCATCGTCACCAAGCAATACGGCCGATTGTTTTTGGAGTCGCTGCCGGAGAGCCGGATTGCCGCGGGAAAGTCGGAGGCCGTCTTCGCGGAGATGGCGGCGTTTTATAAGCGGCAGCGGGGCAGCTCGAAATAATTGTCGGGCCTTCCCAAACTCATGCCCATTTGCAGTATTCGTCACTCCGCTGCAAACATGCAGGCCGCTTGCAGAAAGCTTGAGCCTGTTATCCGGTTTTTTTATTTTGACACGCCTAAAGGTACTTTTGGGGGGTGCAACGATCCTGCAGAAGCTGTCCGTATTATCTTAGGCCAAAGCACAAGTTCGCGCTTTTCCTCGGCGACATTGCGTATGACAATGGCAGGCGCAGCGAGTATCTCAAAAATTATTTTCCCATTTATAAAGACCTCATTCGCCATTTTTGTGTCTGGCCGACTTTGGGCAATCACGACATCAGCAGGAAGGCGGCTGCCTACTTCGAGTTTTTCCATACACCGGCGAACAATCCTGACAGCCTCGAAAACTATTACTCGTTTGATTATGCCAATGCCCACATCGTTTCGCTCGACGGCGAGCTTATGGATACAGGCGCCAACCTGGCCAAGCAGCTCGACTGGGCGATGCAGGATCTGGCCGCCGCCAAAAGCCGCGGCCAGCGTTGGCTGATCGCGATGTTTCATGAGCCGCCATATACCGCTGGAACGCATCCGGATAATAAGTTTACACAGGGCAGGTTTGTGCTGTTATTGGAAGCAGCCGGCGTGGATTTGGTTTTGTGCGGCCACTCTCACGTCGCCGAACGCAGCTTTCTGCTCAACAACCATACAATCGTCAACAATGATTCGAGCAATTATCCAAGGAATGGCGTTGCTCCGGGCACGGTTTACGTGGTTTCAGGCAGCGGCGGCAAAACGGGTTCACTCGCGGCAAAACATCCGCTCATGGCCTTTCAACAAGACAGCCTCGGCGGCTTTGAGATCATTTACGTCAATGGCGACACCCTCAAGGGCAAATACATGATGAAGGACGGGACCATTATCGACAGTTTCACAATGACCAAAAAGGACAACGTCACCAGCGTTGAAACCGCACCAAATGCGCAACGCCCGATGCAATACGTATTGAATTATCCCAATCCCTTTCGGCCGCGCCAGTCCGACGAAGCGTTGAATATCGTCTTCGAGCTCTCCCAAACCATGCCGGTGCAGGCGGCCGTATACGATCTCTCGGGCCGCGAAGTCGCGCGATTGAGCGATGGCGAGCTTTTCAACCCGGGGCGCTACCTGCTGCAATGGAACGGCATGGATGCCAACAACGAGCCGGTTGCCGCCGGCACTTATTTTTATCGCTTGCAAGCCGGACCGCAGGTTCACACCGCCAAAGTTTTGCTCCTGCCGTGATATTGCAAAGTCGTGTATTCCCTCAATGACGGGGGGGCAGCGCAAGCATCTTGCTTGCAGTCAGGATGACTGCGCTACGTTTTCCCCCTGTGAGTGAGGCATTACAAAGTCGTAAAATTTTTTCTTGACTTCCTGGCCTGATTCTTTTATATTAACAGCAACTCTTGACACGCCCAAAGAAATTTTTTGGGGTGCAACGATTCTGCGGAAGCAGTCAATTCTTCCTAGGCCAATGCATCTTTGTTTGACATCCGTGAGGGAGGTTCTATGAGAATCGCGCTCGATCCAGGACACGGCGGCATTTTTCCCGGCGCCATCGGCATCAATCCGTTTGAGCTGCGTGAAAAGGACGTTACGTTGGCGCTGTGCTTGAAAATCGGCAAGCTGTTGAAACAATCGGGTCATCAAGTGGTTTTTACCCGCCACGAGGACAAGCATCTTGATGAAAATCTCAGCGCGGATTTGCGCAAACGCATCGAGTGTGCCAATGCCGCGAAGGCCGAGGTCTTCGTCAGCTTGCATTGCAATGCCTATTCGGACCCCAATCCGGAAGGCATCGAAACGCTTTATTATCCCGAATCGTCGTTGAGCGAGAAATTGGCGCGCGCCATTCAAGACTCGCTGGTCTCGACGTTCGTCGATCACGTCAATCGCGGCGTCAAGCCGAAAGAATTGTTCATGTTGCGGCTCGCCCACATGCCGGCTTGCCAAGTCGAAACTGAATTTATCTCGAACCCGTCGCAGCTCGAATTTCTCGCGGCACCCACCAACCAGGAAAATTTGGCCCGGGCCATAGCCGACGGCATCATTGATTTTGCGGAAGTGCAGTTGAAACGCTCGCGGTCGTAGGCCGCCGAGAAAAAGCTTGACTACGGGGGAAAACTGCGTTATATTTCATCTTTGATGTCCCTTTCAACACAGCGCCCAAGCTTTTTGCACGCAATCAAAAACAGCCGTTATGCCTGGTTCAACACAGTCAAGTTGGCTCCAAAAGCTTTGGGATTTTTTACGCAAGCTTTTTGGGTCGGGCGACAAACCGGCTCCACCCTCTACGCCCACGCCGGACCCGGAACCTCCTGCCAATAGCCGCTTTATTGCCCTCGACGCCGGCCATGGCGGCGATGATACCGGCGCCGTCAATCAAGCCGTCGGCGTGAACGAGAAAACCATCAACCTGGCAATTTCTCAACAATTGCAGAGGATTCTCGATAGCCGTGGGCATCAAATCCTGATGACGCGGCGCACCGATGTTTTCGTGCCGTTGGGGCAGCGCGCCGAGTTGGCGAACACCGCGGGCACGGAAATTTTCGTCAGCATACATTGCAATTCGGCGGAAAACGCGGGCGCGGCCGGCATCGAAACTTATCATCATCCAAATTCTGAAATGGGGCAAGCTTTGGCGACCCAAGTTCATCACGCTTTGATCGCCGCTTTCCCCTCTCACCAGAATCGCGGCGTCAAATCGGCAAACTTTCAGGTCTTGCGCGAAACGCAAATGCCGGCTTGCCTCGTCGAGACCGAGTTTATCTCGAACAATCAGCAGGCGCAATTTTTGGCAAACCCGGCCAATCAGGAAAAAATCGCGCGCGCCATTGCGGATGGAATTAAAGCTTATTTTCAAGGATAATCCCTGGCGCGACAATTTGCCGCAACCTTACAGGCGTAGCCAAAGCTGTCAACCGCTAATGAACGCGAATCAACGCCAATAAAAAATTAGCGTGAATTAGCGGTTCGTGGTATCTACTAAATAACCCAGAGGCGCGTATGATAAAGTTTATCAAATGCGACGGCCCGGCGGAATTCGACGAGATGGAAAAAGCATTTGCCGCCAGCGGCGTCAAGGTGCTCAAAAAGTACAAGCTCACCGGCGTTTTCAAGATCGAAGTTCCCGATGAGCAAGTGACGCGCACCGCGCTTGCCAAACAAAGCCTGAAGCAAACCCTTCAACAAGCTTTGCAACAAGGCCTTCAGCAAGGACTGGTCAAGGGCGCCAAAAGCTTGACCATAACCGACGTATATGATGACTTTCCGGTGCAGGCTTTGCTCGATCGCGCCGTTCCGCGCGCCAGCGTTAATTTGGTTTGGCGACAGCTTGGCAATGAAGGCGAGGGCATGGTCGTCGGCATCTGCGACACCGGCACGGACGTGACGCACGGCGATCTGGCCGGACAAATTCTCGGCACTGCGGATTTTACCGGCGAGGGCGATTTTGACGGCAACGGCCACGGCACGCACGTTGCAACGATTGCGGTCGGCGACGGCAGCCGCTCCAACGGCCAGTATCGCGGCGCGGCGCCCAAAGCCAAAATGTACAGCGCCAAAGGCCTCAATTCGCAGGGACAAGGTTCTGCATCTTTAATCGTTGACGGTATAGAATGGTTACATGAGCAAGGTGTGCACGTCATCAGCCTGAGCCTAGGCGGCACCGCGCAAGCCGGGGTTAAAGATATTTTGCAGGTTACTTGCGAAGCGGCGGTTGAGGCGGGCATCGCGGTCTTTTGCGCCGCCGGCAACAGCGGCCCGGGTGAGCGCACCATCGCCACGCCTGGCGTCTCTACGAAAGTGATCACCGTCGGCGCCTCCGACGACCAGGATCGCGTCGCCGATTTCAGCAGCCGCGGCCCGACAGTGGATGGATTCGAGAAGCCGGACGTCGTTGCCCCCGGCGTGAAAATTATCGCCGGCCGTTCCAAAAACACCGCGCTCGGCACGATCATCAACGATTATTACGTTGAGCTTTCCGGCACGAGCATGGCCACGCCGTTTGCCGCCGGTGCCGGCGTGCTGATTTTGAAAGCGCACAACGGCCTCACGCCAGGCGAATTGAAAGCGCGGCTTGAAGGCCATGCGCTGGGTTTGCGTACCGGCAACGGCAACATTGAAGGCAAGGGCCGCATCGATGCGTATGCCGCGATTACCGGCACGCAGCCCCGCGAAAATCCGGAGATCCCGGTTGATCCGCCGGCAACGGGATGCATGCTCAGCCGCGTCTTCGGCAGCAGCAAAGCCGTCATGATGTTTTTTTATTTCATGCGGGATCGCCTGATGGCGCCGCTGCCCGGCGGCCGCTGGATGATCGCGCGCTATTATCAACTGTCGCGATTTATTTTTCGGCATCTCAAACTTAAACCGGCGCTCATGCCGTAAGATTTGTTTTTTATAACCGCAACGCCAGGAAAGCGAAGCAGAGGCCCCCGATTGCGCGCCATGCGCGGATTCGCCGGCCAGCCCGAAGATTCTGCATCTTTGACTTTTCATCAATAGGGATACCATGGCAAGGATAGCTTCGATAGACAACGTTTTTGTGCGTGTCAATGAAAAGCAGTATGGCCCGTTTTCGCCGCGCGAATTGCGGGCGATGATCGATAAAGGGAAATTCAGTGAAAATGATCTGATTTGGAGTGAAGATCAGGACCAGTGGATTACCGCGGCTGACTTCAATGCGCTGCGGTATATTTTTCCGAGCGAGGAAGCGGCAGCGAAACGGCCCAAGCGGGTGATCGCCGTCGGCGGCGGCAAAGGCGGCGTCGGCAAAACCGTGCTCACCTCCTCAATCGGCGTGGGCTTGGCAAGCCTGGGCAAAGACGTGGTCATGGTCGACGCCGATCTCGGCGGCGCCAATCTGCACACCGTCATGGGGATTTTGGAGCCGGAGCACACCTTCTTTGATTTTTACACGCTCGCGGTGGAAGACATCAAAGACATCGTTTTATCGACGCCGGTCGAGCGGCTCAAATTGATCAGCGGCGCCTGCGGCACGTTGGGCCTGGCCAATCCGAAATATCAGCAGAAGCTCAAGTTCATTCGCCAATTGCGCGAGATTGACGCCGACTTCATTCTGCTCGATCTCGGCGCCGGCTCGTCGTTCAACGTGATCGATTTCTTCCTCACCGCTGACGAGGGCATCGTCGTCACCAATCCCGAGCCGATGGCGATTCAGGAGTGTTTCAATTTCATCAAAATTTGCCTGCTGCGTCGGCTCCAGCTCGCCTTCCGCGGCAACGAGCGCGTCATGGAAATTCTCGAAAGCGACGAGCTGAACCGCCCCGGCCGCATTCACATTCCGATGTCCGAGGTCCTGAAAAAAGTTCAGGAAATCGATCAGAGCGCCGCCGGCATGATGGAAGAAGTGTTGGCAACCAATCGCCCCAAGCTGATTCTGAATATGGTGATGGAAAAGGACGATATTAAGGAAGGCATCGCCATCCAAACCGCGGCCGCGGAATTGTTGTCCATCGACGTCGAGTTTCTCGGTTACATCACCTACGACCAAGGCGTGCGCAACGCCGTGCGCGAGCTGCGGCCGTTTCTGCTGCAAAATCCGCAATCGCCGGCTTCGCAAGACTTGGCCAAGCTCATCAGCGTGAAAATTCTCGGCCAGTCGAAAATCAGCGGCTTTTTTGAAAAACGCAAATTGCGCAAGCAGCTCATGGAACAGCGCGCCGAATATCCCGAGATCAACCTGCAGCAGCAGGCGCCGATTTGCTCCATCAAATGCTTTTACTGGGGCGACTGTGATTATCAAAACGGCGGCCATCCTTGCGCAGTTCGTCATCTCGAGCCGATTTTTAAGCAGTAGATTTGGAGTATAATGCTTTAGCATTTTGATGACAAAAAAAGTTTTGGCATTTTCGGCTCGCCGTACTGGCAAATGGTTTCCGAATCGCGCTGGACCAGGCCCGTGCGGATGGTCAAAATGCCGCTGGTTTCAATGAATTTTTAAATCGAAGGAGGTTCCAGGGATGGCACTCAATGTTCAACCGTTGCACGACCGGGTTCTCATCAAACGCCTGGACGAGCCGGACAAGAAATACGGTAATATCATCATTCCCGACACCGCCCAAGAGAAACCCCAACGCGGCGAAGTGCTTGCCGTCGGCAAAGGCAAAATGAAAAAAGACGGATCGCGCCTCGCGCCGGCGGTCAAAACCGGCGACGCGGTTCTCTTCGCCAAATGGGCCGGCGACGAGTTCGAATATGGCGGCGAGAAGTTTTTGATTCTCGGGGAGGATGATATTCTCGCAGTGCTGTAGTCGTGATGCGTAATTCGTAAAACGTGATTCGTAAGCATTGAATTAAGGCGAGGTCGAAAAATGATCTCGCCTTTTTTGCCTTGCGGGGGAATTTGGCCCGGCGTTCGACGCAAGCGAGGAGCGTTTTTCAATTGCAAAAGTCCTTGACTTTTTGCAGGAATTCATTAAATTGAATCTTATAAAGTTTTCTTTTCCGCCAGTGCTGATTTTATCCTATACGAGGGTTGACGATGATTGAAACTATCTCTCAAGCTGCCGAAGTTGATCTCTCTCTGCCGCAAGAGCAGCGGGAAATCGAGTTCTCGCAAAGCGAGCATATTGCTTCTCAAATCACAAAACGCCTGAAACCCATCGCCGATGTTGAATCGGCTTGGCTTGAAGATTTGGGGATGACAATCTATGTCTATGTTGTTGTCAACGACTTTAGCAATGCCACCTTGCACGCTATTTTTGACGCGCAATATGATGTGGAATCTGAATTTTGGCATATCTCTTTTCATTTTCGAGTAAATCCGGTAGATTTGGAACAAATGCAAGCTGCTAATCGAATTCGACGCTTATTCTAGAATGCCAAACGTCAGTCAGCATCTCGATAAGGTTCGTAGCAACAAAAATATGCTGAGCCATTTAGGGGATGCTAAAACTACGTTGTTCCCAGATTGGTTTGCTACGGTCTCATTTTATATATCTCTACATTGCGTTGAGGCAATTCTCTGTCAGGAAGTTGGCTTGCACACAACAACTCATACCGAACGCGAGGAAAAATTACGAAAGCGTTTGCCAGCCATTGCCCCAAAGTTTTTGACAGCTTACCGGACATTATATGTACGGTCATGTCAAGCTCGGTATATGATTGACAGGAAATTTCAAATGACAAATAAAGACTCTGAAGCTGCGCTTGCAGATCTTGAAGTTATTGAAACTGAATGTAAAGAGATGTATTTTGAAAACTATCCAAATCCTTAAACTTCAAAACGGCCCCCACCTCATCGCATGCGCCACAAAGAGCGCGATTAAACCAATCCCCCACCAAATCAGCAGCAGCGGAAAGATCCATCTCGCCCAGATATTCCATGGAATTTTGAGCAACGCCAGACCCGCCATGAAATAACCCTGCGTCGGCGTAAACACATTGGTGAAGCCGTCGCCAAATTGATACGCCAGCACCATCGTCTGCTTCGTTACGCCGAGCAAATCCGACAGCGGCGCGAGAATGGGAATGGAGAGCGCCGCTTGGCCGCTGCCGGAAGGCACGATAAAATTCAGCAGAATCTGCACGAGGTAAATGCCGGCGACGCTGATTTCCGAGGGCAAATGGCTCACCACGCCGGATAGTTCCATCATGATCGTATCGATAACGCGCGCATCAGACAGCACGACCAGGGTCGCACGCGCCAAGCCCACCACCAAGGCGCCGCCGGCAAGCGAAGCTGCGCCTTCGATGAATTTCTCCGCGGTGGCATTGAGCGAAAGCCCGCCGATTGGTCCGGCCAAAATCGCCAGCGCAAAAAAAAGCCCGGAAAGCTCGTTGATGCCCCAGCCCCATTTCATCGCGCCGATGATAAGAAAGCCGAAAGCGACACCCGAGAGCAAAAGCACCATCGCCTGCGGCCGCGACAACTTTGCCTGCGCGAAATCTGCCGTCACTCCTGGCCGCTGTTGATCGATGGCGTAAACCTGGCTGCTCTCCGGCGAGAGTTTTACTTTCTTCGCATAGCGCGAAATAAAAACTATAGTGACAGCGGTGAGAACGGCCCACACCGCGAGGCGAAATTCGACGCCGGAAAACAAGGGCAACCCCGCAATGCCTTGCGCCACGCCGATGGTAAATGGATTGAGAAACGCGCCAGCAAATCCGGCGCCGGCGCCGACCAGGGCAATAGCACCGCCAACCAAAGAGTCGTATCCGAGTGAGCGGCTGAGCACGACGATGGCCGGCAAAAACGGCAAGGTTTCTTCCGCCATGCCAAATAAACCACCGCCGATGGCAAAAATCAGCGTGAGCACCGGCACGACGGCGCTTTGATATTTTCCGACGCGACGAACGACGAGGTTGATCCCCGCCTCGATGGCGCCGGTTCCGGCCACCACGCCGAAGGCGCCGCCCACGATGAAGATGTAAAAAACAATATGTGCGACTTCCAGCAGGCCATTCGGAAAAGCCATGAATAAATCGTCCACGCCCGCCGGATTGGGCGCGACGTGATGGTAGGAAGCCGGATCAACGATTTGGCGGTTGTTTTTCTCAAAGCGATTGTATTCGCCGGCAGGAATCAAATACGTAGAAACCGCCGCAATGATGAGCAGGCAGAAGAGCAGGACATAAGTATGGGGGACGCGGAGCTTCATGTTGAGATAAAGTTAAACAAATCTTGCAGGAAAGTCAAGGAGCAAAGAGCGATGAGGCACAACTTCCCAAGCCGCAGGCGCCTCAGCAATCCCTCAGCCTTGGTTGGAAAATGTAGCGCCCCGCCATGCGGAGCAGACAAGATGTCTGCGCTACCCCCTCACTGAGACGTTACGCGCCTCGCCAACATTCACTTGACTTTCAATCGGAGTTTGTGCATATTGCGCCACAAGGTGTACTTCTTCTGTGGGAAAATGCTTTTTCCTAAGAACTGCGCCATTCACCCTTTGGGAATGACAAAACGAGGCAAGGCCCAATGTCAAAATGCGATTTGCACATCGTCTTTGATCACGATGATCGTACGTATAAGCTTGGCGAAGCCATTGCCGGAAAAATTCAAGTTTTGGCTCGCGAGGCGTTTCATTGCCGGAAGATCACGCTGATTTGCGCTTGGCGAACTCAGGGCCGGGGGAATAAGGCTTCCGGCGGTGAAGAAGGGATGGCATTTGCCGAGGACGTGAAATTTCAGTCCGGCGAGTTGAAAGAATATCCCTTCCAATTTTCAGCGCGGCGCGGGCCGGTTAGCTATCATGGACAGTGCCTGAACGTCGAATGGTATCTGCGGGCGCAGGTGGATATTCCGGTCGCAATCGATGTGATCAGAGAAGAAAAGTTCATGCTCGCTCCCGGGGATATTTCACAAGAAATCATATTGGGAACCGAAGACGAGTCCGAGGAAGCGGCAGCGCCAAGCTCGTTCAAAGAACGCATGACGATGGCCAGGGTGCTCGCCGTTCCGTTTTTCGTTCTCGGCGTCGCGATGGTCGTTCTGGGCGGGTCGAATCTCGTCGCGCTCTTGCTGGGCTTGGCCGTTGCCGGCTTTGGCGGATGGCAGCTTTTTATGATGCTCAGGAATAAATTGGCGCAACAAAGAGTCAGTGCACTGGAAGTGAAAGTTCATCCGGTTAAAATACGCGCCGGCAATGCGGTGGCGTGCAAATTTCTATTTGATTCGCGCGACGCCCGGCGGCTGCGCAAAATCACGGCGACGCTCAAGGCCGAAGAGCGCGTGGTAAGCGGCGCCGGCGGGCTCAAAAATACACATACCCATAAGATTTACGAAACCGTGTTGGAACAATCCAATCAAGAAGTGGCTGCCTTCGGGGATAAGACGGAAATCAAAATACCCGTGCCAATTCCGCCCCATGCGCCGGGCACTTTTCGCGCGCCGGACAACGCTTTGATCTGGTCGATTCGCGTGCAAATCGATATTCCCGACTGGCCGGATTGGGTGCAAGAGTTTCCGATAACGGTGATTCCGTAACGCAGACTGCCAGTCTGCAACCCGAGGCATTGCAAATTTTTTCCTTGCTTGCCACTGCGAAGCGAATTATCTTCTTGCCATGAACCAACATCGCATTTTCATCGCCGGCGGCACCGGCTACATGGGCACGCGCCTCATTGCCATGCTTTTGCAACGCGGCCACGAGGTGTGCGCGCTGGCACGGCAAGGTTCGGCGCAAAAGCTGCCGCCAGGTTGTGCGCCGATTATCGGAAATGCCTTGGACAAAAATTCGTATGCCGAACACAGTCGTCTTGCCGACACTTTTGTTCACTTGGTCGGTGTCTCTCATCCCAACCCTTCGAAAGCGAAACAGTTTCGGAACATTGACCTTGCTTCCGTGCAAAATTCTGTTCCTGCGGCCGTCGCTGCCGGCATCAAACATTTCGTCTATGTCAGCGTTGCCCATCCGGCGCCGATCATGCAAGCGTATTGGCAAGTCCGCGCCGAATGCGAAGAGCTGATTCGAGCCAGCGGTTTGAACGCGACGATCTTACGGCCGTGGTACGTGCTCGGCCCCGGGCATTGGTGGCCTTATGTGCTCACGCCGATGTACTGGCTGTTCGAGCGGTTGCCGTCAACCCGCGATACGGCGCGGCGGCTCGGCCAGGTAACGTTGAAGCAAATGCTCTACGCACTCACCGGCGCCATTGAGAATCCAAGCCAGGGCATTCGAGTTTTAGAGGTCGAACAAATTCGGCGTGCCAATTTAAATAATGGCAAAATGAACAAATGATTAAGCGCTAAAATAATTGTTTTGAAAAATATTGAATCATTTTGTCGCTAAATTATTTTGTCTAATGTAATGCAACTTTTTCCAACTTTTTTCTGGAAGAGATGTATTTAAAATATGAGGATTCCATTTTTGAATCCCGCACCAATAAGAATGGCGAGCCTCCTCATTTTGGCAGCATTGGTTTGGCCTGAAAAACTCGAGGCCCAAAACCGGCAGGTCAAATTTGAGCGATTTGCACTCGAGCAGGGACTTTTGCAAAGCTCGGTCACTTGCATTCTGCAGGACCGCTACGGCTTGATGTGGCTTGGCACCTACGATGGACTGAATAAATTTGACGGCTACGGTTTCACGATTTACAAGCACGATCCACTGGATACAAACTCGTTGTCGGATAATCAGATCTTGTCGATTTGTGAAGACGCAGCGACTCACAACACCCTTTGGATCGGCACGTTCAGCGGAGGACTCAATAAATTCGACCGTGATACCGGACAATTTACTTGTTTTATTAATGACCCCCAAAATCCTCATAGCCTCAGCCACAATCGCGTCAATGCCGTTTACCTGGATCGCGCCGGCACGCTTTGGGTCGGCACTGCAAACGGATTGAATAAACTCGATAACGCCACCGGACAATTTGTCCGCTTCGTGAACGACCCCGCGAATTCCCACAGCCTCAGCCATAATCACATCACCTCGATCTACGAAGATTCCCTGAGAGCGGGACTTTGGATTGGCACCGCCGATGGCCTCAATTGTTTTGACCGCGCCACCGGACAATTCACCAGATTTGTCAACGATCCGAGTGATCCCCGCAGCCTCAGCAGCAACGCCGTCTTTGTCATCTATGAAGATGAGGCTGCACCGGGCACGCTTTGGGTTGGAACGCATGACGGCGGGCTTAATCGGCTCGATGTCACCACGGGAAAATTTACGCGCTTCGTCAACGACCCTCAAGCTTCTCACAGTCTCAGCTCGAATGCTGTTTGGGCGATTTGTACGGATCGTGAATCGCCCGGCAAATTATGGGTTGGCACTTTTGGCGGCGGCCTCGATTGTTTTGATCGTGCCACCCCGACAGGCGCAGCCGGGCAATTTGCAAATTTTGTCAACGAGCCGAGTAATCCCCATAGCTTGAGTGACAATCGTGTCATTTCGATTTATAAAAATCCCTTGGATGGCACGATCTGGGTCGGAACGTTTGGCGGCGGCCTCAATAAAATTGCTTACGAGAAAGAGCGATTTGCCCACTTTGCCAACGACCCGCAAAATCCTCACAGTCTCAGCCACGATCGAGTTTGGTCAATCTTCGAAGACCGCGCGGGCACGCTCTGGATTGGAACCCAGGAAGGGCTCAACAAGCTCGAGCGCGATCAAAAACGCTTTATCCATTTTGTCAACGACCCGAGAAATCCTCACAGCCTCAGCGCCAACAGCGTCCGCGCCATCTACGAAGATTCCGCTGCGCGGAACGCGCTTTGGATCGGAACCGACGGCGGCGGGCTTAACAAGCTCGACCGCGCCACCGGGAAATTCACGCGTTTTTTAAATGACCCGCAAAATCCCCACAGCCTCAGCCACAATCGCATCCAGGCCATTTGCGAAGATCGCACCGGCATGCTTTGGATCGGAACTTATGGCGGCCTCAATCGCTTCGATCGCGCCACCGAACAGTTTACCCATTTTGTCAATGACCCGCAAGATACACACAGCCTCAGCCACAATCGAGTTTGGTCTATTTACGAAGATCGCGCCGGCACGCTTTGGATCGGAACGAGCGGCGGACTCAACAAGCTGGTTCGCGGTGAAAACGAAGCAACGGATGGAAAAAGCGAACGATTTGTCCGTTTCGTCCACGATCCCAACGACCCCCACAGCCTGAGTCATAATGCGGTGTTTGCAATCTATGAAGATCGCAGCGGGACGCTATGGCTCGGAACTTACGGCGGCGGGCTCAATCAATTTGACCGCGCCACCGGGAAATTTGCGCGCTACACCACGAAAGACGGCCTCCCCAACGACGTCGTTTATGGCATCCTGGAAGATGGCAACGGGCATTTGTGGCTGAGCACCAATTACGGATTGTCCCGCTTCCACCCGCAAACGCGCGTCTTTAGAAATTACGACAAGGCTGATGGCTTGCAGAGCAACGAATTCAACGCCGGCGCTTATTTTCAGAGCCAAAGCGGGGCAATGTTTTTCGGCGGCGTCAACGGTTTCAATGTGTTTTATCCGGATCGCGTCAAAGATAATCCTTACGTGCCGCCGGTGGTGATCACTGCTTTCAAAATCTTCGACAAACCGGTTAACGTCGGCCGTGCCCTCGCTGCCCTCAAAACGCTCACGCTTTCCCATAACCAAAACTTTTTCTCGTTTGAATTTGCCGCGTTGAACTATACCAATGTGCAAAAAAATCAATATGCCTATAAGATGGAAGGGTTCGACGACGATTGGATTTATTGCCGCAAGCGGCGTTACGCCAGCTACACCAATCTCGATCCCGGCAAGTACGTTTTCCGTGTAAAAGGCTCGAATGACGATGGGGTTTGGAACGAGAAGGGGATGGCGATTGCCGTTACGATCACGCCGCCGTGGTGGCGAACGGGTTGGGCGTATGCGATTTACGCGCTGTTGCTGATCTCCGGCGTCGTCGCCAGCGATCGCCTGCAGCGGCGGCGGGTGATTGTCAAAGAGCGCGCGCGGGCAAAAATTTTGGAAGCCGAGCTGCGCGCCCGAGCGGCCGAATCGCAGGCCAAAGCTTTGCATGCTGAAAACGAGCGCCAGAAAAACGTCGAGCTGCTGAGCGAGATTGGCAGAGAGATCACCGCTTCCCTCGACTTTGAAACGATTTTCCACAAATTATATGAAAACGTCAATCGCCTCGCCGATGCGACGATTTTCGGCGTGGGCATTTATCACCCGGAGCAGAATCAGATCGAATACAAGCTCGCCATACAAAACGGCAAGCGCTACGCGCCTTATACGCGCGACACCGCCGACAAAAACCAGTTTCCGGTCTGGTGCATCGAGCATCGCCAGCCGATCCTGATCAACGACGTAACGCAGGAATACCGCCGCTACATCAGCGAATACAAAGACGCCGGACGCTTGCTCGAAGACGGCTCGCGCTCCGCCGCGCCGCTTTCACTCATCTATTTGCCGCTGCTCGTGCAAGAGCGGGTGTTGGGCGTGATCACCATTCAGAGTTTTCAGAAAAACGTCTACACCGAACATCATCTCAATATTTTGCAGAATTTGGCCACCTACACCGCCATCGCTTTGGACAATGCCAGCGCCTACCGGCAGCTCAACACCGCCTGGGAAAATTTAAAAGCCGCGCAGGAACAGCTCGTCGTGCAGGAAAAACTGGCTTCGCTCGGGCAGCTCACCGCCGGCATTGCGCACGAGATCAAAAACCCTTTGAATTTCGTCACTAATTTCGCCGCGTTGACGGCGGATTTGGCGCAGGAGCTGCGCGACGTGATCGCGCCGCAAAATCTCGAGGCCGAAACGAAAACGAACGTGTTCGAGATTTTGCAGATGATGGAGCAGAACGTGAGCAAGATCAACGAGCACGGCAAACGCGCCGACAGCATCGTGAAAGGCATGCTGCTGCACTCGCGCGGCGAATCCGGCGAGCGCCGGCCCGCGGACGTCAACGCCATTCTTGATGAATACGTCATGCTCGCGTACCACGGCATGCGCGGCACGGATTCCACGTTCAATATCAAAATCGAAAAGGACTACGATCCTGCGGTCGGCCGCGTCGACGTGTTCCCGCAGGACTTGAGCCGCGTTTTTCTCAATATCGTGAACAACGCCTGTTACGCCACGCGTGAGAAGAAGAAAGTGCGGGAAGAAAACTATTCTCCGGTGCTCTCGGTGCGCACCAAAAATCTTGGCGACAAAATCGAAATTCGCATTCGCGACAACGGCACCGGCATTCCGCAATCCGCGCTCAAAAAAATATTTCACCCCTTTTTCACCACCAAGCCGGCGGGCCAAGGCACGGGCTTGGGGCTTTCGATCAGCTACGACGTCATCGCCCACGGCCATGGCGGCGAGCTTAAGGTTGATACTGCGGAGGGAGAGTTCACTGAGTTTGTGATCTTGCTGCCGAAGGAAGCGAAATGTAATACGTGATGCGTAAGGCCTAAAATGAGAAGCGAAACTTCAAGCGTAGCGGCTTGTTTTTTGGCGAAAAGAGTCTTATATTGAATTGAAGCCAATCTTGTTGAGTCCGCTACCTCTATAGTTAGAATTTGCGAGAGGCCGTCATGCCACGCTCGTTCAATGTCGCCGGGCCGAACCAGCCCGACATTCACTACACGCTCGATCCGGAGTCGCGTTTGCCAAATCTGCGCACTCTGATTGATCAACGAAATTACTTTGTTCTCCACGCCCCCCGGCAAACCGGCAAAACCACGCTGCTGGATACTTTGGCACGAAAGCTAACGGCTGAGGGCCGTTATACGGCGATCCATTTTAGCATCGAAGGCAGCCGCCCGTTCAGCAAGGACGTGGTAGCGGCTATTACGACGGCATTAGACTCGTTGCGAGTTAATGCGAAAATTTTGCTTCCGGAATCGCTGCGTCCACGTGCCGAACTGTTCGAAAACATTCCCGATCCTGCAGATGGAATCTTGCACGTCCTTAGCGAATGGGCGCAGCAATCTGCTCGTCCCCTGGTCGTTTTCATTGATGAAATCGATGCCATTGAAGAAGACGCTTTGATTGCCGTTCTGCACCAGCTTCGGAGCGGCTATAAACTGCGCCCGCAGGGATTTCCGCAGAGCGTGGCGCTGATCGGCATGCGTGATGTGCGTGAATACCGCGCCAGAATCAGGCCCGAGCGCGAGTCGTTGGGCAGCGCTTCACCGTTCAATATCAAAGCCGAGTCGCTCACGCTCAAAAATTTCAGCCTGGATCAAGTCGCGGCTCTTTATCACCAACATACGGAAGAAACCGGGCAGGTCTGGTCTGACGAAGCCGTGGCAAAAGCGTATGAGCTCACGCAGGGCCAGCCTTGGCTGGTCAATGCGCTTGCCAGGCAGATCGTCGAAAACGACGTGACTGACCGTGCCGTTGCCATAACCCCGACCCACATTGATGCAGCGAAAGAGACGTTGATTTTGCGGCGCGATACCCACCTTGATTCCCTTGTCGAGCGCCTGCATGAAGCTCGTGTCCGGCGTGTCATAGAGCCGGTGCTAACCGGGAGCTATACCGGCGCGGATGTTTACAATGACGATCTTCTCTATGTCGCTGATCTCGGGTTGACAACGCGGCCACCAGCACAAATTCGCATCGCCAATTCCATTTATGCCGAAGTGATTCCGCGCGCCCTTTCTTTTGTGATGCAGAGCAATTTGCCAATTCAACCGCAGTGGTATATTATGCCGGACGGCAGGCTCGACGTCATCAAACTGTTCAGCGAGTTTCAACAATTCTTTCGCCGCGACGGTGATTTCTGGCTGGAGCGCTATGAGTATAGGGAAGCCGGGCCGCATTTGATTCTGTATGCCTGGCTGCAGCGAGTGGTTAATGGCGGCGGGCATCTCCAGCGTGAGAGCGCACTTGGCATCAAGCGCGCTGACCTGTTGATCGAATGGCCGGTTACTACGAAAGTCGAGCTGCGACGCTGGCCGATTCCATCGGGCGTGATCGTGCAGCGGGAAGCTTTGGAAGTGAAGTTGTATCGCGATAGTGATACGGAACTCGAAGGCTTGAAGCAGTTGGGAGAATATCTCGATCGTTTGGGAATATCGTCAGGGCATCTTTTGATCTTTGATTGCCGGGCCGGGCGAACGTGGGACGAAAAAATTTTTCGCCATGACAACGTGATGCTGCCGGCGCCTTATGAGCATTTGCGCGCCACGGTCTGGGGGTTTTGAGCCAACTCGCATTAGCGTTTTTCATTTCGATATATCTTTCTCCAACCGAAACATCTTCGTTCGTAACGCGGACAATATCGGAGCCTTGGATGCTCAAACTCGATCTGATTCAGACTGTGGCATTTGCCGGGATGGTGCTTTTCATTGGTTATGGCATTCGCGGTATTATTCCGTTTTTAGCCCGCTATAACATCCCGGCGCCAGTCATCGGGGGATTGCTCATTGCTGTTATGATTCTCATTGCGCGCCGCTATGAAGTGACGCTGTTTCAATTCGACACGACGTTGCAGAGTCCGTTGATGATTGCCTTCTTCACTTCGATTGGTTTTGGCGCCAGTTATTCTTTGCTCAAAGTGGGAGGGCCGCAAGTCATTCTATTTTTCATTTTGGCTTCGGTTGTAGCGATCATACAAAACGTCGTCGGAATTTTGCTTGCGATTCCACTCGGCATGCACCCGCTTTTCGGCGTCATCGTGGGATCACTCACCTTAACCGGAGGACCGGCTACTGGGCTGGCTTTTGCGCCGTTCTTCGAGCAGGCCGGCGTGGCCGGTGCAGCGACGCTCGCGGTGGCGGCGGCAATGGCCGGTATCGTCTCCGCCGGTTTGGTCGGCGGCCCGGTCACGACTTATATCATTTCTCGTTATAAATTAAATCCTGCATCCACAAACACCCCGGTCGCGACCGGCGCAACCGCAATCACCCGGCAGGAGTCCGGCAGCGCCAGGTCTGCCGATGAAGCGAATTCGTCTTTTGTGCTTATAAAAAATCTTGTCATCGTTCTTGCAGCGATGTGGGTCGGCGCGTGGATCAGCAACGGGCTGAAAGCGATACACGTCACGCTGCCGGCATACATCGGCGCGATGGTCGTTGCCGCCGTCGTCAGAAATTTGGACGACCGCACGAAAATTTTCGGACTCTCGCCGCGGGTGATCGACGATCTCGGCAATACCGCCTTGTCGCTGTTTCTCGTGATGGCGCTGATGACGCTAAAACTTTGGGAGCTGGCCGGTCTGGCATTGCCGCTGTTGGTGATTCTCGCCGCTCAGATCGTGGTGATCGTGGCGCTGTGTCTCTGGCCGGTTTTTCAGCTCATGGGACGGGATTACGAATCCGCCGTGACCGTCAGCGGTTTCTGCGGTTTCATGCTCGGCATCACCGCCAACGCTATGGCCAACATGACCACACTCGTCGAGCGCTACGGCCCCGCCCCGCGCGCGTTTCTCATCGTGCCCATGATCGCCGCTTTTTTCATCGATTTCCCGAACGCGTTGATTATCACCGTTTGTTTGAACATCTGGAAATAATTTTCAGAAAAAAATTTTCACACGAATAAAATCGAGGTTTCCGTGTGAATTTTTGATTCGTGTGGAACGCTTTCAAATGTTGTCGAGGTTGCCATGCCTTTTGAAATAATCGACCATCTCACCGGCGCGCAAATTGAAGAGCTGCATGCGTTGTATCAATCCGAGTGGTGGACGAAAGGCCGGCAGCTTGATGACGTCCGCCGCATGTTGCAACATTCGAATATCATCATTGCATTTTGTGACTCGGACACCAAAAAGCTTGTTGCCTTCACGCGTATTCTCACCGATTACGTTTACAAAGCCTTGGTCTTCGACGTCATCGTCGCTGCGCCATATCGTAAAACCGGCTTGGGACGCCGGTTGATGGATGCCGTTGTCAATCACCCCGCCTTGAAAGCGGTGCGGCACATTGAACTCTACTGCCTTCCCGTGCTGGTGCCGTTTTATCAACAATGGGGATTCACAACAGAATTGGGCGAGCTGAGATTCATGAGAAGAGTAAACCAGGTGCTTATTGAAAATGAGTTAAAAGCTACAAGATGACAATGGGCCAACGGATGAAAAGCGACCAACGGATACTGCAATTTTCTTATCAGTTGGTCTTAATTTATCCGTTGGAAATTGCTTTTTCTCATCATGATAAGCTTTCCGTTTCTATGTGAGGTAACCGATGAAAGCCTTAATCGTCAATCAAGCTGAAGTTGCCGAATGGCTGCCGATGCGCGAGTGCATGGACGTCATGGCCGAGACATTCAAAATGCTGGCCGCCGGCAAGACGATTTTGCCGCTCCGCCCGATTATGTGGCTGCCGGAAAAAATCGGTGCGTTGGGCATGATGCCGGCGTATATGAAAGACCTCAATGCGATGGGGTTAAAAGTACTCTCAATTTTTCCCGGCAATCACGGCACGCCGTATGATTCGCACCAGGGCGCGGTGCTGTTGTTCGAGGCAAAACACGGCTGTTTGCTGGCCATCATGGATGCAACAGCGATCACCGCGATTCGCACGGCGGCGGTGAGCGGGGTGGCGACGCAATGGCTCGCGCGTGAAGATGCGCACGACCTGGCGATTCTCGGAACCGGCACGCAAGCGCGAACACATCTCGAAGCCATGCTGCTGGCGAGAAAGATCAGGCGTGTGCGCGTATGGAGCCGGAATGCCGATCATACGCGCCAATTTACCGAGCGCGAGTCGCGCCGGCACGGTATCATGGTCGAGTCGATGGAAACAGCACAAGAAGCGGTAGCGGAAGCGGATATTATCTGCACGACGACCGCTGCAAACGAGCCGGTGGTTTTGGGAGATTGGCTCAAATCCGGCGCGCACATTAACGCCGTAGGAGCATGTGTGCCGGCGGCGCGTGAGCTCGACACCGCGGCCATGCTCAAGTCACGCCTGTTTGTTGACCGTCGTGAATCAGCTCTCAACGAGGCGGGAGATTTCATCATCGCTAAAAACGAAGGCGCACTCGATGACGACCACATTTGCGGCGAGCTCGGAGAAATTTTGCTCGGCCAGGCGCAAGGCAGAACTTCGGCGGAGGAGATCACGCTATTCAAATCCCTCGGCCTCGCTATTGAAGATTTGGCCTCGGCGCATCATATTTACACGAAGATGCTGGAAAAAGGTGTAGGTACTTGGGTGGAGTTGGGAGGGAAACGCGAGCCGTTACAGCCTTGAATGATAATTTAGCTGGCGTTTCAATCCCACGATGGCTCGATTCAAATGATGGCGCACAGAACTGCGCCATACGCGCCATTTTTGTCGTTTCTGTAACAAAATTGTTTAACTCGTGCCGCCCCCTTGTTGCCCGTTATGCCTCATTCTTGCCAGGTTTCAATCCTAAGATGTTTCGATTCAAACCGTTCGGATATATAGGATATAGGTGACAGGATGTCGGGTTTCAATCTCACGATGGCTTGATTTTTTTTTCGGCGCCGGACAAAAACGATACCACCTTAAACAAAACCCCTAAGTAGGTCCGTATTTTGGCGGCGGTGGGTCCATTTCACTCCGGCCCCAAAAATTTCGATTTTACCCGTGAAGCTATGCTGTGTTTCAATCTTTGTTTTGATGGATGTCCCGCCCGAACAATCCCAAAAAACAAACGGAACCTAGGTTCCGCATTGTTTCAATCCTTGTTTTGATGGATGTCCCACCCGAACAATTCACGCGCCAATTTGGCGCTGTTACCAGCGCCAAATAAGCTTAACGTTTCAACCCTTGTTTTGATGGATGTCCCGGTTTTCAACTGCGCTTTCGTGGCCGGTTTTGAACTGCCTGCGACACCACCACGGGCGCAGCGTGAAAAAGGGTGGGGAATACTCTTGGCCCTGAGTTGGGGAATATGGTGGACCCTGATATTGAAACCCTTCCTTGCTTCTATACTGTTTTACAGCAAATCTGCAAGATCGACACCGTATCCGAAAGAAGTGCCTTCGTGCGCGACCGCGCCTTCAATCCTGGCGCCGGAACCGGTGGTAATGATATGGATGACGCCGAAATTGAAATCATTCACGAAATCGCGCATCGTCGAGCGAATTCCGGGAGCGACCTCAAAATCCTCGTCGAGAAAAACTCCGAGTATCGGGCTTTTGCTGCCGCCGGCATTTTGGCTGATCCCGGATGAAATCACGCACGGCGCTTTGAAATCCGGGTTGCTGGAGGAGATATCAAAAATGCCGCCGACATGAATATCGCCGGCGAGAAACAGAATACTCCGGGGCTGCCCGGAGATGCGATTAGCCAGGCGGGCTCTCCCCACCTTGCGAATGAGCTGAATTTGTTCCGGACGGCAGAGGTGGTTCGACCATTGGTCGCGCGCTTCATCGATTGAGTTGAGCTGGAAGGAGCCAAGGTTAAACTGTCTGCCCGTGAGCCTCGACAGATGGCTGCCGACCGCGGCTTTGCCGAGATCAACTACTTTTTGGAGGCCTTTGCTGCCCCGCAGATTCAGTAGGCCTTCGAGATCGCCGGCTTTGAAAAGCTCGATATCGTCGGTACGGCGGCCAAGCAACTTCTGTGTCTGGCCATCCGGATCCATCGAAGCGATCGGCGTTGACGTCACCACCACCAGCACCTCGACCTCGTCGGCGAGGTTGTCGAGCACGGCGTCGATAAACTGCCACTGCTCCGCGCCGAGGACGGGATACTCTTTTCTGAAGACATCCCGTTCGCCGCGACTGTCCAGCACCAGTATCACCGTCCGGCCGCAACGGAATGCATACGGCATGGCCTGGCGAATACCATGTACCGGCGGTCCGGCAAAATAATTGGGCAAAGCGACGTTGATGGCATCTTGCGGCAGCGGATTGTGGCAACCCTGGAAATGCCAGTACACGTCGCGGCAGTCTTCAAAGTAAGCATTGAACTGCTCAAAAATCTTTCTGCCGCGTGGGAAACGCTCCGCCAGTGTCGGACTATCCTGGGCCATCGAGCCCCAGCCATCGCGGATGTCATGATCATCCCACATCATGTACGTCGGCACATTCGCCATGACGCGGCGTACCGGCTCCCGCGACCAATTGGAGCGATACTTCTCCGCCAGCGCCCGGCGCCGAACCGGGGAACGCGACTTAAAATGCTCTTCAAAAACATCCGGCTCGTCTTCGTCGATATAAACCTGATCTCCCATCATCAGCACAAAGTGCGGCTGCGATTCCTTGATAAAGTCCTCGAATTGCGGCCAGAGCCCATCCTTCTCTGCCGAGCTGCAGGAAATGGCCGCGAATTGAATATTGGTCATGGAATTGGGATCGGGCATGGTACGGAACCGGCCGCGTGTTTGCGGCACGAAGCGGCCGCGCCGGAAAATTTGGTAGCGATAGATGCGATCGGGCTTCAAGCCCGTTACCTTCGCGATCGCGGTGCCGAACTCGATCTGGTTGAGCTCAGTGCTTTCAAAGTCGAACAAACCGACGCCGTGAACACGCAGGCGATAAAGCCCGGGATGATCGAAAACCTGAATCCAAATCCGCGTCGATTCGTGATCGGTATGTCCGACGATTGGCCCGAGCTTCAAGCGATTAACTGAATCTCGTGAGTTCATTCCTTGATTTTGCACAAATAAAAGTCAGATCCCATCCCGCTTCCTTTGTTGAACGTCTAATAAGGAAAAGCGGGATAGTCGCTGAAATTCATTAGTCGCTTTAAAGTGAAATCCGTGCAATAAAAGCAAAGACAGAAAAATGAGAGACAGAAAAATAGAATTGGGCTGCGCCCGTAGATCATCAAAGTAATGCTCACCTGGAGCAAAGCGCCCCGCACCGCGTGGCGCGGCGTCTGCGGCAAAGCGGGGTAAACATTTTTCTGTCCTCCATTTTTCTGTCTTTTGAATGTCTTTGTGGGATGCTTCGGCCAAGCAGGCCGAAACAAACGGCAGTGAAATCGGGATCATTTGACCCGCCTGCGTTTTTCTCTGCGCGCCGGGGCCTCAACACCTGTCTGAAGTCCCTGGCCAATCGCTTGCCGGATTTCCACAGCTTGCTGCGAAGAGAGCGCAAACTCAACCGGCTCCGGCGGCGTGAGCACGATGCGCCGGCGCGCAAAAATGCCTTCATCGCCTTTCAAATGGGCGAGGAAAGCGTTCACTTCCACGTTCTGCTTTTCGATCTCCGGCGCCGCGTTGAGTATTTGCGCCATTTCACGTAAGGTCTTCGCGCCGGCCTTCTCGAGCAGGCGAACGTGTTCCGGTTTCAAGCGCAAGATTTTGGCGGCAGCTTTGAATGAAATATTCCGCTCGTCATTGGGAGCGAGGCGTCCCCAGCGATTGATCAAAACGTCCACGAGCTTGGGATGATCAAGCCGGGGATCGCCTGCCGGCAATTCCTGCAGATTATACAAAAAGGTGCTCAGCCTTTGCTCGAGCGTGTTCCATTTGGTGATCGTTTGCAGCGCCTTTGATCGCACCGAAGAAAACGAAGGCGTCACATTGATTCTGGTGTCGCCAACCGGAAAATCAATGGGAACCGGAGAGCTGCCGAAGCCGGTGGTGCTCGAGCTGGAGACTTCGAACGCGCCATCGTCGTTGGGCGCAAAACAAGTCGTCAGCAAACGGCTGTCGTTGAGAATGGTGCCGCGCTCCAGTGGTGATCTTGCCAGCTCCTCTTCGTACTCGGCGCGCAGGGTTTCCAGCCACAGCTCGAGCAAGTGCTTGTAGTTTACACTGGCCGCCGAAGCCTGGCCGGAGATGGCGCTAGGCGAGACCACCACGGCTTCCACAATTTGACTCATCAGCCGGATAGCCCACAGTCTCACGACCGGCCTTTTGAAATCTTCCGCCGGATCGAGCTGCTCGACGATGTCGATGTCCAGCTCATCCAGCGGCGTGCCTTTTGGAAATCTGTCATAGAGCACACGCACGATGCGCGCGAGCTGCAAAAGGTCGGGCACCAACGGCTCGTTGAAGTTCGGCTCCGGCGGCGGATTATCCAGCAGGCAAATCCGGCTGAGCCTGGCCTCAACGCAAAATTCCTGATCTTTCGGCACGACGATGACCGCGGTAAATTCCTGAATGCCTTCGATCCCGGTCGAGCGCCGGTGCAGAAGCTGATTGAACCACAGATTCGGATCGCTGGGATCGATGGACAACAGTTGCAATGGCCGCGGAAACATCGAAAAGCGCAGGTACGGCGTCCCCAGAAACTTCGCGCTCAGCAACGTGAGCATGTTCTCCACTTTGGTCGTATGGCTGATCAGTTCCCGGCGTTCCTGGGAGGCCTCGCGCGTCGTGGTGTCAACGACTTGATCGACCGAGCGCTGGCTCGAAACATCCGTGCTCGACGTGCGTGCAGAAGCGCCGATGCCGAAACCGCCGATGCTGAATCCGGCGCTGCCGCCGAAGGAGGTTGTTCTGGAATGCGAGTCCAGGCTTTCGTAGAGATGGCTGCCGCTTTTGCCGAAGAATTGGCCGGCGGCTTCACCCTCAAAAAAATCGTCGCCGATGACGCCTGTTTGCAGAACGCGTCGATTGAGCGGCGCCGCCGCGTGAAAGTACGGGCGAATGCCGCCGGTTTCGCCGGATTCCGGCAGCACCTTCAAATCGAGCAGAAGATGCAGGACCGGCAAATCTTCCCCAAGAAAACCGAGGGCGAGACTTGGGTTCCCCACCGCCAAACGGCTTGGCGACACCGAAACGGCGAACTTGAGAAAGACCAGCTTCTCATCGAGAAAATTGCTGGTGAGATTTTCATCGCTCGGCTCGAAAAAGAAAACCGAGATGCTGACGTCATTGGGTCCACCCGCTTGCAGGGCCTGTGTCGTCGAGGCCAATTTCCACGGCACCTCAAGCGGAAGTCTGAGATCTTCCTGGTCTGGCATGATGTGGTTCCTTCCTTGGTGTTGGCTTAAGAGTGAAATTATCAGATGATGCTGTAAATGTAATCTTCATCCCAGTCGGTAAGGTATTCAGCCTCTTCGATATCAACTCGTAATTTTTTTAGCACCTTTCTTTTCTCGGAGTCATCAAGATCGTCCCAAAAATCCATTTGCCCTGAATTTATCATACTTAACAGTCGCTCATCATACTCTTGTTGAAGTCGTGTTTTTTCTTGCTTACTTGCTATGCGTAGTTGAAATTCATGTTGCTCGATTCTGACCATTGCGATAAAAATCCTGAATAATTCTTCGGAAAAAGCACAGATCGTTCGATCATTTCTTAGGGTAATATGCCCCTTTTGAACAAGCGAATCCAATATATTCTCCAATTCCTTTTTTTCAGAAAAATGATCGAGAATTCTTTTAATCAGCCAATCAACCGGAATTCTCGCCGGAATGCTATCAGTTGAAAATTCAGAAAGTGCGATTAAGACTTGCCTTTCGGTCTTTGTTAGCTCTCTGAGCTGTTCAGAATATTTTTCTCTCTTGTCAGATTTCAGAACAGTTTCCATGCCTTCTAAAACATCTTGCAAAGTCATCTTTTTTAAATCTTCCATCACCATATACGCTGCGTCTCCGAGGAGATGCAAAACATAAGGATAGCCTGAAGAGATGGATAGTATCAGTGCTTTGCCTTTTTCATCAATCTTAAAAGCTGGAGAAGCTTTTGTCGCTGCATATTCCAAGATATAATCTGACGCCTCTGAGTCCAGGGTGGATATTGGCACATGTTTGATAAGCCTCTCAAACGATTGATCTTCAGAAATAAATCTTGCATAGACTCCTTTCTGCCCGGCAAAGATAAAAGTGATGCCCTGAAGCCCCTGATTGTTTATCGTCTCATGAACAATCTCAATGAAATGCCCAAAGTTGATATCACTCGCCAGTTGATCCACTTCATCTATGAGAATATTAAGCCCGCGAAAGAGACGATGTTTTTGGAGAGTTTTCAAGGCGAAACAAAGGCCGGCAACAAATTGACTGGCAATAGTCGCTGGCGACCGTTTTTTGTTCTCTGTTTCTGATTCCAGCTTTGCCTTAAACACCCCCAAATTTATTTCAAATGATGGCTTAATATTTCTCGATTCGGTATCTTGCAGCAATAGGCACTTTTGTTCAATACTATACAAGATATCCAAAGCTAATTGATCTAAAGTGTTTTCTTTGTCGCATGCGTGAAACAAACATAGAGTTTTTGGGAACGTTGTTTCAATGCCACATCTCTTTAATAAAGTATTATCTCCTTGAAGGATAGTCTGAAGTTGATTTGCTAACGAAGACTTCCCAATGCCTCTCGGCCCGGAAATCAGAACATTCCTGCTATTGAACAATGCTTCTACACACATCGAAATTTCTTTCGCCCGCAAGCCAAAAGCATTTGGATCTTTTTCAGGAATATTGACTTTGAAGGGGCTGCGTCGTAGGTGTGCCATACTTCGATTCCTTATTTAGTCGTAGTGGAAGGCTTTTAAATGACCACTTCATGAAAATTATGCCTCTGCCCCGCAGTCCGGCGGAAAATGTAGACCTAAGCGGTCTCTTTTATAGAGTTCATTATGTCAATAAGCCCAAGTCTCGTGGCTAACAGGTAACTGATTTAGTCGGTCCCGATAGAACCGCCATTTCGGGATGAACTGATCCATCAGCGCGACGAAACGATCATTGTGCGTCGGCTCCAGCAGGTGAACCATTTCGTGAACCACAATGTATTCGAGACACTCGCAGGGCTTCTTGGCCAGCTCTGTGTTTAGCCGAATGCTGCGTGCGTTGTGATTGCAGCTTCCCCATTTCGTTTTCATCCGCTGCACAAAAAAGCGCTCCACATTTACGCCCATCAACGGCTCCCACGTGACGAGCAATGGCGGCACGGCTTGCTTGAGCTGCTCGCGATACCATTCTTCAACGATGGCCTGCTTCTTTTTTTCTTCTGTTCCCGGACGCACGCGCAGAAGCATCTGGCTGTGCTTCAACTCAACGGAAGGCGCTTGATCTTTCTCAGATATCAAAAGCAAATAACGCTTGCCCCAGACGTAATGGCTTTCACGGTCCAGATACTCACGCGGGGTTTCGCGTTCCTGCTCACGCAACTTCTTCTGTTGCTGCTTAATCCAGCCGAGCTTGGAAATGGCAAAAACGCGGATCGTTTCGAGATTCATCCGCGATGGGGCCGAAATCCGCACCCTGCCGGTCGGAGGATAAACGCTCAAATGAATGTTCTTGATATCCTTGAGCATCACGTCAGCCGTGATCTCGCCGATCTCAATCTGCGTGACCATCAGTATTCCTTCTGCGCTTTGATGATGAGAAAGATACGCTCCACATCGTTCTCATCCCGTAAGACGTCGAACAATGCTTGCTTAATCACCCGCTCACGCGGCTCGACGCCACGCCAACTGTCTGGCCGCACCTGTTTTACTGCTTCATCAATCCTCAGTGCCAACTTTAGTACTGGATCGCCGGAGACCATGTATTCTTCCTGTTCATCTTTCACTAGATTACCGGTCTGCTCAGTGACAGACACGGGCTTCTTGAGATTGTTGTAAAGCGCACGCAAACCAGGACTCTCCTTGAGCTCTGCGGGCGTGTCATCCGCCTGTCCCGCCTCTACTTTCCTCGCCAGTTCCGCGATGCGTTTCAGATATTCCTCATACTCGATGGCCTTGGCTTTGCGTGCTGCGATGATCTCATCCAGCAAGGCCGACATCTTTTCGTAAAAAGCCGGATCGTTCAAATGCTCCTTGATGATTTTGCTGCGGACGTTGTTCTCAATCGTTTCCGCAATGGCATTCTTATTGCCTTTCAATCCGCCGAGTTGGGTAGCAATGGCGTTGGCAATGCCGGTCTTGACGATCAGCTCCAGCAGCGGCATACCATCAAAAGGCAAAATCTTCCTCGGCTCGTCGGCTTGGATGTAAGTGTCGATCAGGTGCCGCATGTCGGCCTCGTAAGCTTTCAAGTCGAGGCTTTCACCGCTGGCATGACGGATAATCTCTCGCAGTTTCAGGTAATGGTCAAGCTCTTGCTTGATGCGGGCAATGTCGGCACTGCCGTATCCAGCCGCTTCCAGTTCGTCGGCGAGGTTGGCGTAGGCGCGCACCAGCGAGGCGGTCGCTTTGTAAAGTGCGGCCCGTTGCGGTTCACGCTCCTGCAAGTCAGTGGGAATCTCGGTGTTGCCGCAAAAGTAATGAATGTGCTCCAACTCGCCCTTGGGCGGTTGCACCGGCTCGCACAACAACGCAGGGATTTCCAGCGCCTGCTCCAACCGTTCCTTGCCCTTTTTCAAGCGATCCTGAACCAATACTTCCGGATCGGCGCCGCCCGCGCTGTGATCCAGTTCCGAGGTGTAAACGGCGATGGCGTTCTCCACTTTCTTGAACAGGTCTTTGTAGTCCACAATGTAACCAAAATCCTTGTCCTCCCCGTCCAGCCGGTTGGTGCGACAGATGGCTTGAAACAAGCCGTGATCCTGCATCCTCTTGTCGATGTAAAGGTAAGTACAGCTTGGCGCGTCGAAGCCGGTGAGTAGCTTGTCCACCACGATGAGCAGCCGCATGTTGGCAGGCTCCTCGGTAAACCTGGCCTTCGCCACTTCCTCATAGCTCTCTGTTTTCGTCATGCCCGATTTGGCTTCGACATCTTTGAGCAGTTCGGTGTAGGTATCGTAAATGAATTTTTTGTCTGTTTCGGTATTCGCCCCGGTGTCTTCCGTGGTGATGTCACGCATCTGCGGATTGTAAGAGGTAATCACCGCGCACCGATCCTTGAAGACCGTCTTCTGGAACAACGTGAAATACTTGCAGGCTTCGTAAATGCTCGACGCCACCAGCATCGCGTTGCCTCGTTCGCTGGAAAGGCGCGGCTTCACACTGAAGTCAAAGATGATGTCGCTCACCACCCGCTCCATGCGCGAGCGTGAGCTGAGCAGTTTTTGCATCGTGCCCCATTGCTTCTTCAGCTCGTCTTTCTGCCAGTCGTTCAGTCCCTTCGTCTTGGCCTCAAACCAGGCGTCAATCTTATCCTCCGAGCCAAGACGCTGATCGATGTCCCGCGCTTCGTAAACTAGGTCGAGCACAACTTCGTCTTCCACCGCTTCGCTGAACTTGTAGGTGTGAATGTAGCCGCCGAAGACTTCGAGGCTGGTCTTCGCGTCCTCTTTGAGTAGCGGCGTGCCGGTGAAACCGATAAAGATGGCATTGGGCATCATCGCCTTCATCACCCGATGCAGCTTGCCGCCCTGCGTACGGTGGCATTCGTCCACGAACACGAAAACTTCACCCACGGTCTGGCTCGGTTGGGATTCCAGCTCCTTGATGAATGCTTCAAAATTTTTCACGTCCCGCCGGCCGAATTTATGGACGAGCGAACACAACAAGCGAGGCTTGGCCTGAGCGAGCTGGCGCATCAGATCGCGGCCACTGCTGGTGCGGTACATGGCCTCGCCCGCCTCGGTGAAGACCCGCTCGATCTGTTTATCCAACTCGTCGCGATCGGTGATGATGGCCACGCGGGCGTTGGGATTGTTCTCCAAAATCCACTTGGCCAAAAACACCATGACGATACTCTTGCCGGTCCCCTGGGAGTGCCAAATGACGCCGCCCTGCCGGCGCTTGGCGTGTTCCTGCGCCGCCTTGATGGCAAAATATTGATGCACGCGCGGCAGTTTCTTGACGCCGCCATCAAAAAGCACGAAGTCGTGCATCAGCTCGATGAGCCGATCTTTGCGGCACATCTTGAGCAGATATTTGTCCAATTTGAAACGAGTGTTGTCTTGCTCGTCTTCCTTCCATTTCAAGAAATACTTTTCTTCCGTGCCGATGGTGCCGTATTGCAGCCCTTCGGAATCGCTGCCGGCAAAGATGAATTGCACCGTGCTGAAGAACCATTCGTTGAACTCGGGCCGCTGATTGGAGATATTTTGCCGGATGCCGTCGCCGATGGAAACGGAACTGCGCTTCAATTCCAGCACGCTAACGGCGATGCCGTTCACATAAAGCACGAGGTCCGGTCGCCGCTCGTAATTGCCGTGCAGCGTGACTTCTTCGGCGAGGGCGAAATCGTTTTTCTCCGGTTCTTGCCAGTTGATGAGGTGGACGGTTTCCGTGACCTTGCCCGCTTCAATCTTCACCGGTACGCCGTAGCGCAGCAGATTGTAGACAGCTTGGTTGTTCGCGTAGAGGCCGCGACTGTGGTTGTCCGCCTCAGCGCGCAGCTTGTAAAGAGCCGTGCTGATCTGCGCCGGCGTGTAGCCACTTTTCTGCAAATGAGCGGTGAGCAGACCTTCCTCAATGTTGCTATTGCCGTCGCGGTCGCGCCAGTCGCCGAGGTAGCGATAACCTAGCTCATCGCGGAAGAGGGCGATGACGCGGTTTTGCGTGGCGCGTTCGGTTTTGCCGATGGGGATCATGATGCAGCTCCTTTTACTTTCCAGTATCCTCCCTTTGCGGGACCGATGCGTTCAATGTAGCCTCGCTCCTTCAGAAATTGCAGGTTCTTCTCCACAGCCGTTGTGCTGATTTGCAGCGTCCGGGCAAGCTGAACCACCGTCACCTTCGGGTCAGCAAGCATCGCATTGACGATCGTAGTCCGGGTTTCACCCAACTTTTCACCCAACCCGTATTGGGTAGTGTTCCCCGTTTGTTGCTCTGAAAAATAGAACTCAAACCACAACCCCGTCTTTTCATGCCGTATTTCCGGCTCTGGGAGCTTGGCAGCTTTGCATGCTTCCAGAATGCGCGCGATGCCCCTTCCCCAGGCCTCGATCATCCCGGCCCGGAAGAAAACGTTGACGATAGTACTAATAATACTCATTATTTCCCCTGTTTTGATCCGTCAGATCGGACTGATCCGTTCGATGCCTAAAGTGCTCGCGTGCCTTTACAGTCTGGGTAGCCCGAGCATCCCCAAAACTGTGAACCCGCGTGCTTGCCTTTGCGTGCCGTGCGCAGGACCATAGCCTTCCCACACGCTGGGCAAGCCGGAGCTTTCTTTTCCACTTGATCGTTCGGTTTCGCCTGATCAGCTCGACGTTGCCCTGATCGTTCGGCAAGCCTTGCCGCCGCCAGTTGCTCACTGTAGCCGCCCTCAGCGATGAATTGGCGCTCAAGTGCGGTGATCTGCTGATCCAGCAAATAATTCGCTTGATGGATTAAGCAAATGACGGCGTTGGCAACAATAGTGGGGTCATCGTTGTTCAGCCAAGCAGCGTAGGCCTTCCAGTGGACATTGGGATCGGACTGGTCAATCGATTTCTTCTGATCCTGTTGCCGTCCCACGGCCCGTACCGCCAGCGCTTCGGAGTCGTTCTTCTGCCACTGCCGTTTGCCTCGTTGCCGCAAATAATCCTCGTAGTCCAGCAGCAGTTCATCCAGGCTGGCGCGAGCTACGTTCACCAGCCGTAGTTCGGTATTGCTCGAAGTCGCCGAGGCGCGGCTGCCCTCGGCAATATTCTGCCGGCCGCTGCGCGCCGCCTGCACCATTTGGTCGACCGTGCGAGAGCGCTTGTCCAGGAAGCGATCGCAGAAGAGAACCGTAGCGTCGTAGATGATCGTCGCCACCTGAAACGAGCGCAACTGCCGGTAGCCTCCGCTTGGGCGCAACCGTTTACCGCCATGCGAGGCCGCAGCAGGACCGGTGCTACTGTCCGACTGATTTATCTTTTGCTCCTTCATCTCTCTCACGGGCCCTCGGCCCGACTCCGCTGAAAATGGGTTCTTGCTTATTTCAACCGTATCCTCCCCGTCAAAAGTTCCTGCATCATGCCCTGCTTGAGCTGGCGGACTTTCGCGAGTTTCGCTTCCAGCGCGGCGATCTCGGCGTCCATGTCGCTCAGGATGGCGGCGATGGCGGCTTGCTCTTCGACTGAGGGAAGAAATATTTCCCAATTTTTCACAACATTCCAGTCAGAACGAGGCATGTGAGTACCATAAGCTGTGCTGGCGACTTCAATGAATTGATCCAACTTCACAAGTTGGATCAAGAATTCCGAAATGACTTGAGAACGTTTTGCTACGAGTACCCAAATCTCCGTTGAGCAGACTCCGCCTCGGTCTGCCATCCAAAACTTTCGTAGGTAAGCGCGAAGCTTCCCAAACAGTACATCACCTTTTTGAAACACACACTTGAGAGAAGAGTTTGTCTCGGCGCGTGTGTAACCAGTAAGGCATCCCGTACCTTGTCCGATATGCTCAAGTTCAATACAAAACTCGTGCGGTCCTGTCCTACGGGGATCAATTCGCTCGTTTCTCGGCTGCGCAATATCGCCAAACCGCTTCACCTCCCACTCTCCACTAAACCCCGGCAGGCGCTTCTTGCCAGTGAGCAATTCCTGCATGGCGCCTTGTTTGATCTGGCGTTTTTTGGCAATGAGCTGCTCCAGCGCTTCGATGAGGGCATCCGCATCGCTCAATGCCTCGGCGATGGCTTCTTGCTCGGTCTTCGGAGGGATGGGGACCGGCATCTTCGCGATCATCTCGCGGCGGACGGAATCAACAGATGACTTTGCAGTCATCTGCATGATACGATTATAGAAGCGACTACTGAAGTAGAGAAAGAAAAAGTATCCCTTTATGCGCTCATTGAACTCCGAGATGCGATAAACTCGCTGGTGAACATCGAATTTGCCATTAATGTAATGGAATACTTTGCCTGTTCCAACACCATCGCCGGCTGTAAGGACTGCTTCCCCATCGTAGGAATAGGTGTTGATGCGCTCAATTGTTTGAGATCTAACAAAGAACGGATACTGACCATCCTCAATACGATCTTGTGTGTTCTTTCCACCGGTGGTAATTTGAGCGAGATTTTCTATGTAATCAACCTCCCAATCATCCGGAATCACCCCCACCTCGATCTGCTTATAGCCCGGCTTTATTTCCATACGAATCCCATCCTTTCAAGGTGGCGATTGACCTTCGCCTCCAGCTCAGCCACGCGGCAAGTCATGTGCGGCAGCGGTGTCGCGTAGCGTTCGGCCAGTTCCTTCACACGTTGCGTGAGCGCTTGGCTGATGCGATCCATCTCGCCGTGAATGGCGGCCTCGAGCGCGGCGAGCCATTTGTCATCCACCACCAGCGTCTTAATCTCCTTTTCACTGAGCTTGGGATATTGTGCGTAGGCTTTGGCGTCCAACCCGGCCTCGGTTTCTTTCAATTTCTTCTTGATCTCGGATTCTTCATTGGCGAGTTTCAACCATTCCTCCAACATCGCCTTCTCTTCCGCCGGCACTTCTTCATTTTCACTTTTCAACTCCTCCAGTCGCGCGACGACATTCGCCTTGCTGATTTTTTCCAGCTCAGCAAAAGCGCCCTCTTCGCCGCCGTGTTCTTCTTCCAGCTCATTCATGCGAGCGGTGACGCTTTCCAACTCGGCTTGCAATTGGTTGATCGCCTCCTGCTCTTTGGCGAAGTAGCGGGCGACGATGAGCGCTTTGGGAACGAGGTCGCAGGCCCAGCCTTTGTCCTTCTCCTTGCCCTTCTTGTCTTTTTCAATGATGCGATAGGTCTCGGCTTTCCAGCCGTCAGCAGCGATGAGGTAGCAATCGTCCTGCATCGTCTCGGCCCAATAATCCATGAGGTGCTGATAGACGTCGTATTTGTCAATGAGAGGCTTACTCGCGTAGTGCGCCAAAATATCCTCAGCGAGGGCGGCGATGACTTCCTTCGGATGACAGCCGGCTTTTAAAGCCTTGAGCGTGCCGGCGCTTTTGTCTCGCCATGCGGCAAACACGGCATTCATCCGCTCGGTGAAGGCCACGAACTCGGGATGTTCGTAGATGGTTTGCTTCAATTGCGCCTGGAGAATTGATAATTGAGAATAGTTTTCTCTGAGCGGATCGAAGAGCGCGGATTTGAGATGAGGCAGGACAGCCCAGTATTTTTCAAGCGCGTCGATGTCACGATTCGGAATGCCGCCGCGCAAGTGGCCCGCAATGTCCTGCAAGTCCTCGGCCTGCTGGCTATCGATGTAGCGCGGCAGATTGAGGTTGAACTCGTTTTTCTCGATCTCCGTGAAGCTGACCATGCGGGAATATTTGGGGATTTCAAGCTGCCGGTTAAAGACATCGACGATCTTGTGGATGTCCATCGCGCGCAGGCGGTTCTTATTCCCGTCTTTCATGTAGCCGGCGCTGGCATCAATCATGAAGATACCCTTGCGAGCGCGGGCGTCTTTCTTGTCGATCACCACAATGCAAGCGGGAATGCCGGTGCCATAGAACAGGTTGGCGGGCAGGCCAATGATGCCTTTGATATAGCCCTTGCGCACGAGGTTGCGGCGAATGTCGGCCTCGGCATTGCCGCGAAACAGCACGCCGTGTGGCAGAATGCATGCGCCGGTGCCAGTGCTTTTGAGCGAGCGGACGATGTGCAACAGATAGGCATAATCGCCCTGCTTGCCCGGCGGCACGCCAAAGGGCTTGAAGCGTTCGTGCGGATCGTTCAGCGGATTGAGACCGGTGCTCCAACGCTTATCGCTAAAGGGCGGATTGGCGACGACGTAGTCGAAGGTTTTGAGCGAATCGCCATCCTTGAATTTTGGATCGGTGAGCGTGTTGCCCTGCACGATCAGCGCCGTGGGGTTGTTGTGCAAAATCATATTCATGCGCGCGAGGCCGCTGGTGGCAGCGTCCTTTTCCTGCCCGCTGAGCGTGACCGGCGTGCGGGCCTCGTCCACTACTTTCAACAGCAAAGACCCGGAGCCGCAAGTGGGATCATAAACGGTAGTGTCAGAGCTTGTTTTGGCTTGGCGAATGCCGAGAATCTGCGCGATGACGCGGCTCACTTCTGCGGGCGTGTAGAACTGGCCTTTGCTCTTGCCGCTCTCCGTAGCAAAGTGGCGCATGAGATATTCATAGGCATCGCCGAGAATGTCATCACCTTCGGCGCGATTTTTGGAGAAATCGAGCGCCTTGTTTTCAAAAATGGCGATGAGGTTGGTGAGCCGGTCCACCATCTCCTTGCCGCTGCCGAGTTTGGCGGCGTCGTTGAAATCGGGAAAATCAGACTGAGAAAGTTGCCGGTTGGCCTTGGCCAGCGGGGCAGTGATCTTCTTGTTGATCTGGTCGCCGATGTCGGGCTTGCCCTTAAGCGCGACCATATCCTGAAAGCTCGCGCCTTTGGGAATCTTGATGGGGGCGTAGTGGACACCGGCGTATTTGTCGCTGATATATTTGATGAAGAGCAGAACAAGCACGTAATCCTTGTACTGGCTGGCATCCATGCCGCCGCGCAGCTCGTCGCAGCTCGCCCAGAGAGAAGAATAGAGTTCAGATTTTTTCAGCGCCACAAGTTTTTCTGTTTTGGTTTTAGCGTGTAGAGGTGGTTTGTTTTTGTGGGACTAACAGTTATTGTGCGACAGAAAATGAATTTTCAATCGCGCAGGGTCGCGAGCATCAGCGGCTTGGCAGGCAAGAAATAATGTCCGTTTCAAAATGATATGCCAAATCTATCACAGAAAAAAATTCATGCACGGCCTGCCAATCGACGGTGGCTGTTGCATAAACCGAAATGAAAAACTAAGATTCATCAACACGTGTGGAATTGGAACGCCATTGCCTCCCCTGCCACATAAATCAATTGCCTTAGGTAACCGCCGGCGAATGGAATGCTTAATTTAAGCAAAAAGCGGGGTCTTTGTCAAGCAAAGTTTTTTGCCCTAATCCTTCACAGCATGTCATCAAACGACCAATGATTCTGCCAGCGCCGATCGATCTCGTCGCGCCGGCGTTGGTAGCGGATGTCGGTGGAGAGGCGCATGCGACCGTGCAAATTTTGGTTCGTGGTCGCGGCGTGAATCATGTAGACGCTGTGAATCACCATATCACCGGCTTCGTAATCGGCGATGAGCCGGCGCGTGTTGAAACGCTCGGACTGGCATGATACTTTAGTTTTCACCGCGATCTTTGGCCGCAGGGCGAGAAAACGGTTGATAAAAATCGGACATTCAAATTTGCCACATCATGAAAATCATGCATCTGCCCGCAGTCGGTTGGAACTGCATGTTAGGCGCAGGGTTAAAAAACTTTTCTGAAAATCCTCAAGAGAAATAAGCCGTTAGGCCGCAGGGAGCAGAATGAGCTTGCCGTGGGTTGCGCGACTTTCCAATTGCCGGTGAGCCTCTGGCGCCTGATGTAGGGGATAGGTCTGTGCGACGGTGATGCGCAGGCTGCCCTCGGCTACCCACTCCTGCAACTCGCGCCGCGCCGTGTTCCAGCGCTCCGGTGGATCGGCTGCGAGCCAGAAGCTGCTAACCCGAAGGCAGCGGCCATACAACTCATCCGGATGAATGGGAGCGGGGGAGCCACTGGCCTCCCCGAGGTAGACCAGATGCCCATAGAGGCCGAGCACCGCGAGGCTCTCAACTTGAGTGGCCCGGCCGACCGAATCGAAGACAGCATCTACTCCCCGGCCCCTCGTGGCCTCCTGGATGAGGTCGGGGAGAGTAGGCCCATACGGAAGCGGGGAGGCCCCGAACTCACGGACCAACTCCCGCTTGGCAGGGGTGGATGCCGTGCCGAAGACTCGAAGTCCGCGCCTCTGAAGCAATTGGACGAGCAGCGCACCTACTCCACCCGCGGCAGCATGAACTAAAGCGGTCTGCCCGGGGCCTAATGCGGTCGCAAAGTGGGTGAGCCCGTAGGCCGTGAGACCTTGAACCGGGAGGGCTGCAGCGAGAGGGTAGTCGAGGTCGTCGCGGAGCGAGAACATGGTGGCCGCCGGAGCGACTGCATACTGCGCGTAAGTCCCGCTGGTCCGCGGGGCCCAGAAAGCCACCCGGTGTCCCTGCCAAGTGGGGTCCACCCCGAGACCGACTCCCTCGACCGTCCCAGCGGCCTCATTGCCCGGAATCCACGGGAGCGCTGGTGGATCGTAGACGCCGCGGCGTCGCTCGGTGTCCGAGAAATTGACGCCGACGGCGTGCAGGCGGACGAGAACTTCACCGGGGCCCGGCTGGGGGGTCGGGTGCGAGCGGAGAGTTAAGACCTCCGGGGCGCCCAAGGTGTGAACCACGATGGCTTGCATGTGGAGAATGATAGTCAGGTGGTGCCGATCAAGCGGCGCTAACGATCGCGATTACCGGCACGGGGACAATTCCATCGCTTATACTTTTATATCAGTTCGCCGGCCCCGTGTCTGGTCCATCGCGTTGTTCTACAGTGACCACTTATTCAATAAGAAATCGCAGCTTACTTTCTTTTCCGGTTGCAACCAAAGAAAGATGTTCGTCAATATTCAACATCTGAAGGAGACTCTT
>JAKEEU010000108.1 GCA_022616415.1 Candidatus Zhuqueibacterota bacterium | reverse complement strand
TTGTCGAGCATGAGTGGCCTCGTACGTGCTTAAGTAAGTACCCAGCCGCTAAGCGTACCTGCGAGGAATGTCTTCACAAAGCCATTTCTCTAACGTCGCACAAGATTATTTTCACGGCTTTCGGTCGATTTTATAGGACGGGAACTCATAATCACAACGGTCGACGTCTTGTCATCCGGTTTGATGCCCGGCTGTACCTCTCGGCGGCCGGCACTTCCAGGATGCTTCAGAAGCGGATCAATGTGTTTGTTGCTGATTTCCCTCAAAGGACACGTGGTACGACTGTTAGCAGGAAGCCTATTGCCTCCTCTAATTTAGCCGGTTGCGCCGGAAAAGGATGATTCACTGGATCGGGGGCGTGCCGATGGCAGTTTGCCGTCCGCGATATTAGACCTCTTGCATAACCCATTTTTAACGACGGTTTGATTCGTTGCCGCCAAAGGGAGGCGGCGATGAGATTTGATTCGGTCAAAGATCTGAAAGGCGAGGCATTCCGGCGGCTTACGGGTGTTCAGAGGGGCACATTTGACGCCATGGTTGCGTTGCTTTTTGCGGCCAAGAGAGCGCAGAAAGCAGCCGGTGGCAAGCCCAACACGCTTTCCGTCGAAGACCAGCTCTTGATGATGCTCGCATATTGGCGTGAATACCGGACCTATTTTCATATCGGGCAAAGTTACGGGCTCAGTGAAAGTGCAGCCTACCGCAACATCAAATGGTGTGAAAATACGCTCACCAAAAGCAAAGCCTTTCGGTTACCTGGCCGCAAGGCCGTTGCCGCGGGCGAGCGGGCCTTCGACATCGTCTTGATCGACGCAACCGAAACACCCATCGAAAGGCCCAAAAAAACAAAGGCGCTATTATTCGGGCAAGAAGAAGCGGCACACGCTCAAAACGCAACTCGTCGTCGAAAAATCGACACGCCGCATTCTATGCCTCGCGCACGAAAAAGGGCGGCGGCACGGCTTCCGGCTGTTCAAGACATCGAAGGTGCGGCTGCATCCTGAGACGAAAGCCGTTGCCGACAGCGGCTATCAAGGCCTACAGAGAAGGCACGCCAAGACGA
>JAKEEU010000107.1 GCA_022616415.1 Candidatus Zhuqueibacterota bacterium | reverse complement strand
TCGCAACTGTCAAAAGAGTGTCTATCAATGTCTATGTTACCACTTAATCCATCTCAACTTATTTTCAAAAACCGGTATTTCCGGACAGACACTAGTTACTTTTTTGTGTGAGAAGCTTGCGTCGATTATCTTGATGTCGGGCCATTTGCTCGCGCAGGAAGTTTTCGTCTTCTTTTTTGTCCTTGATGACACTCACAATAGTTAGAATAATACCCATCAGCACTAATAATCCTGCAAGTACGAGAATCAATGCGTGGTTTTTGTTATACCATTCTACCATTGAGCGATCCGCAGAAAGAAGATTGAACATGAAATCGAGTGAACGGTCTATCAAAAACAGGATAACACCAGCAGTGACAAGTTTCATCTTGATTTTCATGGCAGGTTACCTTCACTGACTTAGAGGAGTTAGCAAGGCTGTCGCAGAATGATACATGTTCATGAATAGAAACTCTTTAATTGTTATTCACACAGATTTATGATAATTTTGCCTGGATTTGATTGATCAATTCTTGCGCCTTTGAAGCATACTCCGAATGCCCAACTTGTAAAAAGACTTGCCTAGCATATTTAGCATGGACTTGAGCATTGTTAACGTGTCCTTGTTGTATTAATAAAAACGCTAAATTAAAACTTGTTCGTGCTGCACCCAATTCGTCTCCAATTTCACGCGCAATGGCCAAATGTTTTTCATAGAACTCAATTGCTCTACTCATGTGGCCCAAATTGAGGTAAGCATTGCCTAAATTGCCTACTATGGTACCCTCGCTATGGCGGTCACCGAGCTCACGAAAGATGGTTAGGCTCTTTTCATAATAATCGATAGCACGATGAAAGTCACCCAATATTAAATAGGCATTACCCAGACCAATCAGCGTATTTCCTTCGCCGTGATAGTCACCGATTTTTTGCGCAATGATTAAGCCTTTTTCATTGAATTCGATCGCCCTGCTCGCGTCACCTAACTGACGATACGCATTGCCCAAATTGCTCAGCGTCTGGCTTTCTCCATGTCGGTCGCCGATTTTTTGTCTAATAATTAGGCTCTCATTGTAGAATTCTATAGCCCGCCGTAGATCTCCAATGTCGCTGTAGGCAAAGCCCAAATTATTCAGCATCGTTCCTTCTTCCTCGTGATTGCCAATTTCATGACTAATGATTAGGCTCTGCTTATAGAATTCTATTGCCCGATTCGGAGCACCCAACTGGCGGTATGCATTGCCCAAATTACCTAGTATGGTTCCCTCCCAGCGACGATCGCCAATTTTGCGTGCAATTGTTAGACCTCTTTCGTTGAAATCGATTGCCCTGCGTGCGTCACTCAACAGTAAATAGGTATTACCTAGACTGCCTAATACCAGTGCTTCTAATGATGGCCTTTTTTCCGCGCGTGCAATGGTAAGTGCCTGTTCGAAATATTGGGATGCAAGCTTATATTTGCCGATTTTTATGTATGATGCACCGATCGCATTATAAGAGTACCCAGCTGCTAATCAATCAGTATGCTTGTTCTGCGAAAGACCTATTAGGCGCGGCGCCTTTTTACCCGTAGCAATTTTGTGCGCTTTGACGACTTCTACCTCCACTTCAATCCAGTTGTTATACCGTTTTTCTCTATTCACGGCCATACACTGTTGCAACAATTTGGTGATACTTTTGGGTAAATCTAAAAGCAATTCCCTAACCTGGTCAGTCCGATGTGCTTCCTTTAGTTCATCAAGATTCTTACCAGAAACGGCAAACTTCCCAGCGATCATTTCATAGAAGATGCACCCGAAAGCATAAATATCTGTGCGTGCATCAAGCCCTGCACCTGCCCATTGTTCCGGTGCCATATAAAGCGGAGTGCCCACAATGCCATGCGTTAACTGTGTCCTTCTAAAGTTGGTCTCCTCACTTTCTTTGCCACTTGCCATTTGCAATTTACTCCCCGCCCCTTGTACTGCACTTGCCAGACCGAAGTCGGTTACCCGAGCAATACCATCCTGACCTACCAGCACGTTTTCCGGCTTCAGATCACGGTGAACCAAACCGGGTATCTTTGCCGTTGCGTGCTTCATGCCGCGCGCGATGTACAGCACAAAAAGTAGGGCTTGTTCAACAGAAAGTGTTTTACCAGGCGTGAGCCAGGAACGCAACGAAGAATCTTTATTACCTTCGGCGGCGGCAACGAATTCGAGGACGAGAAAGACTTCTGAGCTAACATCGACTCCGATTACCTGATGACAGCGGACAATGTGCGGATGTATGCCCAACTGCCCCCAAGTCGTGCCTTCACGCAGGAAGCGATCGCGGGCAGCACGATCAGGGAGAAGCTCAGGTCGGAAAGTTTTTAGAGCCACTGGGCGACCGTTCTCTGCGTGGTCTACGCAAAGGTAAACCAGTCCCATGCCGCCAGCAAGACTGGGCTTCTCACGCGGTCCTTGCACGACTTCGTAGCGGTTGGCGATGAGGGTACCGGAAGGATAAATTGCCATAGGTTTCAGTTCTTTTTTTCAGTTTCACCAAAATTATTACAATTGCGCTCGGATTTTGTCAACCAATTTTTGGGCAGTTTGAGCATATTGTGTATGTCCAACCTGCGTGAAAACTTTAGTGGCATACTCAGCATAAAGCACTGCTTCGCTTGGGTGACCCTGTTGAGATAACAGTTGCGCAAGATTAAAACTTGTTCTCGCCATATCAGTTACGCTACTGATCTCGCGAAAGATTTTCAATGCTTTTCCCCAGTATCCAATTGCGCAGTTTGTGTCGCCGAGTTCAGTATTGGCGGTGCCAAGATTTTCCAGACTCATTCCTTCCCCCAGTCGATTGCCAATTTCCTTTGCAATGCTCAGACTCTGATTATAAAACTCAATTGCTTGAGGCAATTCTTTGAGGTCCTTGTAACATAAACCCAGATTACCGAGTGTCTGTCCTTCCCCATGCCGATCTCCAATCCTGCGTGCAATAGCCAACCGCTGCTCGTGAAAAACAATCGCTCGTTGCGGATCATTCGATTTTCGATAGGCTTCACCCAAATTGCCCAACGCAATGGCTTCCCCTTCCTTATCTCCAATCGCACGAGCGATGGTTAAGTGCTGCTCATAAAAATCAATCGCTCGACGAAAATCGCCCAGATTCTTATAGGCTACACCAAGACTGCCAAGCGCCGCTCCTTCCGCGAATCGGTCACCTAATTCGCGCGCAATGAAAAGGCTTCGATTGAAAAACTCAATTGATCGGCGCATATCACCCAATCCAAGATAAGCATTGCCCAGTTCGCTCAACAGTCGTCCTTCTTTGTGACGATCTCCAATTTCCTTCGTTATAGTTAAGGCCTGTTCGAAGCAATTAATTGCCCGAGCTAAGTCTCCCAAATACTCACAGGCAATGCCGAAATTGCCTATTCCCGCTGCTTCTAACGAACGTTGCTTTTCAGCTTGTCCGATGGTCAGCACTCGATTGAAATAGCCTTTTGCCACATCAGACTTGCCGATTTCCGCGTAAGACAACCCAATTGTGTTGTAAGACCATCCATTAGCCACTCGCTCAGTCTGTGATTCTGCTTGGTTAGTCAATTCGATTGGCACATTTTTGCCGGTTACAACTTGATAAGTATTTTCTACCACCGATTCCACTTCTGACCAAGTACCATAACGGGCTTCAGGTCTCACGACCATACATTGACGTATCAACGCAGTGACTTCAATGCTCAAATCAGTGGGTAACGTCCTCATCTGACCTGTTTGGTGCGCTTTTTTCAACGCTTGTACACTGCCTGGCTGCATCGCAGGATGCCCTGCCAACATTTCAAACAAAATACATCCGAAAGCATAGATATCGGCGCGCAAATCGACATTGGTTTGATCCCATTGTTCCGGCGCCATATACAATAACGTGCCTCCGCCTTCGGTGCTGCTTCGCGTCACGGTAGCCAATCCAAAATCGGTCACGCGGAGCAGACCTTCCCGTCCAATGAGCAAGTTCTCCGGCTTCAGGTCACGGTGAACGAGCTCGGGTATTTTTGCCGTTGCATGCCTCATTCCTCGGGCAATGTGCAAGGCAAAGAGCAGAGCATGCTCCACAGATAGCGGCTTACCAGGAGTGAGCCAGGAGCGCAACGAGGCATCGCGTTTACCTTCGGCAGCAGCAACGAGCTCGAGAGCGAAAAAGACTTCCGGCCCAATATCGGCTTTGAATACTCGATGACAGCGGACAATGTGCGGATGTTTGCCCAACTCCACCCAAGTCGTACCCTCGCGCAGGAAGCGATCGCGGGCGGTACGATCAGGGAGAAGCTCAGGCCGGAAAGTTTTGAGGGCCACTGGGCGACCGTTCTCTGCGTGATCTACACAGAGATAAACCAGTCCCATGCCGCCAATAAGGCTGGGTTTCTCACGCGGGCCTTGCACCACTTCGTAGCGGTTGGCGATGAGGGTGCCGGAAGGATAGATGCTCATGGTATAAAATTATCGTGTTTGAGTTCTTTAAGAGTGCGAGAGAAGAAGATGTTTGTAGTCCCGCGCCCCATGAATGATGCGGTGAACTTCGACTGCCTTAGCGCGGCGTGCTCATCTTGCCCGTCTCTTCAGCCGAGCTCTTACGCGTCGCATCATTTCTTTATGCGAAATGCCTTTGTCACCGGCATCAGCAGATTTCTGAGCTTCGTCAAGTTTGGCATAAAGCCGTGTCATTGCCTGCATTTTTTCAAAATAATTCTGGCTCATGACCACAAGCTTGCCATGACCGTTTTTCGTCAAAAACACCGGCTGCTCCTCCCGCAGGCATAAGTTTAAAATCTCGTCGGTGTTGGTTCGCAAGTCGGAAAGTGGACGAATGGTTGGCATTTTCTGCTCCTTTATGATGACCATAACAAGTTATCACATTGATGGGCCTCTCGTAAAAAGTCTCGGGTTTTGAAAAATTTTGTGTTTTGATACAATAAGTTGTATATCAATGTGTTCATAGTTTCTATATATTGTATCCCATTTCATTTTTCGGACTTTTTACGAAAACCTCATTGATACCATTTGACAAATTATAATGAATTTTTCAGTTTAAAGCAAATTCACTGTTGACAGTTACCGGTTCGCGAACCAGACCGCAAAGTCATGAACAGTCTGATAATTCGGCTGTTTCTTGTCAACAGCCTCCAAGTCACAAAGAGGAAAGTGATATTTCTTGCGGCCAAATCTGACCTCGACAATGATTCCGTAGAGATCATCAATCATGGTGATTTCTTTCACACTGACCTTATCTCCATATTGCAGCGGACCTCGATCTTGAGATTCGAAAACCTTTGCATCAAATGGAAACTGCAAAACCTTTCGTAAGTGTTTCTCCCAGGCTTCGACTGCGGCCCATTCGTCATCCGGATCAACGCCTGCAAGCACGGCTTGAATTCGCTTGCCCTCTTCATCCAAGTGATCCCAGGCATGTTTTGATTCGAGCTTTTCAATCATCTTTTCAACAGCTTTTGTGGTGTCCCTTGATTTGGCAAATTCAACTTCGGTCGTTTCAAGATTCATTTGGCGCCAATCCAGACCCTCAACTTCGCATTTTTCAATAATCCATTCCGGCATGCTTTTCAGCGTGATGCTATCCCAAGCAATGCCAACGCTGTTGTCTTTCTTTTCGATCTCTACAATTCGGCCTTGCCAACCTTCAATGTCAATGCCGAGGTCAGGATCTTTTACCCCGGATTTAACGACGACGGAATCGCCGATTTTAAGATTGAGAGAAGCAGCCACTACACATTCTCCGGTTGGTTAAAGGTTGAAAGAAAACGACCAGCATATATAGAATTTGTGTCAGCCATGCCGAATTTCTGTAAAGAATTTTAGAGAAGTGAACCCAAAGAGAAACACAACTTCGAAGATACATGGCTTTTTATAAAAAAGCAAGTCCCAATCTTGACTTTAGGGGCAAGAGCGCGTCATCAAAGAAGCTGCCAGCCAGTTCCAGCATGGTTAAAAGAAAAAACTTCTGGGTGAAAAATCTCCGCCAAAATCTCCAACGATTCCACCAAGCGCGGGCCGGGGCGATTGAAATATTGATTGCCATCGGCGAGAAAGACGCGATGGTTGCGCACGGCTTGCAAATGCAGCCATTCCGGCTTCTGCATCAACACGGGCATCTCCTGTCGCGTGCGCGGAATATCGAAACCGCAAGGAAGAACGATAATCGTATCCGGATCCTCTTCGCAGAGCTGCTCCCACGTCATCCACGGAGAATGCTTGCCGGCTTCGCCGAAGAGATTGATGCCGCCGGCCATTTGCACGAGTTCGGGCATCCAATTGCCGGCGGCCATGAGCGGCTCGATCCATTCAATGCACGCCACGCGCGGCTTGTTGGGCAAAGCGTGTGCGGCATCGGCAACCGCGGCCATGCGTTGCTGGAATTGTTGCACGAGCGTGCGTCCTCGCGCATGAATGCAAAGTGCCTCGGCCACGCGCATGATATCCAGCCATACCTCAGCCAGCGCGTTCGGCTGCAACGAGACGATTTGCGGCTTGGAATCGATCAGCTCGCACACGGCGGCTTCGACATCGCGCAAGCTGACGGCGCAGACTTCGCATTGCGTTTGCGTGATAATGATATCCGGACGCAGTTGATTGAGCTGCTTCGCATCGACACGATAAACCGACAAGCCTTCTTGCAAAATCGCTTTGACGCGCTGGTCGATTTCGTAGCTCGTGCCGTCAGTGACAAATTTGGTGGCGGTACAAACCGGCAATCTTTTCACCGACGCCGGAAAATCGCACTCGTGCGAACGCCCAACGAGCCAGTCTTCGCCGCCAAGCGCGCAGACGATTTCCGTGCTGCTGGCAATCAAAGAAACAATGCGGGGTTTTGGCATAAAGTAATCCTAACGACAAGATGCAACCAAAAACAAAAAACGCGCAAAGACGCAGAGACGCAAAGATTACGCAAAGAAAAACAAAAACGTTATTCTTCCAAATTAAAATCCGTTGGCCGCCTTTATCCGTTGGGGAAAATTTTTTGGTTGTGTCGCCTCAGCTTTGGGACACCATCACTTCTTCCCGCTTTTGCCCAATTCCTCAAACAGCGCATCAAACTCTTCGATGCGTTTCTTCCAATCAAACGCAGCCATGACTTGGGCGATTTCGGCACGTACTTCGTGCAACTGGCGATATTCACGCAGCAGCCGGCGCAGCTTGCTTGCCAATTCCGCCTCGCTGTTATAAAGAAACTGCTCGTGAAATTTTGCCGGAAGAATTTCCGGATAGCTCAAGCGATTGGGCAACAGCGGCAGCGTGTGGCAATGCATCGCTTCGATTACGGCGAAGCCAAAGTTTTCTTGAATCGCGGTTGAGACGACTATATCAGCCGCGGCCAGAAATTGGGCGTAGTCATACGCGCTTTCTGCATAGCCGAATTGCCGAAGGCGCGGGCCGAGCCGCTCGCGAGCTTCGATAAATTCTTTGGGGTGCATCTGAAAATTCTCGCCGAGCAGCAGCAGCTCGTAGTCGACGCCCTCTTCCGCCAGCTTGTACATCTGCTTGAAAAAAACCCCGGGTTGTTTGTCAAACTCCCACCGGTGATTCCACAGAATAATCGGCTTGGGATTATCCAACACCGGGCGGCGCCGGAACTCCGAGAAGTCGATGCCCATGTAAATAACTTGCGATTTTGACATGACTTGCTCGTGCGCTTTTTCCGGCGCAAACTCGGGAATGTCGTTGATGAAATGTTTCAGCGCGTAGTCGAACTCTTGAAAATGATAGCGCGAATTGAACAAGCAGCGATCCGCCGCCAGGGCCGAAACCAGATTGGTGAAGCCGAAATTCAATTCGGGTTTCTCGCCTTCGGGCGTCGGATAGGTCAACTGGTTCTCGTGAAAAAAAAGAATCGACGGGCAGGTGAATCTTGCCAGCGCTTTGAGATCGGCCAAATTGATCAGATCGGTCGCAATGATCAAATCGGCTTTGCGCAAGGCCTCGCCATATTCTTCGGCAATGTGCAAGGCGGCGCTGCGCAAACGCCATTTCCAAAAGCGCGACGGCAGGGTGATGGGGGTGACGTCGTGGCGGCTGTACTTGACGAGGCCATCGAGGAAGCTCTTGTGCGAGCCCCCATAAAACGATTCGACAAAAACGATATTCACAAACACCTCTCCTTTCTTGGGCGCCGAGTGTCCGATTCAAAATCCAATCCGCTGCGACCCGGCATAAACGACAGCGGTTTCGCCGCGCAAAAAACCGACGAGCGTCATGCCGCTCTCTTCCGCCAATTCGACGGCAAGAGACGAGGCGGCGCTGATGCCCGCGACAAACGGGAGGCCACCCAATAACGCTTTCTGCGCGATTTCAAAACTCACTCGCCCACTGACCAAAAGTCCGAAATGAGAAAGAGGCAGCTCGTGCCGGCGCATGGTCCAGCCGAGAATTTTGTCCACCGCGTTGTGGCGGCCAATATCTTCACGCAGCGCGACGATCTCGCCCTGTGGCGAAAACAACGCCGCTGCGTGCAAGCCGCCGGTGCTGCTAAAAGCGGTTTGACAGGCACGAAGCTTTTCGGGTAAAGTTTGCAAAATGGAAAACGGGATTTGCCAATGGCTGTTGGGAAGGGGCGCTTGCAAACGCACGCGGTCAAGCGAGGCGCGGCCGCAAATGCCGCAGCTCGAGCTGGCGAAAATATGCCGCTGCCAGCCGGAAATTTCTTTTTCGGAAATCCATGGCAAACGACAATTCACCACGTTGGGAATGTCGAGGCCCAATTCATCACGAGCGTAATCGATCTCCAGCAAATCGCAATTTGCAAATTGTAATGTGGAAGATTCTTCATTCTTTCCGCCGCTTGCCCTCCGCCCTCGGCCCTCTGCCCTTGGCACGATCCCTTCGGTGAGCAAAAACCCTCTCGCCAAATCCAAATCGTCGCCCGGGGTGCGCATCACCACCGCGAGTGGTATATTGTTAAGCCGAATCTCCAATGGCTCTTCGACGACGAGCGCATCGGTGGCTTCTTCGACTCGCTCACGCCGTATGCGGCTTACGGCAAAATGCTTGACTTCATCACGCATGGATGTTTTCTTCTCCGCGTCATTATCAAAATACGCAGGAAAGGGGCGGTTGTCAAGGAATAAAGTGTCCGGCAATCTTTTCCATCCATCATTAAAGCATCACAAGCTCTTCTTTCACCGGCAGACCCGCAAGTTTCATGATTTTCACCGCGTTCGTGGTGGGGCAGGGGCCGTCGTGCAGCTTGTAGTCGAAAACCATCCGGCCGTCGATGACCTCTTCGCGGAAATGGTAGTTGAGGAGATTAGGAAGTGTGTTTGCCAACGTCGTCAATTCCAGATCGTGGGTTGAAATCGCGCCGGCGCCGTTTTGTCCGGCCAAGGCGCGGATATAGGAGCGGCTGCCGATGAGCCGCTCCCGATTATTCGTGCCCTTGAAAATCTCGTCAATCAAAAAGAAGAGCGGATAAGCGTATTCTTTTTGCAGCTCGTCCAGCAAAGCTTTTAGCCGCCGCACTTCCGCGTAGAAAAAAGAAAAGCCGTCGGTCACGGAATCGTTCACTTTGACGCAAGTGAATAGTCTAAACAGCGAGGTCTGCAATCTACCGGCGCAAACCGGACCGCCGGCGTATGCCAGGCTGAGATTAATCCCCAAAGTTTTGAGAAACGTGCTTTTGCCGGACATGTTCGAGCCGGTGATCATCGCCAGCTCACCGGCGCGGCGCATTGAGAAATCATTTGACACGCGCTGCTCTGCCGGAATGAGTGGATGTCCCAAACCCCGGGCCTGAAAAACCAGGCCGCCTTCGTGAGCAACGATCTCCGGAAAATCATATTCGGGATTGAGATAGGCAAAATTCGCCAAAGCCGCCAGCGCTTCCAGCTCGAAACAGATATCCAACCAAACCGGCAAGTCTTTGGCGAGGCGGGATTTCTGTTCATCGAAAAGATGGGCGCAATAAAAATCCCACGGAACAACGATATTCAAGATCGCGCGCACGATCGGATTCATTCGCATCCCGATCGCGGTGACGATAAGCTTGATCTTTTTCATCTGCGCGGATGGGTGTTTTTTCGCCGACCACAATGGCTGGCACAAATTTTTCAGATGGAGATTTTTTCCATACGGGTATTTTTCGAGATAAAGCAGCAGCGCGCCCAATTTGTTCAATTCCTCATCGAGAAAAATCGCCTCCTCAAAAATTTCTTTGATCCGTTCCGCGTTCATCAGATACAAGCCGCCGTAGATGAACAGCGTGATCAGCCAATAGCGCGGCGCCAGGCCGAATTGCGCCAGCAAGAATAGCGCGATATTCAGCGCCGCCAGCGCCCAAAAGACCGGCAAAAGCCATCGCGATGATTGCGGCGTTTCCTGTTGCAGCCAGGCTAAAAACTTTTTGCCTTGCAACGGCTCGCGCATTACTGCGGCCAAATTGAGCAGCAGCTTGTCGCGAAAACGAGACATGGGCGCAAGCTCGCGAACGAGGGTTTGCCGCGGTTGAATCAGCTCCGGCTGGGGAACGGCGGCAAACAACCAATTTTTAAGTCGCTGGCTGCCCTCCCGGGAAATCGCGAGGTCGATCAAATGCTGCAAAGATTTTTGGCCGGCGAGATCGAGGTCTCCGGCAAATGGATGATCGTTTTCCGTATGCGCAAATGGAGGAGAGGGAATCACCTGCCAATCCAATTGCATGCGGCCGCGCTGGGCGGTTTTGAGCTGCAACCAGATTTTGTGCCGCGCCATTGCTTTGTCGAGCCGGCGGTGGTAATGCGCGACAATGTTGAACACGAGCAGGCCGAGCGCAATGGCGATCCAGCCGGCCGTCTCGTTGAGTGCATAAACTGCCAGAATGCAAAGCAGCACCGTGCCGAGAAAAATCAGCATTCGCACGACGGAGAAACGGCGGCTGTCGCGTTCCATTTTGGGCAGCCGGTTTTCCAATCTGGCAATTTGATTTTCAAGCGCTCTCAGTCGTGACGGTCTTTTGATCATTTTTATCGGTTTATCTTTTTTCACCAACGTACCCATAACACGTGATCGCATCGAGGCCGCGCACACTCACGTTGCGATGTTCCCGAAATTGGCGGCGGCACCTCGGCGGGAGTTGGTGATAAAAATTTTCTCCCACCACGATCGGCGCGTTCAGTTCTTTGGTTAACGATTCAAAGCGCGAAGCCAAATTGACCGGATGACCCAAAACGGTGAATTGCCGTTTGCGGTCGTTGCCGACGTTGCCGCAGAACACCGTGCCGTAATTCAGCCCAATGCCAATTTCAATCGGCCGGCCGCGAAAAGAGTATTTCTGCGCCGCCTTCCACATGGCAACGGCGCAGTTCAATGCTTTCACCGCATGGTTTCCTTCGACCGTCGTTGAGTTTGGCCCGTTGGGCATAAAACGCATCGGTGTGAGGTCGCGAAGAGGACGCGCCAACGATACCGGTGTGGAATGGTGTCGCGCCGGTTGCGCAAAGCCCCAGACCGCCATGACGTTGTCGCCGATGAATTTGTCGATCATGCCGTCGTGCGCGTGAATGATCTCGATCATGCCGTCGAGATAGCGGCTCAGCTCTTTGACGATTTGTTCCGGCGTGGCTTCGAGTGAGAGCGAGGTGTACGAGCGGATATCGGCAAATAGAATGGCGCAGTCGATGTAGCGCGGCGCGCCGTAATTTTCCAGGCCGCGGGCGAGCAAATCGTCGAGCACGCGCGGATGCACGTGGCTGCGAAAGGCCGCGAACATGTTTTCTTCCTGGGCCAGGCGCACCGCCTCGTCGTCCGTGGCCTCGCGCAATTTGGCCGAAAGAATTTTGATGAGATTGAGGGTAAAACGATAGTTCTTCAAAAACTTTTTTGCCAGCGCCGCCGGAATGGCGAGCACTTGCACCGTCCCCCACGCCACGGCGGTGGCGCTGTAAGCCACGTTATCCATCACGCCAAGCTCGCCGATAATTTCATTGGCGCTGCGTGAAACGAGAAAGACCCCGTCGCGCAGAATCTCGACCGTGCCCTTCAAAATCACAATTAGCCGATCCGCCAGCTTGCCCTCCTGAAGAATGATCCCGCCGTCGGCGTAGGTGCGCAGCATCTCCGCCGTAAGCTGCCGGAGAAGATGGTTCGGCACATTTTGCAGTACGGGGATGGCGGCGATTAACGCGTTAAATGTTTCCGAATCAAGCGATCGTCCGGCAGAAGTCTTCCACCTCTGGCTTTGGCTCATAGCTCTCCTGCTTGTTTCATCCCACAGAATCCATTTGATGGGTTGTTGCTCCTTTCAAAGTCTTCCTGTGCGTGATGCGGTCAGAGCCATCACATAAGATGCACAATTTCTTGGAACTTTCCAAAAGTTTTCGTATCTTAGTTGGTGCTAAGATTTTGAGCACCAAAAACCTTTACAAACAGAGCAAGTTTTCCCAACGGATAGAAACAACGCAACCGATAAAAGCTTTTCATCCGTTGCGTTGCTTCAATCCGTTGAGGTTAATTTTCCTTTATTCACTTGTCGGTTTGAGGCAAAGCTTCTCTGGATATATACTCAGAAACTTCCTGGCACGGCATTCGCTGTAACCCTACGGGCGCAGTCAAAAGGCAGAATGATGATTTGGCAGAATAATTTTTTAATCATTCTGCCGAACCATCATTCTGCCTTATGGTTAGCTTGAAAGTGCTTTTAATAGTTTTGCCCTAAATCATTTTGCCTTTTATTTGGCTGCCCCGTCTTGCGGGTTCCGCGTTGGGAAAATAACGAAATTAAAAATACGAAAGGAGCGCAGCTTATGGGCGACAACGTTTTGTTGCGAGAAAAATCCGACAACGGCGCCTCGGCACTTGCCGCCGGAAATGGCGCGCCAACTTCGAACAAGCAGACTTTCACCCCGCGGCCGGAAGTTTGGGCCGAGGTTCCCGACGAGCAATGGAATGATTGGCGCTGGCAGCTCAAGCACCGCCTCAATTCGGTCGAAGAATTGGGCCAGATCGTCAATCTCACTGAAAGCGAAAAAAGGGCGTTGCGCGCCAACAATCTGTTTCGCGTCGACATCACGCCGTATTTTGCGGCTTTGATCGATCCGGATGATTCCGATTGCCCGATCCGCAAGCAGGTGATTCCGACCGACGCCGAGATGGTGCCATTCACCTCGATGATGGAAGATTCGTTGGCGGAAGATCGCCACTCGCCGGTGCCGGGTTTGGTGCATCGCTATCCCGACCGCGTGCTGATGCTGGTGACCACGCAATGCGCCAGCTATTGCCGTTATTGCACGCGCAGCCGCATTGTCGGCGATCCCACGGCGCAGTTCAGCCGCACCGAGTACGATGCGCAGATCGATTATATCTCGCGCACCCCGCAAATTCGCGACGTGCTGCTCTCCGGCGGCGATCCGTTCGTCCTGCCGCCCAAAGTGCTCGACAATCTGCTCGCCCGCTTGCGCGCCATTCCGCATTTGGAAATTATTCGCCTCGGCACGCGCGTGCCGATTTTCCTGCCGCAGCGCGTGGACGACGAGTTGTGCGCGACGCTTTCCAAATATCATCCGCTGTGGGTGAATATGCACTTCAATCATCCCAAAGAGATTACGCCGGAGATTGCGCTGGCGTGCGACAGGCTCTCCCGCGCCGGTGTGCCCTTGGGCAATCAAAGCGTTTTGCTTGCCGGCGTCAATGATTGCGTCCACATTCAGCGCAAGCTGGTGCAAGAACTGGTGAAGATTCGCATCCGGCCGTATTATTTGTATCAATGCGATTTGGTCGAAGGCTCCGGCCATTTGCGCACGCCGGTGGGAAAAGGGATCGAGATCATCGAAGGTTTGCGTGGCCACACCTCCGGTTATGCGATTCCGACTTACGTCGTCGATGCGCCTGGCGGCGGCGGCAAGATTCCGCTGATGCCGAATTACTTGCTCAGCATGTCGGATCACAAAGTGGTGCTGCGCAATTTCGAAGGTTATATCAGCACCTACGAAGAACCCATCGACTACAAACCACACGATCCCACGACGTGCCCGTATTGCAAAGCCAAGCGTCCGGAGCCCGGGCAAACCGGCATCACCGGCCTGTTGGATGGCGAGCGCTTCAATATCGAGCCGATGGGATTTGAGGAAATTCACGCGCGCGGCGGCGCCAAGCATCGCCTCCGCAGCGAAGACACGCACAAATGGCAGCCCTTCGGCATCGGCACGGAAACCAGTCCGGTTATCCAGATTGGTCAGCCGATTGAAACGGCGAATCATGAGCTGCTGTAGCGCCTGTAACATCAAGACGATATGAGAAAAGCCCCGATATTCTTGACCGAAATCGGGGCTTTTTTTGAGCAAATTCCGCATTAAATTTTTGCAACAAGTATTGACAATAAGTTCGGAAATCCGTATATTCCGCGTGCGTAATGGGATAAACTGGAACCGGATTCGGCTGCCGCCAGGAAGAGGGATATAAACGCTTCGTGAATGACATCAGGATTCTCCCTTCTCCTTCTCCCTTCTCCTTCTCCCTTCTCCTTCTCCCTTCTCCCTTCTCTTCGAAATTTTACAAACGCCGCCATTGAACGCAAGCTTTATTGGTGCATTATTTTGCCACTAAAAAATCAATAGGAAACATCTTATGAAGTCTGTCACGATGTTTTTATCTGCGCTTCTCTACTACGCCGCCCTCTTAGCGCAAACCCCACAGTGGACGCTGTTGCGCGCGAACACCAGTGGGGTTATCGCCGTCGATCCGTCCAACAGCAATATCATTTATATCAACGGCGTTCACAAAACCATGGATGGGGGCTTGACTTGGCAAGTAAATTCACAAGGATTCGGCCTCTTCGGCCCGTACGATGTGATTGTTGATCTCAACAATCCTCAAGTGATTTACGTGAGTGGTGATGGCTTAGGAATGGGTGTGGTCAAAAGCCGTAATGGTGGATTAACCTGGACAAAGAGCGATACCGGCATTGTTTTCGATCATCATGGTTATACTGTAAGAGCAATGGCGCTGGATGCCAAGCACAATATCCTTTACGCCGGTGATCTGGCTGGCGGGGGTGGAATGTATCGTAGCATAGATGGTGCAGCACGTTGGGAGTTGCTATCGACCTCAGGGTTTAATGCCAAGGACTTATTGGTTGATGAGGAGACTGGAATAGTATATGTCGCTGCCTACCAAGGCGTTTGGAAGAGCGAAGATCAAGGGAAAACCTGGACTGGGATCAACAATGGCTTGCCAATAGCCTACATCAATCCTTTTACGGGCGATACGCTTTACGCTGAAGTTTGGTCCATTGCAAAAGTCAAGCAATCGAGAACTTTGTATGCGGCCGTAGGGGGTAACGGAATCTACAAAAGCTACAATGCGGGAAAGAATTGGTTTTCTGTAAATAATGGTTTGATAAAAGGTCAAGGTGGCGTTGTAATTTCTCAAATCGACACCAACGTTGTCTTTGCTGACGGTGCTAGCAGTATACCACAAGGCATTATGTCAGGCCTGTGGCGAAGCATTGACGGTGGGCAATCTTGGGAAAGATATCATCAAGGTCTTCCCACCGCTTCGCCAGAATGGATTGTCGCTAAAAATCTTGTCATACACGATAATGCGTTATATCTGGAGTTACAAGGCTTGGACCTTCAAGGAATTTATAAATTAGCCCCTTTGATATTCACTACTGAAGTGAAAATTAAAGAGAACAACGATCAACCTTTCAATTTTTATCTCCATCCCAATTACCCTAATCCCTTTAAGAATTCTACCAAAGTGAACTATGACTTAAAAATTGCTAGTCACATTACTTTGAAAGTCTTTGACTTAAATGGAAAGGAGGTGATTTCACTGGTCGAGCAATGGCAAAGCAGGGGTAACTATTTTATGCAATGGAATGGTAAAAATACAGAAGGAGGTGATGTACCAAATGGAATTTATTTCATTCAGTTAAAAGCAGGATCTTTTGTTCAATTCCGCAAGATGTTATTAATACGTTAACTCAAAACAAGGAGGTTGTTATGAAAACGAAGATTTGGGTTGTGAGTTTGGTTTTTCTCTTCAGCCAAACTGCATTTTCTCAGATGAGCAAGAATATGGTTCTGGCAGGTTTCAAGCCAACCGCTGACAGTCTGTATCATAGAACCGTTAATTTTGCCGACGAGGGACCCATTGCCGATGTTTGGGGCTGGACCTATCAAGGCAGAGAGTACGCTTTGATCTGTCTCAAGAGCAATAGAGCTCTCAGTGGTGGGCCATATCTCTCTGGTTCTGGCGTGGCAATCGTTGATGTAACGGATCCAAACAATGTCATCAAGTAGGAGTCTCCCATGAAATCACTAATTCTATTCTTGTCGCTAATTTCCAGCGTGGTCTTGGCTCAGCAACCGCAATGGATGCTGGTGCGCGAGAACATAATTGGGGTTATCGCCGTTGATCCGACCAATAGCAGCATCATTTATATAAACGGCGTTCACAAAACCACGGATGGAGGATTGACTTGGCAGGTCAATTCGCAAGGATTTGGCCTCTTCCGCCCCTATGATGTAATTGTTGATCCCAACAATCCTCAGGTGATTTACGTGTGCGGCGATGGCTTGCGAATGGGTGTGGTCAAAAGTTGCGATGACGGATTAACCTGGACAAAGAGCGATACCGGTATTGTTCCCGATCATCATGACTATACGGTTCGGGCTATGGCGTTAGATGCCAAGCGCAACATTCTTTATGCCGGAGATTTGTCTGGCGGCGGTGGAATGTATCGCAGCTTAGATGGTGCAGCACATTGGGAGTTGCTATCGACCTCGGGGTTCAATGCCATCGACATGTTGGTCGATCAGGAGCAGGGGACAGTATATGTCGCTACCTACCAAGGCGTTCGGAAGAGCGAGGATCAAGGGAAAATCTGGAATCTAATCAGTACCGGCTTGCCCATAGCCTCAATTAATCCATTTACAGGTGACACGCTCTACGCTATTGTTTGGTCGATAGCAAAGATTAAGCAATCCAAAACGCTTTACGCAGCCGTGCGAGACAACGGAATCTACAAAAGCTACAATATGGGAAAAAATTGGTTTTCAATGAATGATTCGTTAACCCAAGGAGTGACTGTTCGAAGTGGGATAGTTGCTTCCGAAATCGATACAAATGTAGTTTATATTGGCAACTGGGGTGATGCGTTAGTCAACATATCAGGAGGGGTTCTTTCTAGCGTGGACGGTGGTAAGAACTGGAAAAGAGTGAATACTGGTCTTCCGAGTTTGCCTTTAAATCGAATTAGCGTTTTCAATCTAGCGATAAACAACGCTTCAAATACCTTATATGGAACTTTTGGTCTCCTTTATCCAGATTCAGAACGATATAGTTTATATAAACTGAACCCGGCAACAATTACAACAGTTAAGGAGCGGAAAGAATTTTTCATAAGTGATTACGATCTGTTTCAAAATTATCCCAATCCGTTTAATTCTGAAACCCAAATTCGATATCGCATCAAGAATCGGTCATTTGTTAAGCTGAGTATTTATGATATAACAGGAAAGGAGGTGATAGAACTCTTATCTAGTTTTCAATCTCCCGGCGAATATCATATCAACTGGAACGGTAAACATAAGAACGGAGGTAATGCGCCAAGTGGAATTTATTTTATTCAATTAGAAGCAAAATCTTTTACCCAAATTCGCAAGATGTTAATCATTCGTTAACGCCAAACGACAAGGAGGTTATCATGGAAAAGAAATACTTTTCAGTCGTTGCCTTGAGCCTTGCATGTATGATAGGCTCGGCAGCTTTCGGCCAGACAAGCAAGAATATGGTTCTGGCGGGTTTCAAGCCAACCGCCGACAGTCTGTATCACAGAACCGTTGATTTTACCAAGGAGGGTCCCATTGCGGATGTTTGGGGGTGGACATACCAAGGCAAGGAATATGCGTTGATTTGTTTGAAAAGTAATTCGGACGGGACAAACTCTCTTTCAGGCAGCGGCGTGGCAATCGTCGATGTCACCGACCCAAACAATACCATCTACAAAAAGACGGTAAGGTATCAGAATGCCAATAACCAAAATGCTCCTTTGGATGTCAAAGTCTGGAATAACTACGCCTTTGTCGCACAGGATGGCATTCCGACTTACTATGTGAATCTGGTAACGGCCATCAACAATCTCAGCGACCCGACTGCAGGCATTGAGGGATTTGTCGTGACCAATACCAGAGTTCACACACTGCAGATTGATGAACAAGGTCTGCTTTTCCTCTCGCATTTTTTCGATGGCGTAAACATAGGTGTTTACAATGTCAACGGTCCAGCTTCCAATTTCAGCACCAAAATCGGAGAAATTCCGGTTATTCCAGGTCTCAATAAAGAGCAATCCCACGCGACTTACGTTCGTGGCAATCGGGTATACGATTCTCAATTCAATGCCGGCATCGTGATCACGGATTTTACTTTCAACGGCACCACCGTCACTCCCACAACCCAGCGCCAGCACATATATAATCCCCTCCGCGGTCAGAACCCGAATCAACTCCCTTCCTCATTGTTTATGGAAACGCACAGCACCTGGATCTCAACTGATGGCAAATATCTTTTTTCAACTGAAGAAGGAAAAAATACCGCACCAGCCTTTTCCACAAACGGTGAGTATCAAAGAGGAAATTTCTTGCGTGTATGGGATATTGACCCAATTGGTGGGGCGGGTAGTGGCTATCTGTATCCGATCACGAAAGTGTACCAAGTACAACCCGAGACCCAAACTGGAACGCCTCAGTTTGCTGATGCGACGTTCACGACTATACCAAATGGTGAATACAACAGCATCCACCATGTGCTCATCAAAAATGAAGGTGGAAGCGACAGAGCCTACATCAGTTATTATACGAAGGGTATACGTATTCTCGATGTTTCCAACCCTTCCAATCCCACAGAGATCGGCTATTATGACACGCCCAGCGTGAGCAATTTTATTTCCCCGGTTTATAACGGCCCTTGGGGCGTTTATCCTTATCTACCGAGTGGAACTATTCTGGCCAGTGCGCCCGATGGGTTATACGTTTTACGCCGCGCCACCGAAGTCTCCGGCACTATCGCTACGAACACCACCTGGAGCAACGCTATATTTGTCACCGGCAGTGTTACGGTGAACAGCGGCGTCAAACTGACGATTTTACCAGGCACCACCGTGGCTTTTGCCAACGGCACGAGCCTCACCGTCAACGGCAATCTCAGCCGTCAGCGATGATCCGAACAAACGCATCAGCTTCACCAGCAACAGCGCGCCACTCACGGCCGGCTCGTGGAACGGCATTACCATCACCGCCAACTCTAATGCGACCACTTTGCGCCGCTGTGATGTGCAATATGCGGTGAACGGTATAATAATCAATTACACCGGCAATAGCAACAACGTGACGGTGGAAAAGTGCAAAACTCGCTATAATAGCAACGATGGGCTCGCCATCAGTGGCAACAACTATAGCGGCGCAACGGTACATCCTCTCATTAAAGATAATACCATTTCAAACAATTTCTACGGCTTCGAGCTTTACGATTACGCCAAACCCACGATCACCGGCAATCGCATCGAGAACAATACCAACGCCGGCATCTTTGGCGACACCAATTGCAACGCCAAGATCGAGTATAATTACATTACCAACAACGGCTCCCATGGCCTGTGGTTCATCATTTCCTGCAATGCCGATGTCCATCGCAATACGATCAAATCCAACGGCACTCGCGGTATCACCTGCGCTATCAACAGCAATGTGCTCGCCTGTGGCGCCAATACTGATACCACCAAAGGCCGCAACGAAATCGCCAACAATTCCGGCGTCGGCATTTATGCCTCAACCAGCTCACCGAATTTTGGCAAAGACCTGGCTGCTTTTTATGGCAACAACTGGATTCACGATAACACCAGTTACGAAGCGCAGCAAGCGAGCGGCGGTTATCAAATCCATGCCCGACGTTGTTATTGGAACGGCCAGCAAAGCAATGTCGCCGGAACGGTTTACACCACACCGGTTCTCAGCAGCGCGCCAAGCCCGGTTGGTTGGGGCCGAAGCACGAATTACGATCCGACTTACCTAAAAGGATTCAAACCTGGAATGATCGCAGAACTGCCGCCGGCTGATAGCCATCATAACACCGCCATGAGACTGACGGTCAACGCCGGAACGAACGGTACATTGGCTGGATGGACTGAGGAGTTAAAAGCCGCTATCAATCAGGGATTGAGCACCGGCGATTGGAGCAAAGCCAGTGAGGTGGTGGCGGCGCTGCACCGCGAGCTGCAAGAGGCGCGCGTACCCGAGGTGGATTTTGCTTTGGTCAACACGTATGCCAATGATCTTGCGGTTGCAGCTTCCATTCGCAAAATGCTGGCGCTGGTGTTGATGGAAAACGATTTGGTTGCCAGCAAAACTTCGGACGCCTTAACGAAATTGACTGCATTTACACAAAGCAACTCTGAAAATGCCGCCGAGCTTTTGGCCAACGCCGGCGTTATTCATTTGTATCGTCTAAACGATCTGGCTGCGACGCAAACCATTCTCTCCCAGTTGCAGACAATGGCAAAGAATGGCGATCCGGTCGCCGTCGAGCTTGTGGAGGCCTTCAATATCATCCTGCCAAGATATCAACGGCAGCAAGCGATCATCCCGCAACGTGGCGGTTTGGAGAAGCCAGTGGTTGCGTCTTTGAAAACACCAACTCTTCCAAAGGTCCCGGCGCTGGCGCAGAACTACCCGAACCCATTCAATCCCGAAACCACTATCCGTTTTCATTTGCACGAGCGCCAGAAAGTTCGTTTGGTTATTTATGATCTCGCCGGCCATCGCGTGCGAACTTTGGTTGATGGCGAGCTTGTCGCCGGTGAGCAAGCGATGACTTGGGATGGCCGCGATCACAACGGCAAAACTGTGGCGAGCGGAGTTTATTTCTACGAGCTGCTGGTTGGCAACAAAGTTGAACGGAGAAAAATGACATTAATTCGATGAAACTCATGGCGAATTTTGGACGACGCAGTTGATTGCCCGTGAGCCGGTTGATGCGCTTGCGGGCTATTTTTTTTCGAAAATTTTTTTCCGCACTTTTCCGACTCTGGCGGTAATTTAAGGTTGATTTTGAGAAGAGAATAGTAGGGTAAAGTGTATGTTGTTGTGAAAGCGGCGCTGGCGCTTGGAAACCTTTATTTCTAAAAGCCTTAGCGCGTGCTGACAATTTCCGGACTGTGTGTAGGGTATTGCTTGCCATTGCTTTTCCATCCTTGACTTGACATCCGGCCGGCGGACCCCACCAAAATTTTTTGCCTTCGGGCGTGTCGCGATTTTATTGCCATGCTCAAGGGTGAACGAATTTCCATATTGGAAATTCACCTGGAAACTTTCTGCGGGTTTGATCCTACGGGCGCAGCCTAAAGAAATTTCCTCAATTACCTCACAAACAGCGTTTTCGACGTGGTTGCTTCGGTTTTATCCGTGATACTTCGGCATTGCCGCAGCGATTCATGGATGGAGGCAGAGGGATATGCTTCGATATTCTGGCTTTGTGCAAATCCATCGTAACCTTCAGGGATGGGTAAGGCGCTGTTGGGAGAGAGCACACGAATTTCCCGGTCGCCGTCTGGCAGGTATGAGCTTTCGCAATCGTTTGCTCACCGGCACGATTTTGCTGGTGGTCACTTATGGTGTGATCGTGACGACCGTCGGCCTGTGGCTGCTGCAGCCGAGTTTGCTGCAGCATACTTTTGAAAATGGCCGCGCGCGCAGCACGCACACTGTCCGCCATCTCGAGCCTCTATTTACCGCCAAGCCTGTCCAGCCACAAACCAAACTGGCGCATGGTCTCGCCCCGGGCGAGCCGATCGTGATTGCTTCGGTCAGCGTGAATCACAAACGTCTAGGGGAGGAGCTTGATAATTTGCTCGCCACCGAAAATATTTTGCGGTGCATCGTCTACGCCACCGATCTCCAGCCAATTTTGCAACGCGGTTCCCCCGATCCCGCACCCGACGCCGAATTAGATCGTTTGATCGCCAGCTTGCACCGCGAGGCCAAGCCCATCGAGTACGTGATTCGCCACGACGGTGTTCAAAACGCTTTTGTCACCATTCGTCCGTTGCTGGCGCAAACGGAGGGAGCGGCAAACGGCACGAGCCCATCGTCAGTTTCTGCTCCTCACTCGCCGGCAGCCGTTTCGGCCGGATATTTGCGCCTCGATTATGATCTCACGTTCGCAGGCCGGCAGCGATGGCAATTTTACAAGCTGAATTTGGCCGTCATGGCGCTGTTTTTGAGCGTGGGCATTGCGCTGGCATTACTGCTCAGCCGGCAATTGCACCAACCGATGCGGCGGCTGATCGAGGGCGCGCAACGTCTCGGCAGCGGCGATTTCAGTCACCGTATCGAAATCGGCGGCCACAACGAATTGGCGCTCCTGGGAAAATCTTTCAATCGCATGGCCTCACACTTGAAGCAGCGCGAAACGCAACTGCAGCACTCCGAGGCTTTATATCGCCATCTCATTCAAGATGCGCTGGACGGAATTTTCGTCGTCGACCGCGAGCTGCGTTTCGTCGAAGTGAACGAAAAATTTTGTGAAATGGCGGGCTGCCGCCGCGAGGAACTGCTGCAATCGACGCTGAACGAGGTGCTGGCGAAGACTATCGGCTCGGAAGAGCTGGTGAGCGATCTGCTCGACCGGCGGCCGGTTCGCGGCGAGCTGGTGATTCAACCGCAGGAAGAATTTTCGCCAGCCTTTGCCTGCCACAGCGGTGGAATTTCTTTTGCCATCTCGCCGGCGTTGACCCCTTCTGTAGCGTTGGCGTCGCCGGAATTGAATGCAGCGTTTTCAATGGAGAAGACGAATGGCCGGTCAGCCCCGTCGAACGGCACACCCCATGTCCGGGATAATTATGAATCATTGCGCCAACCGGCGAATGGAACGTTGCACCGCCCCGCAAAGCGGGGTTTGCCGCGCACCATCGACCTCAACGCCGCGCCGATTACTGACGCGCTTTATATGGGCATGGGGCGCGACGTCACCGAGAAAAAACACTACGAATCGGAGCTGCACCGCGCCGCCGAATTGCGCGAGCTGCTGCTGCGCACGATGAACGACGGCATTGCGGTTTTGGATCGCGCCGGCGATTTGCTCATCAGCAACCGCGCGCTCGAAGAGATTTTGGAAATGTCGCCGGCCGCGCTGATGCAGCATCGCTTTATGGAATTGAACAACACCTGGGAATTTTGCACGCTCAACGATCAAAGCTTGCCGCCGGAAAACAATCCCATCCATCTCGCGCTCAACGCGCAACGGCGAGTCAGCGATTTCCGCTTGAAAATCCGCCGGCCGGGAACGGAGAAATATCTTTCGGTGAATGCTGCGCCGCTTTACGACGAGCGCGTGCAGTTGATCGGCGCGATCGTCGCTCTGCGCGACATCACCGCCGCGGTGCAGAGCGAGCGGGCGCGTGAAATGTTGCAGCAGAAAGTTCAGCAAACCGCCAAGCTGGCTTCGCTCGGTGAGCTAGCCGCCGGTGTCGCCCATGAAATCAACAATCCGATGACCGGCATTATCAATTACGCGAAAATTCTGTACGATCGCGCGCCTAAAAATGAAGAGAAACAATTGCTGTTGCAAGGCATCATGCGCGAGAGCGACCGCGTCACCAAGATCGTGCATAACTTGTTGACTTTTGCCCGGCAGCAACCGCAGGAGCGGAGCTGGGCCGGTCTTGCTGATATTCTCGATTCCTCTTTGCACCTGATCGAGCACCAACTGCGCAAAGACGGCATTACCTTGATTCTTGAGGTGTCCCCGGATTTGCCGCCGCTCAATTGCCGCAGCCAACAGATTCAACAAGTTTTCATTAATTTACTGAGCAACGCGCACCATGCGCTGAACGAAAAATATCCCGGCCCGCACGAGAACAAGCTGCTCAAAATTGCCGCCCGCGAGCAGCAACGCAATGGCCACCAGCTTATCCACGTTGAATTTTACGATGCCGGCATCGGCATGGCGCCGGAAATTCTGCCCAAAATTTTTGATCCGTTTTTCACCACCAAAAGACAGGCGGAAGGAACCGGTTTGGGCCTCAGCATCAGCTACGGCATCATCAAAGAGCATCAAGGAGAGATTTTTGTTGAAAGCGAGCTTGGCGATCACACCGCGTTTGTGATTGAGCTGCCCACGGAATTAAACGCTGCGGAGAAACCGTAAATGTCCAGTGAACGACTTTTAGGCCGTACCTTTAATTTTTTGTGCTGTGAGCGGCGCGGGAGTCCGTTAAAAAAATCCGGGTGTGTATTCAAATTTTAAGGACGAAAATGAGCATACCACTGCAAGTTTTATTTGTTGCCGCCTCACAGGTTGATACGACTTCGTTGCTGCATGTGCTGCAACAGTATGGTTTCGATCCGGCCTTGGAGCGGGTTGAAACCTTTGCGAGCATGCAAGGCGCACTCGATTGCAAAAATTGGGATGTCATCATCTCCGATTGTCTGATGCCGGGTTTCAGCGCGTTTGCGGCGTTGGCTTTATGCCGCGAACGCGGCCTTGAAGCGCCTTTCATCGTTGTCTCCAGCACCCACGGCGAGGAGTGCGCCGTCAAAATCATGCAAGCCGGCGCCCATGATTTTCTCAGCAAAAACAATTTGATCCGCTTGGGACCCGCCGTCGAACGGGAGCTGCGAGAGGCGGAAGTGCGGCGGGTTTGCAAGCGCGCGCAAGCCGCTTTGCGCAAAGCCAACGAAGATTTGGAAGCGAAATTTGTGGAGCGCACGCGCGCGCTGATGCGTGCCAACACGGAATTGAAAAAAGCCAACCACAAGCTCGAAAAAATCTCGCGGGAAGATGCGCTCACCGGCCTGCTCAACCGCCGCGTCATTTTGGAGGCGGCGGCAGCGGAATGGACGCGCTGGCAGCGTTACGTTTCCCCATTTTCCGTGATGATCATTGATATCGATAATTTCAAGGCGATCAACGATCTTTACGGCCATTTGACCGGCGACAAGGTTTTGGCGCTCCTCGGCAGCGCCATTCCGCGTTCGCTGCGCGCCGTGGACAAGGCCGGCCGTTACGGCGGCGAAGAGTTCGTCATCGTCATGCCCGAGACCGGCATCAATGGCGCGCTGGCTGCAGCCCAGAACTTCATTCACAACATCCGCCAACTGCGGCTGCGCACTGACGATCTGTGCGTTCAGGTTACCGTGAGCATCGGCGTCGCCACCGTCAGCTTGGACGACAAAGACCTCGATTGTATTTTACACCGCGCCGACACGGCATTATACACGGCAAAGCGGCAAGGCAAAGATCGCGTCGTGGTGAGCGAACAGCAGCTCAACGTACTGCCGGAATTGTTGGCGAGCGGGGTGTATTGAAAATTAATTTATGAAATGAGCCAGGCTATTGCGTCTTGTATTGAACGCGCTCTCCATGCGCGCCCTCTTTTGCAGGCGCCAAGACCGGCACTGGCGCCGCATGCGGAACCAGCGCGTCCTTTTGCATCCAACGGCGCATGTCGAGCATTAAAATTACGCCGCCAATGACAGCCCCCAACATCGTCGTAGCGAAGCGCCAAAGCACGGCGTAAACCAATAACAGCGATTCCGGCATGAGCTTGCCCATGAGCCAAACGGACGAAAGTTCCGCGACGCCGGAACCTCCGGGCGTCGGCGCGAAATAGAGGAGAAACAATTGAATAATCTGCAAGCCGATAAAGATTCCGAACGGCACCGATTGCCCCAACGCCCGGGCGATCACGTAGCCCATTAGGTATTTGTTGAAAAACAGCACTAATGTCGCCACGACGGTGACGACGAGTGCTATTTTTTTCTGCTGCAAAATTTTCTTGAAGCCGTCGCCAAAACGCTGCGTTTCCACGGCCAGTTTGTTCAGCATACGATCGCGCAGCATTAGAAATTTGGCGCAACGCAGCGGCAACAATTCCAGGAATCCCTTGACCATCCGCAACCCGAGCTTGGGAAAGAGCAGCACGAGCAACACCAATGCGGCTTTCAAGCCGGTGAGGCCGCCAACCACCAGGAATATAGGTCCGAAATTTTCTCCAAAAAGATCGGTTGGCAAAAGTAACACTGAGGCAAAACTCCCAATGAGAAAAAAAATGAGGGTGGCGGCGAAATTGACGAGCGAAGCCAGCATGCCGTCGGCAACGGTGGCGCCGCAGCGCCAAAGGATGTAAACCTGTGCCGTCCCGCCGCCGGCCTGAAAGGGCGTGGCGGCGCCCATGAAAATGTTCGCCCAATTCGAGCGCATGCAATTCCATAACGAAACGCAGGGCAAAACTTTGCCATCGAAAAAGAGGCGATAACGCAGCCCGCCCAGGAAAAAGTCGAGCGCAACGAGGGGGAGCAAGAGAAGGCCAAACTGCCAATTTGATTGGTTCGCCAAGCTTTCGAGGCCGGCCGGCCTTTTCCACCACATCCCCAAGATGGTGCCTACTAATGAAAAGAGAATGAAGCCTTGAATGCCTCGCGCCACGACTTTGGCCGAAGGCAATGGCGTGCTTTCAGCAGAGCGTTCGGCCATCGGTGTTTTCCAGAGTTGATTTGCCCGACCATTTGAGGATGGTATTGAACAAATCGGCCGTGCGCGCCGGCCGCGGGTCCCATCCGGTTTGATTGTAAATGAGCGGCACGTGTATATGCTCGCGGTGCAGCGAGCCGTGCGAGCCGTGATGCTCGGGCCATTCATACGCCCTCCGCAGGTCGTAGCCGTTTTTGGAAACCACCACGAGATCACCGCTGCGCGAGCAAGAGAACACTTGCTCGATTTGCACCAACGCATCAGGGTAATCGGAATCGAACGTTGCGGCGAGCGCCTGTTGCCGATCCAGCGGAGCCTCGATTTTGCCCAGGCCAAAAGGATCGCCGCTGTGCGGATCGTAGGAGAAGCCTTGTGGACGGCGAATGATCGAGGCTTGGCCTCGCGCCGAAGCAATTTCGTAAACTTCTCTGCCGCCGCGCCAGGCGACAAAATCAACTTCCTCCCGCGCCAATAATTCCCCCCAAGCCGCGCCGAGCGCCGTTTTGACCTCATCGCCCAATAGCGGCGCGCCGTTTTTGCCGTTATGAAGATAAACGTGTCCGGCAGCGTTGCCGGAGATCATCACGGAGGCTTGCGGATGCAGCTTCCAAATAATGGGATAATACAGCGTCTTGAGGCCGCGCGCTTGCAGAAACAGCGCGAGATCGAGATGGTTGTGTGTCGCCGTCAATCCATGATCGGAAGTGACGATCAACAAGGTTTCCTCCCAGCGCCCCGTGCGTTTGAGTTTCCTCACCACTTCTCCGATGCTGAAATCGACATAGCGATACGCCGCGAGGGTTTTTTCATGGCGAGGATGGTGCAGATGCGAATTGGCATCGACGCCGGGAAAAACCGCAAAGATGAAATCAGGATTCCGGTCGATGGCGCGCATGAGATGCTGGTGCGAAGCCTGGTCAACCGGCTCCCAACGGTGAGTGAGATGCGCGCGAAAATATAAAGGCAATTTCACCGAGGCGCCGAGGTTGTGTCCCTTCGGCAGGCCGCGGGTGATCATCGAAAAGATATTGAACGGACGTTGAAAAATCTCGTGCAGGGTCGGATGATCCTTAGCCAGGTCGTCGTTGAACCACGTGGCTTCGAAGGACATGTAGCTCCGGAAACGATTCTTGCCCCAGCGCCTGGCATGAAATTCCGCCTTGTCGAGCCAGCGAATGCCGGGTATATTGATCGTGCCGGGAAAGCATCCGGTCAGGAAGGGCAAGTAAGCGGGACCGGTGGTGGAAGGAAAACAGGATGAAGCCGTGCGAAACGTGCCGGTTTCAACAATTTCTTTGCGAATGTTCGGTTGATCACCGGAATCGAGCAATTCCCGCATCACATCGGGGCGGGCGCCGTCAACAAGATAGATAATCGCGAGAGGATTTTTCAAAATGCGGTCTCAAAATCTGTGCGTCGTATTTTCTGGCCATTAACATAAAGTCATAAAATACCGAAATATTTCGAAAAAGTCAAGCTTTTGAGTCAGTTAGAAGTAAGGCCTCAGTTATTGGTGGAAAAACGTAGCGCAGTCTTCCAGACTGCCCCGCAAAGAGCGGGGCGCTACCCATATGTAACAGAGGCGTCCCGTCCCGTCCCGTCCGTTACGAAGGCTTGGAAAATCCGCTTGACTTTTGCCGCAAAGATTGTATATTCCAAAGATCATAATTGAGAAAGCAACGACCCACGATATGGCTATCGATCTACAATCCATTCTCTTTTTTTCTTTTGCAGCGGTCGCGTTGCTGTCGGCGATGATGATGATCTTGCACCGCAATCCGGTTTACAGCGCCATTTTTCTCATCGTCACGCTGTTTGCGCTGGCGGGATTTTACGTGCTGCTCGATGCGCCGTTTGTCGCTTCGGTGCATGTCATTGTCTACGCCGGCGCGATCATGGTGCTGTTCCTGTTCGTCATCATGCTGCTCAACCTCAAGCGCGATCCGAGTCGCGAGCGCGGCAAGCTGGCGCGTCGCGCATTCGCTGCTTTATTGGTCATCGTGTTGCTCGCTGAGATCGGCATTTTGATCGGCGCGCCATTTTTTGCCGGCCCGGCGGAGAGCAAAACCGGGCAAATAGCAGGCGGCGCCATTGTCGGGCTTGCCAACGGCTCTTCCACGGATTCGACCGTGGCCGGCAATACCGCCAACATCGGCAGGCAATTGTTCACGACCTATCTGCTGCCGTTTGAAATCGCCTCCGTGCTGCTTCTGGTCGGCATCATCGGCGCGGTGATTCTGGCGAAACGGAAGTTAATTTGATGGATTATTGGAGTGCTGGAATGTTGGATCAATGGATTGATGGAGGAATGGAGTATTGGAGCGTGAGATGTTGCACGATTTCATAAATCCAATAATTCAAAACTCCAACAATCCATTACTCCATCACTCCAAAACTCCAACAATCCGCGTATCGGTTCGGAGTTAAGATAACATGCCCCTGGCTTACTACCTTCTTTTGAGCGCGTTGCTCTTCGGCCTCGGCGTCGCCGGCGTCTTGCTGCGGCGCAATGCCATCGTCATCTTCATGTCCATCGAGCTCATGTTGAACGCGGTGAATCTGACTTTCGTGGCGTTCGCCGCACACCTGAAAAACCTCGAAGGTCAAATTTTTGTTTTCTTCGTCATGGTCGTGGCCGCCGCCGAAGTCGCCGTCGGTCTGGCGCTCATCGTGGCGATCTTTCGCGTCAAAGCAACCGTGTTTGTCGATGAGATTAATTTGATGAAATGGTAAGAACTCGTTGCTGGTTGCTGGTTGCTCGTTACTGGTTGCTGAAGAACGAGCGACAAGTCGCCAGCAACCAGCAACCAGCAACCAGATATGCAAGACTACCTTTGGCTAATTCCGTTTTTTCCTCTTCTCGGCTTCATTATCAACGGCCTATTGGGCCGCAAGATGGATGAGAAAGCCGTCGGTGTAGCCGGCGCCGGTACGGTGCTGGCGAGCTTCGGCACCGCGGTGTTGGCTTTCAGCGAGCTATTGGGGATGTCACCGGAATCGCGCGTGATGACACAAACGCTATACAACTGGATGGTGACCGGCAACTTTTCCGTTGACATCGGCTTTCGCCTCGACGCGCTCTCGATCACGATGGTGATGGTGGTCACCGGCGTTGGCTTTTTGATTCACGTTTATTCGATAGGCTACATGCACGGCGAGCGCGGCTTCGCGCGCTTCTTCGCGTTTTTGAATCTTTTCACCTTCACCATGCTGCTGCTCGTCATGGGCAGCAATTTTCTCCTGATGTTCGTCGGCTGGGAAGGCGTAGGCCTGTGCTCGTATTTGCTGATCGGTTATTATTACGACCGCATTTTTGACGAAACCACCGGCCTGACCTGTGCGGGCGCCGGCACCAAAGCTTTTATTGTCAACCGCATCGGCGATTTCGGTTTTCTGCTCGGCATTTTTCTCATCTTCACCACCTTCGGCTCGCTGGATTTTGAGACCGTATTCACAGCCGCGCAAACCGGCGCCGGCGTGTCGACGGAAATTTTCACGGCCATCGCGCTGCTGCTCTTCATCGGCGCCACCGGCAAATCCGCGCAAATTCCGCTGTACGTTTGGCTGCCCGATGCCATGGCCGGCCCGACGCCGGTTTCGGCGCTCATTCACGCGGCCACGATGGTCACCGCCGGCGTGTACATGGTCGCGCGCTGTAGCGTCATTTATTTGCAAGCGCCCCTCGCCATGGAAGTGGTTGCCATCGTCGGTTTGGTCACCGCCGTATTTGCCGCAACGATGGCGCTAACTGCCACGGATATTAAAAAGATTTTGGCTTATTCAACCGTCAGCCAGCTCGGTTACATGTTTCTCGCCTGCGGCGTCGGCGCCTTTGCCGCGGGAATTTTTCATCTGGTCACGCACGCCTTTTTTAAAGCCCTGCTCTTTCTCGGCGCCGGCAGCGTCATGCACGCCCTCTCCGGCGAAACGCAACTGCCGAAAATGGGCGGCTTGAAAAAACACACACCCACAACGTTTTGGACTTTTCTCGTGGGCGGACTCGCGATCGCCGGCGTTCCCGGCCTTTCGGGATTTTTCTCCAAAGATGAAATTCTCTGGAAAACCTTTCTCAATTCGCCGGTGTTGTATGTCATCGCGCTCGCGGCGGCGGGCCTCACCGCATTTTATATTTTTCGCATGATCTATCTCGCCTTTTATGGCGCGCCGCGAATGGATGCTGCGGTGACGCACCATTTGCACGAATCACCGCGCGTCATGACCGTACCATTGATCGTTTTGGCCGTTCTCTCCATTGTCGGCGGATATATCGGCATTCCCCATATCAATCAATTCGAAGCGTTTCTCGAACCGGTGTTTGCGCATGGCCATACAACGGCTGAGGCTCATCAAGCCGGCCTCGGTTTAGAGTTGGCGCTGATGGCATTGTCAGTGGCGGTTGCGCTGGCCGGCATTTATCTCGCTCATCAATTTTATTTAGCCAAAGCCGGCGCGGCGGATAGATTGGCAATGCGTTTGCACGGGCTGTACAATTTGCTTGTACACAAATACTACGTGGATGAAATCTACGAAGCTTTGTTTGTGCGTCCCCTCAATTGGTTGTCGGAAAAATTCTTCTGGAAAATTTTCGATATCAAATTGATCGACGGCGCGGTGAACGGCGCGGCGAAGCTGTTTGGCGGCCTCGCTTCTCTTCTGCGCCGCTGGCAAACCGGCATCGTGCAAAATTACGCCGTGACATTTGTGCTAGGGTTGATTATTATTTTGGGGTATTTTTTGGTGCGCTAACGTAACGCAGACTACCAGTCTGCAAACGAAGTCATTTTTGAGAGCAAATTGACCGAAAACGATTTGAAATATCTGCGAGCCGCCATCGACGTTGCGCGACGGGCACGTGAGCACGGCAACCACCCCTTTGGCGCTCTGCTCGTCGATGAAAACGGTGACGTCATTTTGCAAGCCGAGAACACCGTGCTAACCGAGCGCGACTGCACCGGACATGCAGAAACGAATCTCGTGCGGCAAGCCTCACAGAAATTCGCTCCCGAAACGTTGGCGAGGTGTACGCTTTACACGAGCACCGAGCCATGTCCGATGTGCGCCGGCGCGATATATTGGAGCAATGTCCGAAGAGTCATTTTTGCTTTGAGCGCGCAAAGCTTTTACGCCTTCATTGGCAACACCGCAAACCAAGCGCTTCCTTCTTGCCGGACAATTCTCGGTCATGGTGGGATAGAAGTGATCGGTCCCGCCATCGAGGAAGAAGCGAAAAATGTACATGAGGGATTTTGGAAATAAGGAGGCAGAAACCACTCGTGTTAACGATTGGCTCAAAACATTAAATCATTCTCTGACTGAGGTCTGGGACAACGAGGAAGATGCTGTGTATGACAATCTATAATCGGGCTGATGTAATTCTCGTATACATCGCTTTTAGGTTACGTTGTCTCCTCAGCGCCAACACTATGAGAAAACTCAGGGAATATTAGATTATGCCTCATGACTTGCATTTAGCTGACATCAATCTCTGGCGTACGGAACTAGGACTTCTCCCTGTTCCCCTATTTAGCGATCAAGAGAAAGAGCAAGCCTTTGTACTGCTGAATGGCGTACGGGGCAATTTCTGTTTGGACTTTGGGCGCTTTCAGCTAGGCGATGACACCCGCAATTTTGCTTGGTCATCGAATGTCGGGCATTATATTGCTTTAGTTGGTGAAAACATTGAGGTACAGAGGTGGGATCAAACGAGAGCTTCGATAGAACGCTACAGTCATAAGAGCGTGTATGATAATTTGGAAAAGTTTCATGCGTACCTCGAAAACAACTCTCCGCGACCAGAGCTTTCGGTTGTGTCTCACGTTATCAGGGTATTTAGAAGTCTGAGAGCAGTCCTGGGAAGTAAATTCGATGGAACTAGCTCGTTAAAAGCGTTTCTCTATCTTCTTGCCTGTGCGACTGACCAAGCCGAACGTGGAGGATTGGTGCTGGAAGATTGGCGGCTCAGTAAAGCAGCTATTGAGATTGCGAGTAACATTCGAGAGGCCGATTGGAGTACATTACAAGATGAATTAGTTCAAGGAAGGCCAATCGACAGCCTGGCCCCGAATCTTACTCTGTTGCTTCGTCATGCCTCCGGTCAATTATTTCAAGAGGCTCACTATGAAGCTGTTTTTGCTTTTCAAAAACAGATGCAGATGATGTTTGATGGCTTCGTACCTGCACCAGTACAAGTGAGCAAAGCAAGCAAAGGCACGGGGTTTCATTTTACTCCACCTGCGCTTGCGAGGACACTCGTCGAGGAATCGTTCTCAGCGCTCAAGCAAGGAGAACAAACAATAGTCATATTTGATCCGGCGTGTGGATCTGGGGAATTTTTACGCGAAGCCCTTCGCCAGCTTAAACTCAAGCGATTTGGGGGACAAATCAAGTTAATTGGCTGGGACGATTCTGAAGCCGCATGCGACATGGCCAACTTCGTGCTGGCGTGGGAAACGCGGGGTATTCGAGCCGACGTCACTGTACAAATTCGCTGCACGAATTCTTTGCATTCTGATCAAGAGTGGCCGCAAAATGTGGACTTGGTCTTGATGAATCCGCCTTTCGTGTCATGGCAAGATATGAACGCTCTGCAGCGAAATGCCGTATCCGAGGTTTTGGGTGAACTTGTTAAGCAGCGCCCCGATCTCTCGCATGCATTTCTTTGGAAAGCCTCATCCTGTATCCGCGAAGGGGGAGTGCTGGGTAGCATTCTACCCGCATCAATTCTCGATGGAACCTCTGCAGAAAAACTTCGCGAACGACTTAGCGAGCAAATGTCGCCCAAACTAATCGCCCGGCTGGGTAGTCATCTGCTATTTGCAGGCGCGATGATTGATACGGCATTTTATGTGGCGAAAAAGGAAGCTGGCACTAAAGAACCCGCCGTAGCCTTTTGGGCAGATCATCGGACCAGTTCTACCTCCGCAGGGCTGAGGGCTCTGCGAAAAACTCGCTACTTTGGCGGCCCAAACACCTATCCGCTAATAAAGGATGGCTTCAGTATCTATCTTAACCCGACGCTTGGACGTAACAGCAACAATTGGGTGCCTCGGCCTTACAGCTCATGGAAACTGCTCCAAAGTCTTAACCATTTGCCCAAGGTAAAAGACCTGTTTGATGTCAAACAGGGAATTCGCACAGGCCATAACCCAGTTTTCGTACTGAAAAAGAACGAATGGATCAACCTGCCGGAAGATGAAAAACAATACTTTCGCCCAGCGGTCGTTAACAAATCGATTCAGCATGGATTTTTGGGCGATGTTGCGTACGTTTTTTATCCATACGATAACAATGAGATTGAAAGTGAACACGAACTTCGAAAAGTACTTAAAGAGTATTACAAAGAATATCTTTTGCCAGTTAAGAGTGCGTTCCTCGCCCGTCAAACAGTCAAGCCCGAAAGATGGTGGGAACTCATCAGGCATAGGGCTTGGCAGGTAGATCGCAGTCCTAAGTTAGTATCCACATACTTCGGTGATGCGGGTTCTTTTGCATGGGACGCAACCGGTGACTTTGTGGTAGTTCAAGGCTATTGCTGGTTGCCAAAGCGGGCAAAATCATCCAAATCGTTTCCCCAGAAAGTCGGACTCGCCTATCTAGCTGTTCTGAATAGTTCTCTCTTTTCAGATTTGTTGTCCGCTACGTCGAATCATGTAGGTGGTGGACAGTGGAATCTGTCGAAGAAATTTGTGGACAATATAGCTATCCCTGATCTGTTCAGCGATCGGCTCAGCCCCACAATAATTTCTGGGCTTTCAGCACTTGGTAAGCGCATCCATGCAGGATTGGCTGTCGATGATAAGCAGCAGGGGGAGTTACTTAATCTGCTTTATGGAATTGATAGGAAACTGTAGCTTATGACCAAGAAATCTAAAAAACTAGCTATGGGACAACTGCTAGATCCGGATGACTTTGTAAAAGATTGTAGGGAAGTCATTGAGAAGACTCTGAACTACAAGCATATAGGCTTCAACGAACAACGCGGAATTCCTGGTAATAGGAAATTATACATATTAACTGGCGCTGAAGCAACGCAGGCAGAAGCCAAATACAAATACGCTGTTATTCCATTTTTCAAATCACAAAATGGAATATATTGGTTAGCAGCATCTTTGGAGTTCGAATTTCGCCAAGGAATTTACCTCATCGTGTCCGTTAGTTTATTGATCTTTAAAGGCGAAGCCACTGATAATAGAAAATCTGCATTATTAAGAGCAGAATGGGCATGTCCCCAGAAAAACGATTTAGCACGGCATGCACAACCTCATTGGCATATCTATCCAAGCCATATCAATAAAGAGTCCGCCGGAGTTCGAACGGAGTTTAAGGCAGATGCTGAGATACAGACATTCGATCCAGAAGCTCTTGAGATTGAACCTCATGAAGGTACTGTTGTAGAATGGGAAAGAGCGGAAAAATTTCACTTTGCCATGGCGGCACGTTGGCATTCTGAAGGAAATGATGCACATCAGGAAAAGATGCAAGCCGGTGGGATACTCAAATGGTTAGAAGGCTGTATCAAATATACCCGGGATCAGTTCACATTCTTATATCGATAAAGCGCTAATATGCACGAACTCAATCAAAACCTTCCTTTGTTATCTATCCTGATTCTCGCCCCCACTGCCGGCGCGATCATCATTAGCTTGATTCCGGCGGCGCAAACCAAGCTGCTGCGTGCCATCGCCGTGGCAGTGAGCACCATCGTATTTGCTCTGAGCCTGCCGCTTTTCTTCGGCTTTATCAATGGCCGCACCGCTTTTCAATTTGAAGAGCAATATGTGTGGATTCCAGCACTCGGCGCGACCTATCACGTCGGCGTCGACGGCTTGAGCCTGCTGATGATCGTGCTCACCGCGTTTTTGATGCCGCTGATCTTTCTCGCATCGTGGAACGACATCAAGCGCAGCGTCAAAGGCTATCTCATCTCCATGCTGCTGCTGGAGACCGGCATGATGGGCGTCTTCGCCAGCCTCGATCTGTTGTTATTTTACATCTTCTGGGAGGCGATGCTCATTCCGATGTATTTCATCATCGGCGTTTGGGGCGGGCCGCGCCGCATCTACGCCGCGTTGAAATTTTTCATCTATACCATGGTCGGCAGCTTGTTGATGCTCGTCGCCATTTTGTTTATCTATTTCTATCACGGCAAAATCGCCGGCACGCTGACTTTCGATCTCGTGCAGATTCGTGACCTGCTCTTCCCGGCGAACTATCAAGTTTGGCTCTTTCTTGCGTTCGGGCTTTCCTTCGCCATCAAAGTGCCGATGTTTCCGTTCCACACCTGGCTGCCGGACGCGCACGTGGAGGCGCCGACCGCCGGCTCGGTTATTCTGGCCGGCGTGTTGCTGAAGATGGGAACATACGGTTTTCTGCGTTTCTGCCTGCCGCTGTTTCCGAATGCGGCGCTGCAGTTGACGCCGCTGATTTCGATTCTTGCCATCATCGGCATCATCTACGGCGCCTGGGTGTCGATGGTGCAGCCGGATATCAAAAAGCTCGTGGCGTATTCTTCGGTGAGCCATCTCGGCTTCGTTATGCTCGGCATTTTCACGCTGACGCACCAGGGCTTGCAAGGCGGACTGCTGCAAATGGCCAATCACGGGCTTTCCACCGGCGCGCTCTTTTTGGTCGTCGGCATGCTTTACGAGCGCCGCCACACGCGCATGATCGAAGATTTCGGTGGCCTAGCCAAACAGATTCCCGTTTTTACCACTTTCTTCATGATCGTGACCTTGTCTTCCATCGGCCTGCCGGGGCTTAACGGCTTCGTCGGCGAGTTTCTCGTGCTGCTCGGCACGTTTCTCACCAATCGTTGGTACGCCGTGATTGCAACCACCGGCGTGATTTTCGCCGCGGTGTACATGCTCAAAATGTTTCAGCGCGTCATGTTCGGCAAATTGGACAAAGAGGAGAACCAAAAGCTCGCCGATCTCTCGCTCCGCGAGATCTTCGTGCTGGCGCCGGTGACGGCAATGATCATTTTGATCGGCGTTTGGCCGCAGCCGTTCCTGGCGAAAATGGAAACCTCGGTCAGCACGCTGATTCGCACGGTGCAATACCGCGCCGAGCACGTGAACGAAGCGCCGAAACTGGCGCCGCTCGAGCTTGCCGATGCATCGCAACAACAATCACCATATTCTCTTACTCCTTCTCATACTCGTACTCGCTTCTCAGAATTTTTAAAAGCGGGTACGAGTAGAAGTAAGAGTAGGATGAATGTTCAAACAAATGGTGACCAACAATGAACCTCTCAAGCCTCACCTTTCAAGATTTCTATCTTCTCGCTCCGGAGCTGACGCTGGTGCTGCTCGGATTTCTCGTTTTGGCGCTGGGCTTGATCTTTCCGCGCCTTTATAGCGAAGCGCTGCTGGCTGTCGTGTTGATCGGCTTCGCGGTGAGCTTGCTCTTCGCAACCCAGCACTGGGGTGGCGAACCCGCCACGGCTTTTTATGGCATGATCACCGTCGATAAATTTGCCGTGGGATTTCGCTGCCTGTTCATCATCTCCGCCGGCTTGACGGTCATGTTGTCGCTAAATTCTCTCGAAGAAAAATATCTGCTGTATAGCGAGTATTTCACGCTGATCATTTTTGCCACGGTCGGCATGATGCTGATGGCCTCCAGCGCCCACCTGCTGACGCTCTTTCTCGGCCTGGAAACGCTTTCGGTTTCTTTGTACGTGCTCGCCGGCTTTCGCCGCACGGATCCCAAAGCGCTGGAAGCTTCGTTTAAATATTTTCTGCTCGGCGCTTTTGCCAGCGGCTTTTTGCTCTATGGCATCGCGCTGATCTACGGCAGCGCCGGCAGCGCGAGTCTAACCAAGTTGGCGGAGGCCGTGCGTCAACACTTGAGCGCAACAACGGCTTCAACGCCGGCTTCGCATCCGGATTCCGGCCTCGCCGAGTGGCCTTCTCTGTTCATCACCGGCTTGGTGCTGATGGTTATCGGCTTCGGATTTAAAATCGCCCTGGTGCCGTTCCACGCCTGGGCGCCGGATGTTTATCAAGGCGCGCCCACGCCGATTTCGGCGTTCATGGCAACCGGCTCGAAAGCCGCAGGTTTTGCAGCGCTCTTGCGCCTGCTGCTCGCGTCCAATATCATGACGGATGCCATGTGGCAGCAAATTTTTTGGGTCATCGCCGTTGCCACGATGACGCTCGGCAACATCATCGCGCTGCGGCAGGAGAATGTCAAACGCATGCTGGCCTACTCGTCGATTGCGCACGCCGGCTATATTCTCATCGGCGCGATTGCCAACAATGAAAACGGCCACGCCGGCATTTTGTTTTATTTGCTGAGTTATACATTTATGAACGTCGGCGCGTTCGGCGTCGTGGCCCTGCTGGCAAAGTCCGAGCAGGAATATGTCAACATTTCGGAATATCGCGGGCTGGCGTATCGCCGCCCGTTTGCGGCGTTAGCCATGGCGATCTTCATGTTTTCCCTCTCCGGCATTCCGCCGACCGCCGGATTTCTCGCCAAATTTTACGTCTTCAGCGGCGCCGTGCAAGCCGGCTATATCTGGCTCGTCATTTTGGGCGTCATCAATTCCATGATCAGCTTGTATTATTATCTCGGCATCGTCGTCGTCATGTTCATGCAGGAACCCGAGGGAGAAAAAGCGCCGGTGACGCCACTGCCGGCCGTCGTCATCGCGTTGGGCATCGCCGTTTTTGCCACGCTGAATTTGGGCCTGTTCCCCGGACAGTGGATGGACAAGTTTCAAGCGCTGGCGCGGTCGCTGATGTAAATGTAGCACAGACAGCTTGTCTGTTAACTCGTAATGGAACGCCATATTCTTATGCTGTTGACATGAGCTTTGGCTTTGTTTATCTTTTTAGCGAAACTTTAAGGAGCAACATGGCTGGGTAAAGGGAGAATGCTGGTTCCCGGTGCACGCCATTCTGCCAACGTTAAAGGATATTTTCAGCTCGGTACTGCTTCTGTTCTCCCCTCCTCCCCTTGCCCATCGTTTTTAAAGCGCGACTCGATTTCAGACTTTTGGGAACTGCCGCCTGGTTATTCTTTTACGAAGGTGAATTCATGTCACATTTGCTGCTCTTCCAGAACCAAACCATGCAACAATTGGTTCAGGAGGCCGAATCAATCGCCGCCTCAAATGTTGCCCTTTTCATTCACGGCGAGACGGGAACGGGCAAGAACGTTATGGCCGAGCATGTCCATCGCCGCAGCGGGCGCAATGGCGTATTTTTCCCCCTCGATTGCGCCGCGATGAGCCGCGGTCTGTTGGAAAGCGAGCTGTTCGGACATGAAAAGGGCGCCTTTACCGGCGCCATCGAACAAAAGAACGGCTACCTGGACCTAGCGTGTGGCGGCACGCTCTTCCTCGACGAGATCGAAAATCTTGATGAGGAGTTGCAGATCAAATTACTGAACGTGCTCGAAACCAAACAGTTTCGGCGCGTCGGTGGACGAGAGCTGGTGACCACCGAGTTCCGCCTGATCTCCGCAACGAACGTGGATATTCAACAACACATTCAATCCGGCAAATTCCGCAGCGATTTTTATTATCGCATCAAAGGCTATACGCTCACCATTCCTCCTCTGCGCGAGCGCCGGGAGGACATTGAGGTGTTTGTCGAATTCTTTTTGCGGGAGTTTGGGCAACGCTACAAGAGAAAACTCAGCATCTCTCAGGAAGCCCGGTCTTGTCTGATGAATTACGATTGGCCGGGCAATATCTGCGAGCTGAAGATGATCATGGAATCCATTGTTGTTACCACGGCAGGCCAGCGCATCGAGATCGAGCATCTGCCGTTGGAGGTGCAACAAGGGGCGTTGTTAACAACTGCAGAAAACCGGCAATGGACTGCAGAGATGTTGCTCAATGCCTATGTCCAGCGCGTGCTGGCGTTCACTTCCAACAACAAAACCCGCGCCGCGAAAATGCTGGGCTGGTCGCCCAACAAACTCAAGCGTCATTTGCAACGGATGAATCAATAGGGGCGGATGTCAGCCATCCATTTTGGACGAGCTGACAAGTGATAGGGTTTGAAGGACTTGCAGAAAAAGCTCGAAAAACTCGTCCGTTTTGGATAGGTCGGGCAAGCTGAAGATTTGAAAGAGTTATAATCAATGGCAGTAAACTACCCAAAAAACCACTTTAAGGAGGATTTGATATGAGTAGCGCAAAAACTTTATACATTTCTTTGGCAGCCTGCTTTTGCCTTATTGCTGCTTTATCTATGCAGCAAGGATGTAACAAGGCGGTGGATATAAGTGAAAAAGATGAGGTGGTGCCTTTAATTGCTCGTGGGCCTGGTGGTCCAGCGACCTTGATCGGAAGCGTAACCACTTCTGAAAATACAACAGTAAGAGAGGTTCAGGTGTATCTGCTGAAATCCAACGACTATGCGGCAAAGTTGGCAGAACTTCTGATTGATTCGTTGCCAAGAACTTTTAAAATCGTTGAAATACCTCTTGGCAGTTTTGACCTGTTTATTATGCGCCCCGGCTTTTTCACTGTTAAGAAAGCGGGAATCAATCTCTCGACTGGAGAGAAAGTATTGGAGGAACCATTCGTGCTTACAAGAGCGATTGAAGATACAAACTTGATCATCCCTGATAGAGTGATTATCGAGTTCAAAATCAATGTCACACGGGAGCAGATGCTACAAACAATAGCCGATGCAAATTGTACAGTTAAATATGCTGACACCCCCTTGACAGGTACCGGCAGATATTTTGTCCTCGACATTCCAGATAACAAAACCGTTTGGGAGATGGTGAGCTTTTTTAATTCCCTGCCAACGGTTGAATATGCCGTTCCAAGCAGAGTGGTACGTGTAACTGGTGGATAAATTCAAGTGCCAAGCCAAACATATTTTCAAATTTATCTGGCGAGGTGAATATATGGAATTCGAAGTATCAATTCATATCCGGGATTGGCATCAAGCACAGTCAAGTACAACACCGTGGGCGTATATTTCGACAACAACTCCCTTATCTACGGCGGCTCGTTGCAGAACAACATCATCGAGGAAAATGGCGATGGGGTCAAGTGCTATCAATACTCCGACCCCGGCATCACCACGAACAACGTCATTCGCTATAATAATATTTACGGCGTTTATGGCGATGGCACTTCCATACCTCACCTCGGAACTTATTCGAGCGAGGGCCACAACAGCCTTTACTTTAACGGCATCGAAGTGTGGTCCTCCTATCCGGGAACAATTTATGCCCGCTACAACTGGTGGGGCGATCCCAATCCCACCCCAAATGTGTCCGGCAACGTGGATTGGTCCAATTACCTGGATTACGATCCCAATTCCGGCATGGGGAAGGCGCTGGCCAAAGAGGGTTCATCTGAAAATCGAAGCAACGAGATTGCCAATGGCGCTGCAGCCGATACCGTGGGAATGGTCGAGGTCGATCGCGCTTATAAGATATTTCTGGAGGGAAATGGTGAGCAGGCTTTGGCACTGTTTGAGAGTCTTGTCGGAAAATATCCCGATCATTTGGCGGGTAGGAGAGCATTGGCCTTTGTCTGCCGTTGTCTGTACAAATTGAACCGGCGAAACGAAGCAGTTGCTCGGATGAGTCAGCTCGTGCAGAACCACGCCGGCAAAGAAGTTTTCGGCTTAGCGCAATCCATTGTCACCGGCGAATTGGTGAAGAACGGGCAATACGCCGAAGCCATTGCAACCTCCCAGGCGATTCTGAGCGATTTTCCGAAGACGACTTTAGCCAAATACGCCTTGTACGATTTGGGCAGCATTTACTGGTATCGCCTGGAAGATCAGAAAACCGGCGAGGCATATTATCGGCAGCTCATTGCCGAATGGCCGGATGATGATCTGACGATCTCGGCATTGGCCACGTTGGGAGAATGGAAACCGGCGTCAGGCAAAGGCAATGTGCCCGCGTTTACAAATACCCAGAGCGTTCCGACCCAATACGCACTTTCGCAGAACTTCCCCAATCCATTCAATCCACAAACGATGATTCAGTATCAACTGCCAGAGGCAAGCCACATCACGTTGAAGATCTACAACCTCTTTGGGCAAGAGGTAAGAGCACTTGTTGCTGGCCAACGCGAAGCAGGTTATCACGCGGAAATTTGGGATGGCCGGGATGATTTCGGGAGAAGAGTTGCCAGCGGCGTGTACTTTTACCGGTTATCAGCAGAGCCGAATGTGACGCAACCCAACGGCTTTCATTTCACCCGAAAAATGGTATTGACGCAATGACCCTTAATCAGCCGGTAAATTGACCAGCCCACATTGTCTCGCGCGGTGTGGGCTTTTTGTTTTAAGGATTACACTCTCACAAAAATTTTTGTTGGCAATAAATTTTGGATTTCGTATGTTCTTATGGAGAGGCAAATCACCAAACCGAAAGGCAATGACTATGGTACACACGCTTGTTTTGGAAGTGCCCGAAGAGCTGTACGAGCCGCTGGTTAAGACCGCAGCGCAGTCAAAGCAAAAACCTGAGGATTTGGTTATTCATTGGTTAAAGACTGCGTTTCAGCGCTCTGAAGAAGATCCGGTGGAGAAGTTTATCGGCGCATTTACGAGCAACGTCTCTGATTGGGCAGATCAACATGATAAATATATTGGACAAGCTTTAATGGAAGAAATGCGTGGCCAGGAGAATAAAGGGGAGTGAAATGTCCGAACTTTTTGCCGATACTTCCGGATGGGCAAATCTGGTCGACCCATCACAGGCTTATCATGGGCTTGCTGCAAATCTGTATCGCACAGCTCGTCAGCAGGGACGCAAGGTCATCACCACCAACTATATCATTACTGAAGTAGTGGCTTTACTGACCAGTCCATTACGCACGCCTCGACCAAAGATGATAGCTTTTGTTGATGGCCTCAAGGCTTCACCCCATATCGAAATCGTCCATCTGGACCAAACGTTAGATAATCAGGCGTGGCAATTTCTGAAAAGTCGACCAGACAAAGAATGGAGCTTGGTGGATTGTTCAAGCTTCATTCTCATGCAGCAACGTGGCATCATCGAAGCACTTACTACAGATCATCACTTCGAGCAAGCGGGATTCGTACGTTTGTTGAAGTAACCCAGTCGGCTCGACTGGGCTTTGGGCATTTAAAAATCGGGGGAGTTTTCCGAGGTTTTAGTGTCTTATGAGGAGGATGGGTTGGCGTGCCAGGATGGAAGCTGTTAGTAGTCCCCAAAACGTGCCGTTAACGGAGTAAGCTGGTTGCTCATTGAGAATAAGGAGAAACGAAACCGAAAATCAGCGCGATTTATTGAGCTTTGCATTAATAATTGGAAACGGCGCGAGCCTCATGCTTGGATGTCATTCCGGAGGAATCCTGTTCTATTCGCGCACTGTGCTGGATAACAAACAAGATGCTTCCAGCATGACATTTTCCTTATTACTTTTGCAAACATCAATAATTTCGACATTCGTCATCGGGGCTGCATCAGAATTTACACCAGGATTGGCAAAAGCACTTTCATCTTCGAATTCTCAACGTGTGAGGCAACCATGGAACTCAACGTCAGAGTTGGCAAACTAGAGGCGGAAAAATCTGCGGCCTTGGCACTTATGCTGCCGCAGGAGTCTGCAAATGGCGATCTACGCAGCACCGGTTTCATCGCCAAAACGATTCACGCCGGTCTTATCACCAGAATTTATCGCCAAAAAGATTTTGCCGGCAAATTGGAAGAAACGGCGTGGCTCTATCCCCCGGAGGGAGGGGCCGAGCGGCTCTTGCTCGTCGGGCTGGGCGTGTGGAATCATAAGACGCCGAAAGAAAACGAAGCCCGGCAAAATGCGCAGCTTGTCATCGGCAACGCCGTGCAAGCCGCCCGCAAGCTTGCGATGGAAGATTTGCACCTGTGTTTAGATGGCCCGCTCGCCGAAAGGCTGGGCTATCGCACCGCCGCGCAGTTGGCCGCCGAAGCCCTGCTGCTGGCAAATTATCGCTTTTTGAAATACAAGTCAAACCTGCCGAATAACGAGAAACCCTTGCGCCGCGCTACTTTGCTCATAACCGACAAACAACACGAGCAGGAAGTCAAAGAGGGCTGCCGGATTGGGCAAATCATCGGCGAGTGGACTTGTTTCGCGCGCGATCTGCAAAACACGCCGTCGAACGATTTGCCGCCGGCAAAATTGGCGGAGATTGCTGCGGTCAAAGCGGCCGAGCTCAAAATCTCCTGCCAAATTTACGACGAAAAGAAACTGCGGGAATTGGGCATGGGCGCGCTGCTCGGCGTCGGCCAGGGCAGCGTCAACCCGCCGCGTTTCGTCGTGCTCGAATATCATCCTGCGAATGCGCGGCAGGAAAACGGCCCAATCGTTCTCGTAGGCAAAGGCATCACGTTTGACAGCGGCGGCCTCTCCATTAAAACCGCCGAAGGCATGGAGCAGATGAAATTCGACATGTCCGGCGCCGCTGTAGTACTCGCCACCATCGGCGCCATTGTGCAACTGCAACTGCCACTGCACGTGATTGGCTTGATGCCGATGGCGGAGAACATGCCGAGCGGCTCGGCGCAGCGTCCGGGAGATATTGTCCGCACCTGCAATGGCAAAACCATCGAAGTGGCGGATACGGATGCGGAAGGCCGCTTGATTCTCGCGGATGCGCTGGCGTATGCGCAGCGCTTTAAGCCGAAAGCGGTAATCGATCTGGCGACGCTAACTGGCGCCATCTACGGCGCGCTCGGCGAAACCGCGGCCGGACTTTTCGGCAATGATGCCGGCTTGATCACGCGCATCAAGAAGTCCGCTGAGCGCACCGGCGAGCGCGTGTGGGAAATGCCGCTCTTTCCGGAGTTTTTCGATTATATGAAAAGCGACGTCGCTGACATTCGCAACATCGCCTCCAAGCCCAGCGGCGGCGGCGCGAGCAAAGGCGCGGCGTTTCTGGCGACGTTTGCCGAAGGTTATAAATGGGCGCATTTGGATATCGCCAACATGGCGCATCCCAAAGAAGACAAGCCGCTCGTGCCCAGAGGCGGCAGCGGCTATGGCATGCGCCTGTTGGTGCAACTCTGTCGCGACTGGGCGGAATAAAAGCAAAGGCGCCAAGCAGCCAAAAAGACGAAGGAGCCAAAAAAGCAAAGCATCGCAAAACACGCTACCCGTAAAATTACGCGATGGTGTCCTTTGTCTCCTGGTCAATTCGACTCTCTTCTTCGGCTAATTTTTTAACTCCTTATATACATTGGCGCCTTGGCTCCTTTTCTAGTTTGGTTCCTTAATTTTTATGAACAACGATCCCCTTCGCCTCGGCGTCATCGGCTGCGGGCTGGCGACCAAAAACCTGCACTGGCCGGCGCTGCGCAATTTGACGGACAAATTTCGCATCGTTAAGGTTTGCAACCACACGCCGGAGAAGGCGCGTGAATTTGCGCAAATCGCCGGCTTGACAAAATTCGAAACGGATTATCGGCGCCTGCTCGATTCTCCGGAAATCGACGCGGTGCTGGTTTCTTTGCCGATTGGCAAAAACGCGGCAGTTACACGCGATTGCCTGGCCGCCGGCAAACACGTGCTTTGCGAAAAGCCGCTCGCGCACAATTTGGAAGAAGCGAAGGCGCTGCGCGATTTTGCCGCGCGATCTTCCGCCGTGTTGCTGGTGGGAGAGAACTATTATTATCGTGACGATTTCAACGATGCGCTCGCGCTCATTCGCAGCGGCGGTATCGGCCAAATTTTTCTGATTGTCTACGAGGCCACGGCCGAGATCGATCACACCCGCAGCTATGGCGCCACGGCCTGGCGGCAAAAGCCGGCGTATCGCGGCGGGTTTGTGAGCGACGCTGGCGTCCATCACGCCGCCGTGCTGCGCACGTTTGGCGGCGAGATTCGCACCGTCCAAGCCGTCGCCAAAAACGTCCATCCCCTCATTCGCGCCGAAGACAATCTCGTTGCCAGCCTCGAGTTTGCGGGCGGCGCCATCGGCCAGTATTTCGCGACGTATACCGCCAAAGCGCCGGCCCACACCGCGCTTTTGCGCATTTACGGAACCGATGGCAGCATCACTATCACCTTCGGTGAATTGGAATATTTCAATCCCCGAATCTCTGCGGCTGCCGAAACACGCCGCTATCCCAATTTTGATAACGGCTTCGGCAACGAGTGGCGCGCCTTTTATGAAGCCGTGCGAGAAGGCAAAGCCTTTCCAAGCACGGCCGAGCAGTGTTATGCAGATCAAGCCTTGATCATGGCCATGCTGGATTCGGCGATAAACCGTGAAGCCGTGCATTTACGGTGAGCCGTGCCATGTCTCAGTCTCAGGAGTGGGTCTCACATTGAAATGAATGGCATTATTCACGCCCACCATCATAACGCCGAACAAGCAATTGGAAAAAATCCTTCTTCTGCGATTGTAAATCTCCTTCATGTTAATTATGAAACATACAACGTTATGAAGAACGGAGTGATAATTGAGTGGCCTTTGAGTAATCACGCGATGGCGTTCAATCTGGGCTTCGTGCCATTTCATGGGAAAACCAATTGTCTATTTGGACTTGTCGGATATACGATTAAGGCCTCTTATTTGAAGACGAGGAATGAACTTCAACGCACAACAAACCATGATAACTATTGGGGTGTGAGAATAGAAGGGACAGCGTTTCATATTACTACCTATTTGGCAGCATATACGAACTTCAACAACGATTTCGATAGCTTTGTCGTATTTGGAATGGGGGTAAGGTTCTAACGCCATGCCGATAATTCGTTTCTCCAAGCGGCAATATTAACACTTGACTTTTTGCGATGAATGCTTTATATTGATATACGACCAAACAAGTCCGAGTTTAAATAAAATGTCTATGACCAATTTACTCTCTCGCCCCGTCTCGCATCTCCGTATCAGGTGCGTCTGTACCAAGCGGGGAGGTTACACCTGTTGAGCTTCGTCGAATATTAGGCGTTGTAAATCGTCACGACTCTTCAGGTGTAGGTTCCTCGCATACTGCCGCATCTCCGACTTCTCTTCTTTAAAATCGACATTTTTTGAATGCTGGGTCCGTAAGGCCGATGCACGCCGTTGATTCTTCATCGCGACTGAGAACCGCAGCTTTTGTCAAGCCTCTCACAGCATGCGGCGTGCATCGGCCTTATGCTGCGCTTGCGGCCGGCTAAATTTTTTGCACTCAAGTTTTATGCTTGAACATACAAAGCTCATCTCACCTCGGCGCGCGTCATTCCTGCGGCGTCCGTTGGGAAAAGCGAAATCGTTGTTTTCGTCGCCGATAAAAAATGTTTTTGCGCTCGTGGGCAACACGCCCATGTTGGATCTCTCGCGTTATTCGCCTAAACGCACCGTCAAGATTTTTGCCAAAGCGGAGTGGGCCAATCCCGGCCATTCCGTGAAAGATCGTGCCGCGAGTCGCATCATTCGCAAGGCGCTGCGGCGGGGCGAATTGTCGCGCGAGCGCATTTTGCTCGACTCCACTTCCGGCAACACCGGCCTGGCTTACGCGCTTTTCGGTGCGGCGCTCGGCATTCGCGTGCGCCTCGCCGCGCCGGAAAACGTCAGTCCGCTTCAAAAAAATCTGCTGCGCGCGTATGGCGCCGACGTCGTGTGGACCAGCGCGCAGGAAGGCTCGGATGGCGCCATTCGCATTGCGCGCACCATCTTTGCCGAGAATCCGCAGCGCTACTATTATGCCGACCAGTACAGCAATGCGGAAAATTGGCAGGCGCATTATCACGCCACCGCGCCGGAAATTTGGCGGCAAACACGCGGAAGAATCACCCACTTCGTCGCCGGTCTCGGCACCACCGGCACATTTGTTGGCACGAGCCGGCGGCTATTGGAATACAATTCATCCATCCGAGTGTTCTCTTTTCAGCCGGATTCGCCGTTTCACGGCCTGGAGGGATTGAAACATTTGCCAACGGCATTGGTGCCGGCAATTTACGACGCGGCGCTCGCCGACGATAATCTGGAAATTGCCACCGAAGCGGCGCAACATTGGGTGCGAGAACTGGCACGGCGCGAGGGGTTTTTGATTGGTCTCTCGTCCGGCGCTGCTCTTGAAGCCAGCCGGCAAGTTGCTGCCCAGCTTGAAAGTGGGGTGATTGTAACGATTTTTCCGGATGGAGGGTATAGGTATCTCGAAGATAGTTTTTGGGGAATTTCGTAGTCTCGGCCCCTTGTGGGCCGCTCTTTCAAGGTAAAAATTTCGATGTATGCAAAGTGCCCCACAAGGGGGCAGGACTACATTCATGTCGATTGTTTTTGAAAATCACCACCTAGCGGAAATCCACCAGCACGGCGAAACAACATATCCGCACGAGTGCTGCGGCTTTCTGCTCGGCCGCCTCGAAGAGAATCGCCGCGTCGTGGTGCAAACGCGTCGCGCGCAGAATCAACGCGCGGATTCGCCGCAAAATCGCTATCAGATTTCGCCGCAGGATTATATGCAAGCCGACCGTAACGCGCGCGAAGCCGGTTTGGACATCGTGGGCTTCTATCACTCGCATCCGGATCATCCCGCGCGCCCGTCGCAATTCGATTTGGACAATGCCTGGCCGGCTCTGGTGTGTGTCATCGTTGCCGTGCATCAAGGCCAAGCCGGCGAGACGACCGCCTGGATACTCGCGGATGATCGCAGCCGGTTTTTGCCGGAAGAAATCGTACCGCAGACGGCTTCGTCGGCTTGACGACAATTTTCAATTTTAAATTTGAAATTTTTAAGGTCAAGGAGCAAATCACCATGCCCAAAATTCTTATTCCCTCCGCCCTGCGGCCTTTCACCAACGGCCAGAGCGAAGTGCAAATAAACGGCGCCACCATCGGCGAGGCGCTGGTGAATTTCGCCGAGCAATTTCCGCAAGCACGCCGCCATCTTTATGACGACAAAGGCCGGTTGCGCAACTTCGTCAATATTTTTCTCGGCGACGCCAATATGCGCTTCCTGAAAAAAGAAGCCACGCCGGTGAAAGACAGCGATGTGATCAGCATCGTGCCCGCCGTTGCAGGAGGAAGTGAGGCCCGAGTGGTGGATCACACCGCACTACGCTTCAACCAGGCCAGTATCATTCTTTTGCTGGCACTAGCTTTTGTCTTCAATCTGCCGGGGTTGGTTGTATTTGTTGCCACCATTATGTTAGTGGGCACCTTTTGGCCGAGTGCCGGATTGTTCAAATTGATCTATCATCGACTGTTCAAACCGGCGGGTTGGCTCAAGCCTAAAGTCGTTCCAGATAATCCGGAGCCGCATGAGTTTGCGCAAGGGGTGGGAGGCATTTTTCTGGTGATCAGCAGTGTCTTACTGTTGGTTCTTAAGCAACAGATACTTGGCTGGATACTGGCCGGTTTCGTCTCGGCTCTGGCAACCCTCAATTTGTTGGCTAGATTTTGCGTGGGTTGTTTTTTGTATTATCAATTGAATCGTTTAGGCATACCCGTTTTTAAATTTTCACCTATTCGGAAGGAGGAACGGCGAAAAACCGTTTGACGAAAATGAAAAATCGGCAAGACCTCGTTCTTAGCAACGAAGAAATCGCGCGCTACAGTCGGCACTTGATTCTGCCGGAAGTCGGTATGGAAGGCCAGAAAAAATTGAAGACCGCGAGCGTGTTGCTCATCGGCACCGGCGGGTTGGGATCGCCCCTCGCCATGTATCTCGCCGCCGCCGGCGTGGGCCGGCTCGGCTTGGTGGATTTTGACGTGGTGGACTCATCGAATCTTCAGCGCCAGGTTATTCATTCGACGCGCAACGTCGGCCGGTCAAAATTGGAGAGCGCAAAAGATTATATACTCGGCATCAACCCAAACGTGCAGGTTGACACCTACGAAACGCGCTTCTCTTCTGAGAATGCGTTTGAGATTGCCCGCGACTACGACCTCATCATCGACGGCACCGACAATTTTCCGACGCGCTATCTCGTCAACGACGTGAGCGTGCTGCTCGGCAAGCCGAATGTGTACGGCAGCATCTTTCGCTTCGAAGGCCAAGCCAGTGTGTTTTGGGCGGAAAAAGGACCGTGCTATCGCTGCCTCTATCCGGAACCGCCGCCGCCCGGCCTCGTTCCAAGCTGCGCCGAAGGCGGCGTTTTGGGCGTGCTGCCTGGCATCGTCGGCTGCATTCAAGCGAACGAGGCGATCAAAATCATTCTCGGCAAGGGCGAGCTGCTAATCGGCAGGCTGCTGCTGTTCGACGCGCTCGGCATGCGCTTTCGTGAAATGAAATTGCGCAAGGATCCGAATTGCCCCATTTGCGGCGCGCACCGCACGATCCACGAGCTGATCGACTACGAGCAGTTCTGCGGCATTCCGGTGGTGGAAGATGCTGAAAAAGCGGCCAACAATTTCGATATTTCGGCAAAAGAGCTGGCCAAGAAACTCAATCGCGATCATCTCTTTTTGTTGGACGTGCGCGAGCCGGAGGAATATCAAATTTGCTACATCCCCGGCGCCACGCTGATTCCGCTCAAGCAACTGCCGGAGCGGTTGACGGAAATCGACGGTTCGAGCCAGATTGTCGCTTATTGCCGCACTGGCAAGCGCAGCGCGCAGGCGGTGGAGCTTTTACACAAAGCCGGTTATACTTCGGCAAAAAATTTAGCCGGCGGCATTCACGCGTGGGCGGATGAGGTGGATCCGAGTGTGCCGAAGTATTAATGTAACTCAGACCGCCGGTCTGGGAAACCAATGACATTTGATTTGGTTTGAAATTTCAAAGCTTCGATGCTGGCAAAAACAGGCGGCACCATTCTTCAAAACGCGCCGTCGCTTCCGTCCCGAATTTTCCGAGCTTCTGGTGAATCTTGAGCAGCTTCTTTTCGCGGAAAAGCTTGTGGGGAGTTTTGGAATAAAATTTATCGGCGAGGCAGATGATTTTCTCTTCGAGGCTTTCGGGGAGGTAGTCGCGCACGGGCAAGGGCAGCGCCTGCCGGATTACGTCTTCACGGGAAATGCCGGCGCCGGTGTGGCGCTCGCAAACCAGCGCGTGCCGGGGCAAGCCTTCACTCTCCAAAATTTCGCGGCCAACCACGCCGTGGCAGATATAAGGCTCGCTGCCGGTGCAAAGAATTTCCGGCGCGTCGCAACGGTAAATGCCGATGTCGTGCAGCATCGCCGCCTCGTAAATAAACACCAAATCGGTTTCAGCCAGCGGATTTCGCGCTTGAAAATCCACCGCAATGTCCAGCGCCTTTTTCGTCACCAAAACGCTGTGCGTCAGCAAAATCCGGTACAGCTCGCTGGAGGGATCGTAGTATTTGTGGATGATTGAAAATGGGTTCATGGATAGAAATTTTATTCGGGCAAATCAGAAAAATCTTGCAAGGAAGAACTAGGGTTGGGAAGCTTCCAACTCTTTCAACAGCTCGGCAGGAGTAACAATGCGGAAACGATCTTTTAGGGGATCGAAATGATGATCGTAGGTTACAAAATAGTCGCTGAACAAAAGAACGTTTACGACCGAAGTGTCCAAATAGGCCTTCACTTCGCATATTCCTTGATTATGCTCTCCGGTTCTTTAATGATTTTATCGAGGATATTGGCAACGGCAAGCGCAAGTGCGGCCAATCCTTGCTCGTCAAGCAAATTCATGCTATCGCGACGAGCGGCACGAGTCTGCTCGATAATGTCAATATCTTTCAAACGGGCGGCGTCTTCTTTGGACAGTTTCATGATATGGTTTTCCTATTTTGACATGCTGTGCTAACTTATAAATTTTTTGCCTAAAAAGCAAGGGTTGAGAACAAAATATTCCCCACCAGCACGCAATCGTAATCATTTCACTTTTCCCACACCGCTATGCTGAAGTACCGGCTTGCCCCAAAAATCCACGGAAGGTTTCCAATTCGCGGGTCAGATGCTCGTGAACTGTCGACAATTTATCTAAAGTTCTTCAACTTTGCGCCAAAATCCTGCCGCAGCATATCGGCAATCTGCCTGGCGATGGCGAAGGCTTTCTGGCGGCGCTTTTCCAATGTCGCTTTTCTTTCCGCCTCTCGCCGCTTAAGGCCTTTTATGTATGGTGAGTAATCGATCATGGATACGGAACCTACAGTGCTTTTATGCAGCTAATATAGAGAAAAATTTTTTTAGATGCAAGAAGGTGTTTTCAATATCAGTAGTGCCCCAGTTATCGGCGGATTACTAATCTGTCATCCCGCCGTGGCGGGATCTTGTTACGATCAAGCACAGTACTGGAATTAAACAAGATTCCTCCGGAATGACATTCCTTTCTCTTCGTAACCGAGGGATTACAAATAGCGCTTGATGAAGATACCATAAAAACGGCTACCGCAAAAACACCCCTTCAAGAAAATTCAACCGGGCGCGCGCAATCTTCACTTGCTGAAATTCTTGCCGCCACAAAATCCTTCGTTGCGCATCAAGAAAGCGGAGGCTGACGTCATAAGTTCCCTCCGCCAGGGGAAAATAACCCGCGTGCGCCGTGCCGGGCATCGTCCGCCACGTGCGCAAATCCGCCTGCTCAGAAATTTCAGTTACCACATCGACCACCGCCGAGAAAAGCCACTTGGAGAACTTCCCTCTGCCGCTTTTCTTTTCTTCGCTCTCTTCATCTTTTTTCTTTTCTTTTTGGTCTTTCTTTTCTGTCTTTTCTTCCTTTTTATCTTCGGTTTGCTCTTCATCGGCAAATTTTTCTTTCGCCTTTTTGCCGGCAATTCCTTTCAACACCGTGCGAGTGATGGACTTCAAGTAGACCAGCGATTGATTTCTTTGAAACGCCACTTCGGCGACGCGCGACATGTCTTCGAGAAGCTGCAAAGCGCCAAGATATTGACCATTGGCATAAACCTCGATGGCTACAACTTGGCTGTGGTTTCGCCGCAGCTCGGGCACGGCGAATTTGAAATAATAGCCTTCAGCCAGGCCCTCCCAATCAAAGCGTTGGGCGAAGCTTTGGCCTCGATGCGCCGGAAAAACCAGCAGATGATTCTTGCCAGTGTGCAGGCGAAACTCCACCGGAACTTTTTCCGGAGCCACGCCGGTGAAAGCGACGACGTGCAACAGACTGGTATCGAGCGCGCTCAATTCCAGTTCGATAGGTGAATGGGAGTAAAGTCCTGGCTGTGCGGTTATGGCGTAGCGGTAATTTTCCAAATCGATGCGCGCATCATCATATTGGCCGCCGTAGTAATAAAGCAAAGCGCCAAGATAACGGCCGAGCGCGTCATTGTGGAAATCAACTTCCTTTGCTTTGAACTCAACGTGCTCGTCCTCGAACCGATTCAACGACTCCGCCAGTTTGCCGTACTTATCGCCCCAAAGCTGCAGCTTGTTGTTGAGGCGCCGGATTTCAACCAGAGCCTCGTCATGTTGGTCGAGCGCCAAATAATTGAGCGCCTTGAAGACGTTGAGGTAGATATCTTCGTAATCCTCGCCGCGATACTCGAGCACGTTGTCATTGAGCAGCATGGACAGTGCGGCACGCGAGACGCTGGCAGTATACAACTCTTCGATGCTGCGTTCGGCTATCTCGAGATAATCATTGCTCTCAGCGTAATCCCCGGCGTAATGGTGCAGAATGCCCATATCCAGAAGGTAAAGCAATTCATCCTTGCCGGGATACGCGCCGCGCTCGCGCGCCTTTTCAATCTCGCTGATCGCCGCTTCCCAATTTTGGTTTCGAATCCTGGGCGTAATCTCCTTATAAATTTCCGTCTGGGTGATCAAAGCCGCGCAACCAGCGAGCACGGCAGGCAAAAACAACGCGTTTAATAATCGCCCTTTCACAGCCGCACTTTGCTTCTTTCGATGGCCTTTTTGATTTTTTTGCTGCCGATCCAAACCTTTTCGGTGGATTCGATCTGAACCAGCTCGAGGTCGACCTGATAGTAAACCACCTGTTTGCCTTCGACGGCGTCGGTGATCGTTTTGATGCTGCCGATGAGCATGTAATCGGCGCCCAGCTCCTGCGCCCACGCTTTCATCGAAGCCTCGGAAGCGAAATGCTGTTGCTCGAAGCGCTCGTCACGCACGCCCTGCCGCTCGTCCCGGCTGGCGACGAACCGCACTTGCCCGGAGTTAATCAGCTCGCGCTCGATGTCTTTGATGAAAGTTTCGGTGCTGATATGCTCGCTCGAAAGATTGCGAATCTGGCCGACAATGACCGTCGGCTTTTGCGCGGTGTTGGCCAGATGACTTTGCAGCCACGGCCGCTGCAAAACGTCTTTAATCATCTCTTCGGCGACCAGCCGCGAATCCGTGTCGTTCCAACGGCCGCTGAGATCGGTTGTCGCCGTGCTCTCGATGCGCGAAACCCGCGTGGAGGGAGCACAATTCACCAACAGCATGACGCTCGTTAATAAAATAAGCAAGCTTTTCATCTTGAGCCTCACCTCCAATTCTTGATCGAAAGTATGAATTTAGCCAAATGAACTCGGAGTCCCCCGCTCGCAGCGGGGCAATGCTAAAGCATTGCACTCCGGTTCAGACCGCTAAATTCATGCGATTGGAATTATTTTGAGGATGCTTTCCTTTCCTGAAAGTTAATATAGGCAAAAGATTGCTGATCTGCAACGTGAAATTTTATTGAATAAAAATTTGCATTTTTGCTTTAATTCTATTATCTTTTTGTGTTTGTCAACAAAAAACGCAGCTCGCCTCGACCAGCCTTGAGCATGTCATATACTTGTTTCAGGTTGATTTGTAATGTCATTGCGAGCGTTTCTCAGCGAAGCAATCTTTTAAAAACAAAAGATTGCTTCGGCGAAGAGCGCCTCGCAATGACTGTAATTTTAACCCGAAACGAGCATAAAATTGTCGGAGTTTGTTCCTTGCCGTTTTCGATTTTGCACTTCGCGGATTTGCACCTTGATGCCGCGTTCACCGGCAGCCGGTTGCCGGCGCCCCTGGCGCGCCGATGCCGGGAGCAATTGCGGCAGACGCTGCGCCGCCTCATCGATCTTGCCAAAAGCCGCGGCGCCGACGCCGTGACCGTGGCCGGCGATCTTTTTGAGCACGCCCGGCTGTCGCCGGATACGGCGGCATTTCTCGCCGGCGAATTTGCGCGTTTGGCGCCGATACCGGTGTTCATCGCGCCCGGCAATCACGACGCTGCCGATGCCGGCTCGCTCTACCAACGCGGCCGCTGGCCTGAAAACGTCAATATCTTCATCAGCAACCGCCTCACCGAGCGGCCGCTGGCAAAAAATTTCTCCCTGTGGTCCGCCGGCCATCTCTCGCCGAGTGAGCGCCAAAATTTTCTGCAAAACTTTCAGTTGCCGGCGCCAACCGGCAGCCCACGTTTCCCCATCCTGCTCTTGCACGCCACGCTCTTGTCTTCGCCTTCGCCAAACGGCAGCAACCATGCGCCGCTGACTCTCGAAGACATTCGCCGGGCCGGATTTCCATTGGCTTTGCTCGGCCATTACCACACGCCGCAAATCGCGCGCGCCAACAATACGGTGGCGATTTATCCCGGCAGCCCCGAGCCGCTCGGATTCGACGAACCCGGCCAGCACGGCGTGGCGTGGATTCAGCTCGAAAACGATCAGCCGCCGCAGATCGAGATGATTCCTTTGGCGGAGCTGCATTTTGAGACCATCGACGTTGCCGTTGACGATTGCGCGCACCGCGATCAGCTTTTCGACAAGATCATCGCGCTGAAAAACGAGAGGGATTTCAGCGAGGATTTCGTGCGCCTGCGGTTGGCCGGTCAGGCGCAGCCCTCGCTCTTCCTCGATCTGCCCGTCCTCGCCCATCGCGTGCAAAGCCATTTCGCCTTCTTGCGCATTGAAAACCTGACCCGGCCTTCCGACGACGTGCAGCAGATTGCGCAAGAGCCGACGGTGCGCGGCACGTTTGTGCGCGAAATAATGGCGGCCTTCGAGCGCGAAGGCGCCAATGCCGAGCCGCAGAGTCAACAACGCTACATGGAGGCGCTGATTTACGGCTTGCAAGCTTTCAATCAGGAGGAGATTGCACTGCGATGAAATTGCTGGAAATGACTCTCAACGGTTTCGGGCGCTTGCGTGAGGCGCAATTCAAATTTCATCCGAAAATCAACGTCATTTTCGGGCCGAACGAAGCCGGCAAATCGACTTTGCAACAAGCGATCATCGCCTTGCTGTACGGTTTTTACGACAACAGCCGGGCGCTGCAAAAGGATCAGGAGATGCACGAGCGTTATCGCCCCTGGCTGCTGCGCCGCTCCGCCCGCGCGGCAAAAATGGGGTTGATCGATTCGCCGCAAACCGGAGCGTTGCGCATTCAACCGGCCATGGCGAGGGCGGCTGAACACGAAGCAGCGATGAGTGTGCTGCCGGCGGAAACCGCCGCGGTTGCAGTGGTGAGCGAGCCGAGAATCGTCTTTGCGGCGCAATCTGCGACGGCGGCTTACAAGCCAACACCGGCCGAGGAGTCCGCTGATAAACCTGCCGCCGCGAACGGCAGCCGGGCTTCCCTCAAATCTGACTATGGCGGCAGCTTGAAATATGCGCTTGACGACGGCCACGCGTTTCTCATCCATCGCGATTTTGGCAACGACGACGTACCCACCCAGCTTCTCGATGCGGTCACCGGCGAAGATTGGCTGGTGCGTTATCGCCGCGGCCCCGCCTTGCGGGGCAAAGCGGATTTCATGGAGAAGCAAATCGGCATGTCCCGCCAGGTTTTTCTGGCGACGGCGTGTTTGCAACAGGGCGCGCTGCGGCCTTTGGCGGATCGCGATGCCACCGCCGTCTCCGACGCCATCCTGCGCTTGCTCGACGCCGCCGGCGCGGACCATTCCGCGGAGCAAGCCATCGAGCGTCTCGAGAAAAAATTGCGCGAGCTTGGCAGCGATCGCTCGCAAAAGGCGCTGCTGCCCCAGGCGCGCTTGCAGCTCGAAGAGCTGCGCGCCACTCAGCTCTTGCGGCTGGCGACACAGCGCGAGGCGCAAAACGATATGGAAAAAATCGAATTTATCGAATTGGAGCTGGACGAGCTGCGCGCGCAAATCGATGGACTCGATCGGCAAATCATCCAAAATCAATTGGCGCAGCTCGAGGCGCGCCTCAGCCGTGCCCAAGAAAGCGAGCAGCAGCGCGAAAAGCTGGCGGCGGAAATTGCGGCGGCGTTGCCCTACAAAAATTTTCCGGTTGAAGAAAAGGAGCTTTTCTTTCAGCTCATGCACGATTTCAACCATGAGGACAAGCTGCGCAGCCTGTTGGCCGACGAGCGGGCCGGCCTCGACGTGAAGTTGCTGGCGCTCGCCGGCAAAAGCGAAACGCTGCACGTGCCCGAAGATCTTTGGCAGGAGTTTTTATTTGAAGAATTTTTGGCGCTGCGCAGCCGCTGGGAAGCCGTTTCCGAAGAAATCTTGAATAATGAGAGCGCCGAGCACGACATTGAAGAGAGCGTAAAAAAGGCCGGCTTGACGGAGATCGACCGCGCCGCGCTTGCCGGCTTGGATTGGCGGCAGCTCGAACAGCACAAAACGCTCGAAGCGCGCGTCAAGGAAGAAGAAGCCGAGGTCGAAGAAGCGCGCGCCGCTTACGACGAACATCAAAAAGACCGCGAGCGCCGGCAAGGCGTGGCCGCACTGGGAGCAGTCATCGCCATCGTGGCCTTGGTCATGGACTTGGGGAACCGCTTGATTAGCAGCGACAGCAATGCGCTCGGCTTTATTTTGCCAACCTGCATCATTGCGCTCCTCGTCGTCGTGGCGTTGTATGTGCGCTGGGGAACCCGCAGCCGCGAGCTTGGCCAGTGGCTGCTGGAAGTCGAAGATCGCTACATGGAAGACCGGCAGCAATGGCGCGAGGTGCTGTCGAGCTACGGCGTCCGCTCGATTGAGGAGCTGGAAAAGCGCCGCGTGGAATACGATGAGCTTAGCGGCGTAATTCAAAAGCGCCAAAAGTTCAAGGATGAAATGAATAAAATCGAGCAGCCGCTGGCCGTTTGGATGGCGAAGCTCGGCATCGGCTATATCGGCATCGAAACGTTGCGTGACGCCGAACAACGCCTGCGCCAGTCTCACGAAGTGTGGAGTGAGAAAAACACGGTGCAGCAACGCCTCGCGCAAATCGACGACAAGCAAAAGCAGATTGCAATCGTCCTGTCGCGGATCAGCAACGAGCTGGAAGAAATTTTGCAAAAGGCCGGGATTGACGAGCCGGCCGGCGAGGAGGCGTTTCAGAGTTATTTGAGCGGCTGCCAAAAACGCGAGTATCTGGAATCAAGGCAAATGCAATTGCAGCAAACCGAAGCGTTGCGCGCCGAAATTCTTGCGGGCGACACGCCGGAGACGTTGGCCGCGACTATCGCCCGTTTGCGCGAAGAATTGCAGCCATTCGATTCCGCCTCGGCGCCGCTTCCGGCAGCGGCAAACAACGAAGATGGCGCGATAAAATTGCCGCCATCGCCGGTCACCGAGGTGACGCGCACGGAGCTGCAGAAGAAACGCGAAAAGGTGCTGGAAGAAATTCATGCCAGGGAGCAGAATCTCGCGGTGCTGCGTGAGCGCGTCGAGGCGCGCTTGCAGGGCTTGCCGCCTTTGGCGGAGATCGAGGAAGATATCGCGCTCGTCGAAGCCGAGGTCAACAGCCTGGAAAATGCCCGGCAAGCGCTGGAGCTGGCGCGCGACTATATTTCCCATGCCGCCCAAACGCTGCACCATAATTTCGCGCCGCGCTTGAATGAATTTTTGGGCCGGCACCTCGAAAAGCTCACCGGCGGCCGCTACGTCGACGCCATGGTCGATCCGGCCGATTTTTCCGTGCGCCTGCAAGGTCCGGCGGTTCCCGCGCCGGTGGCGTTGACCAAGCTCAGCCTGGGAACGATCGAGCAAGTTTATCTGCTGCTGCGCGCCGCAGTGGTGGAATTTTTCGCGGAAAGCGGCGAGTCCATTCCGCTGTTGCTCGATGATCCGCTGGTGCACGCCGACGCGCGAAGAATGGCCAACGCGCTGCAAATCCTCGACATTCTCGCTGAGTCGCACCAGATTTTTTATTTTACCAAAGACCCGCTGGTGTTCGAGCATTTTCACGGCAAGCCGGAGCAGTGCGCGATCATTGCGTTGGAGGGCAGATGACGTAACGCAGACTGCCAGTCTGCAAACGAACCATGCAGTAAAATCTTCGCGGTCGTGCTTTTTTCCAAAGGTAACACGATTCAACCACAACACAGAAAATACCATACGGATCAAAAACTCACACGGAATCAAAAAAATTCCCCAACGGATAGATGAACCCAACGGAAAAAGGCCTTTTACAGTTGGGTTCATCTATCCGTTGGGGGGAAACGTAAAACTTTCAAATTTTAACCTTCACAGTCTCATTCACACAACGATGCAAAAAATTCTCCTCTCCACCATTTTCTCTCTCGTGATTGGTTTCCTCCCTTCCACAACCTTTTCACAAGTCAAGCCCGGCATCGAAGTTCTCATCAGCCAATATCAGTATTTGATTGAGGGCAAGCGCGTCGGGCTGATTACCAACCCCACTGGCGTGACGTCGGATTTGGCTTCGACGATTGATGTTTTGCACAATCTGCCTAATGTGCGTTTGGTGGCACTCTTCGGGCCGGAGCACGGGGTGCGCGGCGATGCGTTTGCCGGTGAGAAAGTCAATCACAGCGTCGATCGCAAAACCGGCATTCCGATTTACTCATTGTATAACGGCCCCATGGCGCCGCCAACGCCCGAGATGCTGCAAAATATCGAAGTGCTGATTTACGATATTCAAGACATCGGCTCGCGCGTCTACACTTACATTTATACATTGGCGCTCGCGATGCAAGGCGCGGCCCAAGCCGGCATTCGCGTGGTGGTGCTGGACCGGCCCGATCCGCTCGGCGGCGATTTAATCGAAGGACCGGTGTTGGACGAACGCTTCAAATCCGGCATCGGGATGTATCCGATTCCTTACATTTATGGCTTGACCGTCGGCGAGCTGGCGAGATTTTTCAATGAAGCGTTCGGCATTCACGCGCACTTGACGGTGGTGCCGATGGAAGGCTGGCAGCGGTCGATGCTCTTTGCCGACACCGGCTTGCCGTGGGTGCTCACCTCGCCGCACGTGCCGCATCCGGAAACGGCATTTTATATCGCCGCCACCGGCGGCATCGGCGAATTGCAGTCGCTCTCCACCGGCGTGGGCTATACGCTGCCGTTCGAGCTGATCGGCCAAACGTGGATCGATCCCGAAAATTTGGCCGCCGAATTGAACAGCCGCAATTTGCCGGGCGTGCGTTTTCGTCCGCTCTATTTTCGGCCGTATTATTTCAGCCACCAAGACAAGCAGCTTGCCGGAGCGCAAATTCATCTGACGAATCCCCGCGAATTCCGGCCGGTGCTAACGCAGTTGCATATTCTTTCGGCGTTGCTCAAATTGTACCCCGAGCAGCAAATTTTTAATCCCGCGCGTATAAAGAGCTTTGACCACGCGATGGGAACGGATCAAGTTCGATTCGCGTTGTTGCGCGGCGAACCGCCGGACAGTATTGTGGCAAGGGGGGGAAAAGATTTGGAGGATTATCGCATGAAGCGGGAGAGGTATTTGATGTATCGGTGAGACCACGGATCAATATTTGAAATAAAACCGCTTGCATCTGAATCATTGATTTCGTATCTTTCGGTCAATCACTTCAAGGAGCCAATGATGACAAGCAATGAATATGCCCGCAAAGTCGCCGAGCTTATCGATGCGCGTCCGCGCCATATTGATTTGGACAAGCTGCTCCATGAGATTTATGTCCTCGCCAAAATCGCCGAAAGCCGGCGCGCCCAAGAAGAAGGGCGCTGGGTGACGAATGAACAAATGAGAGAAAAGCTGCAAAAAAAATTCTCGCTTGAACGAAACGGACGACAAAAAACTTCAAAAACTGCCGAATATGCTCAAAAAATCGTTGCGCTTATCAAGGCTCGCCCTCGTGGTATCAACCTTGACAAATTGCTTGATGAAATCTCCTTCCATGCTGAGATCGCCGAATCAGAACGCGAAATCAAAGCCGGTCGTTGGTCGACACCTGAGCAGGTCATGGAGAGAATGTGGAAACTGATCTATACGGAGTTCAATGGACGCCCCGAGCGGAAAAGAAACTCCAAAAAATCTTCAAGCAAATTGCAAAGGATTCATGCATAAGAGCCGTTAAATTTACGCAACGACTTCAGGAGCTTGCCGCTTCATTGCGATGGAGTCCGTATCGGTGTCCGCGCACGCGAGAAAATCCCGCCCTCCGTCATCTCATCTACAAGAAGTATCGTATCATCTTTCGGATCGATGAAAAGAAACGCACAGTCTGGATTCGAACGATCCGTTTTCCTTATGAACAATACGGTTAGTGTGTAGGGAACGGATCAAGTTCGATTCGCATTGTTGCGGGGCGAATTGCCGGAGAGCATCGTCGCAAGCGGGGAAAAAGATTTGGCGGCTTATCGCATGAAGCGGGAGAGGTATTTGCTTTATCACTTCAAGCATTATTGAGAATATGTCGAATTGGAGCGATAAAGCGTTTTACCAAAATTGAGAAACTTAACCCGCCCTTTTCGCAATTTTAAAAAAAATGCCACGCCGGCCAAATTTTTGCTCTTTCCAAGTACATGATAATATTGCCGCAAGTTTTAAACATTTCGGCACGACTATTGTCTCTTTTAGGCGGGGTAAATAGCGCTTCAAAAAAAATTACAAAATCATCTTGACAAGTTTTCAACGATTTGCTATATTAAACCCGCTTGATCTTCGCTGTTTCGTTGTCCTCCATAAACTCCCGGTTGTCATTTGGTCTTTCCTTCGACGTTGCGCGAATCGTTGTGCCAGTTCTTGCAAAGCGGCCTTAAAGAATGCTGAGCTGATGAAAAGCAAGATGGCCGTTATTATCGTAGTGATGACGAACGTCCGATGATATAGCACGACCAGTCCAGTGCCGCCAAAACGTCACGCTGCTCTCTCCATTTGTGCAATACTGAAATTTCCAGAGGAAGGAGGATGGTTTAATGAAGAGAATTTTGTTTCTCGCCCTCACTTTGCCCATTCCACTCATTTTCGCCGGCACCACCGGAAAACTGGCCGGCACGATTACGGACGCTGACAACGGCGAGCCACTGCCGGGCGTCAATGTCGTTCTCGAAGGCACCACGATGGGCGCCGTCACCAACCTCGACGGGTATTACGTGATTCTCAATGTTCCGCCTGGCGCCTACACTGTGCGGGGGAGTTACGTGGGCTACACGGCCCAACGGGCCACCGAAGTGGTGGTAAAAATCGACCTCACCACCGAGCTCAATTTTAAACTGAAACAGGAAGTCATCGCCGGCGAGGAAGTCGTCGTCGTGGCGCAACGGCCGGTGGTCGTGAAAGATATTTCCGCCAGCCAGGCGAATTTGAATATCGAGGAAGTGAAATCTCTTCCGGTCGTGAATGTCGCCAGCATAGTCGGCTTGCAAGCCGGGGTGCGCGGCTTGGAAATTCGTGGCGGAGGTGCGAGTCAAACGGCGTTTATGGTTAACGGCATCACGCTGCGAGACGAGCGCGATAACACGCCGTACACCGCCATCAGCTTTACCGCAATTGAGGAAATCAATATTCAAACCGGCGGTTTTAATGCCGAATACGGCAATATTCGCTCCGGCTTGATCAATGTCGTGACGAAAGAAGGCAAAAGAGACCGCTACACCCTCAGCATCCTCAGCCGTTACAGCCCGGCAACGCAAAAGCATTTTGGTCATTCACCAAACGACCCCAATTCGTACTGGATACGTCCGTACGTCGATGAGGCGGTGGCCTGGACGGGAACCAAAAACGGCGCCTGGGATGAAAAAACTCAACAGCAGTATCAGGAATTCGAGGGGTGGAATTCCATCGCGCTCAAAACATTGAAAGACAATGATCCGACCAACGATCTGACCCCGGAGGCTGCACAGCGGCTCTTCCTGTGGCAACATCGGAGGAACCTCGACATTATTGATCCGGATTATGATTTCGATATGAGTATCGGCGGGCCAATGCCTCTCGTGAGCGAGATGCTCGGGAATATGCGTTTTTGGGCCTCGTACCGCACCGCCCAGGAAATGTATGTCATTCCGCTCTCGAAGGATGGCTATCGGGATTATAGCGGCCAGTTGAAAGTCACGACCGAAATCGGCTCCGGAATGAAATTGATCGTGGAAGGTATTCGGGGGCGGTCGACCGGCACGAACAACAACAATGCCGGCTTGGCCGGCATCTTCCGCTCCGCCGAAAGTATCGCTGACGAATTAAACCGGGTCAGCTTCATTGACACGAGAATTTTTGCCACCGACTATTGGGCGCCCACTACGATTACGCGCACCAGTGTTGGCGCCAAGTTTACGCATGTCTTGAACTCGTCGACATTTTACGAGGCAACCTTGAGCCGTTTTGCCTCCAGCTACGAAACCCGTCCCGGGCGTGGCCGCGATACTTCCCGGGTTCACTTGTTCGGCAACAATTATTACGTTGATGAAGGACCTTTTGGCTTTGAGCCGCGCCCGGCTTTTGGCATTGGCAGCGGCATGCGCTCGGGCGTCGGCATGAGCAACTCGCGTGACAGCAGTGAAGTGACCGTCTATTCTGCGAAGATCGATTTCAGCAGCCAGATCGGCCGCTATAATCAAATCAAAACCGGGGTGGAATTTGTGTATACGGACAATAAAGTCAATTATGCCTCGGTTGATGAATTCCTGCCCAGCGGCCGCTCGCGCTCCAAGTGGCATACCTTCCCGAAACGCGGCGCGTTCTATGTTCAAGACAAGCTGGAGTTTCTGGGAATGATCGCCAACCTCGGCCTGCGCCTTGACTACTCGCATGCCGGCGGCCAATGGTACGTTTATGATCCGTACAGCAATGCCTTCTCGTCCTCAAGGTCGTTGGGACTCGACACGCTGTTGCAAAAAGAGTCGACCGAGCGCATCTTTGATCTCAGCCCGCGGCTCGGCGTAGCCTTTCCGATTACGGTGAATAGCAAGCTCTATTTCAATTACGGGCATTTCCGGCAATTGCCGCTCCCGGAAAATCTTTATCTCGTCCGCAGATTTAGCGACAATAATCTCGTCACCCGCCTGGCCAATCCGAACAATCCATTGCCCAAAACGATTGCTTATGAATTAGGCTATGAGCAAAATATTGCCGATCAGTTTCTCGTTCGGCTGGCGGGATACTATAAAGATGTGTCGTTGCAGTCAAGATTGGTCAGATACACCAGCCGGGATCTCTCCACCGTCAACTATCAAGTCACTGAGCCCAACAATTATGAAGACATTCGCGGCTTTGAGCTGACGTTGACGAAGAATCGCGGCAATTGGGTGCAGGGATTCGTCAATTATACGTATCAGGTCAACACCTCCGGCAATTTTGGCTTCAATGAGTACAGCGCCAACACAGCGAGGCAACGCGAAATCGAACGCGATACGCGCACGCAAGCTCAACAACAGAAGCCGCTTGCCAGGCCTTATGCCCGCGCTAATATCTATCTCTTCTCGCCGTCCGCGTTTGGGCCGCAGCTTGCCGGATTTCATCCGCTGGCGGATATTCGGTTGAATATTTTGGGCGCTTGGCGGTCCGGATTCCACTTCACCTGGGCCGGCGGTGGCAGCATACCTGGAATCGTCAATAATGTCAAGTGGACCGATACCTACAATGTCGATCTCCGGTTGAGCAAAACGTTGAAAATATCCACCGCCAATATTCAATTCTTTATGGATATTAACAACGTGTTCAACATCAAACAAATGACAGCGACTTTCAATCCTCTGACTGGCTTTGGTAGTATTGGAACCGGGTTTGTTGATTCCAGAGATTACGAAGCCTACTTGAAATCTCTGCATCTACCCAAAGAAATCGGTGACCCGCTGGGTTATGGCAATATTCCCGGCAATGATCGTCCCGGCGATTATCGCACCGGCCCCTATATTCCGTGGGACCCGAATGCCGACGAGGCGACCAAGGAAAAATGGCGCAAAAACAAATCGTACATCGATATGCCCAATCAGGAATTTTTGACTTTTCTCAATCCACGGGATGTCTTTCTTGGGGTGAATGTCACTTTTGATATTTTAAAATAAAGCAGTAACTATTCAGTACCGCCCGGGCGCTTACTTTCACCAGCGAAAACAAATTGGCGAAGATAGAACAAATCTCAAAAATAAGCGCCCGGGCGGTGAAATTAAAGCAGGCGTATGTCGTCTCTTGGCTCATTTCAAATCGAGGGAATCATGAACCACGTCTCTCGCACTAAACGAGTTTTTCCTCCGGCCGGTTGGCTTTGCCTGGCTTTGCTTTTTGCCGCTCCCAGCGACAACTTTGCCCAATATGTCATTAAATGGATGTCAGCCGGCTCGCTCCAAAGCTGGTATTCTGAGATCGGTTGTGAAATCGAGGAAGGCCGCGTCAAAGTCCAACAGGATGGCTTGCGCTGGCCGGCGATCTACCAATATCAGGACATGGAAGCCGCCAAAGGGTTGTGGATCGGCGTCAAAGACTTCACCGACGAAAAAGGCCTCTATTTTCCTCATAAAGTCGTGCACGTTGGCCCGCGCGTCACCGGCGCCCGCGAATTCTTTCCGATGCAGTTCGAGATGACCAGCCGCTTCCAACCTCCCGAAGTCTTTGTGGATGGCGCGTTCTCGGCAAGCGAAGCCACGGTGGACAACGACCGCGTCGATCCATCGCTCCAGCCCGATCGCATGATCGTCAATGTGGTCAACAGCCAGACCGGCATCACCATGACGCGCAAGATTTTTCAGTTCAGCCAGCAGTATCATGACAACTATATCGTCTACGATTATGTTTTTACCAACACCGGCAATGTGGACGATGATGCCGAAATCGAATTGCCCAACCAAACTTTGGAAGGCGTTTATTTCTTTTTTCAATACCGCTATTCCGTATGCCAGCAAACCCGCTACGTGATCGGCAATGCTACCGGCTGGGGCATCAATGCCATGCTCGACACCCGCGGCGACGGCGTGAAGACTGATCCACCCAATGAAAGATTCCGGGCACAGTTTGCCTGGCATGGGAAATATCCTTTCTTCACCACTTATGACAATATCGGCGGGCCGATCTGGGGATGGGATGGCACCAAATTCACCACCAGAGCCGATACCACCGGACGCCTCGGCGCCACCCAGTTTGTCGGCATCGTGACCCTCCATGCCGACAAGTCCACAACGGATAAAACGGATGATTTTGGGCAACCTTCGACCACGAGTTATCGTGGTTCCGACGAGCCGAATACCTCGAACAATGACGCCTACAATACAACAAGAATGACATCGGAATATGGATGGATGTCAGCCGGCCACATGTCGCCTCGTCACGCCGACGTGGTCGAGCCGCAAGGCAGGTTCGATGAACCAACCGGCGATCCTGCGCTCGGCACCCCGGGCGGGTTCTCGAATTGTAACGGCTACGGGCCTTACACATTAAAACCCGGAGAGAGCATTCATCTTGTTATGGCCGAAGGCGCCGCCGGTTTGAGCCGTGAAATGCAAGAGAAGATTGGCCAGCAATATAAAAGAGGTGAAATCACCGCCAGAGTCAAAAACCAATGGGTTTTGAGCGGCAAAGATTCTTTGTTCCAAACCTTCCGTCGCGCCATCGCCAATTTTCAATCCGGTTATAACATTCCGCGGCCGCCATTGCCGCCCCAATCCTTCACTGTCAATGGCGGTGGTGACCGCATCTCGTTGTCCTGGCAACTCTATGAAGGCGGTGACCGCAACCTGACCGGATTTGAGATTTACCGCGCCACCGGCCAGGTTGACAGCACGTACAGGCTTGTCCATACCGCCGGCCCTAGCGAGCGGAGTTATGATGATCAGGATCTGTCACGCGGGGTGGCGTATTACTATTACATCGTCTCAGTTGGTGACCCGGCTGATAATAACGGCGCCGGCTTGACGCCAAGGGGCGCCTTGAGGAGCAGCCGGTATTATTCACAGGCTTATGATCCGGCGAATCTCAAACGGCAGGAAGGCGTGCGTACCGATCCCACCAGCATGGATTCCATTCGGGTGGTGCCCAATCCGTTCAGTCTCGGCGCCGATCCGAATCGCTTGCGCTTCCCCGGCGAGCCGGACAAGCTTGGCTTTTTCAATATCCCCGGCCAGTGCAACATCCGGATTTTTACGGAAAGCGGTGAGTTGATTCAAACCATCGAGCATACCGACGGCAGCGGTGATGCGTATTGGAATTGCACGACTGCATCCAATCAGATCGTCGTCAGCGGCATTTACATCGCCGTGGTGACGGACATGACGGATGTGCCTGGCCGTAAAGGCCGGCGCAAGATCGTCAAGTTTGTCGTGGTTAGATAAAAGTTTATAGTGCACTGTTGCCATGATTCTTGTAGTCCCGGCCCCTTGCCCCGATTCTCCATTATGTTTTTCAAGGAAGTCGGGGCTTGTGGGCCGTTCTCGAGGCCAAACAATTCGTGGTTCCAGAGTGCCCCACAAGGGGGCAGGACTACAAAAGCATTACCAAATATGAAAGTCAAAATGCACGAGACGTTACGACCAACCAAGCCTACGGGTGTGTCAATGAAAAAGCACATTATTTCCCTCTTCGTGAGCGGCGCCTGGCTTCTTCTCAGCACCACAATAGGATTCAGCCAGGCCGAAAGAAAACCTACGGACAAGCGGGCGCAGGCCGGTATCAAGTTTCTCACGGTGACCACGGATGCCCGCGCCGGCGCCTTGGGTGAGGCCTTTACCTCGTTGGAAAGCCCTTCCGCTGCCATGTTTTTCAACCCCGCCGGCATGGCGCGCCTGGAAGGCTTTGCTACGATTTCACTCGGACAAATCAGTTGGATCGCGGACATCAATTATGTTTTTGGCAGCGTCGCCATGAACCCGTTCGACGGCAAATTCGGCATTTTCGGCGTCAGCGTCGTTTCCGTGGATTATGGTGAATTTAATGGAACGATTCGCTCGGATACCGACTCGCGGGGATATGAAGATACTGGCAATTTCAGTCCCTCGGCCTTTGCCCTCGGACTGGGCTATGCCAAGGCGCTTTCCGACAAATTTGCCGTCGGCGGCAACGTGAAATATGTAAAGCAGGATCTGACCAGCGCCATCACCGGTTTCAGCGCCGAGGGCGATCACCTGAAAACAAATTATTCGGCGGATGTCGCCGCCTTTGATTTCGGCATCATTTATCGCACCGGTTTCAAGAGCCTCAACTTTGGCATGAATGTGCGCAACTTTTCCAAGGAAATCAAATACGAGGAGGAAGGCTTCCAATTGCCATTGACGTTCAAGATCGGCGTGTCCATGAATGCTTTTGATCTGCTCCTGGCCGGCCAGGAGAATCATGATTTTTTGGTGACCGTGGACGCGGTCCATCCGCGTGATTATGACGAACAATTGAATTTTGGCGGCGAATATCTCTTCATGAAAACGTTTGCGTTGCGTGCTGGCTACTCGACGCCGGCTGACGAGCACGGTTTCAGCGCCGGCGCCGGCCTGCAGAAGGCGCTGAAAAATTACCAGCTCGCCCTCGATTATGCCTACACGCCATTCGGCGATTTTGATTATGTCAATCGGTTTACGGTGCAGTTTGCATTTTGACACAAACCGAAGTTTTACGCAGGCAATTTAAAGACCAACGGATAAAGGCTGCCAACTGATTTAGCTCGGGAGTTTGTCACAAAAAATTAGGGTAAAAAATCTTGGGACAAAATCATTATCGTTCTCATCAATGATTTTGCCACTAATCATTTTGCCGCCCCTTGTTTTTATCCGTTGGCCGCCGTTATCCGTTGGACAATTCTTTTTCGGATGGATGGAATAATCATGAAAAAAAACTTTTCCGGCTCCATAATTTTGTGCCTGGATGTGCCGCTTCTTTGCGCCATCATTGTCCTCGTCATTCTGGCAGGCTGTGAGAATGACACCACGCCCAGCCTGTTTGATCCCAACGCCACGCAAAGACCGAACCCCATCATCAGCTCGATTCTGCCCGCCGACAGCGCGCTGGCCGGAGTTGGTGAACTGACGATCACGGGCCAGAATTTTTCTGCAAAACCGGATGAAAACATCGTTTTGTTTGGCACTGATCCGGCCGTGGTTTTGGCGGCCTCAGCGACGGAGCTAAGAGTCAAAACGCCGAATGTGGTTGCCGATTCCATCGCAATCAAGATTACGGTTCTGGGCGCGGAGTTATACACCCCGGCCGTCTGGTATAAATTAAATCCGGCTGCGGTGATCTTTGGTGATTTAAAAGATCCCGGCAGGGATGCGGTAAAGGCCTTTGGCATCGATGTCGATCTCAATGGCAATGTTTATGTGTCAACGGAATTGAACACGATTAAAAAAGTTTCTCCAGATGGAAAAGTGACCGTGGTGAAGTCAAATGCCAGTTTTATACGGGCGAACGCCTTGAAAGTCGGGCCAGGCAACATTCTCTATGCTACGAACGTGATTGCGCGGCTCAGAAGAATTACCACCATCGCTCCGGACGGCACCGAAAGCGTGTTCGTCTCATTGCCCGGCAATCCGCAAGATTTGGATTTCGACGCCAATGGCAATATTTGGGTGACCGTCGATACCGACGTCTATCTCGTCAAGCCGGATAAAACCGCGGCGAAAGCCGACAGCTATCCGGTCACGTTGGCGGCCTTGCGGGTGTATAATGGTTTCGTGTACGTCGCCGGCAAGAACGCCACCACCGGCGAGGAAAAAATCTGGCGCAGCCAGATTCAAGGCGAGACACTCGGCGCCAAGGAAGTCATTTTAGACGTTGCCGCGGCCAGTTGGCTGACAGGCGGGAGTGTCCTTTCTTTAACTTTCTCCGCCGACGGTGAAATGTACTTGGGCACGAATCATCCCGACGGCATGTTTGTGTTGCGTGAGGATGGCAGCCATGAAGTTTTATATCCCGGCCTGTTTACGCCTTCGATTTATGCCCTGTCATGGGGAGAGGGGAATTTGCTCTTCGCGGTCCAACAATTGAGCAACACTTCGAATCTGATCAAGATCGATGCCGGGAAAAAGGGCGCGCCGTATTATGGACGGCGATAAAATGTTGTAGTCGGTGTTTGAAGCAATTTTTTTAATTCATTAAACTTTACTATAGTTTCGAGTTTCGGCTGAAATTGCCAGAAAAATCAAGCTTGCGAGAGCCTAAAAACGAAACTATAGCAAATTTTACTAACCAACCTTATTTTGAGGAGGTAAACCATGAAATCAGTTCAAGTTTTTGCTGCCTGTTTGCTATTTGTATTCTTCGCATTAGGAGGATGTACACATTACAAGACCGCAACCGAACCAATTACTCAGAAGTCCATCGACAGGATTAAGGAACTCGCTAGCTACATCAAGCATGGTAAAACCGGTACCCTTTATGTTTTTGATGACGAAGTATCATTTGCTGAGTATCTTAAAATTAGGGGATTGGCAAATTTAAGCTCAGTTGATCCAAAGCACGAACATAACAAAATCACATCTACATCATATTTATCTTATGACAATTTTTCATATGTTTGGCAACACAATTTTGACGGCCTTTTGAATGACGGACCCTACGATGGATGTTTCGGTTATCAGCAATATTTCGCCGAAGCTTTTTATACAAGAACCTCATCGCTTTCGTATACACAAGGGCTTATGGGTATTTATGGTCAGTACAAAAAGCAAAATTATACTGGATGTGATATATATGAGGGCACAAGCTTTCGCCTCTGCCCAACTGGAAACTGCTTTTTGGGATATCAGGTTGATGTATTTACATATGATTTACCCAGTTCAGGCGGTGTCTTTCAATATTTTTCTCAAGAAATCGATGATTTAACTATGGCTACTGGGCAATATCAATTGACACATTGGTATGAAATTGATGCTTCTCAAAATGCTGTTCAACTTAAAGATGTTAAAGCATTCATACTTGCGCCATAGTAGCTTATTATACTCGTTATGGTTAGCTATGACATGTGTCCTAACATAATTCATAATTAAGGAGATGCTTATGAAAGCTTGAAAACAATCCCATTTTCAAACGGCAAGAAAAATCCAACTGAACCCCAAAAACGCGAATGGAGGTTTACAATGAACACCGTTGTTAAAAGAAGTTGTTTGCTTTTACTGCTGACGAGCTTGTTGGCTTTGCCGGCGCTGGCGCAAGATGCCCGCGTCCAGTTCATTCACAACTCCGGCGACATCGACGCCAGACCGATTGACCTCTACGTCGGTGACTCGCTGTACGTGGACCAATTCACGTTTCGGACGGCGAGGCCGTTTCTCAATGTGCCAAGCGGTAACGTCAAAATCACCCTCACACATCCCACAAACCCAGATTCGCTCGTTGCCGAAGTTGATTTGACTTTGACGGCCGGCGGCACGTATGTGTGTGTGATCAACGGCATCTTGGAAATCAATTTGGGCAAGTATGACAACCCGGACCCGATGAATCGCAACATTCAGATCTCCGTATTTGCTGTCCCGAACGCGAGAGAGACAGCGAGCGATCCCGCCAAGGTGGAGTTTTTTGTGAACAATGGCAATACCGACGGGCCGCTTGCGGGGCTGGATATTTTTACGGTTGGCAGCACCACGCCGCTCGTCGATAACTTGGGCTACAGCCAAAGCACGGCCGGCTATTTTTCCGTGGATCCGGCGATATATACTTATGACGTTAAGCCAGGCAATGATAACGCGACATTGATCGGCTCTTTTGAAGGCGACTTTACCGCCGCGGCCGGCAAATCGGCAGTCGTTCTTGCCTCCGGCTTTGTCACCCCGGCGAATAACCAGGGCAGCCAAAGGCTGGGCTTGATCGCTGTCTTTGCGGATGGCAGCGTGCAGACGTTTCGCTCGCTCGAGGTCGGCCCGATTGGCAAATGGAAATTTGCCGGCGCCTCGCCCTACAAATTTACGGATTTCATTGGTGCCGATACGCTGGTTAATCAAGGACATGGCATTGCCGTCGATAGAAGAAATCGTATTTGGATTGGGAATTTTACTACAGGGGTGAGTCTTCGAGTCATTCACCCCGATGGCACGCAAGATCCGATCTCACCAATTCTAACTTTAAATGATGGTACAACTGATATTACGACGGATATTTGCCGTGGCATGACGTTGGATAATGATGGGAGTATTCTTTTTGCTCGTGGTAACTCCGGCAGTGGTCGGATATTCCGCATTGATCCTAATGATGGCAAAGCGCTAGTTGTGTCTGCACCAACCTTTAGTCTTTTATCTCCAATGGTTGACAAAGACGGCTTTGTTTGGACCGGGTCGGTAGCGAATATCAATCCCATCCTTGTACTTGATCCGTCTTTTTTAACAGAAACCCAGAGGATCACTCTCACAAGCCCGCCATTATTTGGCCGCGGCCTCGGCATTACAGCGGACGCACGAAAAATTTTTACGCCTGATCTGGGTGGAAGCGGTGGTCCGCTTTATATTTGGACGACAACCGATTTTCTCAACTACAACAAGACCGACAGTATTTTCACCAACGATCAAGGCGAGTTGATCATGAAGACGAACCGCCAGACGATGAACTGGCATCCCCAAGACAGCACGTTGTGGGTTTCGGTGGACAGGGCCAGCACGCCGGTCGACAACTCCGCTAATGGATTGTATGTTTTCGATTTCAAAGACTTGTCCTACACGATCGTCTCCATGCCGGAGATTAGAAGCACGACCACTGGTAACATTGTAGGTAATGGACCGCGCAACGTCGCATTCAGCGTCAGCGGTGATACGGCCTACGCCGTTAGCTTCAATGGCAATCGCCTGATGCGTTTTGTCAAAGGCGCAACCGCGGTCAAAGACAAGCCGCTTTCCAGAATTCCGGGAACGTACGAGCTGTTCCAGAATTATCCCAACCCGTTCAACCCGAACACGACGATCGCCTACTCACTCTCGCAATTCGCCATTGTCGAGCTGAAAGTGTATGACAGCCTTGGCCGCCAAGTAAAAACGCTCGTGCACAAAGTCATGCCGCCGGGCCGCCATGAAGCCACGTTTGAGACGGAAGGCCTCGCCTCCGGAATTTATCATTACCGTTTGTATGTCGATGGGCAGGTGTTTACGAAGAGTATGATGCTGCTGAAATAAGGTCAAATGGCAAGTTTGCAAGTAGCAAGTTTGCATGTGGCGAGTCACAGTTTTGCAGGGCATCCGAGCATCCCAAGCTTGGGTGCCCTGTTTGATTTTTTTCGTGAAAGATGCTCTTGAATAAAGGAGCGCGGACTTTCTTGTCCGCGCGTGTGTGGACTAGAAAGTCCACGCTCCCTTCTATGAGGAGAAGGAACATGAAAAAATTGCTACTGTCCATTGCAACCATATTTCTCGTCCCACCGCTGAATGCTCACATCGAAAACATTCCCCCCAAAAGAGAATTTCGCGGCGCGTGGATCGCCACCGTCATCAATCTCGACTGGCCGTCAGCGCCCGGCCTCAACCCGCAAAGTCAACGCCAAGAGCTTATTCGCCTTCTCGACGAATTGCAAGCCGCGGGCATCAATGCGGTAATATTCCAAGTCCGCTCCGAATGCGACGCGATGTACGCGTCAACTATTGAGCCGTGGTCGTATTGGCTCACCGGCGGGCAGGGCCGCGCCCCAAGCCCGTTTTACGATCCGCTGCAATTCGCCGTGCAGGAAGCGCATAAGCGCGGCATGGAGCTGCACGCCTGGCTCAATCCGTATCGCGCCGCCCGGGAAATCGGTTCCTATACCAATGCGCCCAATCATGTCTCCGTTCAGCACCCGGACTGGCTCTTCAGAGCCGGCAACACGAGAGTTTTGGATCCGGGGCTGCCGATGGTCCGCGCTTACGTCACCAGCGTCGTGATGGACGTCGTCACCCGCTACGACGTCGACGGCGTCCATTTCGATGATTATTTTTATCCCTATCCTCCCGATCAAATCACCAATCAGGACGATGCGACGTTTACGAATTATTCACGCGGCTTCACGAACCGGGGCGACTGGCGCCGTGACAATGTCAATCTGCTGATCAATATGATTCACGACAGTATTCAAGTCGTCAAGCCGTATGTGAAATTCGGCATCAGTCCGTTTGGCATTTGGCGAAATGGCGTGCCCACCGGCATCACCGGTCTCGATGCTTACAACACGATTTATTGCGATGCGCTGGCCTGGCTGCAGCAACAAACCATCGATTATCTCACGCCGCAACTTTACTGGCCGTTCGGCGGCGGACAGGATTATGGCAAGCTCATGCCGTGGTGGGCCTCGCAAATGAATGGCCGGCATCTTTACGTCGGGCAAGCCGCATATCGCATTCCAAACTGGCCGGCTAACGAAATGCCGCGGCAAATTCGTTTAAACCGGAGCAACCCCAACGCTCAAGGCAGTATTTTCTTTCGCGCCTTGTTTTTTCGCGACAATCCCCGCGGCTTTACTGACAGCTTGAAAACCAATCTCTATCGCCATTTTGCGTTGGCGCCGTCAATGAATTGGAAGGAGGCGGTGCCGCCGAACCCGCCGCAAAATCTCAGATTTGAGCGGATCGCCGGAACCGGCGCCGCCGGCCTGCGTTGGGATCTCCCTAACATGGCGTCCGACGGAGATACCGCCTCGCGTTATGTAGTTTACCGGTTTGATCAACCCACTATTCCGCCAAACGCGCTGGACGATCCCAGTAAAATAATTGCCATTGCAGGTGAGCGCCTCAGCATGCCCAAAACACCGCCGTCAGCGACGGGCTCCTATTATTACGTCGTGACCTCACTCGATCGCAATTCCAATGAAAGTGCTGCAAGCGAGGCGCTGCTGATTTTGCCGCCGTCGGCGCCACTGCTCGCCGCGCCGGCGGATGGCGCCGTCATTGACACGGCGCAAGTCGCCTTGCGCTGGTTTTATCCGGATAACGCTTCTTCATACAGCTTGCAAGTTGCGCTTGATTCCACCTTCACCACGCAACTGCTGGTGAATGAGACCGGCATTGCCGATACCTTTACAGTCGTATCAGGCTTGGAGGGGCAGCAGACGTATTATTGGCGTGTACAAGCAAGCAATCCGAGCGGCGCCAGCGCTTTCTCGCGCCCGGGAATTTTCACCACCGGTTTCCCGGCGGCTGTGGCGTTGGTGGCGCCGTCAAACAATGTGCGTGATGTTCCGCTCCGGCCCACCCTGTCTTGGAGAACGGCGCCGGGCGCCAGCTCGTATCATCTGCAAGTCGCGAGCACTTCTTTGTTCGACTCCGTTTCGACGGTTTTTGATATGGCGGGCATCGCCGACACCTCTTACCAAATCAGCCAACTGGAGGGAGACAAATTTTATTTCTGGCGGGCGCGCGCGAAGAATGCCATCGGCGAAAGCAATTGGTCGACGACTTGGCGATTCAGAACGGTGGACGTGACCGCCGTGGCAGAGGCGACGACAACGCCGCCGGCGCAATATCAATTGTATCAGAACTATCCGAACCCGTTCAACCCGATGACGACGATCGTGTTTGATTTGCCGAAACCGAGCACGTCGCATCTCGTCATCTTCGACGCGCTGGGCCGCGAGATTTTAACGCTGGTGAACGCGCCGCTGGCCGCCGGCCGGCACACGGTGCAGTTCGATGCGTCGCCGCTGCCTTCGGGAATTTATTATTATCGCCTGAGTTTCGAGGGGAGAGTTTTGACGAGGAGGATGACGGTGTTGAAATAAGGGTCCGAAGTCCGAGGTCAAATGTCCGAAGTCGAAGGTCCGAGGTCCGAAGTCGGATGATGAGGTCAGATGCTTGAACGGAAGTAACCCAGCCGGCTCGACTGGGCCGTTGAGGTCCGTTGGCCTAAACGGAAATGCCGCCAAATGACACTTCCAAGCAACTCATTGACCGGCCGCTGCAATTCCACTGATTTGTAGAGACTGCTTCGCTGAAAAACGCTCGCAGTGACGGATTCTTAGAAGTTGGCCTGATCGGCAAAAAACGATAAAACCCCGCAGACCGACGGGCACAACCATCACCCGAGATCTGCGGGGTTTTTATTTTGCCAAGCCTAATGATAAATCATTAGGCTAAAAAATGCAAGCATCATAAATGATGCTAAAAACCCTCCAGGCCGATTTATCGGCCTTCCATATTTTAGCTGTGGAATTTATTCCACAGCGTTCCACGCGCTATTTCAACACCGTCATCCGCCGCGATTGGACGAAATCACCCGCCTTGATCACGTACAAATAAACGCCGCTCGCCACGCGCGTGCCCGCCTCAGAGGTTCCGTCCCAGGTGATGGTGTATCGGCCGGCAGGTTGCTCGCCATCGACCAACGTTTTGACCACCTGGCCCATAGTGTTGAAGATTTTCAAAGAAATGTGGCGCTGGCTTGCCAGGTCATAGGCAATCTGCGTGCTGGGGTTGAACGGATTTGGATAATTCTGCAGGAGCGCAAACTCCGTCGGCAAAGACGCCGTCGGCCGCTCATTAACTGCCGTGACCGTAAGCGAGACTTCATCTGAAAACACGCCGCGATTGCCGTTGAAATCAAAGGCCACTATTCGATAAAAGAACGAGGCGCCAATGCTGACGTCGGCGTCGGTGAATTGATTTTCTGTGACCGTGCCGATGACATCGGCGGTAGTCGGATCAAACCCGGCCGCCGTGCCTCTAACGACAGCAAAATACTTGAAATCCGCGTCCGGCGATTCATCCCAGTTCAACAAGACGGCAGGCTGCCCTTGCGGCGTTCCACCTTCTTTGGCAACGACATTGGTTGGCGCCGAAGGCACGAGGTTATCGATGGAAAAGCCGCTGTCCGGAGGCGAATCCCAGCGCTTGCCGTCGCCAGCCACGGCGCTGATATAAAACGCCGAATAAATCGTCGTATCCGGCGTTTGATTGTATAAAGTCGGCACGATCAAAAAGTAGTTGGAAGTCTGGCGCGCCGGCGAAGAGCCGACAAACTCCCAGGCTCCCGGCGGCCCGCTCACCTTGCTCACGCTAGCGTTGCTGTTGACTCTTCGGTAGACTTCATAAATCGAAATTCCAGCGTTACCCAAACGATCGAGGACGGAGCCGGTCCACGCCACACGAACCTGATTGCCCTGATCATTGGGAGCATCAGTTACCGAGACGATATCCGGGTGCGCATTCGCCGCCGACGCGGTCGTAATCGAAATCATCTCGCTTGCCGGCGTGGTGAAAGAATTGGGCCCGTCCGGAGGAGAGATAGCGATGAGCCATTCCGAGCTATTCTCGAACCAGATCAGATTCCCGGCGGCGTCAACAGCCATATCGGCATTGTCGCTGGTCGTGCCGGTGCCGGAAATGTCAACAAAGACAACCGTGCTGCCGCCGGTATTCAAATCATCGATCTTGCGGATGGTGTTCCAATTGCCATCGGCAGTGCCGCTTCCGCCCGAGAAATAGATTCTGTCATCGGCATTGGTGGTGCGATCTTCACCGCGATCGATGCCAAATCCAACCGGACGCCCGTCACTGTTATCAAATCCAACGGGAATCGTCCATAAACGATCGACGCGAGTTACGGGAAGAGTGCCGGAGATGTCGTACTTCTCAACGGCAAGCCCGGGGTTAATGCCGACGGTTGGTGTTCCCCGGCGTAGAGAGACATACATAAAGCCGCTGTCGTCAATGACGATATCGCGAATGAATACGGGGTTGTTGGTGCCGCCGGTCATATCATTCTCGAACGTGGCAATCGTCTGGAAATTGGCGGCTTCGACGGTGTCGGCTTCGCCAATGGGCAAACGCACGATCGTGTTGCCTACACCCCAATAAATAACCTTGTTGGCCCCGGTGCCGACAACATCTATGCCCATTCCCCGCGCAGGTGGAATATGAGAAACAGCTATGGCTTTCAATGTAGTTGGATCGAGGCTTGGCGCAAAACGATATAGTTTGCCTGCTGGATTGACTTCATCGGAATAATAAAGCCAACCATCGTCATCGCTGGTGAGCATATATAAACGACCGGCGGCGGGGTCGCCCGAGACATTCCTCACATCCCATGGCGAATAGCGGCTCAAACCCGGTTCGGTAAACGCGAAGCCGGTGCCATCAGCAAAAAAATTCAACGGGCCGCGCTTCAAGCCGGAGCCGCCGCCATTGCCACCGATGGGATGGCCGAAATTTGGTGCTGCCGGGTTGCGGATGGTGGTGCCGCCACGCGTAAAGATGCTCGTTCCGGACATCGCGTAAATGACGTCATAAGCGGAATGTCCGACCGCGTCGCTGGCGGTGACCTCAAAAGTATAATCACCTGCCGGGACCGGCATACCCGCGTCATCCACACCGGACCAGACCACCAGGTTGACGCCTTGATGATGCGGGCCGGCGTTAATAGTGGCCACTACTCCGATAAAGTTCGAGATGGTGATGGTTACCGAAGTCGCATTTTCATTCAGTCGAAACATAATCCCCACTCCCGGGGTGGCGTCGGCCAGATTGCCGTCAAACGGGCCTCCACCCGGATTGACCACTTTGACATCCGAGGCGAAGACGTTCGCTTTCGCCTCATTCACCCCAACGGCAGCCATCATAACCATCACCGTTACGGCAAAACACATTGCGCTTGACTTTTTCATCATTCTGCTCTCCTTAAATGGATTTGATGTTCAAGGGGTTGCATGAGAAATTAAAAAGCGCTGGCGTAAAATTCGAGGATAGACAGGCACCTCCTTTCTGGAAATTCACATATACAGCCAAAGTTAGAAAAATTTCCGAACGTTTTTCATGCCCAACGGATAAAAGCTGCCAACAGATGAAAAGCTTAAGACAAAATCATTTAGCCCCCTCAACAAGCAAACTGTATGCAAAAAAGCAAAAATTTTAAAAGACAAAATAATTGGGGACAAAATGATTAAAAACTTTCGAATAATTTTGCCCCCAATCATTTTTATCCGTTGGCCGCTTTCATCCGTTGGGCATTTGTTTTTTAAATAATCTGTTTGGTCGTGGGTCGTTCGCGTCGGGGCGAAATTGATGATTTAATAGCGAATGGAAAAGGAAATAAACTGCACGGTTTCCAATCTGCCAAAATCAGCCCAACCGTAATCGAGCTTGATGTTGGTTCCGACCGCGTCGTAGCGCAAGCCGGCGCCCAAAGTCAGGCCTTGCTCGCTATTATCCTGAAACAGGGCTTTGTACCCGCCGCGCAGAAAGAGCATCTTGCGGAGCCCGACTTCCACTCCGCTGTTGATATATTCGGTGTTGTCGTTGGGGTGAGAGCCGTCGGCAGCCGCCACAATTTTCATGTTCTCGCTGTTCATCACTTCCAAAGCCAGGCCGAAACGCAAAGTGAGAGGGATTTCGTAGCTCTCGGTGCGGAATTTGGAGGGAACCTGATCCACCGAGCCGTCTTCAGGCAGAGGGTCTTCGTTGAAAAAGATGTCGCGGCCGTCCAAGCGCAGCTTCGAGCCGAAATTGGTGATGGCGGCGCCCAGGCTGAGTTTATCAAAAGGCGTTTGATAAACCACGCCGAGATCGAAAGCCATGCCACGGGAAGTTTCGTTGAACAGGCTTTCCTGAATATACTTTCCGGTCATGCCGATGGCAAAGCGGTCGGTCAGCCGCCGCGCATAGCTCGCGCCGATAGCGAAAGACGCCGCATCCCAAACTTGGCCGGTGCCCAGCGGCGAGGCCAAAGTCCGGACTTTTTCTTCCGGCGTGCGAAGCGAGATGACGTGCAGGCCGAAGGAACCCAAGCCGGTATTCAAAGAGAAAGCCGCAAAGTCATACTGAATCTCCGCCAGCCATTCGGCATGATTGAAGGTCGCTTCGCCGCTGCCGCGGATGCGCGCCAGCCCGGCCGGATTCCAAAAAATAGTATTGATATCATCGGCGAGTGCCGTATAAGCGCCGCCCATGCCGACGGCCCTGGCGCCGGCGCTGATTTTCAAAAACTGTGCGGCCGTGGTGCCCACTTTGGAGGTGGAACGAAAATCCTGGGCGCGGACGGCGCTAAAATTCCAAAAACAAACAGAGACGAAAGACAGCAAAATGATGCAGGTCGATTTTTTCATAAAGCAGCTCAAAGTAATAGCTCGACAAAGTTAAGTTAAAGTTGAACAAAAGCAATGACAGAAAAATGAAGGGCAGAAACATGGGCCCTGGTATCATTAAAGAAATGCTCACCACGGAGTAACGAGAAGCCGTAAAATTTTTTCTGTCGTACATTTTTCTGTCATTGCCCCCGCTTTGTCGCAGACGCCGCGGCAGCCTCTGGCGCCGCAGGCGCCACGCGGTGCGGGGTTAGTGACATTGGACAAGATGTCTACACTACATTTGATGCTTTTAATAGTTTTGCCCCAAATCGTTTTGCCTTTTTCTGCAACGGCCGCTTCACTTGATCAGCGCAAACCTGCCGATTTTCGTGCCGACGTTCGGCGCGTCGACGTGATAAATATAAACGCCGTAGGCGGTTTGCTGGGATTCAAAAGTCAGCAAGTCCCAAACCGCAAAATCGCGGTTGTCATCCTTTTCGATGGTATCAACCAGCTCGCCGGTAATGGTGTAAATTCGGATCGTGCATCGTTGCGGCAGGTTGCGAAATTCCAGGCGCCGGTCGTCACGCTCGCCCGAGCGCGGCGCGGCGGTCTCCGCGGCGCTAAACGCGATATACGGATTGGGCACGACGTAGACGTCGGCCAGCGCGTCGCGCGCTTGTTGGGTCTCAAACGTGACCGCGCGCGTCGTAAAAGCGTATTTGTCACCGGGATCGAACGGCTTTTTCGAGAAGAACAGAAAAACGTCGCCTTGCCGCGGATAGATCGGTGGATCGAAAGTGATAAGCGAATCCCGCGTGCCGTCCGCGCTTTTGACAGTGTCGCTGGGAGGCGCGAATTTGACCTGATACGTGGTGTTGGTGACGCGCGGGGCATTCGGCTCGAGCAGAACGATGGTTTCCTGCCAATCCCAACGCCGGTTTCGAAACCTGGGGTTGGTTTCGTTGATGAAGAAATCGATCTGCCTGCCGGTGGCGGCGTCAAAAATTTTGAAGGGCGCTGCGACATTGGTGACGACGCTGGTGTCGGCCGGAGCGGTCAATCTCCCGTCAGCCGCAGTGTCGTAGTTGGCAAAATGTATTTCGAAATCAGAAGGATAGGGGCGAGGACTTCCAACCGTTGCGAGTCCGATGGTCTCCACCAGCAAATTCGTGTTACTCTCTTTCACTTTGAAGCCACTCTTGGCAAGATCGAGCGCCGTGGCCTCGTTTTGCACGAAGACCCTGACCCCGTCAAATACGGGATTGCTGTCTTCATTGCTCAAAGCTGTGCTCTCGGCAACCGGCTTGAATCGGTAAGTCGCCCTGAAATTTTGGCCGCTCGGCAGCGCACCAGGCCTGGCGCCGCGAATTCTTCCTTGTTTGTAATCGACGCTGTAATCCGCCGGATCGACAACTGCGCCTGCCTGGGAGGTTATGGTCACCGAGCCTTCCACCAGGTTGTCAACGAGTAGATTGACCGACAACGTATCGCGGGCGATAAACGTGGTCTTTTTTTGCTGAAGATCGACAACGGAATAGCCCGTTGCCGAGGTTGGGGTGGTGCCCACCTGTTCAAAGATGACTTCGTAGTTCTTCCCATCCATGACGGCGAAAGGATCCAAAACCTGGACGCGCACCGCGCCCGTGGCATTGCCTTCCACGCGCGCCGCCAAATCGCCGCCCTCCGTCAAACCGGGTCCCGCAAAACCACTGGCCGGCGGCCCGGGCACGACCCTCGCCGTATTCACGTCAAAAGTAAATTGGCGGGTGAGCGCATCCCGCTGAATGGTGCGCTGGCTTTCGGACGGCGCCAACTGTCCTTTGAGGTCGCCATGATCGTAAGAGGTGACGGCGTAATAATAGGTGGCGCCATTGATGACGTTATTCGAATCCACGAAGCTGTGCCGCAAGCCGGTATTATTTCCCAAATCAAACCGGATGCCGCGCCCTCTATATTCGATTGCCGATAACCCCGAAAATTCATTGATCAAATCAAACTGGGCTGGTACGCCGTTGGCCTGTTTCAGCGGCACAGAAAGAAAAGGAATTCCCCTGGAATCGGTAATGGTTTTGGTGTCGTTGAAGCTGAAATCCTGGCTGCGGTAAATCCGGTATCCCTCAAAATCAAAACCCTTGTTGGCATCATCAGGATTGGCGCGGGCGACAAAAGGATCGAAAGATGATTCGGCGCCCGTGTCCCAATACAGCGTGACTTTTTTGTCTCCGGGCACGGCCACCAGCTTGGGCTTGTCGGGCGGCTTGGCAAAACGGTAATCGGATTCGAAAACCTGCTGGGAGATTTCCGCGTTTTGCAGCAGATCGTCGAGGTTTTCGCCCAGCAGCAAGGCGATCGAGAAACGCTGGCTTTCCCCCGGCCGCAAGCGGAACGGCCCGGAGCCATAGATGAAGACGTTATCGGATTCCTGCTCGATCGTCGGCTCGGGATCGCCCGGGCGCTGATTGGGTGTGGACATCAGCCGCCACATCAGCTCATCGTTGTTCGGCCGGTTGTTGCCGCCAAAGAGAATGGCATTGAAACTGGTCAAGCCGAGCTGGTCCGATTCGGCGATATCCAAAAATCCAAAATTGGGTTCGCCGCCGCGGAAACGCATGCCTTCGAGCCGCGATTCCGAAATCGGCTCGCCGAAATCGAGAATGCCGTTGTTGTTCAGATCGAAAAAATAGAGCTGGGTGGGCCTGCCGTCGCCTTCGCCGAGATCACCGGTGCCGGCGATTCCATCCACGCCCACGTCGTCGAATCTCACGTCCCAGTCGCCGTCTTCGTCGCCGGACCAATGCAGTTTAGGCTCGCCATAGATTCCCACCGGGCCGAAAATTTCCGCGCCGGCGTCGTTGAAAGGGCTTTCATCGATCAAGTCATCATTGTCGTTGTCAAAACCGTCGTCAACGATGCCCGGACTTTCCAAAAAGCGATAGCCAAAGTAGCCGGGGATTTTGCCGCCGTCTCCCCGGCCGTTGGCGTCTAACGCATAAAGCATGTTGCGTGTGTTGAACGGAAACGCCTCGTTGAAAGCCGAGATAAAGGCGCCGTTATCGTCGGCAAAGTCATTGGGGCCGCCGACGTGAGGATCGCCAAACATGCCCAGAAAAATTTTGTCGAGCGTTTTGGGGCTGGTGTTGGTGATGGTGTAAACCAGGAAGATGATGTCTTCGGCCAGCGGATTATTGAATTGGAAAATGCGCACCTGCAGCTCCAAGCCCAGGCCGCGCCGGGAGGAGTCATCCGGAAAAGGATAATAAGCAAACTCGGCGTTGTTGAAGTCGTCCATCACGTAAAAGACTTCCTCGTCGGGCGTGGTCGCATCGTTGCCCAAAAAGGCCGGCCATACGTAGCGTCCCAACGTTTCGTTGTACCACTGCTGCGGCCAGCTATCGGGCTTGCCGTCCAAATTCGAATCGAGGTCCGAAAAGGTGGCGACTTCTTTGGAATTGGGATCGGAAAAACCGACTCTTGGCAGCCAGCCCCAGCGCGTGGTGGTGCCAGGTTGGAAATCGCCGTCGGCGCGAGCCAGAAAGCCGTCGTTGACGATATGCACCATGCTGTCGGGAATGAAGGCATGTGGAACTTCCGCGCCCACCAACGGGCCGAACTCATAAGCGTACCCCAACTGATTCGCGCCTTGGGGCCAGACCAGGTCGGCATTGGCATTGTCGGCATCCGGCGTCGAGATCGAGCCCTGGTTGGTTAGGAGCACCCGAATCTGATTGCCGGTGATGATCGTTTCTTTCAGCGTCTCGTGCAGCGGATCGTCTTGCAGCGTTTTGCGGAGCGCCTTCCGCAGCTCCTGCATGAGTTCGTGGCGCTCGCCGGCGGAGAGATATTTTATCTCCTTTTTTTCTTTTTCAAGCCTTTCGAGCTTTTTGAGATTTTGGCCATACCCAACGGACAGCAAAAAGAATAACGCAACGGCAGTTATCAGAGTGGCGATTGAAATCGGTTTCCTCATTGCTTCAAACCTCGGGGTAAAATTCCATCATAAAGTGTAATCTCTTTAGCAAAAAACTATGGCAAAACTATTTTGGGCAAAATGATTAAAGAATTGTTTTGCCCCTAATCGTTTTGCCTTTACTATGGAAGTTAAAAATCAAACGACACGCCCCAGCGAATTTCCCGGGGCTCGCTCAAGAAATCCTCCCTTTGATAATACTCGTCGATGAACCGGACCGGAAAGAAGTTGGCGGGGTCCGACACCACCCTTCGTCTCAAATTATTAAAGAGCGTGGGATTGGTGGTTTCTTCCAAAGCCGTCAACGAGCGTCCGGTGCTGGTGAAAACAAAACGTTCGTTGGCCAAATCCAGCGCGTTTTCAACTTGCATAAAGACGGACCAACGCATGCCGGCATATTTGAAATATTTTTCCAGCTTGAGATCGATATTAGAAATCATCGGCCGGCGCGCGCTGTTGTCTTCAAAGCGAACCGGCTGGATGGAGGAGGGCAGGCTCGGGGTATAAGGCGTGCCGGTCCAAACGCTGCCGATCGCACTCACGGACCAATTGCTGGTTTTACTCACCGTCAGCGTGCCGTTCAACGTATGCGTGCGGTCGAAATCCAATGGCACGAATCTTTGCTCGGTGTCCCGGCCGGAACGCGTATCGACCGCCAGCCGCAAAGGATCGTCGAAGGCGCCTTCTGCCACCTGAAACGTGTAATCCAAACTGGCGGAAAGCACGCCGCCGGGCGCTCTTCTTTTCAATAAGGCCAGCGTAAAGCCTTTTACGTTCGCGTAGCTGATGTTGGTCACAACGTTGAACTCTTTTGTCGCCGCAACTTCGCCGGCAACCACCCGGCGCGTTTGGATGAGATTGGTCACGTCCTTGTAAAACACCGTCAAGTCGGCTTTGAAATTCTCGCCGAGCTGCTGCTGCAAGCCCATTTCGTACTGGATGCTGCGTTCCGGCTTGAGATTGGGATTGCCAAAAGTCGGAACATCGATAAAATCGAGATCCTCGAATCGGGGATTGCGATAAATGCTGGAGTACGTCGGGTTTTGATAAAAGTGGCCGTAAGAAAACCGGATAATGCCTTGCGCCGTAATGGGAAAACTGAGGCTAAGGCGGGGGCTGAGACGGGGTTTGGGATCGGATTTGACCAAATTTTGAGCCACGCCTGTATCTACCGTACCCACTAAATTGGGATTGTATAAAGCATTGGTGTACTCGTATTCATACCGGAGGCCGACATTTAAAATGAAGGTTTTGGCCAGCTCCATTTTGTCAAGCAAATAAACTGCGGCTTGATACGGTTTGCGCAAGTAGTATTGATATTCCGTGAAATTCGGATTCAAATAGGGGTATGGCACGATGGGGCCCGGCCCGCCAAATTCCGGCTTTTGCGCCACGTCGTACAACAACGTGTAAGCCTCGGTCTCCAAGCGATGATACTGCAATTCGGCGCCGAACTTCAATTCGTGCGCCGGCAACACTTGGCTGACCACGTCGAGCTTGGCCAAGTGCGATCGCGTTCTCTCCCAGGAGCGCCCCAAATTCGTGCCCCCCGCCAGATAATCCGTCGGTTGAATGAGATTGTTCGTCAAGAGGCTGCCAAAACTGGGGATGTAGCGGGGATCAGCGGGATCTTCAAAAACAAAAGTGCGGTCGTGAGTAAAACCGATACCGAATTTCAGCGTGTAGAACGTTTTGTTGCTCAACGTGTGGGTTATGCCAAGGGAATGGTTGGCGCCATTGGAAAAAGTTTTGGGGCGGCCGTCGGGATTGAAACGGAAGCGGCGAAACATATTTACGATTCCGATGGTGCGTGGAAAACGCTCACCATCATCTAAAACCAAATCGTAGGTGATCTTCATTCTCGCGCTCGGATTCCAGGTCAGCTTGCCGGTCAAATTCAAGCTCTCGCTGGTGACCATCGGAACGATTTTGCGATCGCCGCTCGCCCGGCCATCGCCGAGAGGGTCGATAATGAAAAAATCTTCATTAATAAACAAAATGTCTTCAGGTTTATAAACGCGAATGCCGTAGAGGTGGCCTTTGTTATTCTGCCGCACGCCGGAACTGAAAAACGTGAGCTTCTTGCCGAGCAGCGGCACCGGCCCGCCAAAGGTCCATTCCGCGCGGTTGTTGTTGAGCAGATCGATTTCATCAATATTAAAAAAAACGTCTTTGCGGTTGCTGAAATTGTCGCCCGTCCAAAATCTTAAACTGCCGCTGTATTTGGAGCCGCCGTCTTTGGTGACGTAATTGATGACGCCGCTCAACGCATTACCATATTCGGCACTAAAAGTCCCCGTGGAAATCGAAACTTCCTGCACCGCATTGGTGGCGATGCCAACCGCCTGCTGACTGCTAAACGGATTGTTGATGGAAATGCCGTTGATCTGGTAAGCGATCTCGTTGGAGCGGCCGCCGCGAATGTGCAGCGCGCCGTCGTTGTCCTGCACCACGCCGGCTTGCAGGCGCACCACGTCGCTGATTTGATCCACCGGAAGCTGGTCGATGACGTCCGCGGTCACCGCCACTTGCGTGTTGGTCAAATCTTCGCGCACCAAAGGATTGCGCTCGCCTTGCACTTCGATCACGCCCAATTCGACGGCGCCGGGTTTGAGCGTTCGATCCAAGCGCGTGGTGAAATCGACGTTGACCCGCACTTCGGAAACCTTTATGGTTTGATAGCCGATAAAGGAAAACCTCACAGTATAAAGTCCGGGCGGAATGTTGAGAATGACGTAATGGCCGTCAATGTCGGTGGCTGCGCCCAAGGTTGTTCCTTCAATGACAACGTTGACTCCGGGCAGGCCGTCTTTGGTATCAGCGTCGGTCACGCGGCCGGCAATCTTGCCGGTGGTGCCGCTGAACAGAGGAGTGAACAGCAGAAGAGAAAAAAGCAGCGTCAAAACGGACGAGACGATCTGGCGCATCAAACAACCTCCCTCTCTGAAGTTATCTTGTCAATGTTAAAATCAAATATTTTAACTCTCTGTCCTTGCTTCTGCCGCTCGTTTCGATCGGCATGGCGGAATCATCCCGCAAAAACATTCAGAAGACAGAAAGATGGAGAGCAGAAAAATGTTTGCCGTCTGCTTGATCCCGTCATCGTCAACTTCCCTGGCGTGATGCCAAACGCCATATTTCTGTCTTTCATTTTTCTGTCTTGGCCTTTTGTTCAAGCCAACTTAACATTGCCAAGTTATGAGTGCGATTCGGAAATTCCTGCACAATATAAAAGATTAAAGCTATATTGTCAAGTAGATTTTGGCTTTTTTGCCATTTTTGTGGCATTTTTGCAAAAAGCGCTTGACATTCTCAGGTAAATTGCTAATATATTTCGTATCGAAATCAAACCGCAGCCCTTCGAGCTTCACACGGATCAAAAACTCACACGGAAAAGGCTTTTAATCCGTGTGAGTTTTTGATCCGTGTGTAAACTGTTAGAATTTTATTCTGAGCTGGACCGCCTATGGCCTACGCTAGGAAACCTGCGCGAAAGGTGTTTCATCTGCCATTGCAAAATGCACTCCCGGTTCTCTCACACTCAACAAGCAAATTTTTAAGGAGAAAAGCACGATGAAGAAAACCGCTACCGTTTTGGGTGCCGCTTTGGGGATCTTCATTTTGGTTCCGGCGCTTTGGGCGCAACAGCCGGCTGACGGGCAGAACAGCTACTATCTTAGCGCCGTTAACAAGCGCTTTCTGCCGGCGCCGGATACCATTGCTTGTACCTCGGGACGCGGCGTGTACGTGGCTGCCGATCCCGATCTCGACAATGACGGCAAGCCGGAAATTCTGGTGACGGAATATCGCGACGGCGGCCGCATTCTGGTTTTTGAAGTGATGGGCGACAACATGCTCGAATACGTGTGGGGATCGAAGCGGCTCAACCCCGGCGGCTTTGGCGGCCTCTCCACGCCGCGCTCCGTTTCCGTCGGCGATTTTGACAACAATGGCATCATGGAAATTCACTTTCAGGTTGGCTACAGCGCCACCGATAGCTTGGAAAAAGCGCAACGAGGCATTTATATCTACGAATTTACCGGCAACGATAATGATTATGGCACGGAGCCGGTTCGCCATATCCCTTTCGAGGAAATCGATCCAATCTACGCCACCATAAACCTGGGCCGCAACGAAAATGGAATGACCTGTGAGGACATCGACGGCGATGGCAAAAGCGAGCTGCTCTTTGTCAGCTACCACTCCGGCAATCTCGATGCCGGCAATATGCATATTCTTGAGGTTGAAAGCGGCACTTTTGCCAACGGTGACGCGAGTATTCGCGTGGAGTATAAATACACCGACATGGCAAAAGCAATAGAGCTTGGCAACGACGGCTATGTGCCGGTGGCGACCGCGGTGGGCGACATTGACAATGATGGATTGGACGAAATCGTTATTCTCGGTTGGACCAATATCCAATCCGGCGCCGGCATCGGATTTTTGGAAGTTTCGGGAATAGACACTTATACTCCGGGAAGCGTCGTTCCCATCAGCGAAACCAGCATCTTTAATGTGAAAGCGGGCCTTGATATTCTCGATGTCAACGGCGAAAAGGGCGTTATCTTTGCCGGCGGCAATTCAACCCAAAGAATTCAGAATATTTATGTCATCGACAATATCGTCAGTGAAGCTCTCGTCAGTCCAAATGATTTGCACGTTATCTTCTCCGGGATCGTAAATTTCGGCATCATGAATATCGGCGACCAGGATCACGGCACGGGCAACGACGGCTTCGATATTTACATCAGCTCGGTCCCTGAAGTTTTCAATATTGAATACAAGGGTAGCGGTGCACTCTCCGATCCGGCAAACTACACAAACCATGGCCGGCTTGGCAGATTCAATCTTGATCAGGCCTATACCTTCAGCGACGGACTTTTTAATTCTATTTTTACTTATCCCGGCATGGACATAGACGCCGATGGCAATCGCGATCTCGTCGTTGGCTATAAAGGGGGGTGCGATAACACCACCCCGGATAGACTGGAGGGGCAGGATTTCCGCCTAAATACCTACGGCATCTTTGTCTTCGAATGGGGCGATTCGACCAAATCCATTCCCATCACGCTGACCACCGGGGTTGAAGACCGGCAGCAAGGTTGGACGATCATCACGCCCGACGACTATCACTTGGAGCAAAATTATCCCAATCCGTTCAACCCTTCGACCACGATCTCTTTCAGCCTGCCTTTGAACAAACGCATCAGCTTGAGCATCTATAATATGAACGGACAGGAAATCAAAAAGCTGATCGATGATGCGGATTATAACCCAGGCACCCATTCCGTGCAATGGGATGCGACGGATGACCAGGGCAATCCGGTTGCCAGCGGGGTTTACATCTACCGGCTGGTTTACGGCAATTTTTCCAAAACGAAAACCATGACGCTGGTGCGGTAAAACCGCTGATTCAATGAATTTGATGTGGAGGCTTGGAACATGAAAAAGCGCGTTGAATTTTCCGCCATTTGTTTGTGCTCAATGTCGATATTATCAGGCTTTGTATTTGGCCAGAGTGCTTCTCCTTACAATCTCGTTTGGACAACACCCCCGGGAGATACAGCTTTTGGATTCAGTGGAGAAGGCATTAATCGGGTTATCAACAATAAGGCGGGTTTGAGAGCCGGCTTTGATTCGGATGGAGACGGCAACCTTGAATTTCTGGCCGCCTTGCAATCGAGCAATGAAGTCCCGGGGCGTGACAATAATCTCTACCTCTTCGAGGCCGATGGTGACAACAATTATTCACTGCGCTGGTCATACAAAGTTGAGAATGTTCAGCATCAGCGCAATAGCGTCGCCGTGGGTGATTTGGATGAAAATGGCCGGCCCGAAATCGTCTGGGTGGTGGACCGGCTGGAGCAGCTCGAAGATAATGTCATGTTTTTCGAGTACGATCCTGCCCTCGGCAATTTTCCCGATCAGCCAACCGCCACTTGGAATACACCGCGAAGCGACGCCGACCTATTCCGCTGCGAAGTGGATCTGAAAGTGTTCGATATCGACCAAGATGGCCGGCAGGAAATTATATTCATTAGCTTTGACGGGGTTATTATCGCTTCCCTTTCCACGCCCGACTTTACATTTCCGGTCTTTATCGATGAATACCGCAATTTCTCAGAATTGATTTGGACATTCTCGACTACTATTGCAGACCTCGACAACAATGGCACAAACGAGCTCGTCACCTTTGGCGCTTATGGCCTTGGCGGTTTCAGCATCATCGAAGCCACCGGGCCGGATACCTATAATTTGGCAGTCCGTCGCAGCTTGGGTGAAATGCCCGATGGGTTGGGTCCTTATAACGCAATGACTTCGGCTGATTTGGATGGCAACGGTTTTCCCGAAATTTATTATACGGATACCAATGGAAATTTCCGGTCTTTCGCCACCAATGGCCCATACACAACCATCGGCCCGAACCATTTCCATTTGCTGGGAACCGTTGGTTTCGAGGTGTTGAACATCATTGCTCACGACCAAACATTTTACGCCGGAACTTCCGTTGCCTCGCAGGTTTTTCAAATCGACTATGTTGGTGGGGAGATCACCGATCCGTTAAATTACCGATTTACACAAATCTTTGCGGATACCGTGGTTGGTGCAGCCGGCATTACCATTTTTAGGATTGATGGGGCGATAGATTTGGACGGCGATGGCAAACAGGACATCGTTTTTGTCGCCGCCAATCACGACAGTTCCCGGCCCACACTGTACGTCATCGAAGCGCAGACCGCCACAGCCGTCGAAACCAGGCGTACGGAACAAATCCCGGCGGGATTTAGTCTGGAGCAGAATTATCCCAATCCCTTCAACCCTTCGACCACGATCACGTTCAGCCTGCCCTTGAACAAGCGCATCAGCTTGAGCATCTATAATATGAGTGGACAGGAAATCAAAAAGCTGATCGATGATGAAGATTACAATCAAGGCACTCATTCCGTGCAATGGAATGCCACGGATGATCAGGGCAACCCGGTTGCAAGCGGAGTTTACATTTACCGGCTGATTTACGGCAATTTTTCCAAAACAAAGACCATGACACTGGTGCGATAATCATCAAAGTGAAGTCGGACTTGGGCATGACGATGTTTCAAACTTTGCAAAATCTCTCTGCCCAAGTCCGACTTCGCAAAATATTTCAAGGAGAGTTCATGAGAAGCTTGTTATCATCGCTTTTAGCCGCACTTATCGTTTTTTTCTTTTCGGCCACCCAAGCCCAATTCGTGCAAACCGGTTGGCGCATTGCGAGTGAAATTAAGACCGGCGACGATTTATTCGGCGCCTGGGAGGTGATTGCCGGTTACGATCTCGACAACGACGGCAAGCGCGAATTCTTTTTTACCGACGATCCCTCGGTTTCCGGCGGCACTACGAACGATTCCGTGCCCTGGGCGGTTTACTACTATGAAAACACCGGTGACGATACTTATGAACAACGCTGGTCTTTTCGCGTGCCAATTGCAAATCGCGCGGTCAGATCTTATCCTTCCATCGCTGTGGCGGACGTTGATAAGGATGGCTTACCCGAGCTTTACTTTGACACCCCCATAGACCTAACGGATAGTCCGCCGAATCCAAGAGGACTGTTTGTTTTTGAGTTCGATGGAACCAATTTCCCCACCACGCCTTCAGAAACCTGGAATATGAATGTGCCAGATAATTTTCTTTTTATTAATTCTGGTATTGCCATCGGTGACGTGGACAACGACGATGAAGTGGAAATCGTTTTGCAGTCACGCTTTGATGACTATACAGGTGCCGGGCTGGGCCGGACCATGATCGTGGCCAATTCCGGCGGCATCGACATCGGTCTCGGTCTCGGCGCTTTTCAAGTCGAGTACCGCGAAATGACCGACGTTCTGAAAGGCGGGGCAGTTTACGACCCTCGCATCATTGATTTCGACCGAGATGGCAAACCGGAGATTTGGGTTTTCACGTGGGACATGTTCAGCCTGGCGATTTACGAACCGACCGCTGCCAATACGTACGCCCTGCAAACGGACATCAACCGCGCCACCGAGCCTTTGGATGAAGGCCATCGCCGCGGCATGCGCTTTTACGACGTGGATGGCAACGGCGAATTGGAAATGTACACGGTCGCTTTAAGCGGAGACGGAGCGCCTGGATCCAGCATTTATTACATTGGCAGCACTGACGACGTGGCAAGCTTATCGAACAATAATATCGTCCGCCTGGGTGGTTACAATGTCGATCCGGGCCATGGCGGCTCGGCCGTCGGAGACATCGATGGGGATGGCTTGATGGACTTTCTCTACGCCGGAATCAATCCCGACACCGGAAATCGATCGAGAGTCTATCGCATGGAATACAAAGGCGCCGGCAATCTGGCCGACTCCACCAGCTATGATTGGTCGCTTTTCTATGAAGATACCCAGGGTCTTTCCGATCTTCGCAATATCGCCATCGATGATCTGGACGGTGACAACAAAATGGACGTATTGATCACGAACCTCGATGTTGAAAGCACGAACGACGCCATACTCATTATTATTGAGAGCGAGAGCGCCGTGGCCGTCAAGGATAAATCAATCGTTGTTACCAACTATGCTTTGCACCAAAATTATCCCAATCCTTTCAACCCGACCACGAAAATTGCATTCGATCTGCCGAAGAGCGAGCATGTAACCTTGGCGGTTTACAATTTGCTCGGCCGCAAAGTGGAAACTTTGGTGGATCAAAGAATGGCGCCGGGCGCCTACGAAGTCACCTTCGACGCCGCCAAGTTCCCTTCGGGAATTTATTATTATTCCATCGAGGCCGGCGGGTTTAAAACCACCAAGAAGATGGTATTGGCAAAGTAGGGACATAAAACGTAATGGGTAAAACGTAACCAATTTTTACGCATTACGTCTTACGATTTACGTTTTATTCTCGCTTTACCTTCACGCAGGAGGACAGGAATGATGAAAAACTTTTTTCAAGTTTGCAGCCTTGTTTTACTCGGTTTCATTTTAGTTTTTGAAAGCAGCAATGCCCTCGCCAACGTTTACGCTTCGCAAATCAAAGTGAGCAACCCGGACGGCTCGGCGTTTGACGGAAAATTTTCCGACGGCACCGGCGCGCGAATCTCCTTTTTTCTTAATGACGACGCCAGCGCCGTCAATGTGAGAATAAAAGATACGGAAAACGGAAGCATCGCGGCGGAAATTGTCGCCGGCGCCATGAGCCGAGGGCTGCACTCGGTGACGTGGGATGGCACCGGCGCGGAGGCGGGTAAGAGATACGTCATCGAAATCACCGCCGAACAGCCGAATAAATCGAATACCGATTGGACGCTATTTTATGACTCCGGAGACATCAATATTTTTACGCGCGGCGTGGCGGTGGTCACCGACCAAACCGATCCCAACTTCGGTTTGATCTTTACAGCCAACGACGGTGGGCCGTTGGGTACCGGCATCGCCATTTACAATCCCGACGGCGGCTTTCACAATCCGTTTCTGGTCGCGGCCGATATCACGAGCAGCGGTACTATCGACTACGGCACCGATGCGCCTTTATTCACAATCTTGGATCAACAAGGCCGACTCTACGTTACGCTCAAGGACAAAGGACAGGTGATGCGTATCAATCGCGACTTCTCAACCGATGTCATTATTGATGGGCTTTCGTTTCCCAAGGGAATTTACGTGAAAGGTGAAGGAGAGGATTTCACTATCTACGTGGCCTCGAATAGAACCATTTTGCGCGGCAAGATCGGAACCGCCAATTCCCTCAGTCCCAGCGCCATGGACACGCTGGCGGTGTTCAGTGGATTTTTTCCGCATCAAATTATTTTAGACGACGAGGGATTTTTGTATACGACTTTGCGACAGGACAACGCGCTGGGATCGGATGGCATGGGAATTCGAAAATATGACATCTCCGGCACCCTGCCGGTAACCGATGACGATGCGCAATGGTTCTTGGGCGCGGAGAAAACTTTTATTGCCAACGATCTGCTCCTCGACCGCGGCGCCGACAAAAATTCGGCCGTCGATGACATCTTGTACTATGTCACCCGTGCCGGCGAAAATTTCGATCAAGACGGCATCTGGCGCATCGACGACATCAACTCTTTCTTTGCCGACACCGTTCGGATCATGACGGAAAATACATTTTATCGCGACGACATCAACGTGCAGGCGAGAGCGACCATTGATTTTGATGCGGCCGGCAACATCGTTTTCATGGAAAACGCCAACGAGCACATCTTCTTCCTTTCGCCGCCCGGCCAGGGTCCGACCAACAGTTTCACCTCCACCAGCGCCGAAACGTTAACTGTGTCTCCCAGCGTCAGGGTCGAAGATCGCGCTGGCACAGCCGTTCCGGTTTCTTACCGGTTGGAACAGAATTATCCCAACCCCTTTAATCCGAGCACGACCATCAGTTATGCGCTCGCCAAACCGGGTGTCACGGTGTTGAAGATTTATGACGTGTTGGGAAAGGAAGTGCGACTCCTGCTGGACGAATATCAAGCCACAGGAGAGCACACGGTGCAATGGGATGGAAAAGATCATTCAGGACGAAGCGTCGTGAGCGGTGTTTATATCGTGACGATCGAATCGGGTACTTTCAGAGCCTCGCGCCGCATGACGTTGGCAAAATAGACAGTAATCAGTGACCAGTAATCAGTGTTAACTGGTCACTGATTACTGGTCACTGGCAACTGCTCACCCGCTCTTGCTCAGCGCCTTGATGCGGTTGATGGATTGATTGGCGGCGTCACGCACGGCGTCGCTCGGATCGTCCAGCGCTTTGTAAAGGGTGGGGAGCGCCTTCGCATCTCCCAGCCGGCCGAGCGCCTCGGCCGCTTGCAGGCGCAGCGCTTTGTTGCCGTATAAAAGCGCATCGGCCAGATAGGGCAGCGCCTGGTTATCGCCGATGTAGCCGAGCGTGATGATGGCCAGCCCGCGCAAATAAGCATCGTCCGACTTGGCGTTGGCCATGGCCAAATCGTGGCCGCGAGTTTGACCGAGCGCCGCGAGTGAATAAGCGGCCAATAGCCGGGTGTCGGCCGGTTCCGCCTGATTCTCCAAAAGGCGCTCGAGTTGTTGCAAGAGTTTGCCCCTCCCATCGAATTGATGTTGTCCCATTAGCGCCAGGGCATGGGCGGCCTGGTGGCGCACGTCTTGTGCTTCATTGGAATCTTCCAACCGCGCCAGCAACGCGGTGACGATTTGAGGCTGGGGAAAGCACGCCAGCGCGCCGCAAGCGTAGTAGCGTGCCGCCGACTGCTCGGCGCCAAGTTTTTGCAGCAAAAGCGGTATCGCCGCGCTGGCGCCGCGCTGGGCGAGCACCTCGGCCGCCGCCCGTTGCACCTTGATGGATTGATCCCGCTCGAGAATTTTGATGAGCGGCTTCACGTCCAGCGTGGAATCGATCTCGCCAAACAGATAAACCATGCGCGCGCGCATCTCGTCCTCCCGCTCGCGGCGGACTTCGCGGTAAAAAATGCTGCGCACGCGCTCGGGCATGCGGCGCATATTTTCCGCCATGGCCTGCGCCCGGGGGTGGCCCGCCTGCAAATAACAACGCCACAGTAAAAGCGTTCCCGCCGGATCGTCGTGATGGCGCGAGAGATACCCTTCGAGAAGCTGAATGGCTTCGCCCAGAGGATCCGTGATCGTCGCCGCCTCTTCGTGATGAATGTTTTGCGCGCGCTGATAGAGTTCCTCCGCCTTCCGCAAATCTCGGTCGCAGGCGTACAATAATGGCAAGGCCGCCAGCAAAAAAGCAAGCTTGATCGTCTTCTTGGTGAATCGCATATCCGGTTCTCTTATGAGTGAAATCTTTGTCGCAGATGGCGCCGCAGGCGCCACGTCACGCGGCGCAGAAAAATCAAAAATATTTGGCTCGCGGAAATGGCTACGCCCGTAGGGAACGCTCACGGAAATAATGCTGAAAATTTCCGTGAGCGTTTCTCTTCCGTGAGCGATTATTTTTTGGGGGTTGCAGCCTACGGCCGTAAGATTGTCCGTAATGATTAACCTCGTGTATTTCTATACCGGCAAGTTCTATCCAATGAATACCGCCGGGTTGAAATAAATTTTTGTCACAATAATTCGAACGAAGAAGAGCAAAAAATTGGCTGAATTTTGATAAATCTTCTCTTGATTAAGTCCGCGCTTTTTTTTATTTTAGTGAATGTAAAAACGGGATTTTAGGCCCAAGCGGCCAGGCGAATTAAAATAAATTTTCTTAACGTTTTAAGTTTTTTTCGCCTCTCGACGCGGCATGAAAAATTCGGCTCACGCCGCTAAAAATTTGCGCACCGATCAACATTCAAAGAGATTGCGTATGCGAAACGACATAAGGCTTTGCCTCCTCGGAGGCGCGGCGGTTCTCGCGCTGTTGGGTTGGAGCTGGCCCCAGCCAAAATCGCCGGCTCAGAAGCCCTTGCGGGCGGCGGACAAGCCGGTCAAGATTCATATTTTATACACCAGTGACGCGGTGGGTTATTACGAACCGTGCGGCTGAAGCGGCAGCAGGCGTGGCGGTCTGGCCAAGCGCATTTCAGTCATCGATAGCTTGCGGCGGGTTTATCCCGATTTGATCATGGTGGACGGCGGCGATTTCGGCGAAACCACCGTCGGCCCCTCGGTGTGGAAAACCGCCGAAATCTTCAAAACCATGCACGCGCTCGGTTACGACGCCATCGGCGTCGGCGAGCGCGATCTGTCGCCGGCTTTTTTTACGGAAGTCGCGGCGAACGGCGCCAAGGCCGTGTTGCTCAGCGGCAATCTCAAGCCGGCAGCCGACCTCGGCGCGGCGCCCAGCCTGGTGATTCAGCGGAAAGCGGGCCGCGTTGGGATCGTCGAGACGGTTTCGCCGTTTTTGCAACAGGGCAAAGCACTCGAACCGAAGGAGCCAAAAGCTTTTCTCCAAATGCAGTTGGAGGCTTTGCGCCGGAAAAAAGCCGACGTGCTTGTCGTTATTTATCACGGCCCGGCGAAAGAAGCGTTGGAATTACGGCAGAGCTTTCCGGAGGTCGATCTCTGGCTGCTTTCGCACTGGACCGCGCAGCCGCTGAACCAGGTTCAGACTTCGGATACCGGCGCCATCGTCGTCGGACCCGGCGATCGCGGCCGCGAAGTGGGCTTGATCACTTTGGAGAAAACCAAGAAGTCCGGCGCGCGCACCGCGACGTTCAAGCAAAATATTTTGGATGATCGCATACCGGATTCGCCCAAAGCGGCGCCGATTAAAGAAAGTTTTCTGAAGCGCAGCCAGTCTTCGGTAATGCCGCCTCGGCCGCCGGTAAAGCCGGTTGAGCCGGCGCCGCCACAGCCCGAGCTGCAAAGCGTGCTGGCAGCCACCGACAATATGTTCGTCGGCAGCGAGGTTTGCCGGCTTTGCCACGAAGACATTTATAAAAAGTGGCACGACAGCAAACACGCCCACGCTCTCGAAACGCTAATGACGAAGGGCCAGTCCCAAAATCCGGAATGCCTGCGCTGCCACACCGTCGGCTTCGGCGAGCAAACTGGATATGACTACAAGACCAATCAGCCATATCTGGCCGGGGTCGGGTGCGAGATGTGCCATGGTCGCGCCGGCTATCACGTTCGCGCCGACGATCAAACCAACAATTTCGCCAAAACCACCGAAGCGACCTGCGTGCGCTGCCACAACCAGGAAAACTCGCCCAAATTCGTGTACGCCGAATACGTCACGCGCGTTCATTAAAACCGTGTAACGTGAAACGTGTAACGCTCTCAATTTAAAAGACCGTTACACGTAACACGAAACCTTCCCAATTTCGGAATTTCATCGAAAGGTTTTTTCCATGCACGAACATCTCTACAATTACAAAGCCAAAGTCGTCTCGGTTTACGACGGCGATACCTGCACGGTCGATATCGACCTCGGCTTGCGCACGTGGGTGCACAATGAAAAAATTCGCTTGTTTCGCATCAACGCGCCGGAGCTGACGGGCGAGCAAAAGCCGGCCGGCCTCGCGGCGCGGGATTTCCTCAGGGGGCTTATCGACGGGAAAGAAGTCCACCTGCAAACCATCAAAGACAAACAGGAAAAATACGGCCGCTATCTCGGGGAGATTTTCGTGCAGCAGGGCGAGGCCTGGGTGAACGTGAACGACGAGATGGTGAAGAACGGCCACGCGGTGTATCAGGACTATTAGGCCGTGGGTGTTGGCGCCAAGCGGCTCGTTGCCAAGATCAAGACGCGAAGAGCAAAGCGCAGAAGCAAAGGGCATGACGTATGTGGAACGAGGTTATTTAGTTCTCGTGCTTGACTTTGGCGAAAAGTTTAGCTATTTTCCCTTGACATGCAGCATCGTATTTATTCTCAGGTGAAAATCATGGCAACCTCAAATGCACAAACACTCCGGAGGCTGGACGCTTATCCGCCGGAACGGCTGCCAGAATCGGATGGAAAGCCTATGGCCGAAACCGATACCCATCGCAACCAAATGGTCGATTTGCTCGACGAGCTTCGCGAGCACCTTCGCCCCCACCCGCGGCGTTATGCCAGCGGCAATACTTTTGTTTATTTTCGTGATGACGCCGACGAACGCCAGTCGGTGGCGCCCGATATATTTGTGGTGCTGGAAGTGGAAAACAAAGAGCGGCGCTACTACAACATCGAAGAAGAAGGCAAGGCGCCGGATTTGATCATCGAGTTGATTTCCACCGGAACGAAGCTGGAAGATCTCGGCAACAAGCGCGTGCTCTATGCCAGCCTCGGCGTGCGGGAATACTATGTGTTCGATCCAACCGGCGAAGTGATCAAAGGGCAGTTGCGCGGGTTCCGGTTAAACGACGGCGAGTATATTCCGATTATCGGCTCACGCCTGCAAAGCCAGGTGCTCGATGTCGATTTAGTGGTCGAGCAAGGCCGGTTGCGTCTTTATGACCGCAATACCGGCCAGCGTTTGCTCACCTATGAAGAATCCGAAGCCGCGCGCCGGAAAGCAGAAGCAGAAGCTGCACTGGCGGAAGCAAAAGCTGCGACTGCGGAAGCAGAAATAACCCGCTTGCGCGCGGAGTTGGCAAAATTGCGAGGGTAACCGTCGTAATCCAATGCCTCTTAAAAATGCGAAACGCCATTTATTGCTCTTATTGCAACAAATGGCGTTTTATTTTTTTACGGATTACGCCTTACGAATTACGCCTCGCGTTTTATTACTCATACCGCAGCGCCTTCACCGGATTCGCCAGCGCTGCTTTGATGGCTTGAAAACTCACCGTGAATAATGCAATGACAACGACGAGAATGGCGGCTAAAATGAACGTGCCGAATTGAATCGCCGTGCGATAAACAAAATCGGCCAGCCACTCCTGCATCATCAAATACGCCACCGGAAAAGCGATCAGACTGGCAAATACCACCCATTTGGTGAACTCTTTCGAGAGCAAAAGCACGATGCCGGCAACCGAAGCGCCCAGCACTTTACGAATGCCGATTTCTTTGGTTTTCTGCTCGGCGGTAAAAGAAGCCAGGCCGAATAACCCCAAACAGGCGATCAAAATGGCGAGGCCGGCAAATGCCGAAAACAGCTTGCCGGTAATCTCATCCGTCCGGTAGAGCCTCGCGAAATAATCATCCAGAAAGCCGTATTCAAAAGGACGGCCGGGGATGAGCTTGTTCCAAGTCTCTTCGATAAATGCAAGAGTCGAGGCAATTTCTTGCGGACGGATTTTCAGCAAAAGGTGGCTGTACTGGCTCGGGATGACGCGCATGATGAGCGGCTCGATCTTGTCGTGCAGCGAAAAGAAGTGGTAATCTTTGACGACGCCGATGACGGTGTAGTTCGGACTGTCGCCACCGGATTCAAACTGCTTGCCGAGTGCATCATCCCAACTCAATTCCCTCGCTGCGGTTTCATTAATGATGACTGAGGTCAATGTATCGGCGGCAAAATCGTGGGGAAAATTCCGGCCCTGCACGATTTGCATTTGCATGGTATCGATGAAGTCGAAATCGACGTAGCTGTGGCGCATCATCAGGCGAACTTCGCGGTTAGTGCCGGCAACGAACATGATGCCGTTGGAGCCGCTCGCGCCTCGCTGCCCTGCCGAAGCCGCCGCGTTGAGAACATTGGCATTTTTAAAAATAATTCTGTTTTCAAAAGTCGTCTTGAAAAAGGGATAGGCCAATTGCACCAACACGACCGCCAGCGCCAGCGCGAGAAAAGAAATGATGACGGATTCGCCGATGAACTGGTAGACGAGCTGCCGACGGTTTGAGCCGACGACTTTGCGAATGCCGACCTCCCTGGCCCGCTTCATCGAACGCGCCGTCGCTAGGTTCATAAAGTTGATGCACGCGATCAAAATCACCAGCAAGGCAATGGCGGAAAACATGTAGATGGTGTTGAGGTTTCCCTGATTGTGGCTGTACGTTTGGTAAAGCAGATGCCCCGAGCGCAGATGAATGTCCTGCAGTGGCTGCAAATACAGCTCCATCTTGTTTTCCGAGCCTTCCGGTATGTGCTTGGTGAGAAACGCGGAAAAATGTTTTTCCAATTCCGCTTTGGCAACGCCTTCTTGCAAAAGCACATAAGTTGCGAGGCTATTGTTGTTCCAACTCCGCAGCCAGGGATCACGCTCGGCAAAAGTCACAAACGAAGTCAGCATGGAGAATTTTAGGTGCGAGTTCTCGGGATAATTTTTCATCACGCCGGTGATGGTGTAATTGTCAACGCCGGCATTGTTGTGTACCGACATCGTTTTACCAAGAGGATTCTCGTCGCCGAAATATTTATGAGCCAAGTCTTCATTTAAAACGAGCGAATACGGGTTGTTGAGCGCCGTTTGGGGATCGCCGTTCTTCAGCGGAATCGTAAAAATATCAAAGATGGCGGGATCGGTGATGGCGCCATCGCTTTCGTAAAAACCTTTTTCACCGAACTGGCAAAATACCGTGAACAGAGGACGAATTCTCACCGCGCTGGCGATTTGAGGGAAATCACTCTTCAGCGCCGGCGCCAGCGGGCCGGGCGTCACCGCATTATGCACGGTACCCAATCCGGGCCGGTTGTGAATGCCAATGGCGCGGTAAATGCGGCCGGCCTTCTCGTGAAAATTATCGTAACTCAGCTCATTTTTGACAAAGTTGGAGATCAAAATAAAACAAGCCAAGCCAATCGCCAAACCCGCGATGTTGATGAAGGAATAAATTTTGTTATGGCGCAAATTGCGCAGGGTGATTTTGAGGTAGTTGGTGAACACAATGTCTCCTCAAGTCTAAGTGTCAATCACATTGGGTTGATTTTGATACAAAGTTTGTCACAAATTGGGTTGATTTTTTGACAAATTTTGTATTATATTTCTAAAACGACAAAAACACTATGCTTACCCGAAACATACTTTTAACTCTACATCAGTGGAAAAACAACCGTGACCGTAAACCTCTGGTTCTTCGCGGCGCAAGGCAAGTCGGGAAAACGACGGCCGGCGAAATTTTTTCCAAAGAGTTCGAGAATTACATCCATCTAAACCTCGAGCTAAAGGGAGATCGCGACATCTTCGATGAATCCTTGTCGATCAAGGAGCTTTTCCAGGCGATTTTGGTGATCAAGAACATCAAGTTGAAGAACGGCAAAACGCTGCTATTCATCGACGAAATTCAGAATTCACCGGTTGCCGTGAAAATGCTCAGGTATTTCTACGAAAAGCTGAAAGAGCTTTACGTCGTCGCTGCCGGATCGTTATTTGAATTGATGCTGGAAAAAAGCCAGATCAGCTTCCCGGTTGGCCGGGTTCAATTCGCCTACATGTATCCTCTGACTTTCGAGGAGTTTCTCGAGGCGAATCGCGAAGAACAGCTTTTGGAAACTTACCGCGCAACGCCGGTGAAAGCGTTCGCCACTGCCAAGCTCCTCGAATGGTTTCATCGTTACACGATGATCGGGGGAATGCCCGAGATCGTCAAACAGTATGCAGATAACAAAGACATTCCCGCGCTGAAAACGTTATATGAATCTTTACTGACTTCCTACCTCGATGATGCGGACAAATACGCGCGCAATCCGACGATGCGGCAGGTTTTGCGGCATTGTCTCGAGTCCGTTCCGTTCGAGGCCGGGAAGCGCATCAAATTTCAAGGCTTCGGCAACTCGAATTATCGTTCGCGTGAGGTGGGAGAGGCGCTGCGCACGATAGAAAGAGCCATGCTCGTTTACTTGATCCATCCTTCCACCTCACTCCAGCTTCCCATTGTAGCCGATCAAAAGAAATGTCCCAAACTGCAATTCGTCGATACCGGCCTGCTGAATTATTTTGCCGGTTTGCAGCCGGTATTTTTTCAGTATGCTGATCTCCATTCGTTTTATAAGGGACTGATCGCCGAGCACGTCGTCCGGCAGGAACTGATTGCACAGAACGCCGAAGACAACAAAAAACCTCTGTTTTGGGTGCGCGAAAAAGGCCAATCCAACGCCGAGATCGATATTTTGCTGCCTTATAAAAACTACGTTATTCCCGTTGAGGTCAAATCCGGCAAAACCGGCGCGATGCGATCCTTGCATCAATTTGTCAATGATTCAAAGCATCCGTATGCCGTTCGCCTTTACGAGGGCGGCTTCGAGATCACCGAATCGAAAACGCCCGAAGGCAAGGTTTATAAGCTGCTCAACCTGCCGTATTTTCTCGCCGGAAGAATTCATGACTACCTGAGTTTGCTGATCAAGTAATGTAATTCGTAAATACGTAATGCGTAAATGCGTAATGCGTAAATTACGTTTTACGAATTACGCCTCACCGTTTTATTACTCATAGCGAAGCGCTTCTACCGGGTTCGCCAGCGCGGCTTTGATGGTTTGAAAGCTCACCGTCAGCAGGGCGATGAGCAACGCCGCTGCCGCGCTAACGAGAAATGGCAGCACATCGATGTTGATGCGATAGGCGAAATCTTCCAGCCATTTTTTCATGATAAAATAGGCGACCGGCCACGCGATGAGGTTGGCGAGCAAAACCAGCGTGAGAAATTCCCGCGACAGCAACTTCACGATACCGGGAACGGAAGCGCCGAGAACTTTTCGGATGCCAATTTCTTTGGTGCGCTGTTCCGCCGCAAAAGAAGCTAGGCCGACCAGTCCCAAACACGCCACGAGAATCGCGAGCATCGCGAAGGTACCGAAAATCTCACCCTGCCGCTTTTCCCTCCGATACAATGCGTCGAAAGCTTCGTCGAGAAACCGGTATTCAAACGGCTCGCCGGGGTTGAATTGCTCCCATTTGCCTTCGAGAAATTTCATCGTGCTGGCTATATTTTCCGGGCGGATGCGAACGACGGCATTCCACGCCATATACGGCGCGACGAAGTAAACGGTGGGGACAATCTCATCGTGCAAAGATTCGAAATGAAAATCTTTCAACACGCCGATAACCTGGCCGTTGCGCTCGATCCATTGGCCTTGATCCCAGTCAACAATCTCCGAACTGCCAAAGCTTTTGCCGATCGCGCTCTCCGGTGTCCAGCCAATCGCTTTCACTGCCGCTTCGTTGAGAATGAAAGCCGAGGTCGCATCGGTGGCAAACGCCCTCGAAAAACTGCGTCCGGCCGCAAGCTCGAGGCCGAGCAGCTCGATAAAATCGAAATCCGTCCACACGGTTTGCATGCCTTGGCGTTGATCCTCCGGCACGCCTTCCGGACGCGTGCCGAGATTGCTGCGCAAACGGCCGGGCGGAATTCTTGAAGAAAGCGAGGCCACGACGATGCCGGGGTTTTGCGCCAGCTCATTACGGAATTGTTCGAATTGCTGCCGCAACGAGAGGGGCACACCAGAGATGGCAACGACGTGTTCCTTGTTGAATCCCAGCTTGAGGTCCCGCGCATATTCCAACTGGCGATAGACGATGGCGGTCACGACGATCAGAAAAATCGAGATGGCAAATTGCAGCGTCACCAGCGTTTTTCTGAGAATGGCGCCGCGGCTGTTTTTTCCGGCGGCGCTTTTCATCACCTGCACCGGCTCGAAAGTTGACAACACAAAAGCCGGATAACTGCCGGCGACGAGGCCGACGAAGAGGGCGATGGCCAACAAGCTCGCCAGCATCACCCAATTTTGGGTGAGATCGAGCGCCAATTCTCTTTCGACAAAACCGTTGAATGCCGGCAGCACCAATTGCACGATGAGCAACGCCAGCAGCAGCGCGATGAGCGCAAAGAACAGCGATTCGCCCAGGAATTGCCGCCGCAATTGCGCCCGCACCGCGCCCAAAACTTTTCGCATGCCGACTTCCCGCGCGCGTTTGGCCGAGCGCGCGGTTGCCAGATTCATGAAATTAATGCAGGCGATCAACAGAATGAAAAAGGCGATGGCGGTGAAAGCATAGACATAGATGATATCGCCGTTGGCCTCAAGCTCTCCGGAGGTATGCGAGTGCAGATGGATATCGGTAAGCGGCATCAACTTCAAGCGCACGGCTGCGGCCCAATCCGGCATGTGTTTTTTGACGAATACGTCAAAGCGGCTCTCCAACTCTGCGGAGGACATACTGGCAGGCAGCAGAACGTATGTAAAAACCGTCATCTCTCCCCAATTTTCCAGAACGATCCGCGAGAATTCCTGATTGGCAACGGCCATCGAGGCGATGAAATCGCAATGAAAATGCGAGTTGCGCGGCAGCTCGGCCATGATGCCGGTTATCTTCAGCTCGTCGTCATCATAAGTGAGAGATTGCCCGATGGGATTTTCGTCGCCAAAATATTTGCGCGCCATTTCTTCGGTGATGACAACCGTGTACGGATCACGCAAAGCCGTCGCCGGATCGCCCTCGAGCAGTTGCAGACTGAAAACTTCAAAAATATTGGGATCGACGAAATAGAAGCCGTTTTCATTGAAGCGCTTTTCGCCGCGCCGGATCAAAGCTCGGCCTTGCGGATAGAGACGAACGATCTGAGGCAGCTCGGGAAAATCGGTGCGCAGCGCGTCGGCCAGGCGATAAGGGTTGATCGCCATTTCACTCGTGGCGCCGGTTTGCTGATTGCGCCAGGCAATCTGAATGCGATAGAGATTTTCTTTATTCTTATGAAAGCGGTCGTAGCCGAGCTCGTCCTGCACGAACAGCAAAATCAGAATGCAACACGCCATGCCGATGGCCAAGCCGGCGATGTTGATGAAGGAATAGGCCTTATTGCGCCGCAAATTGCGCAGGGTGATTTTGAGGTAATTTTTGAGCATGGTTCCTCTCTTTAACCGCGAATGCGCGCGAATTTACGCGAATAAAAACTATTAGCGTTCATTAGCGTTGATTCGCGGTTTAATCATGTTTGCCGAAAAGCACAAATTTCACTTTTTATTCGCAGACTGAGCTTGCGCACGAATTTGTTTCAGCATCTGCTCAGAATTCGCCGCAACCGAACCGTTGGTATCCAACGTGATCGCCTTTTCGTAATGTTGAATCGCGGCGGACAAATCCCCTCGCTTCCAATAGCATTCGGCGAGGCTGTCATAGCAGTTGGCCGAATTGGGATAAAGCTCCACATTCAACCGGAATGCTTCCAAAGCGGCGTCAAGATTGCTTTCATTCATCAAATCATAGCCGAGGCGGTTGATTTTATCCTCCACATTGTCGAAGCGGTTGTGCGGATCAGCGCGATAGCTGAAAGCTTGTTTTCGCGCTTCCGGCGCGTTACCCTTTATAAAAAGCGCCTTCAACCTTTCCGTCAGCGACGGCTGCGGCGTATAATGCAAAATCGCCTCCATCACCGGATCGCGATTGTTGCGATAGTCGTCAACAGTCATGTCAACGGCGATTTGCGGCGAGGTCCATTCACGGGTGTCGCGCGGATCGAGGTTCTGCCACCAAAGATGGGAAAGAAACACGCGCAGCCCGCTGTTCGGCAACGTCTTGCGAACCACGTCGCCATAAAAATTCACATTCTCCGAAGTGGGCTCGCCGACAAAAACCGTTTCCGTGTATTTTTCAATTTCATTGGTCAAATTCTGCGCCGCCGAGAATGTCCGCCTGCCGATGATGGTGAACAATCTTCCCGACTGGTTGATTTTTCCCGCTTGAATCAAACCGACGATGATCGGTCGATTGAGGTAGTTGTTGCCGCCGCTGTTCAGACGCAAATCCAGAACAAATTTTTCGACTTCGTTTTCGTCGACAAACTTGAAGATGCGCTGAAAAAATGCCGCAATGGTTTCATCGGATTCGTTTTGAACCTGGCTGTGGCGTACGTACATGGTTTTGGAATCCGGCAAATACTCGTAGAAATAATTCCGCTGCAAATCCTTCAACCAGAGCGGCGTGGGTGCGTTGGCGAATTGCCGCGCATCCACCCAGCCCTCGCCAAGATTTACGATTCCATACATGCCTGGAAAAAGGCCGCCTTCTTCCGCTTGCAGCCACACCGTCTGTTCCTTGCCGTCCTTTTCAATCACCAAAGGCGCGCGCTTTAAATCATCGATGACGCCGGTGGCGTGCAGCACTTCCGGACAACCGAGGAAATACGGCACCTCGGATTTGAAACCCTGCTCATTTTCGTAATGGACAACCGGCCGCACCGCTTCGAGCGCCTGATCGATGGGAAGTTTTCCCAAGCGCACGACACGGCCACCAACCGCTTCACGATACTGTTCCTTGGCTGAACGCACATAGACGCCGTCAGAAAAAAGATAGACCAGCACCGGAAAGCGGTGAAACGCGATTTTTGGATCCGGATCGTGCTCCCACACTTGTAGAGGCAGAACCGTATGCCCGATGCGAAACATGGCGACCAAACGCGCCAAACCCACAATGATTTCGTGACGCTGCATCTGCGGAATTTTTACATGCAGCTCGCTCACCGCCCGATTGAATTCGGCGCTGGTGACCTTATGAAACAGATTCGAGCGTTCGGTGTTCACAACTTCTTGCAGGTAACGCAAATCCGCCTGCCACTTTGCCGCCGTCATGTTGGCTTGGGCATGAGCCTGAACGCTAAATATTAATGACAGGGCGACAAGAAAAAGGTTGCGATGGAAAGCTTTGAGCTTCATCAGGTGCTCCTTTGGTTTGAAGAGAAGGTGGACTTTCTAGTCCACACGCGCATTGCGGACAAGAAAGTCCGCGCTCCTTTTTGTTCATCTCGTCGAGCGAATTGGGCACAGTGTATAAGTTCGTTTCGCTTTGCGCCTTGATATTAAGACAGCCCTCGGGCAAAAAGGTTGGTGCTAAAAATGAATTTATTTTGTGTGATCCGCGTCATCCGTGTTCAAGGCTTTTGCTTTACAACAAGCCTTGATTTTCATCTCTTTTAGATTTATATTTCAGCTTAACCCAATCATCTTTGATTGTGAAATATCCAACAAGGGCGACAGACGCGAGGCAACTTGAAATGCCAAAAATCAACGGCAAACTCTGTTTTGTGATCATGCCTTTCAGCGAAGACTTCCAGAATGTTTACTGGGAAGCCATCAAACCCGCTTGCAATAAAGCCGGTTTCGAGGCGCTGCGCGTGGACGAGCTTGAGGGCGTGTACAACATCAACCAAAAGATTATCGAGCACATTTTTGACAGCGACGCGATCATCGCCGATCTTACCAACTGGCGGCCCAACGTTTTTTACGAGCTTGGCATCGAGTACGAACAAACCGCCACCGGTTTGGCCAAACTCTCAAGCAGCTTGGTGACCTCGCTTGCGAGCCTTGAAGCATGGCGCCGACATCCGACCAACCCTGTGCAACAATTCAAACCGCATGATGCCTTTATTCCGATAAATGCGCTAACCGAAATACGCCAGGAATTGCACAAGAAAGACGAACTCTTGAAAGCATCGGTCAGCAAGGGCGAGTGGGAAAAACTGCAACGCGAGCTGCACGCCAAGGAGAAGCTTTTGAGCGAGAGCGTTCCCAAATCCGACTTTGAAGCATTACAAAAGCAGCTCGCGCAGAAGGTCTCTGAAAACGCCGCTTTGGTGCGGGAGCTTGACCGTATGCGCTTGCAATCGGCTGCGCCTAGACCATCTCCATCGGCCAAGTCTTTGCCTACGCTTCAACTTCGCTCCAAGCCCAACGATACGCTCTCAGACGAAACCGTAAAGGCCATGATTGAGAAGTACGATTTCTATTGTGCTGAACATAAATGGAGCGAAGATTGGAGCCATCCTCAGGGCAAAGGAATAAACCACGAGTACGAGGTGCAGCTACAAGGCAAAGTTGTGATCGATCACACTACTGGCCTGATGTGGCAACAGTCCGGTTCGCCGGAAACAATGACCTATGAGAACGCGAAAGCTTATGTGGCGCAATTGAACAAAGATTGTTTCGCCGGTTTTGGCGATTGGCGCTTGCCGACGCTGGAAGAAGCGCTATCGCTGATGGAACCGCAAAAAAACAGCGATGGTTCGTACATCAATTCGAAGTTTGACAAAACACAAAGTTGGATTTGGACAGCCGATATGTACAGCGCCTCCGCGGCGTGGGTGGTCTATTTCTACAATGGTCTTTGCTACCGTTTTGTTGTTGACATCATCAACAACGGCCATGTGCGTGTGGTGCGTTCTGGACAATAGGTAATTTGATTATTTTACAGAGCGAGCGCTAGCGAGCGGCCTCGAAAATTTTTTAAAAAACGAGATGGTGGCTTTGCACTGGTAATATGAGGGTGGGTTGAAGGTAACTCTACAAAAAAAATGAAAGACCAGAGTTCTTCATTTCCATTGTGGTGAAAATCGTTTAGCGTTTTCTGCGCTTAGCTCGTATCGGCTCTTCAACCCCAAGATTATTCTTGACAAAATCCATCGTCACCACCGAGCCTTGCAAAAGGCCGGCGCCGATGGCGGGTTCTTCGTCATTTGATAAAATCACTTCGATGTCTTTCCACTTGCCGTACAAAAGTTGGCGCTACCATAAGCTGAGATGAACGCTGGGCCGATTGTCGGATTTTGAAATTTAGTCTTGAAAATCAGCAATTGTTTTTGTAATTTGACCCAAGCGGTAGACATCAAAAAAAGGAGATAAGGCAATGACTGAGCTCGTTCTTAAAGTTGACGACAGTATCGCAGCGCGGTTTAAACAAATCTCCTCACGGAAATTTCAAGGAAATGACGTTTTGGCTTTTGAACACGCGCTCAAATCCATTCTTTCCGAAGAAGAGCGGGATCTTGAACAGATTATTGAGCAAATCCAGGACGAAATCGAGGCGGCCGGTGGCATGACAGACGAAGAGATTGACGCATACATCACTGCGTACCGGCGGCAGAAACGCGCGGAGGAAAAAGCACGTGAAAGCAGTCGTTGACACCAACGTCGTTCTTGCCGGATTAGCCAATCGCAAAGGCGCGTCTTTACTTGATTTTCAGTTTGATTTGGCTTATATTTCCATCGTGGAACTTCATAAGAACGGGTAAGCCTATGGGCATGTTTCAAGTCAAAGTTAAAATCGCCAATTCCGTCAAGCCGGAACTCTTTTTTGAAGAGAACTTTTGGGTTGACACCGGTGCATTGTACAGCTTCATACCTGAAGACCGTTTGCAAGCCATCGAGGTTGAGCCGCTGCACAGCAGAGAGCTGATTTTAGCCGATGGCCGGCGCGATCGCCGCCTTCTGGGTGAAGCTTCATTCACGGTTTCTGAGCTGAACGAAACGCTCACCTGTCCGGTCATTTTTGCTCCTAAAGACTCCTTATATCTCCTCGGTGCAACTGCATTGGAAAACTTTGGGGTTGAAGTCGACACGGCGGCCAGGAAGCTGAAACCTATATTGGGAGTTATTGGCGGTTATCTGGCCTCAAAATAGTTAAGACGTTTTACGGATGACGTTTCACGCTTCACGTTTTACTACTCATACCTCAACGCCTCCATCCCGAGAAGCGGGATCTCCGCACTGAGATGTTATTCGTATCTCAGTGCTTCGACCGGATTTGCCAGCGCGGCTTTGATCGCCTGATAGCTTAAAGTAATCAGCGCGGAAAAGAACGCGAGGCTGCCTGCCAGCGCAAAGATGCCAAGTCCCAGTTCCATTCGATAGGCGAAATCCTGCAGCCAGCGGCTCATCGCCCAATAGGCAATCGGACAGGCGATGATGAAGGCGAGGGCAACGAGCTTGAGAAAATCTTGCGAAAACAAGACGACGATGTCGCTAACCGAAGCGCCGAGGACTTTGCCCCGCCCTTCCTTAGAATTATGAAAGGAAAGGCGGGGCCGACTTCTTTTGTGCGCTGCTCGGCGATGAAAGCGCTTAATCCCAGCAAGCCCAGACAAGCGATGAAAACCGCCAGGCTTGAAAACGCGACCAACACGGCGCTCAATTTCTGCTCGGATTTGTACAAGCGGTCGAAATCTTCATCCAAAAATTTATAGGCGAACGGAAAAGCCGGCGCCAGGCGCGACCATTCTTGCTCGATCACCTTTAAGGTTTGAGAAATATGTCCGCTGGAAATACGGAGGGCGACGAGCCAGTATTCTCCGGAGCCGATCCACATTGCCAGCGGCTCGATCCGGCGGTGCAGCGAGGCGTAGTGAAAATCTTTGACCACGCCGACGATTTTTCCTTTTTGGCGCTGCCGGTTGATCACTTGCAAATCCATGCCGACCGGATTCACCATGCCCAGCTCTCGCGCTGCGGCTTCATTGATCAAATAATTGCCGGTGGCATCGCTCGCGATCTCGCGCGACAAATTTCTGCCTTCGGCAATTTTCAGGCCCAGCACGTCGAGATAATCATAGTCCAAAATCAGCGTGTTGATCGATACCGTCGTCTCCTCGTCGTCGCGATTGCGAAACCTGTAAGGATAATGGCTGTACATCCGGCCAGGAACGCCGTTCGCGATGGTCATGCTCGCGACGCTGCTGTGCCGCAGAAGATTTTGCTTGAACGTGTCGTAGTTTTTCAAAAGCTCCTGAGGCGGCTCGAGGCAAACCACCTGCTCTTTCTTGAAGCCCAGTTTGCTGCTTTTCATGAAATTCATTTGGCCGACCACGACGATGGTGCCGATGATCAAAAACGAAGCAATGCCGAATTGCGGCACGGTCAACAATTTTCTCAAAAAGAAACTGCGTCATCAATTGCCAGCGGAAGGCGCCGACGACTTTTCTGACTCCGACTTCTTTGGTGCGGTTGAGCGCGCGAGCCGTGGCCAGGTTCATAAAATTGAAGCAGGCAATGAGCAGGATGAACGCGGCCACGCCCGAAAACGCGTAGACGTAAGTGAGATCGCCATTGGCGCTGTCGCCGCGCAAGCCTTGGGTGAAATGAATATCTGCCAACGGCTGCAGCGTATACTTTGTGGTTCTTGATTTGTTGCCCGATTTCTCTTCGACGAAAGCCGTCATCCGGCGCTCGAAATCTTTGCGGTCAATTTGGCGCGGAATCCACAGATAGGTGGAATAATTCCACGACGAATAATTTTCCAGCACGTGCTCGGCAGCGCCGTACTCCGCCATGAAATTTTTCAAAGTGACAAACGCGGCGAGATAGGAAAACTGCAAGTGCGAATTGGCCGGAATATCTTTGAACACGCCGGTGACGATAAAATCGTGCTTGTCGTCGAAGCGAATGATCTTGCCCAGCGGCTCCTCATCGGGGAAAGCACTTTTGGCAATGCTTTCACTGATCACCATGGCGAACGGCGCTTGCAGCGCGGATTGCGGATTGCCTTCGATGAGCTCGAAAGAAAACATTTCGAGAAAGGCCTGATCGGCAAGAGCGAGGCGCTCGCGTGGCAAGACGCGCTCTCCGAAATGCATCAGCGCCTCGCCATCCCACGGCACGTAACGCGCCGCGGCTTTGATTTCGGAAAACTGCGCTGCCAGATGCGGGGCCAAGGCCGTCGGCGTCCACACTTGCGCCATTTCCACGCCGTTGTTCATCCAGCGAGGAATGACGCGGTAAATTTGATTTTTGTTGGCATGAAAATCCTCGTAGCTCAGCTCGAAGCGCACGTAGAGCATGATCAAAAAACAGCACGCCATGCCTACTGCTAAACCCAGTATGTTGATGAAAGAGTAGCCCTTATATTTGCGCAAATTTCGTAGCGCGACTTTGAGGTAGTTTTGGAACATTTAGGAATCTCCATTGGTAAAAATGAAAATTGGGGGAAACTTTTCTCTTGCAAATATGCTTTGCTTTATATAATTTTTATTAAACCATCAGACTGTTGATCAATTTTTATAAGGAGATTTTCGTAATGGATTCTCTAACCAGCCAAATCGTTCAAACTGTGGATAATCTTCCAATCACGAAGAAAAAGGCGATATTGGAATTGCTAAAGATTGAATTTAAAACTGACACAAAACAGATTGAGTCTTTTCACGAGAGATGGAAGAAGGAACTTTTAACAACCTCGGTTTGGACAGACGCCGAGATCAATGAAATTCACGAAGCCAGGAGATTCATCAACCAATGGACACCTCTACAATTGTCTTAGATACGTCGATTTTGATTGATTTTTTCCGGAAACAAGACAAGACAAAATCCGTTTTGTTGCAATTGACCGATAAATACCGTTTCAGCATTTCGGTCATTACGGCTTTCGAGATAAAGATCGGAATCCAAACTGAATCTCAAAAAGCACTTTGAACGCATTCCCAATCTCGTATTGATTGATCTCCCCTAACGTAACTTAGGCAAATAGAACACGAAGAGCAACGCCTTCTACTTGTTACATTCTTACTTCACAGCCTTCATCCAACTGTTCGGGATCTGATTTTCCTATTCATACCTCAACGCTTCCACCGGATTCGCCAGCGCGGCCTTCACCGTTTGGAAACTCACGGTGATCAATGTAATCAGTAGCGCGGCAATTGCAGAAAGCAAAAACACCGGCAATCCCATGGAAACGCGATAGGCAAAACCTTGGAGCCATTGATTCATTGCGTACCACGCGACCGGCCAAGCGAAGAGATTGGCCAAGAGCACCAGCTTGGTGAAATCCGTCGAGAGCAGTACGAGCAGTTGCGACATGGTGGCGCCGAGCACTTTGCGGACGCCGATTTCTTTAGTGCGCCGTGCGGCGGCATAAGAGGCTAGGCCGAACAGCCCGAGACTGGCAATGAAGATAGCCAGTAACATGAAGTAGCCAAAAATTTCGCCCAAACTCTGCTCGGCTTTGTACATTCGGTCAAATTCATCATCGAGGAAAAAATATTCGAAAGGATATTTAAGCGAATGCTTCTGCCATATTTTGCGCGCATGCTCGATGGCCGCGGAAATGTCGCTGGTTCGGATGCGCGCCGACAGGTTTGACAGAAATCTGCTCTCGCCAATTTGCAGAAAGAGCGGATGGATTTCCTGCCGTAACGAGTGGATATGAAAATCTTTCATCACGCCGATCACGCTGCCGTTGGGTTTATCGCCGCGGCCGAACGGCTGCCCGACTCCCGATTCCCAGCCGAAGGCGTGGCGCAGCTTCTCGTTGATGATGAACGCCTGCGTTGAATCCGTCGCCAGCTCGCGGGAAAAATTTCGGCCCTCCGCCAATGCGATCTCGAAAACGTCGAGAAAATCGTGATCGACAAAAGTGTTGTAAGCCTTCAGCATGTCGCCTCCCTCCTGCTGCGTCCAGCCGAGGCCGCTTCGGGAATTGATGTTGGTGGGCAGACTGCCGGAAGCCGCTATCTTGACAAATTGCGGATTTTGCAGCAGCTCGCGTTTGATGAGAGCGAGCTGCTTTCGTGCCTCGGCATCGCGCAAGCGCATCACCAGCACTTGCTCGCGGTTATAGCCGAGTTTCTTGTTTTTGATGTAACGCATTTGCTGTTGAATGGTAGCGGCGCACAAAATCAGCCCGACCGAGGCGGCGAACTGAAAAACGACGAGAGCGCTGCGCATGTTCGAGCGGTTGCGCTCGCTTTGCTCGCCTTTGAGCACCCGCGCGGGTTCAAAGCGCGCCAAGTAAAATGCCGGATAACCTCCGGCGATCATACCGACCACCGCAATGACGGCCAGCAATCCGCCAAAAATTTTTGTCTGACCGAGAAAATTAAAACTGATTTCCCGTTCGACGATTTGCGAAAATGCCGGCAGCAAACCGGCGACGATGAGCAGCGCCATAGCCACAGCCAATGCGGTGAGCAACAGAGATTCGCCGACGAACTGGCGGATAAGCCGGCCGCGAATGGCGCCGACCACCTTGCGCATGCCGACTTCCTTCGCCCGCATCGCGGCGCGCGCTGTGGTGAGATTGACGTAGTTGATGCACGCAATGATGAGGATGAGAAAAGCCAGGCCGGAGAGCAGATAGATATGGCGAATATCGCCGTTTTGTCCGATGTCGAAATTGATTTGTGAACGGAGATGAATATCGGTGAGCGCCTGCAAGTAGTAACGATTCGGCTTTTCGTTATTCCGCCATGATTCGGTGTGATATTTTTTGACGACTTCGGCCAGCTTGGCCTCGAACGCCTTGGGATTAAATTCGGGATGGACGAGAATGTAGGTGTAAAACGAGTTGTTGCCCCAGCCTTGAAAATGTTCCTTGCTGTAAAGATCGGTCTGCTGCAGCGTGGCGAGAGAAGCAGCCATGTTGAAAGTAAAATGAGAATTTTCCGGCACGTTCAGCATCACGCCGGTGACTTTCAGATCGTGCTTTTCCCCCAAGGTGACGGTCTTGCCGATGGGATCGTCCTCGCCGAAAAATTTGCGAGCAAATTCTTCCGAGAGCACGAGCGAAAACGGCTCGGCCAATGCGGCGGCCGGATCGCCGCGCACTAATGGAAACGTGAACATCTTGAAGAGATCGGCGTTCGCCCAAATCAGCCCGTCTTCAAAAAAGTTTTTCTCGCCAACGCTAATGAGCACATCGTTCCAGTCATCGAGCGTAACCGCGGCTCGCACTTCCGGATATTCCGCTTTCAATGTCGACCCGAGCAGCGCCTGCGTCACCGCATAGTGGTCGCAGCCTTGATAACCACTTCCTGGCTGATGCACAACCACGCGATAAATCCGTTCGGCGTTTTCGTGATAGCGGTCGAAGCTCAATTCGTATTGCACGTAGAGCATCATCAAAATGAAGCACGCCATCCCAACCGCCAAGCCGGCGAGATTGATCAGCGAGAACGATTTGTGCCTGCGAAAATTTCGAAATGCGATGGTGAGGTAGTTTTTGAGCATGACATTCTCCTCAAGGCGTAAGGCGTAAAACTTAATACGTGATTTACGGATTACGCTTTACGTCTTACTACTCATAGCGCAGCGCTTCAATCGGATTTGCCAGCGCGGCGCGAACGGCTTGATAGCCGACAGTCAGAATGGCGATCACCAGCGTCATCACGGTCGCCAAAAGAAAAGTCCACCAGCCGATGTCGATGCGATAGGCGAAATCGCGCAGCCAGGATTGCATGGAAAAATACGCCACCGGCCAGGCGAACAGCGAGGCGAGGAGCACCAGTTTCAGCAGGCCTTGCAACAACAAACCGATGATACCGGCGACGGAAGCGCCGAGCACTTTCCGGATGCCGATCTCTATGGTTCGCCGCTGCGCGGTGAACAGCGAAAGCCCGAACAGTCCCAAACAGGCGATAAAAATCGCCAGAAAAGAAAAATAGCCGAACACGGTTTGCAATCTTTCATCGGATTTGTAGAGCTTGTCGAACTCGGTATCGTAGAAATAGTATTCAAACGGGAAACCGGGATTGACCTTGCTCCACGCGCTTTCGAGAAAGCTGATCGTGCTCGGAATTTCACCGGGCCGGATTTTTATCGAGATGTATTGAAACATTCGCGGCATGACATTGATCGCCAGTGGGTGCATGTCGCGGCGCAGCGACCGAAAGTTGAAATCTTTGACGACGCCGATCACTTTGCCGCCGCGATTGCCAAACGCTTTGCCAAGGGCTTCCTCCGGCGCCCAGCCGATGGCACGCGCCGCGGTCTCATTCAACAGATAAGCGTCGTTGAGATCGGTCGGAATGGTTCGGTCGAAAGCACGGCCGGCGACCAGCTCCAGACCGAACAGCTCGACGAAATTGAAATCGCCGGAGATGCGAAAGAAACTGTGCTCGTCGGTATCTTTGCGCCCCTCGAAATACAATCCCTCCCGCCAGCGCTCGACGCTCGGCGTGAAAGAAGTGGCGGTGGCATCGACGATCTTCGGATTGCGCAGGATTTCATTGCGAAACGTCTCGTAGCGCTCGCGCGTTTCCGTGCTATAAATCGGCACGTTGACGATATTCTCGCGCTCGTATCCCAATTTCTTGCTGCGAATAAATTGCATCTGGCCATTGATGATCAGCGCGCCGGCGATGAGCACGATGGAAGCGACAAACTGGAAAATCACCAGAACATTTCTGAAGGCAAACCCTTTTTTGCCGCTGCTGCCGGCGGCCAATTTCCGGCGCAGCATCTTCACCGGCTGGAGCGCGGACATGAACGCGGCGGGATAGCTGCCCGCCGCCAATCCCACCAGCGCCGTCAGAAAAAACAATCCGGCGAACAACCAAAGATTTTGGCCATACGAAATGTCCAAAGCTTTTCCCGCAATGAGATTGAATTGCGGCAGGGCCAGCTCGGCCAAAAGAATGGCAAACGGCAAGGCCAGAATGGCGAATACGAATGACTCGCTGAGAAACTGCAGCACCAGTTGCCGGCGATACGCGCCGAGCACCTTGCGCATGCCGATCTCTTTCGCACGCATCTCGGAATTGGCGGTGTACAGGTTCATGAAGTTGATGCAGGCGATCAGCATGATCACCACGGCAATGACGGCGTAGAGATAGAGGCTTGTGAGGTCGCCGAGATGCGTCGGGTCGCGGGTAATTTTCGAGCGGAGATGAATATCCGTTATCGGCTGCAAATAAACGCTGGTCGCCGGCTCGTTTTTCAATTCAGCCAGAAAAGGCGCGCTCTTGGCTTCAAGCGCCGCGACCTCGGTGTGCTCGCGCAGCAAAACGTAGGTGTAAAAATTGTGCATGCCCCATTGGCTCATGACGTCAAACTCATAGAACTCATTGAGATATTCATACGACCCCACCATGTCAAAAATGAAATGTGAATTGGCGGGAACATCTTCCATCACGCCGCTGACAGTGAAATCGGTTCTTCCATCATAGGTGAGCGTTTTGCCGATAGGATCTTCGGCGCCGAAATATTTTTCAGCCTTTGATTGCGAGATTACCAGGTTGGTTGGATTACGAAGCGCGGTTGAGGGATCACCGCGCAATAGCTTGAAGTCGAACACTTCAAACAAATTCGGATCGGCGAGGACGAACCCGTCTTCATAAAAGCTTTGGTCCTGAAGCGTGAATAGACTCTTGCGTTTGAAAGCGACGGGATCGATGCGGATGCACGCCTCGATTTCCGGAAATTTCTGTTTGAAAGCCGGGCCCAGTGGCGCCGGCGTGCCAATCCAGCTCGGCATTTCAGCCGCCTCGGTCGAGATGGCAACTCGATAAATTCTGCCCGCATTTTTGTGGTAGCGGTCATAACTCAGCTCGTCCCGCACGTACAAGGTGATGATGATCACCCCGGCCATGCCGACTGCCAGTCCGGAAATATTTAGAAAGGAATAGACTTTGTTTTTGGTCAGATTTCTGATCGCGATCTTGAGGTAGTTCTTGAGCACGTTGTTTTCCTCCGAGGTGATTAGCGAATCATTGGCAATTTGAACACGGCACTATTAACAAATGAGACAAACGGCCAGGGCAAAAGGTTGCCATAGTTCTCAGCCGTTTTATCGGGCATTATCCCAAGTGGCCGGCTCGTCCAATAAATGAATCACGCTTTCACCCGTTTTTCCGTCCGCAATCGTCTAAATATAAGTTCATTGCCATGGCGCTTGAACGTTCGCACTCGCTCAAAGCCGACGCTTGTCTGGATCGAGATCAAGGAGGTTCGGCTTGAATAATGCGGGCGATATCGACCCTAGCTCAATTTTATCCCACCAGTTTATGCGTTTATCACCAGATTCGATAAGGTTATCCCACGACTATTGAATATCCGCCATTCGGGTTATATATTTGAATGGTCGAGCCGTCAAAAAGCAACCGTGTACTAATGAATTGACGCGCTTGGCTGAGTGGACAATACCGAGGCTTCGAGCTTCGAATTCATGAAATGGAATATCACCTCAAACCAGGGAGAATGTCAGATGAACAAAACAATGCTCAAGAAAATCGCCACCTGGATTGGCTTCGTCCTGCTTTGCATTTTTTTTCTTCGAGACTTACGTACATCGCGCCCAATTTTTAAAGAAGAAAGGCGCTAATATAATTCCTGACTATGCCAACAAAAACGTTTAGAATCGACTTTGACGAGAGGCGCGCGGCGTATGAATGAATCCGGCTCAGGCCGCGAGCGCTTCATCACCTGGCTTATGCTGTTGGGAATCTGGACGCTGATTGGCTCCTTCTTCGGCGTTCAGATTTACCTCGATGCGGCGTATGGCGCCCAGGAGCGAAGCCGGCCATGAGCTGGCTGCAAGCATTCATCTTTTAAAACGCAAACCCGCCGCCGGCATTGAGGCGGAGGCCCTCCGGCGAATTTGCGGCGCTGATGGAAAACGTGGCGCGGCGGCGAAATGGCGCAATCCACAAACCGCCGCCGAAAGCCGTGTGCCAATTGCCGGGGCTTTCGTTTTTGAGCCATACGCGCCCGGTATCGCCAAACAATAAAATCCCAAAGCTGGTTGGCACGATCACTTTGGCGCGGAAAAATTTCACCCGCATCTCGGCGCGGCCGCTTAACGCCGCATCGCCGGCAAAACGGAAGCGGCGGAATCCACGCAGTGATTCACGCCCGCCAAGAAATGCGGCTTCATAGTAGGGAAACGGCCCCCAAACTTTTTGCGCCATGCTCTGCAACGCCAAAGTCACGCCGCGAATCGGCGTAAAATAAATCCGCCCATCGATGCAGCCCTTGGTAAATGCGCTTTGGTTGTTGAATACCCGAGGAAAGTGTGAAAGATTAGCCGTGAGGTAAAAACCCTTTTGGGCAGAAACGGGATGGTCGCGCTGATCGAGCTTCAACCCTGCATCGAGCTCGAGCGAAGTCGGCACTTCCACGCCATAAGGCCGGGTGATGCGAGTAAAAGTTGTGTCAGCGTCAAACTCGGTGTCGAAATGTTTGACGGCGCCGCCGAGCGAAAGCTGAAATTTGGCGGCGGCATTGTAGTGAAACGCCGGCTTGGCCATATATTCCACGGAGCGGACGCGGTAAAAATCGGCCCGTTCGCGCTCGGCGTGGCGCGTTGAACGATTGCCGAAGCCATAAAAGTTGCGCACTTCGCGAGGCACCCAAGCGTCTCCCTCGAGGCTGAAACGAAAGCGATTGGTTGCCAGAATATATTCGCCCAGGTAGTGAATCTTATATTGGCCGGTTTTGAAAGCATAATTGCCGCGCAGCGAATGTTTAAACGCAAAGGGTTGCTTGCGAAAACCGTAGTAGTAGCGCGTCACGCCGATCCCCAAAAACAAACCGTTGTCCGCATCGATGGACAGATAAGGCAATGGCACGGTCAGATAGCCGTAATCTCGCAGCACCGGTTGATTCTCATGGAAATTCACTACGGAATCGACTTTGCCGGTCTTGAGCACGCTGCTCGGGCCGGCAATAACTTTGGCGCCGGCTGCCGTATCGTAAATTAAGGTTTTTTTCGCCGCATTCGGAAAGATGGGAATGAAGTCAAGAAAAGCGCCATTTACTTTTGAGTCGTCGATAATCTCATCCTTGCCGCTGCCGCCAATGAGGCGCACCAAGATGCTCTTGTCAACCTTGCCGCTGACCACGACTTTGTCATTGCCGCCCAAGAGATACAAACGAAAATATCGAGCAGGCGAGCTTTCAAGAAAGTTTTGGGATCAACGTAGTTGTTGCATTCTTCCTCGATCCTCTCAAAAAGCTTTTCGGTACCGACGACCTTTTCCGATTCGGCAAAACCGGGTTGGCCCTCCGGCCCCTCGTCCGGACGTTCTTCGATGAAGCCGAGCATGCCGGCAAAACTGGCGCGAAATTCGCCCAGCCTTTCGTCATCCGGCATGATGACCAACTCCGGAGTCGCGTGCAGTACGCCCACTGCCTCGGCGAGCGGCGCCACCGCCAACGCGGCGTAAGGGTGGGCCGTGCTGGTTTGATCTTGCAGAACATTGGAGGCGAACGTATCCCGCAAGTCCGGCGGCAGGATGCGGCTGGGGTCTTTGTCCAGCGAGCGGAAAGTATACTGGGCGCCGTTGGCAGCTTGTAACCGCAAAGTCGTCGTCTGCACGCCGCCACCTTCTTTGACCGGCGTGAGGCCGCCGGCATAGGCGCCAAGATCGAGGAGGGGAACTTCAAGCGGGGTTATCCAAAGATCGCGGTAGTGCGCGCCGGCGAAAATTTTTTTTAATCCGCCGGCTTTGTATCGCGGCCCGGGAATGCGGATTTCCGTTTTTGGATTTATTTTCTCCGATGAAGCGTTGGAAGCTTGTTGCGCCAAGCCGGCACTGCAAAGGAGAATGAAGGCAAAGTTGGTGATAAATGAAATCAGAAAAATATTTAATGACAAGTTCATCTCCTCTCTCAGACCATTTTATTAAAACGCAAAACCCACGCCGCCGCTTAACAATAGGCCATCCACCGAGGAAGCGGCGGTAAATGAAAGCGTAAACTGGCGATAGAGTGGCGCGAGAAAAATGCCGCCGCCTGCGCTGTTATGCCAACCGCCGGGACTCTCGTCATTAAACCAGGCTCGGCCAAAGTCTGTAAACGCAATGATGCCGAAGTCGCCCGGGAAGATGAGAAAAATTCTTTTAATTAGCACCCGCGCCTCGGCGCTGCCGGAAAGTACGCTGTTGCCGGCGAAACGGCGCAAGCGAAATCCTCGCAAGGTTTCTTCGCCGCCGAGATAGGCCGCGTCATAATATGGAAACGTGCCCTCGATGGTTTCGCCGGTTCCCCGCAAGGCCAATGTCAGTGGACGAACCGGTGAGTAGTAGACGGCGCCATGCAATGAAAATTTGGTGAAGGCATTTCGATTGTCGAGAACTTCCGGATAATGCGTCGCCAAGCCGGTCAAATAAATTCCGTTGTAGGGCGCGGCCTCGAGGTCGCGAGTGTCAAATTCAAAACCTGCAGAAAAGCCGATTTCATGCTCGATGTCCACACCATAAGGTCGAAGTTCCCGAACCAGTGAGGTTGCATCCAAATCCGTGCTGAGAAAGTTATACGTAAATCCACCCAGCAGTTGAAATCCCGAAGCTAAAGAAACATAAACGTGAGGTTGAAGGCGAACATTATTATTGCGCGCCCGATAGAAATCCGCGCTTTCGAGGTCCGTATCGCGAAAGCTGTCGTTGCCGAAACCGTAGAAGTTGGGACGATCTTCCGGCACCGCGGTGCTGGCTTTGATCTTCACTCTCGCGCCGGGAATGAGGTTGTAAAAATCGCCGGTATAATTGATATGAAACGCACTGGTTTTGAAAGCAAAATTTCCCACAAAGCTCATCTTGCCGGCATAGGGTGATTGGCGAAAGCCATAATGCGTAATCTCACCCCCGCCACCGACGAAGAAGCTGTTGTCAGGATCAAAACCAAAGTAGGGCAGGGGCTTCCACACATAGCTGTGATCAAATTCCGGAAAAGTGTTTTTATCTCTGCCGGCAGGCGGAGTGAACGTCGGCGCAGAGAAACCAATCGGCGGCCGTTGGTGGGCACGGGAGCTTGCGGCGAGAATGACTTTGGTGTTAGAGCCAGCTTGATATTGTACGCCATCCGGTGAATCGTAGAAATAAATATTCTGCACCGGCGCCGATGCCACGAGACGGTCATTGCCTTCGCCGCCAATGAGGCGAACCCGCACGCCTCCACTTCCTTCACCACTTATCTCCGCCACGTCATCGCCGCCAAGAAAATAGAGGCGTACCTCATCCGTCTCTTTACGCGCGAATGTGCGCGAGTAAAACGGCTGCTGGCTACCGTTGCTGGCGGCTTTCGCATCATAAATCATGACGGCAACATCCCCGTTTGGCAGCCGCGTTACCACGGCGCGCTCCAGTTGGTCGGTCGTTTGAATGTCGACAGCCTGCGCCAAGTGCAAGTAGAAAGCCCTGGCCAGATCATTTATGCTGCCGCGGCGCTGTTGCAGCTTGCGAATCAAATCCGCGCCAACTAAATCGTAAACCTCTGGTGGAAGCTCGTGAACCGCTTCCTGCAAAGCCGCGTCGTTCAGCCGCGAAACAAACGATTGAATCACCGGCTCCCAATCCTTCCACACCAGACTGCTCAGGAGTCGATTGTCAAGATAACGTGATTTGTGAGTGAGGCTGATGATGTCCGGCTTGTCTTTATTGTAGCCATCGAGGTGGCGCATCATCCAGCGTTTGTCCATCAGCGCCGGGAACACGCCGTTGTAAATGACAAACGCCAGGTCGCGATCTTTGGGGATCGGCTTCCAAATGCCGAGATCACCCTCCGCAAAGCGCGCCCAATTCCATTGATCGGCATGGCGATCCCAGTCACCGATGAGAATATCCAACAGGCGCGCGGTAAGATAAGCTTGTGCATCGAGGCGCTCTTGCGGACTGCTGTCGAGCGCTTTATAAAATTTTTCCGAGCCTTCAATCTTTTTTGAGCCGGCAAATCCGCTGCCCGGCCGCTCTTCGATCGACCCTAAGACGCCGCCAAAAGTTTCGAGATGTTCTCCCAGCTTTTCATTTCGGGGCATGACAAAATACTGCGGTTTCGCATGCAACACCCCGAGTCGGTCTGCGAGCCTGCTTGCCACCAAAGCGCCAAAAGGCAGGAGAATACTAATTTGATCCTTGCCGAGGCTTTCGACAATCGTGCCTTGCAATTCCTCCGGCAACGCCCGGCTTGGGTCTTTGTCCACCGAGCGAAAGGCATATTCGCGGCCATCGCCGCCTTGGAATCGCAGGTTGAGCGTTTGCAAGCCGCCGCCTCGGCGCGTTGGCGTGAGTCCACCGGCAAAATTTTTCAGGTCAAGCACGGGGACTCTGACTGGCGTTGTCCAGACTTTGCGGTAACCGGAGCCGAAAAAGAATTTGTGCAAGCCGCCGGCGCGATAGTGTGCGCCCGGGATGATGATGACGGGTTCGTTCGCAGAAGAAGTCGCTTCTGATACACCCTGCGCAGCCGTTTCGAAGGACAGAAGCCCTGTCGCTATGAACAGAAAATTTATAAACCGGCATTTCATATCATCGGTATCACAAAACCGGATCACGAGATCTGTAGTGACGAATAAGTGAAATTAGATGAATAAAGTCAAGCAAAATAAAAAAACAATTTGGGGAAAAACAACAGCAGCATTTCAAACGCCGCTTGTATAAATAGCGATTCCACGTGTCATGAAAAAATCTTTTAATCTCTTTCTTCTCATCGCCTTTTCTTCTCCAGCCAATACGCCACCCCCGCAAGAACGAAATACGCCATAAGCGCCGTCACTGCTGCCGCTGTCGGCGAGGGTGGAGGAGAACCAAAGAACACGTTGGCTTGGATCAACAGCATGATCACGCCAAAGATCGGCATGGCGTACTTGCCGCCGGGTGTAACCGGCTCGGTAGCACGGAGGTATAGAAAAATACCGCCAAACATCAACCCCGCTTCCAGCAAGAAAGCGGCAACGGGATAATTCCAGAGGCCGAAGCCGACTTTCAAAACGTCGTCATACAATGGCAAGTCCGGGCAATGGACAAGCAGGTCGAGTATCCAGTGGGAGAATACCGCCGCGCCAACAATAAGCCCGGCTCGCCAATTGGTGGAGCGTAGTGATTTGTATCCCACCGCGCCGAGGCCAAGCCACACGAATGAGGCCAGCAGGCTGTGGGTGTAAGGCATGTAATACAAATCCAGCGGATTGGTTGCGGTGATTCCGGGCACGATTCTGACCTTCTCGATGCCGAGGAGCACGAAGATGGCCCAGAACACGTCCACAAGCTGGACGGCGATGAAGAGAACCCCAAGCGGTATTCTTTTGTCAAGCGTCTTGGCGAGAAAACTCGCGCTGTAGTGCCCGACGAACATGGTTTAGTCTCCTAATATTCCAGCGAAGCCTGCGGCCGTAGGCTTCGCCTCAAACCGACGAGCTCGCAAAAAAATAATCTCCAACGGATAGAAAAACCCAACGGATTAGATCAGTTGGGTTCTTCAATCCGTTGGAAAAACCTGCTCTGTTTGTCAAGGTTTTTGGCGCTCAAAATCTTACCGAGCTTTGACAACCAGCTTTTTTTCCGCTTCGCGCGGATCGGCGATGCGCGGCCACTCCACCCAGCGCGGCTGGTGGCAAATGACCTCCAAGCGCTCGTAGAAAGAATTTAAAAGCTTGAGCTCCGTTTTGTGCACGCGCTCCCATTTTTTATAGCGGCCCAACAATTCGCTAATCCGTTTTTTTATCTCGTGCTTCAATTTAATAATATCTCTTCTGGCCTTGAACCATTTATTCACGCCCCTGGCCAAAAGAATCCGGCGCAAGATTTCAAGCTGATCATCATCCAGGTGCAGCATGCGTTTCGCATCGCGGATGATCAATTCCGGACTGTTCTGCCGAAAAGAATAGATGGTGTCCGGCGACAAGCCATGTTCCCATCCGCCAAGCTCGCTGTGCATATTGTCACCTCGTGTTGGTTGATAGTTTTTCGCCTTCCGTCGCCGCCACCACCGACGCGCACGAAGCATCGCCAGTCACATTCACCACCGTACGGCACATGTCGAGCAAGCGGTCGACGCCGAGAATCAGCGCAATGCCTTCGAGCGGCACGCCGATGGTTTTCAAAACCAGCGCGAGCGTGATCATGCCAACGCCGGGAACGCCCGCGGCGCCGATCGAAGCCAGTGTTGCCGTCAATACCACCAAAGCTTGCTGTGTTAATGAAAGCTCCAAGCCATAAACTTGGGCGATGAACACCGCGGCGACGCCTTGATAGAGCGCCGTGCCGTCCATGTTGATTGTCGCGCCCAGCGGCAAAACAAAACTCGCCACGGGTTTCGATACGCCCAAATTCTCCTCCACACATTCCATGGTCAGCGGCAGCGTGGCCGAGCTGGAGCTCGTGCTGAAGGCGATGAGCTGGGCCGGCCGAATGCCGCCGAAAAATTTTCGCAGCGGCAGCCGGGTGAATATCTTGAGCAGGGTTGGATAAGTAACGCCCGCGTGAATGATCAATCCTAAAAACACCACCAGCGAATACTTGGCCAGCGCGCTGAGAATACCGAGGCCAAATTCGGCAATCAAGGCAGCAATCAGCGCGAACACGCCGTACGGCGCGATTTCCATGATGATCATCACCAGCTTCAGCATGGCTTCGTTGACGCCGTCGAAAAATTTTAAAACCGGCTGGGATTTCTCTTGCGGCAGCAGAGTGAGCACGACGCCGAAGGCGAGCGCAAAGAAGATGACTTGCAGCATTTCCGCCTCGGCAAAAGCGCGGATTGGATTGGTCGGAATGATTTCGAGCAGCACGTCGGTCACGCGCGGCTTTTGCAAAGCCTGATCGATTTTTACAGTGGCCTCGGCGCGATAATCAGTGAGCAGTTGCTCTTTGGTATCGTTTGGCAGGCCGCGGCCGGGCTGAAACAGATTTGCCAAAACCAAACCGATGGTGATCGCCACCGCCGTGGTGAAGATATAATAGACAAAAGTCTTGAGGCCCATTCTGCCGAGCCGTCGAACGTCAGAGAGCGTGCCGGTTCCCACCAATAGCGAGGCAAACACCAGCGGCACGACGACCATGCTGATGAGCCGGATGAACGCCGTGCCGAAGGGTTTGACGTAGCTGCTGAAGAAGGCGGCTTGGCCGAATTGATTGGCGGCGACGCCCGCAACGATGCCGATCAAGAAGCCGAGCAGGATTTTGTTGTAGAGGGCGAGTTTGGGGAGGCGCATTTTGGAAATTGAAGTGAGAGTTTAGCCATTTATTTTTGATTCACAGAGCCTGGAATCCGGCTCTAGCGAAGCCACAGAGCCGGAACGCACGTTGATAATTTGTTAAAATTTCGCTGTCAAAGCAAGGGGGAATTTGCCACGTCATAAACTATTTCGTAGAACTATTTTTTTGCTTGCTTTTGTATCAAAGAAGTAACAAATTTTAGCAAAAGCAGATTCACGTGCGAAATCACAGCATTGTCATTGTGAAATAAGAGGTTTGGTTTTATACTGGCTCGCTTTTGAGTTGGTGGCTCTGCATAAAGATTTTCAGTCGAAAGTACAAAGAGGTTTTAATGTCCAGGTTGGAGTTGACACAAATTCTGGTTGAAGAGTTGGGTTATGCGGAAAGCCCAGGGTTTTTGCAGCGAATTCCGTGGCAGAATAGGCGTCCCATCCCGGATGTAGACAGCGCATATTTCGTTCAAAAAATTCCCGTCGCTTATTTCAGCCGCTTGGGCGATGCTGATCCGGAGCGGCTCTGGAACCTTCATCGGCGTGTTTGGAATCAGAGTAAAGTGCCGCTGCTTTACGTCGTGCTGCCACAGGAAATTCGTGTTTATAACGGCTATGCAGAGCCTGCGAAGACGGCTACAGAATTTGTTAGTGGGGATAGATTGTTGCAACATTTGCAGCAGTTGACGGATCTGGAGAGCGCCCGCCAAGCCATTCACCGGCAATTAGGAAATTATGATCGTTTGCACATTGATACGGGGGCATTCTGGACAACTGCTGACGGACAGCGCATCAGCCGAGAAAGCCGTGCTGACCAACGCCTTCTCAAAGGCATGGATCAGGTGCGCCGGCATTTGCTCGAGCAGAACCTTCCAAATGACTTGGGGTATGCTCTGCTTGGACGTTCAATCTTTATTCGTTATCTCGAAGATCGTGATATTTTGACCTCGAAGTGGATTTCCCGTCTGACCGCCGGAGATGCTGATAACTATCGTGCGGCGCTTCATGACTTGACCACGACTTATCAGCTTTTCGAAAACTTGAATCGCCGTTTTAATGGCGATCTTTTTCCGGTCGATGATCGAGAGCGCAAGCACGTTCGCCAAAAGCATCTCAATCTGCTTGGTTCTTTCTTGGACGGCAAAGATCTTGATAGCGGCCAGATGAGCTTTTGGCCGTATGATTTCATGTATATTCCCATCGAGCTGATTAGCGGCATTTATGACACCTTTTTATACAGTGAGAGCGAGAAAAAGCGACGCGAAGAAGGCGCTTACTATACACCATTGTCGTTGGTGGATTATATAATTGAAGAAACACTTTCCACTGAAATTGCTCATCCGGATATGAAGATACTTGATCCGGCGTGTGGCTCCGGAATTTTTCTCGTCCGCGCATATCAACGATTGGTTGCTGCTTGGCAAAAGCAGTTCAACAGGTTTCCTTCCACTTCGCAGTTCGGCAAGATTCTGCAACACGGCATTTACGGTGTAGACAAAGCGCCGGAGGCGGTTCGCATCGCCGCTTTCAGCTTGTATTTGGCAATGCTGGACTATTTGAAAAAGGAGGACATTATCAACGATGATTTCCGCTTTCCTCGCTTGGAAGGCCGAAATTTGTTTGCAGCCGATTTTTTCTCGACCGAGTTACCCAAACTGCTTTCCGGCCAAAAATTCAACCGCGTGATTGGCAACCCGCCGTGGGGAAGGAGCACACTTAAGGGGGAAGCTTCACAATGGGCAAAACAAGAAGGGCATACGATAGGCGGAAGACAAATCGGCCAGGCATTTTTGCTACGCGCCCCTGAATTCTGCACAGAAAATGGCGAAGTCGCCCTCTTAGCTCCGGCCAAAAGCACAATTCTGGTTACGAGCGATCCGCACGAGGAATTTCGCCAGCAGTTTTTTAACAAATTTGACGTTCGCGCGGTGATAAATTTTTCTGCTTTGTGCTACGAACTCTTTTCGGAATCGCTTAGTCCTGCTGTTGCTATATTCTACCATCCTCGCTCATCATCGCAAGGCAATAAAATCGTGTATGGCGTTCCCAAACCTTCGGTGTTATCGCAACAACTGGGTGCCATTGTATTGGATGCGACTGAAATTAAATTTTTAGATCGCGATGAGTTATTAGCCCATCCTGTTCTCTGGAAGGTGGCATCGTGGGGAACGCCGCGCGATGCAGCTCTAATTGAACGATTAAGTTCATTACCGACGCTGCGAGAACAAACTGAACTATTGGGATTAAAAATTCAGGAAGGGCTTATTGCGGAATATGCGGGGAGTGACAAGAACAAAGCTCCTTGGCTTAAAGGAATGCCTTTTGTGCTCACGCAGAATTTCCAACCATATGTTGTGGATTTAGAGGCTTGTGAGCCCATAGAAAAGCTCATCTTTCACAGACCTCGTACGCCAGAAATTTATCTTGGCCCCTTAGCTTTAATTCGCCGAAGCAAATGTGTAGCTGCATTCAGTGACCGCGATATAACATATAATAACAAAATCACTGGAATTGTTGGACAACCTGCGCACGAACCTATTTTAAAATGGTTGGTGGGCTATATAAATTCTCCACTCGCTCAATACTATCATTTTTTAACATCCACTTCATGGGCTGTAGAACGCGGAACGATCATTCATGAAGAATATTTGCGTATGCCTTTTCTTGTACCACCCGATGATGATCCACGGCTAAAGAATGTTTTGTATCAATTTGACCAAATTGCCGATCTTCTCAAAGAACGTGATGAACTGATCAGAATAGAACATCAAGCGGTCATCCAACAGCATGAAGCCACCATCGCAGAGCTTGTCTATGACATCTATGGCCTCAGAAGGGAAGAAAGAGAACTGATTCAAGATACGATCAATTACGGAATTGATTTCTTTTACTGGGCCAAGAAACCTCGGCGCAAACCAAGCGGTTCCGAATCTGTCCGCCATCCGGATGCCAAGCTCCTCGAAGAATATGCGGAGGCCTTCATCGAAACCGTAAAAACGCTTTTGCAATATCAAGGCAAAAAGCTGATAGCCAACGTGTATCAAGACGGCGCTCCTTTGAGCGTGGTGGGTTTCAAGCTGGTAAACTGTACGGATGCTCATGAGGTACAGATCGTCAAAGATGTTGATAAGCTACAGGAAACTCTCAAACGCTTGGATCGACTGTTGCTGGATCGTCAAACGCCACGGCTCTACATGCGGCGGCATGTGCGTATCTACGACGGCTCCTGGCTTTATCTGGTGCGTCCAAGCGAGCGCCGTTTCTGGACTCGCTCGCAAGCCCGTGCTGATGCCGATGGTGCTTTGATGGAATGGCTATCACATTCGATCCCTAACACCCAGGAGTAACTCAATGAATTCGGAAAATTCTGCTAGGACGGCGTATCCAATCAGCAGCGGTTCACCTGAGCCATTTCAAGTTCCTTGGGAAGCTTTTGTGCAGTTTGCTTTGAAAATCACAGTCGAAGCTTATCAACGAATGCGCCAAGACGGCGTGGCACGTAGAGACTGGGAAGAGAATACATTTACAGCCTGTTTGGCTGAGAATTATATTCGACCTTTGGCATTCCCTTTTGTTTATGTCGTGCCTCACGTTAAAATTTATACGCCAGAAATGAAGACGGGCGAGACTTCGACTAAACGTGCGAACGAGATAGACATTCGATTATTTGGCTCCTGGGAAGAGAACTATCATCAGATTCATTTTGTTTGGGAGTGCAAAAGAATCAGCGGCAGAAATTTGGATAAAGAAAACGATTCCCTCATAGCCGAATATGTTACCGAGGGAATAGATCGTTTTATCGATGGAGAATATGCCGCTTCTTTAGATGATGCGGGCCTGTTGGGGTACGTTTTGTTGGGAGAGGCAGCACAAATTGTTCGCGACATTAATCGCAGCATGCAAGACCCGCATCGTAAAAGGCAGTTATCGGATTCTGATTGTCTCGTGTCCGCTGCTGCAATTGGGGCCTTTAACGACGTGTATCAATCTCACCACATTCGCTTAGACAATCAAAAACCTATTCGACTGCACCATTTGTTCTTGACCTTTGATTTCAAGGAATGATCAATTAAGGGTTAAATTTCGGATCCCGCCCGGCATAATCCTCCGGCTTCGCCACCGCGTCGTTGATCCACTCAATCACAGCAGCATGCCCCAGACTTTCCGGATCGTGGCGTAAGTAATTCGACACCACCGCGATCACGTGAAATCCGCGTTTGAGCTGGAAAAACAGTGTGGGATCACCCAAATCTCCCTTGATGACTTTGATGGCATATTCTTCCTCGTTCATCTGGCCGGCATAACGGTGATTTCTGTTCTGTTCATGCTCATAGCGTGCTCACCTCCGGTTTGGCAACAAGCTCGGCGGTGCGGCGGCTGTCGAGCAGCGGCAAGACGGTTCCGGAAGCGCGGCTTTCCGAAATGGTTTTCAAATTAAGCTCGCCGATGACCATCATCTCCTGATTGGGATTGCCTTCGGCGAGAATGCCGTCGCGCGAGAAGGGAAAATCGCTCGGCGTGAGAATCGAGGCCTGGCCGTAGTTGAGCGAAACGGCGGGCACCATCGGCAATGAGCCGACCGTCGATGAATGAATCACGTAGATCTGGTTTTCAATCGCTCGCGCTTGGGCGCAGTAACGCACGCGCAGGAAACCCTGGCGCTCGTCCGTGCAGCTCGGCACGATCAAAATGTTCGCCTCTTCCCACGCCGCGGCGCGTGCGATCTCCGGAAATTCGACGTCGTAGCAAATGGCGATGGCCAGCTTGTCAAAGTCCGTCTCGAATATCCGCAGCTTGGAACGCGCCGATATTTTCCAGTCCTCGGTCTCGAAGCGCGTCATGTGCAGCTTACCCTGAACGCCGAACTTGCCCGAGGGGCTGAAAAAAAAGCATTCATTATAAACACGGTTATTTCCATTTTCCATCACGGGAATCGTCCCGGCTGCAATATAAAGGCTATTGTTCCGCGCCAAGTCGCTCATCACCGCGACCGCTACGAAGAAAAAGAATTGCAAGCCATCGAGGAGGCCTTTGCTTATAAAGACGCGCCGGCGGTGAGCTGGATCAACATCGACGGCATTCACCGCGTTGACATTCTTGAAAAAATTGGGGTGCTCTTCAACATCCATCCGCTTGTATTGGAAGACATTCTCAATACCAGGCAGCGGCCCAAAGTCGAAGACTACGCCGATTATATATTTCTCGTCCTCAAAATGCTCTTTTATGACGAGAAGCGCGGAACGCTCGAGGGCGAGCAAATCAGCATCATCCTCGGCTCTCATTTCGTCATTTCATTTCAGGAAAAAGCCGGGGATATTTTCAATCCCATCCGGGAAAGAATAAGAAACAACGAAAGCCGCACCAGAAAAAGCGGCGCCGATTATCTGATGTACAGATTGCTGGACACGATCGTGGATCATTATTTTGCGATTCTCGAGAAGTTTGGCGAACGCATCGAAGATTTGGAAGAAGAATTGATGGAAGAGCCGAAAAAAGCGACTTTGGCAGAGGTCCATCGGCTCAAGCGTGAATTGATCCTCCTGCGCAAAGCGATTTGGCCGCTCCGCGAGGTCATTAGCGGGCTGAGAAGAGCGGAATCCACGCTCATCAAAGATTCGACCGAGCTCTTTCTCCGCGACGTCTACGATCACACCATTCAGGTGATCGATACGGTGGAAGGCTTCAAAGATACGGTCGCCGGCATGTTGGATATCTATTTGTCGAACCAGAGCAATAAAATGAATGGGGTGATGAAGGTAATGACGATCATCGCCACGATATTCATTCCGCTCACGTTCATTGCCGGAATTTATGGGATGAATTTCGATCCCCAAGCCAGCCCGTTGAACATGCCGGAGCTGCATTGGTACTTCGGTTATCCGACCGCTATATTGTTGATGGTCATCGTCGGCGTGGTGATGATCGCCTATTTCAAAAGAAAAAAATGGCTTTAATGACAGCAACCGACGTGGAACATGTCGCCGTCAGAATTTCTTGCGCTCGTCGAGCAGGTCTTTCAAATGAAGCTGTTCGAGATCAACAAGACGCCCATCACCTTTACGTCCATCGTCATGTTCGTGATCATGATTGGCGGTTTTGGCTTGGTGGCGCGATTTATCAGCAGAGTCATGCTCGCGCGCATTCTCTCACGCCTGGCCATCGATGATGGAACGCGCTACAATTTAATCCGGATTACGCAGTATACGGTCATGGTGATCGGCGCCATCGTGGCCTTTCAGCTCATCGCATCGATCTGAGCGGCCTCGCGGTGATTTTCGGCTTGCTTTCCGTTGGCATCGGTTTCGGGTTGCAAAACATCACCTCCAACGTCAACAAAATCGTCGATCATTTTTTTCCGGCACCAGGCCGGACAACTGGTTTCAAAAACGCATCGCCTTGGGACTGCAATATCTCGGCGAATCGGCGACCGGAGAAGAACTCAGCGTTTAGACAAGCTTAAGCTTTACAACCTCATCAGCGTTAGCTTGACACCTATGCCCCAAAGGGGACAAATGCAACAGTGAACAGTTACCCATTTTGATGAAGCACTGGAAGAGCGAAAAAGAGAGGAACCAGGCTTTTCTTAGCCCGGCTCTTTCAGGCGCCGCATTTGAATTTTACTATGAATCTCTCGATCCTGCCGACACACAAGCGTTTAAACTCCTCCGATCTATCGGAAGTGAGAAACTCAAGGTGGCTCGTTAAATCCACCAGTTCGGCCCGCTCTCTCCAATCACCAGGAAGATTCATTCCGCCGGCTTCGAGACCCAGTTTGATCTCGCGATGGTATTTTGAAGCTGTATGTCTGAGGAGGTTTCCGATATCCATGTACGGCGTGCCCGAATGGCAAAACTCCCAATCGAGTATCCCGCTGACTTTTCCGCGATGAATAAGAATATTGGTGGGATTGAAGTCGCCATGAACGAGACGGCTCTCGGCATCCAACTCGTCCAAGCGCGCGCATTCGTTCTCTAAAATCGTGAAAATCGCATCGACAGTTTCTTGTTCAAGCCAGGCGCGAACTTTGGCATCTTCAAGTTTTTCGGCAATGAAGCCTTTGGTGCCTCCAAATGAGAACGGTGAAGTGGAGCCGTCGGCATTAATCCATCCTCGTGACTTGAAAACCACCGACGCGAGTTTGGCGAGTGCCTCGGCGGCAGCCCCGGAATGCTCCGGAACGTTTTCAAGCAGCTCTCCATCCAGAAAAGAAAACACCGCCCAACTCTCGCCGCGCGCCAGCTCAACCGGAACCGGCACCAATTCTTTGACGAGATGCATCACATAAGTTTCCCGCTCGGCGTTGCCGCGACTGTAGAGACGCAAGACGCACGTCTCGCCGTCACTCAGGATAAGCTTGTAGTTGGTATTGGATTTTCCGGTGGGCAGCAGCGCCGCTGACAAAATCTCCCTACCACGCAGGAACCCGCCGATTAGAGATGGATCAAAGGGCTGGTGGGGATAGCGTCTGTCGCTTGGCATTGGGCATGTTCGGGCGTTTAACGAGGCCGTGAAGAAAAGCAGAGGGTTTACAATATCGCTTCAAAAGACAGTGCTTGCCGGAAAATGTTTAAGCGCTGCCGCTCTTGATTTTGCCGGATGAAAATGATGACGCTGGGCAGTTGAGTTCCGCTTGCTACCACTAATTAGCCAAAACCGAGGTCATGCGCCAGGAGAATACGCCCTTCAAGGCGCGGCCTTTTCCAAAATTTCCGGGTCTGGCAGTTGTCCGAGGCCTTGGTCAAGCAAATGAACTGCATCGTAACCAAGGCTTCTCAAGAAGTTTGCCGACTTTGGAGAAATACCCATGTCTGCCAAAAATTTCACGCTGGAATCGCCTCCATATCCATGGGATGAACGCTCTCTTCCGCGAGCCATGCTGCATACTGAAGAGCCTGATGTATGTCTTCCGGTTCCAAATAGGGATAAGCTTCAATGATTTCCTCAGTACTCATGCCATTTGCAACTAAATTGACAATTAGAGAAACAGCAACGCGCATTCCTCGAATACAAGCACGTCCCCCCATCACATTCGGATCAAAAGTAATACGGTCGAATTCTTGCATGGAAATATCTCCATTTGATAAGTAGCAGAGGCAGCTCATTAAGTGCTGCTGCCATCTGCTGCTTTTCTTAAATCTGCGTCACCTCACCACGATCTTCACCAGCTTTTGCGGCACGACGATGATGCGCTGCACGTCATTGCCGTCCATGAATTTTTTCACTCGCTCGCCGGCGAGCGCCATCTGTTTCAACTGCTCTTCGGCGATGTCAACCGGCGCCACGACCCGATCGCGCAACTTGCCGTTCAGTCACACCACCAGAGTCTTTTGATTCGGCTCAAAACACTTGCTTCAGCTTCTCCAACAAATCCTTAATAATTTGCTGGTTCTTCGCATCCAGGAGAATCTTGCCGAGCATTTTCCAATATTTCGGGTTTACTTTCAGGATTAGTTCTCGCACGCGCTCGTAGCCTTTCGTGGCGAGGCCCTTTTCATACTCTTTCAGCCATTCGTCAAGAGTCGCCTCCCCCTTCTGCGAAATATCCGTCAATTCGCCAAAAATCCATTGTGCAAACACGGGGGAAAAAATGCGGTAGTTGCCGTTCGTTTGCAGAATCATGCTGCGGCTGCGCAAAGCCAGAAGACTTTGTTGATAACGTGGATAGAGCTCTTTGATGCCTGCTTCCGAAAGTTGTTTTTCTCCTTTTAGGTGCAGTAAGGCAAACAAGGCCAGGAGAATCTTTTCCCCTTCCTCGGAGTTTTTCCAATAATAGGCGAAATGCGGATTGCCCTCTCGACGAAAATATTCGGCCACCTGGAATTGTCTTGCATCGGGATCTTTTTGCAAGCTTTTATCCAGATACGCATAAAACAGCGAATGGCATGCAATTTGAAGTAGAGAAGGGAATCCGCCCGACATCTCGAAGAGATATTTAAGCTCGGTTTCAGAAAAGTCTACACCCGTCTCCTTCAAATAGGCCGTGACCAATTCCTGACATTCATGCTCATGAAATGGTTCGACCACGAGATTGGCAAAAATGTTAAAAAATGGTGAACTCCCAATTTGCTCATTGATGCAGTAATAGTACAACTCACGTATGCTCGCCGTCACCAATGCCAGCGAGTAGTGCTGCGCCAAGTGACGAAGCGTGCCATAGAAAGACGCCGTTAAATTCGGATTGCGAACAACCGTATCGAATTCATCAAAGAGCAGGACCATCCGTGTCGGTTTGAGCTTGGCAAAAAGGCGGCGCAGGGAAAACTCATCGATGCCCTGGTTTTCAAGCAGGCCTTTGATTTCTGCCAATCCTGTTGGATCTTTGAATTTGTTCGCTAATTCTGTGAGCACCAATTCCCAGAATTGCACCGGTTGAATCTGGTCGAAGCCCTGCCAATCGACATAGCAAAAAACATAATCCTCGCCGAGCCCCAGCTTCGTCGCCACTTCCGGAACGGTAAATATCCTCAGCAAGGAAGTTTTGCCGATGCGCCTCTCCCCGACCACCGAGGTACTGGCCATCTGATAAAGGCGATCTCTAATTTGATTGAGCTCGCTTTGGCGGCCAAAAAATTTAGCGGGATCCGTAATTGGATTTCCGTACTCAAAGGGATTGGGTTGCATAGAAACCTCGCGTTGGTCAGTAGCAGCGGCAGTTGCAGAGGCAGTACTTGTGTGCTTCTGCCACTGCCACTGCCATCTGCCACTTTTCGTCAATTCGCCTCACCTCACCACAATATTCACCAGCTTCTGCGGCACGACGATGACGCGGTGGATGGCTTTGCCGTCCATGAACTTCTTCACGCGCTCGCTGGAGACGGCCAATTGTTTCAGCACTTCTTCGTCAATGTCAATCGGGACGATGACTTGATCGCGCAGCTTGCCGTTGACTTGCACGGCGACAGTGATTTGATCTTCGGCAATTTTGCTCTCGTTGTACGTGAGCCACTATTGCTGACATCAGCTTATGCCTGCACTGGTAATGTTTGAGCCTCAAGCTCGTGCAGGCGTTGTTCAAGCAGCAAATTTATCAAGCTTTCCGTACTTTATTCACTCTTCCTTAACGGAAGATGACGTACACGAATCTTCCCTTCAGCCACGCTGATGATGACGCCTTGCGTAAGTTCGCCTTGATGTTTAGAGATGATTTCACGCAAATAGAGATTTACTCGTTCTGGCTTCATGTTATTGAGACGAAAAATGATGACACTGGGCAGTTGAGTCCCGCTTGCTGCCACCAATTCGCCGAAACCGAGGTCATGCGCTGTGTTACTATCACCTCACCACAATGTTCACCAGCTTCTGCGGCACGACGATGACGCGGTGGATGGCTTTGCCGTCCATGAACTTCTTCACGCGCTCGCTGGAGACGGCCAATTGTTTCAGCAATTCTTCGTCGATGTCAACCGGCACGACGACTTGATCGCGCAGTTTGCCGTTGACTTGCACAACGACGGTGATTTGATCTTCGGCGATTTCATTCTCGTCATAAGTCAGCCAAGGCTGTTGTTGCACGGATTTGCCTTTGTTCCTCAAAACCTCCTGCCAAATTTCTTCGGCAATGAACGGCGCGATGGGAGAGACGAGACGCGTGAACGTCTCAATCCCCTTTCTCCATAAATCCATCGACACGGCAATAGCGCCATTTTCACTGCGGCATTCGTAGAGAAAGTTGAGATATTCCATTAACGCGGCGACGGCGGTATTGAATTTGAAGTTCTCAATATCATACGAAACGCGCTTGATCGTCTTGTGCATCCAGCGCCGGAAAGTTCTTTCGTCGATACCTTTTTTCTCACGAACCTGCGCTTGATTGGCCGAAACTGTCTCCGTTGCCAAATTCCAGAAACGCGTGAGGAAGCGGGACGCGCCTTTGATGCCCGTATCATTTTTAACGTCCTTCTCTTTCCATTGGGATTCACCTTCGAATGGGCCGAGAAAAAGAATGTAGGCGCGCGCCGCATCGACGCCGTGCTCTTCCACAACCTCATCCGGGGTGATGACGTTGCCAAGCGATTTGGACATTTTTTGGCCGTCGTAAGAGAGCAACATGCCTTGATTGCGCAATTTCGGGATCGGCTCGACGAACGGCACCAAGCCGGCGTCGTGCATCACTTTCGCCCAGAAGCGCAAGTAAAGCAAATGCAAGACTGCATGTTCGGCGCCGCCGACATACAAATCCACCGGCATCCAATAATTCATCTTTTCCGCATCGAACGGCGCTTTTTCATTGCGCGGATCGGTGAAGCGCAGGAAATACCATGACGAGCAGGCAAAGCCGTCCATCGTGTCGGTCTCTCGTTTCGCCGGGCCGCCGCATTTTGGGCACGTGGTGTTGACCCACGACTCCACTTTGGCCAATGGCGAGCGCCCGTCACCGGTCGGCTCGAAGTCTTGCAGATCAGGCAGCAGCACCGGCAATTGTTCTTCCGGCACGGCTATAGCCCCGTCTTTTTCACAATGCACAATCGGAATCGGCGCGCCCCAGTAACGCTGCCGGGAAATGAGCCAGTCGCGAATTTTGTAGGTGACTTGCTGTTTGCCCAAACCTTTGGCTTCGAGGTCAGCACACAAACGGCGAATGCCTTCTTCGGAGGCGAGGCCGGAGTATGCACCGGAATTGATCATGATGCCGTAATCGGCGAAGCAATCGTCGACGTCCCGCTCTATAACTTTAGTCGAGCGGGATTCTTTGCCATCGGGGCTGATGACTTCGATGATCGGCAGTTTGTATTTTTTTGCAAATGCAAAATCGCGCGTATCGTGGCCAGGCACGCCCATCACCGCGCCGGTTCCATAACCCATCAGCACGTAGTCGGCAACCCAAATCGGCACTTGCTCGCCGCTCACTGGATGTGTGGCATAGGTACCGGTGAACACGCCGTTTTTTTCTTTCTCCGTCGACATCCGTTCGATTTCGCTCATGCGTTTGGATTTCTCAACATACGCTTCGACTTCGGCTTTACGCTCCGGCGTCGTCAGGTGCATGGTCAATGGATGTTCCGGCGCCAACACGAGAAAAGTCACGCCGAAGAGTGTGTCGACGCGCGTCGTGAACACTGGAATTTGATGATCATGTTTAGTGTGTTTCACCGTAAAAATAACTTCCGCGCCTTCGCTGCGGCCGATCCAGTTGCGCTGCATGAGTTTGATCGGCTCCGGCCAGTTGATGGTGTCGAGATCGTTGAGCAGGCGATCGGCGTATTCGGTGATTTTAAAATACCACTGTTTCAAATCCTTTTTGGTGACTTCGGAATCGCAGCGCCAGCAACGTCCGGCTTCGACCTGCTCGTTGGCGAGAATGGTTTTGCACTGCGGGCACCACCACTGGCTGCCGATGGCCTGATACGCCAGGCCGCGCTTGAAGAGCAGTTGGAAAAACCACTGCGTCCAATGATAAAAATCCGGCGCCGAAGAGTTGACTTCGCGCTCCCAATCATACGAAGCCTCGACGAGCTGCATTTGCCGGCGGTAATTGTCGATGTTGCGCTTGGTGATAACTGCCGGATGCACTTTCATTTTGATGGCATAATTCTCTGCCGGCAGGCCGAACGCGTCCCAACCCATCGGGTGCAGAACGTTGTAGCCTTTCATGCGCATGTAGCGCGCGATCACGCAGGTGGGAACGTAGTTGCGGCAATGCCCGACCGAAAGCCCGTCGCCGGAAGGGTAGGGAAAGAAATCCAGCACATAGTATTTGGGTTTATTGGGGTCAGTGCCAGTTTTGTACAAATCACTTTGCTGCCAATAAGGCCGCCATTTTGCTTCAAGTGCTTTGAAGTCGTAACGTTTTTCAGACATGGTGAATCCTTCGTGAAATCTTCTTTTGGGGTTGCTGCCGGTTTGAGCTTTGGACGAATACCGCGCTCGTAAATCTCGCCGCCGCGCCGGGCGAACTCTTCTTTGCTGTAACGTGGTTTTACGTCTAACATTTTGTCTGCCGGTCTTTGTTTAACTCATAATCTACGCACTTTTTTCAAAGAAAAAAAGCAGAATTTTCTTGTTCGCTGGGAAACGAGCGGCATGCTTTGGCAGCGCCGGGCGACGATTTGCTTATCGTCATGCTTGCAATTAATGAAATAATGCGTTATATTTCATTAACAAAAAATGCGTCATGAAAGAAATCAATTCGCCCAAAGTGCAAACCGGCGGCATGAGCGCCATCATCGAGCTTTATAAGCGCGAGGTGGATCGCACTTTGATGCGCGAAAATCTCGAGACAACTCGCGAGAAGGGCCTCAAATGCAAATTGGAATTGTCGGCCTGCCGTTTGCCGGAAAAACGACGATCTTTTCGACTTTGCTCAAGCACAAAAGCGCGGAGGAGGGATATCACAAACACGAAGCCGCGCGCGGCATTGTCAAAGTTCCGGACGACAGGCTGGATCGTTTGACCGCCATCTTCAATCCCAAACGCCAGGTTAATGCCACCATCGAGTACGTAAAGGTGCCTGGTTTCGAGGGCGATGGGAAGGAGCCGAAGGGTCTGCCGGCGCAATTCATTGCCAATTTGAAGAACGTCGATGCCATTTTGTTGGTGGTGCGCGATTTTGCCAATGAAATGTATCCTCACGCCTTTGGCCGCGTCGATCCGGCGAAAGATATTGCCTTCATCAACAGCGAATTTTGGCTGAGCGATTTGGCGATTGTGGAAGCGCGGTTGGAGCGGCTGGAGAAAAACGTCGCCAAAGCTAAAGGCGAGAAAAATCAGAAGGACCTCGCGTTGATGAAACGCTGCAAAGAGCAATTGGATCAGGAAAAACCGCTGCGCGAGCTCGAGCTGACGCCGGAAGACGAGCGTCTGCTCAAAGGCTATCAGTTTCTCACGCTCAAGCCGCTGCTCTACGTGATCAACATTTCCGAAGACAAAATCTCAAGCGCGGCCGAGATCGAAAAGAGTCTGGCGCAATTGCTCACGCCGCGTTGCACGCTGACTTCGTTGAGCGCCGAAATTGAAAGGGAGATTTCGGAATTAAACGCCGAAGACGCCGCGGTTTTCATGGCCGATCTCGGCATTAAAGAGCCGGCTTTGCACAAGCTGATTCGCACTTCTTATGAGCTTTTGGGCTTGATTTCCTTTTTTACCGCCGGCGAAGATGAATGCCGCTCGTGGCCGATTCGCGCCGGCACCAACGCCCAACAAGCTGCCGGGGTGATTCACACCGACCTCGAAAAGGGCTTCATCCGCGCCGAAACCGTGCACTACGACGATTTGATCAAGCACGGCAGTTTGCAGGCGTGCAGGGAGAAAGGGCTGCTGCGTTTGGAAGGGAAGGAGTACATCGTCAAGGATGGGGATATTTTGAATATTCGGTTCAATGTTTGATGAAAATTTCCCCTACACGCGGGAGCGGTATGAAAATTCTCCACTCGGAGGCGCCGTCGAGACTGGGTTACCCGGCCTGACATTCGCCGTTGGACGGAGCCACACGGCGCAGATGACTTATATCAAAAACAATAATTATCACAATCCGCCAGCCGGCTCCGTGGCCGGCAATTGGCCGATCGTGATGAGTTATGGCTTCTTCGGCCGCCTCATTTTAGAACCCGTGCTCCTTGCAAAATTTGAGGCCCCAAAGCTTGGCAAATATTCCTAATTTTTTGCCGCATTCGAGACAACGTCCCATCTTCTCCAATTTTTCAGCCTGGCGCTTTTGTTTCTCCAGCAAGCGTTCCAGCTCGAGCTCGTAAGGATTGCCGTCGACGTTGGTGCTGGCGCCGATCTTTTCCTGTACGGTCTTCGTGGCGGCTTGGGGCTGAGCGCTCGCGCGTGGCGCCTCCGGCTGTTGCAACGGCTCGATTCTTTGGCGCGGCCCCTCTGCTTTCGGATGAACGTCGACATTAGGGCGCACTTGAGGGTTTGGTCTCACTCCGCCGGGCATGGTCGGTGAAGCCGCCCGATGCGGCGAGGAAGAAGTTGCGCCGGCAGACACCAGACGCGGGTTTGCAGTTCTTCCGGCCGGTGGTGCGCCGCCGGGCATGGATTTGCGTTTTTGGTTCACCTCGAAAGCCTCACGCGTGACCACCATGCGTCCCCAAAACTTCAGGCTGCCGTTCTCGTCACCGGTGACCAACGTGGCGCCGTCGGGACTGAACTCGGCGCAAGTGAGGCTGCCGGCGATGACGTGCACGAGCTTGCCGTCTTGCACGTTCCACAACTTGACGCTGCGATCCTGAAAATCGCTCGCCGCGAGAAGGACGCCATCCGGACTGAAGCGAACGGAAGTGATGCCGGGCGAAAACGGTTTGAGATTGTGCAACAGCTTGCCGTTGGGCACGTCCCAAAGCTGAATGGCCTTGCCGTAGTGCACGGTGGCAAGAAGGTCTGAGTTCGGGCTTAGCGCCATCCAACTGACGGTGCCGGAACGTTCCGGGAGCGTGTGGAGCAATTTGCCGTCGCTCGCGCTGTAAAAACGTACGCTGCCGTCGCTGGAGCCGCAAATCAACTGCGTGTCATTGGCGCAGAACGCCAGGCAGTTGTTCAAACCGGAACAGCCGAAGAATGTTTGCAACAGCTTGCCGGTGTCCACGTCCCACAGCATCGCGGTGTCGTCCGGGCTGCCGGTTGCCAGCAATTTGCCGTCGCGGCTGAAAATCACGGTATCGACACTGCTCTTGTGCCCGCTGAGCGTATAAATGAGCGCGCCGTCGACGACTTCCCAAACTGTGGCTTGGCGATCGTATCCCCCCACAGCGAGCTTGGTATCGTTCGGGCTGAAAGCGATACAATGCACCAGCGTGGTACCGTCCATAAGCGAGTAAATCAATGTGCCCGTGCCGACGTGCCAAAGCTTGACGTTGCCCCGGCAGTCGACGCTGGCCAGCATACGGCCGTTGTTGCTGAACGCCAACTGGGTAATCGCCTCCTGGTGGCCATGCAGCGAGAAGGCGAGCTGATTTTCCGGCAAGCGCCACAGATGAATCTTGCCGTCGGCGCCGCCGCTCGCCAAAACGGCTTGATCCGAGCTAAAGGTCAGGCTGTTGACGCGGCTGGTGTGCGCCGCGATGGTGTGATGCACCGACTTGTGTATGAGCAAAGACTTGAAGTTTTGGTCGGCTTGCTGGATCATGTTGATCGCTTCCTGGTTGTCAAAATAGGTGTTGCGCGTCAAATACGTTTCCGCCTCGCTCAACAACTGGCGAATTTCCGCTTCGGCGCTGCGCGCCTCCTCCGAGGCATAAATCCATTCGTTGAAAAACGCTTCGGTTTTTTGCAGCTTGAGGCGGACGTCTTCGGCGCTTTTGTTGCGCAAGCCGCGAAACAGTTGATTGACGTCGCTGAGGACGAAGCGGAAATCAAAATCGGTGTCGGCTTTCAGGCAATAGGCTTCGTCCAGCTCGATGGCGCGCTTCAAGCTGGCGGAGGCGGTTCCGCCGTCGCCGAGCAGCGCGGCAAATTTGGCTTGATGATAAAAGCCTTCGGAAAGCTGCGGGCAATTTTCAGTGGCCTCGGTGGCGAGCTCGAACGACGCTTGCAGAAGCTGCTGGGCCTCGGCGGTCTTGCCTTCGATCACTTTTTCGTTGGCCTGGGCATAACAGGAAATGGAGGCGTGCAAAAGCGCTTCGCCGGCATAATTGCTCGCTTCCGGCAACAGGCGTGACTCGGCTTTGGCGTAACGCGCGGCGGCGCGCAGATGCTCCTCGGCTTTCTCGAGGTCGAGAACGTTACACTCTTCGTTCACGCCGTAGAGATAGAGCTTGCCGAGCATGAGCTGGGTCATGAAATTGGCGTCGTCTTTTTTGGCGGATTCCTGAAAAGCCTCCACCGCCTTGTCGAGCAGGCCTTTGGCCAGCCGGTCGCAGCCGATGCGGTAATGCTCGCGCGCCTGGGTGAGCGTCGGGTTTTCGAGGGTGGCATGGATGGCGTCCATCCGCTGCAGCAGGTGAAACATGGTCTGGCTTTGAATTTGGACCTGCTCGATCAGCAGCGCCACGTTGTAATCGAAGCTGGCCCGCAGCGCATCGATGGAAGCGCCGACGCCGTTGATGATGTTTTCCAGCCGGCCGAAGCCGCTTTCGATGGTGACGTTGATCGAATCGAAGCCGACGGCAAACTTCTTCGCCAGCACTTCGCGGCTGGCGACGATCTCCTGGCTTTGCTCGGAGATCGCCACCTGCTCCTTTTTGCTGGTGCGGCGAATCTCGCCTTTGATCCCCTTGAAGACCGCAGTATTCTTGAGATATTTGTCCCAGCGCGTTTGTGAACCGATATAAAAATGAAACATAGTTTATCCTCCTGGCGTGGAGTCGTTCGCCCGTTCTCTCCGCTCGTCACCATGTTGAAGTTGAACAACCATGGCTGTCAATTAGGTCCTCAAGTTGATTCAAGCTCTTCCGCCTCACCATCGACAAAAGGGTGGCCGGAGCCTTCGGGTGAAGACTCCGGCCTGGCTGTGTGAGGGGGAGGAGCGACTCTATAAAACTCTGTCCGGCAACTTTCGAATTTAGCGCTGAGAACAGCGCTAAAATGGGGGGGCGAGTCTATAAAAATCCGTCTGGCAACCCTTTAAGCGAATGCCCTCAGGGTCTAGATCGTGAAGTTCGGCTCGCTCCTCGCACCGTGCTTTTCCTGTTGCCGTTGTTTTCGATCTCCTGTTGCAGCTTTTTAAATTCCTGGCGTTGCTTTTCAAGCTCCCGGTTCAAGCCCATCGGCGGCGCGTTTTTTCTGGCCAGCAAGCTGGGAACGACTTTGGCCTCGATGAGAATGACCAACTCTTTCTTCCGCACCGTGGTGGCGTTGTAGCCGAAAAGGTGGCGAAAGAGCGGCAAATCTTTTAGAATCGGCAGGCCGCGGCGCAAATCCGTCTTCTCGTGGCTCACCAATCCGGCCAGCACCGTTTCCTCGCCGTTGAGCAGCAGGACGCGGGTGGCGCCTTCGGTAATGCTCTTGGTCGGGCCGAAGGCGTCCGGCACCACGTCGCTGCGCTCGGCGAGAATGTCGAGATAAATAAAAGTCGAATCTCTGCTGCCGTACAGGGTTGGCGTCACGGACAGAATCACGCCGGCTTCGTATTCGGTGAAGCGCGTGTTGCCGGCGAAATCCTGCAAAGCCAGATAGAAATTCTTTCCGACCTTGATTTTGCCCTTTTCCCCGTCCAGCACGCGGATTTGCGGCCGCGCCAGAATTTCGCCCTTGCTCTTGCTCTCGAACAGGCGCAACAGCGCCGAGACGTTGATCGTCGAGCCTTGCAGCGTGCCGTTGTACGAGGCGCGGAGAAATTCCTTGGTGACGTTGGAGGCGCCCAGCGTTTGCACGCGCACGGTGCCGTTTTTGAACGTCGACCAGTCGATGCCCATTTCGTGGAGCGCCTCGTAATCCGCCTGAAAAAAGACGGCGTTGATCTCGATCTCGCGCGTCCAGATGTCGACCGGGTCTTTTTCCGGCTCCGGCTCCTTGCTGTCGACCATCGGCTTGACCTCGTAATGGCGGTCGTGCACCTCGTACTTCAGCAGGTTGGCGCGCAAAATATATTCGAGCGCGCGCTTCCACTGCATGTTTTCCACCGACACGCCGATGGGGTTGGTGCGAACCTTGGAGTCGATCAGCAGACGGTTTTCAAAGCGCTGGCAGTAGCCGTTTAAAATCTCCATGGCGGTATTGAATGGGACGTTGCGATTGAACGAGACCATCTCGTCCGGCCGATACGGCTGCGGCGGAAACGTTTGCTGGGCCGTGGCGACGCCCGTACACAAAAGAACCAGAATAATCGCCGAGGTAATCTTCATCATCATTAATTTACCCTATGAATGACCGTCCGGGCGCTCGTTTGCTGAACGAGATCAACAGTTGAAACGCTTGCCATTCTCACATAAGAAACATCCGGACGGCAAATCTCCTTAATTGTATTCGATCTTAAGCTGAACTATTCTGCTGTCGCCGCTTTCAGCTTCAAGCCGAAATTCCACCTGATTGAGGCGTTGCTCGACCCGCGCCAAAGCCCCTCCTCGCACCCGGTCACCGGCGGCGAGCACGAAAATCTTGCCATCCCGGCCACGCAGATATGCCTTGTCGTTGGTGATGGCCACGAGACTGGCCTTTTCGACGTCGAGAAGGCCGGGGGCCTCTTCGCGTCTGCGCCGGGGCGGCGCCGCCGGGGCCGGGGCACTGACAGGCTTCACCGGCGCAAGCAAGCCTTTGAAGGCATCGAAGGCAAATTCGGTCTCCCAATCGAACTGAAGAGAGGCCAGAGACACTTCGCTGCCGACTTCCCACGATTCGGTCATCGAATAACCCTCGAAGGTGATGACGAAATTCAACATTTGGGAGTCATCCCCGCTGCGTTTGAAATTGACACTCCTGATCTGATAGAGAATGGGGTTACGCGTGATATACCAGATCAGCGAGCAAATATTGTGATAGTCGCCTTCGCCATTCAGGGTGTAGGTAAAGACGGTAAATTCATTTTGCACTTTCCTGTCATTCAGAAAAAAATCAAAGTCGAGATCCAGATTGTGAACGTTGATGAGCCAGTTGATGTAAGACAGCGAGAAAGCCGGCTCCTGGGTGCTGAGCAGCTTTTTGGGGGCCTGTTTCCACTTTAAAAACGTGGAATCGTAGTCGGCTTCCACGGCGGCCAACGTTTGCGCCACTTCGAGCGCGCCACGCAACTGCGTGTTCAGTTGTACGTTTTTTGCCATCACCCGGCTGAGCTCCCGCGCTTCGCTCCGATACCAGAAAAATCCGGCGCCGGACAAAAGCAACAGCAGCAGAAGAATGGTCAGACTATTGCGTTTGGAGTACATGGGTGTAATCCGTAATGCATAAAACGTAATTCGTAATTCGTAATCAGTAATCAGTAATCAGTAATCAGTAATCAGTGATCAGTGATCAGTAATCAGTAATCAGTAATCAGTAACCAGTGATCAGTGATCAGTAACCAGTGATCAGAATCCAGCATCGAGCAACCAGCCTTACTTCAGTCCCACAATACGGTAGTCCTGCATGAGCGGACCGCCGATTTGTTCCGCTTTGTTTTCTGCCGCAGATCGCGAAGGGAAATTGCCGACCAGCACGCGATATCTTTCCATGCCTTTGCTGGCGTCATAATACTTTTCGACGAGCGCGTCATGTCCTTGCTTACGATAGGCGGCAAGATATTGCTCCGCGAGCTCCCTGGTGGAGGTGCTGGCGGCTTCAATGGCATAGCCGCGAAAGATTTCCGGTTGGGCAACGTTCGGCGAAGCGGTTAGCGCTCGCGTCTCCGTCTCGCGCTGCCCGGCGGCGCCCCGGGCAGCCGAATTCGGAGGCGCCGTTTCGGAGGCGCCATTCAGGCTCTGCGACTTGGGTTGAACCGCGGTAGGCGTCGAAACCGCGGTCTTCTGCACCTGGTCAGTCGTTGCAGCCTGGGCCGGTGTAAACTGGCCGCCATTTCTCTCAGCGATGCCCTCGGCGGTGGCGACGGCAAAGCTCGGCTGCACCTTGGGGCGATCAGGTTGAGATCGTTCCTGGCGACCGCGTTTGACCGGTGCAGGCTCGCTGCTGCCGGCGGCCTGGGGTCTTTCTTTCGCGGGTGGTGTAAAGGCGGCCTGCCTGGCGGCGCCCAGGGAGCCGGCGCTTTGGCGCGTCCCGGTTTTTTCATCGTTGGTCGCGCGCGCCAACGCGGGTGGCGGCTGCCGCAACGGTGCAGCCGGCGCGGCGGCTGCTGGCGCGGTTGTAGAACCCGTCACCGGCGGCGCCGGAAGCTCTTGCGAGCCGTCCTTCTTCAAAATCAAACTGCCGCCTGAGGAGTATTTGTTGACGTCGATAATACGAATGCCGGTTTCTGAAAATACAAAGCTGCTCGGATTGTTGTACCGTTCCAATTCAAACTGAAACAACTTTTGGCTCCCCGCTTCGGAGCGGGTGACTTTGCGCAAGCCGGCTTGTTCCAATTTCTCGGCCACCACCGGAATTTTTTCCCGATTCAACGAGGTTCCCTTGATGGCAAAGCCATCCGTGCTCTTCAGAATTTCGTCCACCCAAAGGCTGCCGGTTCTTTCGACGCTGGCGTTGAGCTTTTGCAGGAAAACGAGGAACTCGTCGTGCTTTTGGCTCAAGCTGTCGGACAGCGCCGTATTCTTGCGCAGGCGCTTGAGCTCCTCCTCGAGGGCGAGCACGCGATCCACCGTAACCTGATTGGTTTTAATCTTCAGCTCCACCTGGGCATTTTGGGAGCGGGCGGTGTTGATATGGCTGCGGGTTCTCAAAATTTGCCAGGTGAAGAAAAAAGCCGCCAACCCGGTAAGCGCCAGCAAGGCATAGCCGTGGTAGCTCAATTTGAGCACCTTTTGCTGGTCCAGCAGCTCCTGCGGCAGCAGGTTCAACGGGATGAAGGAGGGTTTCTGGGGCTCCAGAAGCTTCCACGCCAGGGCGATCGGTACGGCGAATTCAGCAAAGGTGGCGTGCTGCGTGCCTTTGGCCGGGAAACTATCCAGCAATTCCGCGGCAAGATAACTGACCGTGACCTTGCGGAAACGTTCGGCAAAAAAGTCCCTGGCATTGAGGCGATTGCTTTTTCCCGCCAGGAGAATGGTCGAAGTCTCCGGAATGTGCGCCTCGTCCTGTTCGTACAGGAACTTGCGATAGATCACCTCCAGAATATTCGCTGCCGAGGCCTCTTCGTGAATAATGGAGCTGACGTGAAACAGGTCCTGGCCGTGCAGGAAAATGAGCCGGGTGAATTCGTCCTCGAGATAAATGATGGCGGTGATTTTGCCGGGCTCGAGATTCATGCTGCTGCGGGCCAGATTGGCCAGGGCGATCTCGGAAGTATCCATGAGCCCGAGATACAGCTTGCCGTGCAAAAAGTTGTTGATCTCGCGCAACAGCGACAGCGTGGGCGGATTGCGCTCGAAGGACAGCGAAAGGCCCGAGCCGTCCCCGGACTGCAAGACCTGGTGTCCATAGCTTGGCCCGGTCTCGCGGTCCATTCCAGCGAAACGCTCGGCCATGCCCGGCGCCGTGTCGGCAAAAGGGCCATCCAGCCGCTCGTAGCTCGTCAGGGAAAGCGGTATGTTGAAGGCGATCTTGACCTTTTTCCGGGCGTGCTTCTCCAGCAGCTTGTACAGGACTTCCACGTTGGCGCTGTCCTGCTTATAACCGATTTCTCCGGTTTCCCTTTCCTTCTGGGAATCCTTCTGAGAATCCTTGACGCCAAAAGCATCCTTGGCATCAGTCAGCGGCTCATTGGCGTTGTCACTTGCTTGTAATTGATATTCCAACGTGGTCTTCAGCTTGGCTCTTTCCAGGCTCTCGATGCGCATTTGGCCCTTGTCGTTGACCAAATGTGCCAGCCGCACCTCCGTGCCGCTGACGGCGAGCCCAAGTGCTTGCTTCATATTTCCTCTCATCAAGGATTGGGTTTCGAGAAACCTCACAGCCAATTATTCATTCATTTTTACGCCGACTGCCGATCGTATCGCACCACGTCTTCAAAGCGCTTTTTGTTGTTGGCGTTGTTGAGCGCCTCGTCGTAAGAAATGATCCGGCTTTTAAACAGCCGCGCCAGGTCCTGTTCCATGGTGATCATGCCCTCGCTGCCGCACTGCTGAATGATCTGGTAGATTTCGTCGGTGTGATTGTTGCGAATGGCGGCGCGCACCGAGACGTTGGCCACCATCACCTCTTTCGCCAGCACCAATTTGCGGTCCCGGCCGGGAATGAGCTTTTGGGAGATGACGCAGGTAAGCACGTTGGCCAGACGCTCGCGAATCCGCATCTGTTCGAGCGGCGGGGATTCGCCGAGAATGCGATCGACGCTCTCCACGGAGGAGGAGGTATGCAAGGTGGCAAACACCTTGTGGCCGCTGTCGGCGGCCTCGAGCACTGTGGCGATGGTGTCCGGGTCGCGCATCTCACCGATGACGATGATGTCCGGGTCCTGGCGCAAGGCTTGTATGGTGCCGTCTTTGAAAGACCGGACGTCGCGGCCGACTTCGCGATGGCGCACCAGACACTTTCGCGAAACGTGAATATACTCCAGCGGATCGCTGATAATCACAATGTGCCCGTCGCTGTGATGGTTATTGGCGTCGATAATCGTGTCCAAAGTTGTGCTCTTGCCCGAGCCGGTAATGCCGGTAATCAGAATCAAGCCGCGGGACTCAAATTCCAGACTCAACAAGCGGGAGACGTTGCGGTGCAATCCCAGCGCCTGAAACGGCCGCACTTCCGGGTTGATGCGGCGGAAATTGATCGCCAGGTGATTGAGATCCAGATACACCGCGGAGCGAAAACGTTGCCGGCCGCCAGGGGAGATGAGCTCGTAAGAGAATTCCAATTGGCGATTATTCCAGAGCTCTTCATGCGCTTTCGGCGCCAGCAGGTTGAGCAGCAGGATGTCGGTCTCATCCAAGCTCAGGGTGTCGATTTCCGGGACCGGTGACTTACTGCCGTAAACGCGAAACCATACCATACCGTTGCTGCCAATGCTTCCGAAATCCAGGTCCGAAGCCTCCTTACTTTGCATGGCGACCAGTAAACATTCCACCGCCTGGCGCAACTGGTGGTGGACATCTTCCGGCTGCCTGGCAAGCAGTTGACTGATGAAATTCAGGCGCTCGATGCCGGTCAGATTGTTGGGGATTTGCTCGATCAGACCGACGAGCGCCTGTTTGGCCAGTTTTATCCGTTGATCTAACATGTCGTAGCGAGATTTATGCCAAGAGTTTGCTTGACAATGTTAAGTTAAAAAAGAAGTGGCTTTTGTTGCTGGTGGTCTTGGAACTCATCCCCCCTGCCCCCTTCTCTTAGGAAGAGAAGGGGGAGTCGAGTTG
>JAKEEU010000106.1 GCA_022616415.1 Candidatus Zhuqueibacterota bacterium | reverse complement strand
GCTTTGCAAAACTTGATTCTTATTTAAGTCTTCACATGTGGTCAATAAAATCAGGTATCATTTAAATTTCTCTTATTGTGTTTTTAGCCGATACTCATGTACTATTATTTTATCTTCTTCCCAAACTCCGGATCCAGCGGAATAAATTTCGTCGCAATAAATCCCGGAATAGTGGCCAGCACCACCCACATAAAGAAATTCTGATAACCGATAATTTCCTGCAGCCAACCGCTGAACATCCCCGGCAACATCATCCCCAAAGCCATGAAACCGGTGCAAATCGCGAAATGCGCCGTCTTGTGTTCGCCTTCGGAGACATAAATCATGTACAGCATGTAAGCCGTAAAGCCGAAGCCATAACCGAACTGTTCGATGGCGACGCAGAGATTGATCGTCCAAAAGCTGTCCGGCAGCGCATGAGCGAGATAGACATAAACTGCGTCCGGAAGATTGATCGCCAGCACCATCCACCACAGCCAGAATTTTAGCCCATTTCTTGCCGCGACAAACCCACCCAGCAAGCCGCCCAGAGTCAGCGCGATAATGCCCACCGTTCCATAAACGAACCCCACCTGTCCCGTGGCTAAAGCCAATCCTCCAGTTTCTCGCGCGTCCAACAAAAACGGCGAAGCCAGCTTGACGAGCTGGGCCTCTGCAAAGCGGTATAATAAAAGAAACGTCAGAATAACGCCGATATTTTTTTTCTTGAAGAATGAAGCAAACGTCATGAAGAATTCGCTCAAGACGCTTCTCGATTTGTCGCCAAACGCCGCCGTGTCGGTGGCCGGATAGGGCAGGATAAAACGGTGATAAATGAAGAATAAAAAAAACATTCCCGTCAGCACGAAAAATGTGATCGACCACGCCAAGGGAATATTTCCCGCCCGGGCTTTAAAAGAAGCGGCAGACGCGCCTTTGAGTTTGGGGTCCAATTGGATGACCGCCATAACCGGTTTATTCCAATTGCGGTCATTAAAAACGAAGCGCACGCCTTCGGCCAACCCAATGCTGTTGTCTCCCGACTCGCGGCCAAAATTAACCACAACCTCTTTGCCTGTCTCCGGCTTATTCGAAAGGTGAAAAAATATAGTCGCCACGTTGCCAACCCAATCTGTTGGGCGAGCGGCTTTTTCTTCCGGACCAAAATGTTTTCTCAAAAAGGCTTCCAGATTGGCCACGATCACCCGCCGCCACCACGAAGGTTCTTTCGATTTCGCTGTCTGTTTTTGCGCTTTTTTCTCCTCGGTGTAAAATCCATTCTGAATGTTCCAGGCTTTGGCGAACGCCAGAATCGAATCCACTTCATTTTTTCGGTGAGGCGAGGTGCTTATTTCCAGGCGTTCGGGCAAAGTCATGATTTCTAAATCGCCAGCACTGGCAGTGATGACAATGGAATCAGGATGGATCGCAGCGATACTTTGCGCTTCCGGTCTGGCAGAGATCGTCACCTCCACCGTCGGCAGGCCGCTATGGCTCTCGACGTAACCCGCCAGAATGATGAGCAGCCCCTGGCCGGTGATCATCGCCAGCCGATAAAATGTGCTGCGAATGCCGACAAACCATGCTTGCTGGTGTTCCGAAAGCCCCAACATATAAAAACCGTCCGCTGCAATATCGTGCGTTGCCGAGCTAAAAGCCAGCAGCCACAGAAAGGCTAAAGTGTATTTGAAAAAATCGGGAAGCGGAATCGTCAGCGCCACGCCGCCGAGACCGGCGCCGACGATGAGCTGCATCAAAATAATCCAAAAACGTTTGGTCTTGAAAATGTCCACGATGGGACTCCACAGCGGTTTGATGACCCACGGCAGATAAAGCCAACTGGTGTACAGCGCAATGTCGGTATTCGATATGCCCATGCGCTTGTACATGATCACAGAAACCGTCATGACCACGACATAGGGAATGCCCTCCGCAAAATAAAGCGTCGGCACCCAAAACCAAGGGTGACGGCCTTTGCTATTTCCGTTCGAGTCGATCAGCCTTTCTGCCCGTCGTTCCATCGCGTTCCTTCCGTGAGAGAAATATGCGGCTGCAGTAAATTGTTTTATAGTACATCAGCAGCAGCAAAGTGTCAAGGAGATTTTTGTTTATGCTGAAAAGTTGATTGGGGATTTTACTTTCTCTGTTATATATTTGAAGTAAATCCAAAAGCGCTAAAAGCGTTCATTCATAATTTTATGGAAAACATGACAAACTCCCCTGATCTTTTCATCTCCGAAGCGCGCCGCCACCTCATGCAAGAGTATCTTCCCTGGCTGCGCGCCTGTCTCGCCAAACTGAGCGAGCAAGATATTTGGTGGCGCCCCAACGAGAAGAGCAACAGCATCGGCAACCTGATTCTGCATCTCTGCGGCAACCTCCGGCAGTGGATCATTCACGGTGTCGGCGGCGCGGCGGATAGGCGTAACCGTCCGGCTGAATTTGCCGCGCACGAGTCTTTTTCTAAGACCGAGTTGATGGAAAAGCTCGAATCAACACTTGCCGAAGTTGATAGCGTTCTGTCCAATGTCCACCTTGAGAAGCTGGCTGAGCAACGAGTGATTCAGGGCTTCAACGTTACTGTGCTCGGCGCGATCTTCCACGTGGTGGAGCATTTTTCTTATCATACTGGGCAGATTATTTACATCACGAAAATGCGGACGGGGGAGGATTTGAGATTTTGGAATGTGTGAAATTGTATCGCCCCTGAAGCGCCCTCGATGTGGGAGCGCTATGAATGATGCCCGCATCTTTTAGCCGGTTGATTTATTATGCGGCTTTTCAAGCTGCGGCCAGTTCTGCGACACGAACATCGTGCAGTCGCAGATTGCCATTCTCAAGAGATAAAAACGGTTGTAGCGCTTTGCTTTTCAGCAACGCGAGCACTTTTTGTCGTACGCTTCCAGGGGCTGCGTTGAGCTCGGTCAAGGGTTGGGGAGGAAGAGCTAAGAGTTTGCTATAAGCTAATACAGTGAGGCCATGTAACTCGGAATATTTGCGGTTACAAAAAATGGTCACATCTTCATTGAGGCCAATACCTGTGCGGTCACCTTCTTCGCCTGGCGCAAAGCGAACTTCCAGAATGTCGCCTTCGAGATCATAAGAGATGTTAACAACTCGCATAGCTCAATCTCTTTGTATATTATGGTTTGTGGAAAAATTTTTTCTGGTACGCCGTCAGCACAAAACTATTAGGAATGCCTACTGCTCCTTTGCTTTTGAAGCCAAATTTGACAATCACAACAACGTGGGTCATGCCAGGTTTCAAATCGTTGAAGCGCTTGGTATAAACAAAAACATCCAATGTAAGGTGATGCTGCTTTCTCTTCCCATCGCGAAGTGTTTTCAAAGGGTGCGATCTGTAATTGAGCATTTCAGCGTGCTCTCGAATAATATGCCGCCATCGCTCGTCGGTGAGATAAATCTCGTTTCCATATCTGTCAATTACAGTTTCTCTCACGGCGCTCCGCCCTTTTTGGTGTGAACTTGTTGACTCAGGAAGTATAGCGAATTTTCTACAAAATTGCAATATAAATTTTAGCAAGTGTCTATTACGACGATGAAAGTTTTTTTGAAAAAGCTTATGATACTTCTCGGCTCCGCCTCCCTTTTAGTCCTAATTCTTTTTGTGTCTCTTGGATATATCAAACGTCCTGCCAACCACAAACCAGGCCGTCCGGCCCATCACGCCGAAAACGCCTTTCGCAACCCTTGGCCGACTTTTGAAAATCGCGGCTTCGGTGATCTTTTGAAGTGGCAGTGGGATCGCCTGCGCGGCAAAGCGCCAAAGAAGCCACAGCGCTATGATTTTCGAATCGCAGAAAACGACGGCCAATTTCTCCGCACTAATGGCAAGCAATTTACGGCAACGTGGATTGGCCACGCGACGACGTTGATTCAAATCGAGGGACATAACATTCTCACCGACCCAATTTTCTCGTCGCGTTGTTCGCCGGTTGCGTGGGCCGGGCCGCAGCGAGTCATGCCGCCCTCGCCGAGTTTTGAGAATCTGCCTCCAATTGATTTCGTCTTGATTTCGCATAACCATTACGATCATCTCGATAAGCCGACGATCAAGCGCCTCGGCAATCGGCCGCGCTATTTTGTGCCTTTGTTTGTGGGAAACTTGTTGCGCAATCTTGGCATTGCGAACGAAAGAATTACGGAGCTTGATTGGTGGCAAACCGCCGAGTTTGATGGGCTGCAATTTCATTGCACGCCGACGCAGCATTTTTCCGGACGAGGTTTGCACGACCGCAATCAAACATTGTGGTGCAGTTGGACGGTGATTGGCAAGCAAAATCGTTTCTACTTCGGCGGCGATACCGGCTACTTCCCGGGTTTTAAAGAAATCGGCGAGAAGTTCGGGCCGTTTGAGTTGGCGATCTTGCCCATCGGCGCGTACCTGCCGCGTTGGTTTATGTCACCCGTTCATGTTGATCCGAAAGAGAGCGCGCAAGCCTTTCTTGATCTCCGCGCTGAGAAGATGCTGGCGATTCATTGGGGCACGTTCGATCTCGCTGACGAGCCGATGGACGAGCCGCCGCGATTGTTGCGAGCTTCGGCGGATTCGCTTGGCATTGATTCAACGCGCGTTTTGGTTTTGCAACCAGGGGAGACACGGGTGGTAAAGTAAATCTGATTGCTTGACGCTGGTAGTTGATGCTGTTGGTTCTTAAAAATTGAAAAGAAGTTAGAAACTAACCAATCGGGTGAGGCAATTATGCTAACCAAAAACGGCAAATGTCCTTTTCTAAAAGCCGCCGGTGAGCAAATAGAATGAAACTGTTTTAAGCGCGTCCTTCAAACCGCCGCCGGAACGCCGCTGCATAGCCGCGCTCGATCCAGAGACTGACGGCATACTCCGGAGAAATCTCACAATGCTGATGCCGGCACAAGTGCCGCCGGAATCTTTCAACACGTCTCACTTGCTCGTGCATGAAATCGGTGAACTTTTGTTGCGCTGCCGTGCGCCATTTGCTTTCTGAACCTATGCTTGTTTGGCTTGCCATGACTTGATTTTTCTCCAGTGATTTGGAAATTTTATTACAATTGATTTACAATTTAATTTATACGCAATTGATATGCCAAGTCTGTTACAGGCTGCAAGTCTTTAATTCAAGCTTATTTTAATATCCTGCCGAGACTTTGGTGTTACATTTTGTACCTTCCCGAAACACCGGCGATACATCCCGTTACAATTTTTGGGGCAAATGCCCCAAATGCCCCAATTTTAACAGAATTTGCTTGCTTCCATCTTTCCATTTCTGTATCTTTCGCAAGTTTAATTCGGAGCACAAAACTTATCATCGGAGGAAGGAAATATGTCTGAAAAAGCATCCGAAAAACCTTATATCCCCGCCGAAAGTAATTTGCCGGAATTCACTTTCAAAGCGCTTTTTCTCGGCTTGGTGATGGCCGTTGTGCTCGGCGCGGCGAATGCGTATCTTGGCTTGCGAGCGGGCCAAACCGTCTCGGCGAGTTTTCCGGCGGCGGTGATCGCGATTGCGGCGTTTCGTATCATGCGCGGCAATGTGTTGGAGCAAAACATCGCGCGCACCGCCGCCTCGGTTGGCGAAGCGCTCGTAGCTGGCGCCATCTTCACCATTCCGGCGTTCGTCATTGCCAACGTTGGCGGCGAGCGGGTGTGGACGGATTTCAATTATTGGGAAACCTCGTTCATTTTACTCATCGGCGGCGTGCTCGGCGTGATGTTTATTGTCATCCTGCGCCGCACGCTCACCGTCGATGCCGGCCTGCCGTTTCCTGAAAGTCGCGCCTGCACGGAGATCGTCAAGGCCGGACAGCACGGCGAGACCGGCGCGAAATACGTATTCGGTACGCTCGGGTTCGGCATGTTGCTGCAAATTTTCAAAGCCGACAACGGCTTGAAGCTTTTCCGCGAGAGCATTTCGGGCATCATTACTCTCCCTCAATCCATCATTCATCACTTTTCCGGCAACCGCACACCGATGGGCGACGTGACGCATTCCGGCGTGGTGCCGTGGGCGACTTTCGCCATCTCTCCGGCGTTGATTGGAGTGGGTTACGTCATCGGACCGCAATTGGCCACGATCAATTTTGTAGGCGGTATGCTTGCTTGGCTGGTTTTGATTCCGTTGATACTTTTTATCAACCCGGAGTTAAGCACGCAGCTCACTCTCGATGGCCAGGCAGCGCCGCTTTCCGACGTCATCAATTCGGTCTGGTATAATCACGTGCGGCCGATTGCCGTTGGCGCGATGTTGGTTGCTGCGGTAAAAACCTTATGGGGATTGCGCGATTCTCTCGCGGCGGCCTTCAAAGGCGCGCTTAAAAAAGGCAGCGCCGTCGCGCAACCTTCCCGGCTCGAGCAGGATCTTGATCTTCGCATGATATTGGGCGTGACTATTTTGCTGGCGATTCCCATGGCGGTGCTGTACTATTATTTCAGTCAGAGCGTGGTCGGCGCCGTGGTTTCGGCGATTGTCATGCTGCTTCTGGGTTTTCTTTTATCGGCAGTTGGCGGTTATCTCGTCGGTCTCGTCGGCGGCTCGAATCAACCGATTTCCGGTTTGACCTTGTCGACGCTGATCATCGCGGCGTTGTTGATGGTGTTCTTCGGCGTCAAAGGCATTCATGGCGTCGGCGCCGTGCTTGGCGTCGCCGCGGTGGTATGTTGCGCCTGCGCCATTTCCGGCGACATGATTCAGGATTTGAAGATCGGCCAATTGCTCGGCGGCACGCCGCGCCGCATGGAAATTGCCGAAATCATCTCCGTCGTCGTCGTCTCGTTTGTGCTCGTTTTCCCCATTATCGCGCTGCACAAGAGCAATATTCTTGGCGGCGGTATCGGCATTGGCGACAAAGCGCTGCCGGCGCCGCAAGCGGGCTTGATGGCGCAACTCGCTGTCGGCATCGTTGGCGGCGAAATGCCGTGGGGCTTGATTCTGTTCGGCGCTTTTCTCGCCCTGGCGTTGATCATGATCAAAGCGCCGGCGCCGATGCTCATTGCCGTCGGCATGTATCTTCCCTTTGAAACCACTTTCGCGATTTTTATCGGCGGCGTGATCAAGTGGTTTGCTGATCGCCTCGTCGCGAGAAAGAGTGTGAATAAAGACGCCAACGAGCGCGCGGAAAATACCGGCATCCTGCTCGCCTCGGGCTTCATCGCCGGTGAATCGCTGACCGGTGTGCTGCTCGCCGTCTTGGTGCTGGTCGTGAAAGATTTTGAATCGTTAACGAGTTTGCTCTTCGGCGTTTCTCAATTCGAGTTTGTGGAGGCATGGGGTGGGAATTTGCTCGGATTACTCGCCTTCGCGGCGATTGCGTGGGTGTTGATCGTCATCCCGTTGCAAAAAACGAAGGCGTAAAGTACCAATATCCATTGAAGGAGATCGATATGTCGGAACATGTTTTCCGTCATTCGGATATCAAGCAAAAGCCACTGGATAATTTGCACAAGATCGACCACATCGTCGTGCTCATGCTGGAGAACCGTTCGTTCGATCATGTACTCGGCTATTTGAAGCTCGAAGCCGGACGAAGGGAGGTGGACGGCTTGACCCGCAGCATGTCCAACCTGCACAACAAGAAAAAGTACGCTGTGCGCCATTTGGAGAGCACGGCATTCGAGCAGGACCCCGGTCACGAAGAAAAGGACGTTGCCGAGCAGCTTGGCAACGACAACGGCGGCTTTGTCAGCAATTTTGCCAGGCGTTATCCTGGCGAGCCCGATCTTGGTAAGATTATGGGTTACTACAACGCCGCAGATTTGCCGGTTTACGATCATCTCGCGCGGCGCTTCTGCCTTTGTGATCGCTGGTTTTGCTCGGTGCCGGGTTCGACATGGCCGAATCGTTTATACGCGCTCACCGGCCACGCCGATGGGAGCAAGGATAATAAGCCCATTCCGCTTTACTCCGAAATTTCTTTCGTGCGCCACTTGGAAGCGAAAGGCGTTTCATGGCGATGGTACAGCCATGATTTTCAAACGCTGCGCTCCGTCGATGAAAAATATCGCACCGGCTACGATCAAAATTTCTTCAAGGTCGAAGAGAGCACCATGCTCGAGACGGAGGATTTTTTGGATCACTGCACTGCCGGTGATTTGGCGGCGGTTTCATGGATTGACCCCGAACTCGTTGGCCTCACAGCTTTTGCCGCCAATGACGATCACCCGCCGGCCGATGTGATGGCCGCGCAGAATTTGGTGCTCACCATTTTCAGCGCGTTGATCGCCAGCCCGGCGTGGAAAAAGACGATGTTCATCATCACCTACGACGAGCACGGCGGCTTTTACGATCACATGACGCCGCCCGAAGCCGTTGACGATGATCCCAACTTCCGCAACTATGGTGTGCGGGTTCCGGCGTTGATCGTTTCACCGTGGATCATTCCAGGTTCCGTCTCACACACCGTTTTTGATCACACCTCGATCATTAAAACGATTTTGGTGAGATTTTGCCAGGAAGCGGACGGCAGCATTCCTGATATGGGGGCGCGCGTGGCCAATGCCAACCACGTGGGCGAATTGCTCACGCTGCCGCGCCCGCGTCCAACCACCGCGCGCACGCTGCCGAACCGCTTGCTGGCGCAAATGGCGCGCTGGCAAGCCCGCACTTGGAAGAGCAAAATTCTTGAGCAAATGAAAACCTCGCGGCGGGCGAAGAAGTTAAGTGAATTTCAGCAGGGGTTGGTGGCGGCGAGAAGGCGCTTGATGGAACAGGGATGATAAAAACCCGCCGAAGGAAATATGATACTTGCTTATATTCCCCATCCTCCGCTCACATGAATATTGGCGCCGTTCACATAGCGCGCCTCATCTGAGAGCAAGAAATTGACAATCGCGGCGACATCTTGCGTTGCGCCGAGATATCCCGCCGGAATGTTTTTGAGCATCTTCGCCAGCTCTTCCGGCGGCGCGCTGCCGGAGTCGATGAAGCCGGGTGAAATGGCGTTCACAGTTATTCCATCCGGTGCGAGCAGGCGCGCCAGCGTTTTCGTCAAAATCAGCACGCTAACTTTGGCAATGTAGTGCGCCGTGACAAACGGCTGGCCGATGAGCTGATCGGCATTGGCCATGCTGAAATTGATAATGCGGCCCCATTTGCGTGCTTTCATGCCCGAGGCAACGGCGCGGCTGAGATAAAACACCGGATGCAAATTGTTGTCAAACATCTCGTGCCAGCCATCGATGGTCTCATCCAAAAGGTTGACGCGATGATATGGCCCCGCGCCGTTGATAAGCGCGTCGATCCGCTCCCACTCCTTTTCGACCTGTTGCACCAATTCGGCTGCCGAATTGGGATTTGAGACATCACATTGTATCGCCAAACCGCGCGCGCCTTTTTCTTGAATTGCCGCAAGCGCCGCTTTCGCTTCCGCTTCGCTCTTGCGATAGCAGATGGCGACCGCCCAACCACGCTCAGCGAGATTGAGCGCAATCGTGCGCCCGATGCCGCGCACGCCGCCGGTGATTAAAGCAACCTTTTCCGCCATTAAATTCCTTTATCAACAGGTGACGTGAAACACCCCAATTTTTCTGCCCTTGGTCTGATTAAAAGTCCGGATGGCGATGGGTGTGCCTTGTAGAATCACCTTGCAGCCCCTTTTTTCAAAATAAGCTTCTGCCTCCGGAGAAAGACGCACTGAGTCGTACTGGCCTGAGCCAATAATAATTACCTCACAGCCCTTCTCGTAAATATGCTTCGCTTCATCCAAAGACAGAATATGCGAGGTTCCGTAGATGCGTTTGGAAAGCTTCTTTTTGCGCTTTTTAACCTCTTCCGAAAGGCGAACGATCACGTCGTGCGGATAGTTCTCGCCGTCAATCGTGATCGAGCCGAAAGAGGTTTTTTCGATGCTAGGCATTGAGGATCAGCTCGAATTAACGCAAGACTTCAACAGTTTCTTGATAAAACTCAAGAAATGGTATCGGCAGCCGCAAGCCTGGTTTCAGACTTAGAAGTTATGTCCAAGGATTGATTACGCCAATTATATTCCAAATCCAATACCAGCTTATCCATAGTAGTCCCATCGAAAAGCCGGTCTTTTCACAAGTCGGCTAAACTTCCACCTCGACATCATCGCCCTGCACGCGCACGTTGTATTTCGTCACGCTTTTCGCCGCCGGCGGGCCAACCACGTCGCCGGTTTTGATGTTGAATTGCGCGCCGTGCCACGGGCAGGTCAACGACTCGCCTTCGATAAAACCTTCCGCCAGCGGACCGCCGCGATGCGTGCAGGTGTTGTCAATCGCATAGTAGTTGCCATCGAGATTAAACAGCGCGATGGTTTTGCCATTTACCTCGACTTGCTTCGCCGCTCCTGGGGCAAGCTCGCTAGCGCTTGCAACTTTGACGAATTGTGCCATAGTTTCACTCCTTCGAAATTCAAGTTGAATCAGCGTAGAAAAAAATCTCCAACGGATGAATTAAGACCAATCACGCCTGGCGGGATTTTTATCAGTTGGTCTTAATTCATCCGTTGGGGGGAGCTTTTTGAATGTGGCTCGTCTATAGTTTGTCTATTTTTGCGGCTAAAATGAAATCGCTCTCCGTCAGGCCGTCGATTTTGTGTGTCCAGATGGTGATCTCAACTTTTCCCCACGCGAGATAAATGTCGGGATGGTGGCCCTGCGCTTCCGCCAATTCGCCGACTTTATTCACAAAAGCCAGCGCGCCGCGGAAATCCGGAAATTTGAAAGCTTTTTTGACGTGATGCTCGTTGACCACTTCCCAGCCCTCGACCTGCTGCGCCAGCTTGTGCAACTCTTCGCCCTTCAAAGGCGGCACACCGCCGCGACAAGGCACGCAGGTTTTCTCCGCTAAACTTGACATTATTGGTTGCTCCTTTCTTTTTTGCTGAGGGCATAGCGCAGAGAACTCAGCGATAGAGTTTTAGTAGCTCTGCATTCTGCTCCAGACGCTTTGCCCTCCGCCCTAAAATATGCAGCGAAATCCGGAAAAAGGCAAGCGTTTTCTCAGTTCAATTATTTTAAAATAAAAAAGCCTGCCACATTCGGACAGGCTTTCCACAAAATTACGGCGTGAAACGTAAATCGTAAAACGTAAAGCGCACGCATCACGAATCACAGCTTTACCGAATTGTCCCTCTTTTGTAAGCGCGTGCGACCAGCCAAATTCCGGCAACCGCCAATCCCGCCATCATCAATCGTGCTCCCCACAAATATGGAATGTCGACGGGATTTTGGCCCGTCATCAACAACGTCGGAATGCCTTGTTGAATGCCCCAAAATAAAAGCAGGACGATGAGATAGACAGGCGCGACGAATTGGATAATGAATTTGAAAATTTTGGGAATGCGAATGTCAGCGCCGGCGTTAATCTCCTGCCAGGCGCCTTCCATCCCGAACACCCAGGCAAAAAGAATGACTTCGATCAGCGCAAAAATCACCAGACCAAAAGTGCCGGACCAGAAATTCATTTCATTGAGAAAGCCGTGGCCGAAAAAGAGGATGAGCGGCATTCCGCAACAGAGCAAAATGAGACCAATAATCATCGCGGCTTTTTGCCGGCTCATTTTCATTTGCTCCTGCAAAAACGCCATGGCCGGCGAGCACAGCGCCACCGACGAGGTGATGCCGGCAAAAAAGAGCAAGACGAACCACATCATGCCAAGAAGCTGGCCGAGCGGCAATTTTTGAAAGATCATCGGCATGGCCGCGAACGGCAGATCGAACGCCGCTTGCGAAATCTCCTGCGTTTGCGCCAGGCCGAAAAACGCCACGGCGATGGGAATGGCGAGCGAGCCGCCGAAAATGACTTCGGCAAACTCGTTGGTGATCGAAGTCGTCAAGCCGGTCAGCGCGATGTCATCTTTTTGCTTCAAATAACTCGCGTAGGTGAGAATGGAGCCGGTGCCGATGCTCAGCGTGAAAAAAATCTGGCCGGCGGCGGCAAGCCAGGCGTTGGCGTTGGCAATTTGGCTGAAATTCGGATTCCACAAATAGCCCAAGCCGTTGACGAAGCTGTTTTCCGGTTTGGCGGGATCAGGCGTGCCGATGGTCCAGGCGCGCACAACTAATATCAACGCAAAGATGAACAGCGTCGGCATGGCGATTTTGGCCAGCCGCTCGATGCCTTGAGCGACGCCGCGGGAGAGAATCCAAACATTCAAACTGATGGTGATCAGGAAAAAAATCAACGCGGCATAAGGAAACACGAAAACTTGATCGGTGATGCCGGAAAAATGCCCGCCACCCTGCACGCCTTGAAAGCTTTGCAAAAAATTACGCATGCTGTCAAAATCGATGATACCGAAATATTCGCCGGTGACGGAGAACACGCTATACGCCAGCGTCCACGATTCGATGTAGGCGTACCAAATTGCGAAGGTGATGGGAATAGCAATGCCGAGCGCGCCCAAATAATTCGCGATCTTGGCGCCGCGGCGGGATTTGACCAGCGTTCCAAACCCGCCGGCAGCAGAGCCGTAGCCAAATATTCCGGCGTGGCGGCCGATGGCCCACTCCACCCACATGAGCGGAATGCCGAGCAAGAGCAGCGCGATGAAATAGGGAATCATGAACGCGCCGCCGCCGTTTTGCGCGGCTTGCACGGGAAAGCGAAGAAAGTTGCCGAGGCCGACGGCGTTGCCCGCCATCGCCAGAATCAAGCCAATGCGCGAGGCCCACGCCTCGCGGCCATTGTCGTTTTGCAATTCTGCCATGCTGTTCTCTCACGAGTCGCTGTTTTCGGCTAAATTTTTTTGTAACGCGGAAGAAATATTGACGCGGGGTGAGGAAATATAGAGAGAACCGGCGCTTAAATCAACTGACACTTTGGGTAGTTTTTGGCAAGATGGAAACACAAAATAAGGCGGGAAGCTGTCGAAAGAGATAGGGAGATAAAGCGCGGGAACAACATTACTACGAACAAACACAACAAACTAAATCAATCCTTTGCGAATTGCCGTAGCCACCGCCTCGGATTGCGTTTGGACATGCAGCTTCTGGTAGATGTTGCGAATATGGAAACGCACCGTGCTCACGCTGATGAACAAGGACTCGGCGATGGCCTGGTAATTATTGCCTTGCGACAGCGCATTGAGAATTTCGCGCTCACGCGTGGTTAGTATGGATTCAGCCGAAGGCGCGAGCAGATTTTTTTGTTGCAATAAGCTCACGACCTTGCGCGCGATGCTCGGGCTCATCGGCGAGCCGCCTGCGTGCGCTTCTTTGATGGCTTCCAACAAACGCGCCGCCGGCGTGTTTTTGAGCAAATAACCGCAGGCGCCGGCGCACAACGCCTCGAACACCAAATCGTTCTCGCCGTAAATTGTAAGCATCAAAATATTGAAATCGGGATTGATTTGTTTGATCTGCTTGACGCCGTCGATGCCGGACATGCCAGGCAGGACGATATCCATCAACAAAATATCGGGCGACAAATCTTCGAGATGCTTGAGCAGGCTCTCGCAATTAGAATAAGTGGCGACGCAGCGAAAGCCTTCGGTGCCGTTGATCAAGGCGGACAGGCCCTCGCGGATGGTGTCGTTGTCTTCGACGATGATGACGTTGATCATGAGCGTGTAACGTGATACGTGTAACGTGTTTATTGACGAACATCTTTTTAAACCCAAGATACTTTTCCATTAAACTCGACGACCGTGCCTTCTCCCGAGGTGGAGTGGATAGCGAGCGCGCCACCAATTATAGCGGCACGGCTTTTCATATTTTTTAAACCGTTTCTGGCGGGAATTTGGGTTTGGTCAAATCCTTTGCCGTCATCCTTGAGTCGCATTGCCAAACGCTTTCCTTGCATCCTTGCTTCCAGAACGACTTCCTTAGCGGCGCTGTGCTTCAAACTATTGTGCAAAGCTTCTTTGAAAATGTAATAAAGTTGCTGGCGATATTCCATGGGCAAATGAACCTTGCGCAGGATTTCCAAATTGTGCGTGCGAAAGACGATGCCGGAGCACGTCGAGATTTCTTCAAATGAGCTGCCCAATTGTTGAATCAAATCATAAAGTGAATCGCGCTTGGGGTTGACCAGCCAGATGATGTCATTCATACGGTCAACCAGTGCGCGTGAGACGTGGCTGATTTTATCGAAATGCTCGGCCGCACCGTTTTGCGGCTGCTGGCTGATTTGTTTAGCACCGATTTCGCTCAGAATCGAGATTTCAGTCAAGCCGGCGCCGATATTGTCGTGCAGATCGGCGGCGATTCTTGTGCGCAGCCGCTCGATTGCCAAAAGCTGCCGCACGCGAAAGGTGATGAAATAAACCGCGCTGCCGACGGTTAACAAGGTCAAAAATAGAAAGAACCACAATCTTTCCCAGAATGGCGGTTCCAACACAAAATCGATTTTTGCCGGCGCGCTCCAATCACTCGAGTCATTACTTGCTTGAACTTCAAAGCCGTATTTGCCATCTGCCAAATTTTTGTATTGCACGAATTGCTGTTGGGTTTCCACCCAGCCGGTGTCGACGCCGGCGAGACGATAGCGAAACGTCAATTTCTCCAATCGCAGCGAATCAGCGGCGAAAGCAATTTCGAGATAATTGTCGTAATGCCGGACTGTCAAGTTTTGCGCAAATGGGGCGAGGGGAACATTTTGGTCGAAGCGGCGCAGTTGGGTAATGCGGGTTCGAGGGGCTGTAGCGGGTTGATTTTGAGACGTTATGCTCTGGGCGTAAAGATCGGTTAGAGATAATAGGAAAAAAATAACCCCACACAGCTTTTGATACATTGACGCGTAGCGCACCGCTCTATTTAGTCGGCGGATGCTCGTTGAATCTAATCCAGATCTTTCTGGCACGAATCTTACGCAGATTGTTTAAGTTCAAAGCTACGATGGTGGCGCGACCGCACGAAGTGCGGCCTATAATCAAAATTCCATCATCGCTCCATCGGAAGTGCTCAAACCAGTTTTGTTTATTGGGATTGAAAAGACGAACAAGTTGTCCGGTTATAGGATCACGGGCGCGAGTTTGGTGCCTTTTAAAACGATTGCAGGCAGAACACGCCAGACACAAATTTCCGTCGCTCGTTGCACCGCCCGCTGCTTTGGGAATGATGTGATCGACTTGCAAACGATCGCCGATTAAATCTTCACGCACAAGGCAATAACCACAACGATGTCGTGAACGTTCGGCAACCTGTTTTCGTAAATTTTTCCCTATTCTGGACAAACCTATGGTTTTTCGTCTTTAGCCTTGGAAAGCGACAACTTATGTCCCCGCTCATAAAGAAGAGCGAGTGCTTGTGCCTTCTTTAAAGTCAACAAATCAACTTCAAGTTGCAAACTGTCTAATTCCTCAATCTCCTTGAAAGTTATCGTGCCCTCGCTATTTTTTTCCAAAAGCCTGTCCAATTTTTTCTGTTTGGCGTTGGATAATTTGCTTCTTGCAAGTTTTTGCAACTGTGGAACGCTCAAATTGTCGAGTTGTGACAATTCATTCTCAAAGTCCGGCGGAATTGAATCAAGCCATAAAGGCAGCCCTTTTTTCACCGTTTGCACAACAATATCGTCAATCGGTCTTCTAAAAACTTTTGCCTGCTGGCGCAAGCGCCGATAGACCGGTTTGGGAAAATTCACGGTTATGGCCGTTTCCATTATTTCACCTCGTCACTCAATTTCTTCGAACAGGTTATTTTACGGAAGCTTTCGCGAGATTCTCTCAAATATACCGAAACCAAGTCAAGAATGCAAGTGGTAAAAAGCACAAGGGGATTTGCCTTACTTTTTAACTTTTAGAAGATGGAGCCGTTATCGCCGGCTTGGCGATGGCATCACCATCCAAAGGATGAGATAAACGATGATGCCTGGAAAGGCGGCGCTTAAAACGGAAACCAGGACGTACAGAATACGCACCGTGGTGGGCGACCAGCCCAACCATTCCGCAATACCGCCGCAGACGCCGGCGATGATGCGATTGCGAGATCTAACTAATGCCATTCGAACCTCGTTTTGATTAGGCGTAAACCTTTTCCGGCATCTCAATATAACGATCTGGCTCTTCAACTCGTTGCTGAATGGCAAAGAACCGCCGCTCAATCTCTTTGAGAACGGCGGCATCGTAGTAAACCATTCCACAGTCGAGGCAAACTTCGACCGGCGTGTTGGGAACGAGCAAATATTTGCCTTTGTGGCTGTAAAGGTATTCGATTCGGCGTTCTTCATAACGGCTGCTGCCACAGAAGTTGCATTTAATTTTTCGCATCGGTCTTTTCTCCTCTTGTCCAAGGGTCAATAAACTTTGGTGGACGCGGTATGTAAACCGTAACCAGCGCTACCTTATCACCACGCCATCCACAGACAACGTGAATGGGCACATCCTCTGCAAAACCCACAATCAAACAACTTTCGCCACGACCGGTGTCGGGATATTGTTCAAGTATCTCTCCATTTAATAGAGCTTCTTCAACCTGAGAGTGGGTCAACTCATCCGCTTTGCGCTCAATCTCAGCGTGATGTGTATAAACATACAGGTTGGCGCGAACTTTGGTCTTTATCTTTTCTATATCCATCCTACGTTGAAAAAGAGCTTTAAACGTCTTTTTGAAAAATGACAGAATCCGACCCAATGAAAATGTGACCATAAAATCCGCCGTTCACAAAGAGATACTGTGAAAATATATAAAAGTCAACGCACTCATGCAACACCTTTTGCATAAATAAAAAGCCTGCCGCAGCTTTAGTTCACTTTGGCAGGCTCTTATGAAATTTCGCGCGGCTTATGCTTTCTTCTGATTATGCGTGCTCAACACGCGCTTGAAGCAAAAAATCGTCGTTGCAAGAATGGCGCTCCAAGCGCCGGCGATGAAAAACCAGCCGCCTATGCTCATGCCGAGTTGTGGTTCCATTTTTGGTCTCCGTGAAATAAAAATCGTTGAGTGTGAATTTTGAAGAGTAAAACGTAAGGCGTGAAACGTAAAATTTTTTTACGAATTACGCCTTACGCATTGTGTTTATCCACGCAAATCCGGTGCCACCTCGTCCCGAATCGTGCCGCGTTTGTAGGCGCGAGCAATCAGCACGATGCTAATGACAGTCAAGCTGAGCATCATCAGCCGCGCGCCCCACAAATAAGGAACATCAGCAGAAGGTTTCCCAGTCATGAGAAGCACCGGAACGCCATCTTGCACGCCCCAGGCAAAGAGCAAACCGATGAGATATACCGGCGTGATGAATTGTATGATGAATTTGAAAACGCCGGGAATCTTGATGTCGGCGCCTTCGTTGATCTCGGTCCACGCCCGTTTCATGCCAAATAACCAGGCAAAGAGAATCACTTCGATCATCGCAAAAACCACCAAGCCAAACGTACCGGCCCAAAAATCCATTTCGTCGAGAAAGCCGTGGCCGAGGAAAAAGATGACCGGCAGGCCGCAGAGCAACAACACGGCGCCGACCACCATGGCGGCCTTTTTCCGCGTCATTTTCATTTGATCCTGCAGAAAAGCCATCGCCGGCGAGCAGAGCGCCACCGAGGAGGTGATGCCGGCGAAGAACAGCAGAACGAACCACATCGCGCCGAAGAGCTGGCCCCAGGGCAATTTCTGAAAGATGATCGGCATGGCGGCAAAGCCAAGATTGAAAGCGCCGCCGAGCGCAATCTCTTTGGTCTCCGTCAAGCCAAAGAAGGCCACGGCCACCGGAATGGCAATCGAGCCGCCGAGAATCACTTCGCAAAATTCGTTGGTGATCGAAGTGCTCAATCCGGTCAGCGCAATATCATCTTTGCGTTTCAAATAACTGGCGTAAGTGAGAATGGAGCCGGTGCCGATGCTGAGCGTAAAAAAGATTTGGCCGGCTGCCGCGAGCCAGGGCTTGGCTTTGGTGATTTGGCTGAAGTCCGGATTCCACAAATAGCCGAAGCCATTGATGATGCTGTTTTCCGGCATCTCGGGACTGGGTGTGCCCAAAGTCCACGTGCGCGCCACCAGAATGATGGCAAAGATAAACAGGGTTGGCATGGCAATTTTCGCCAGCCGTTCGATGCCCTGGGCAATGCCGCGTGAAAGCACGTAGACATTCAATGCCCACGTGATGAGGAAAAACACGATCGCCGTGCCGAAACCGGCGAAATGCTCGCTGTTCGTCACGCCTTGAAAACTTTGCAGAAAATTGAGCATGCTGGCGCGGTCAAGAATGCCGAAGTATTTGCCGGTGACGGAAAAGGTGCTGTAAGCGAGCGTCCAGGATTCGATGTAGGTGTAATAAATTGCAAAGGAGATGGGAATGGAAATGCCGAGCGCGCCCAAATAATTGGCGAGCTTGGCGCTGCCGCGAGATTTCACGAGGGCGCCAAAGGCGCCGGCAGCGGAGCCATATCCCAGTTGCCCGCCGCGACGGCCGATGGACCACTCGACCCACATGAGCGGAATGCCGAGCAGGAGAAGGGCGACAAAGTACGGAATCATAAATGCGCCGCCGCCGTTTTGTGCTGCTTGCACGGGAAAGCGAAGAAAGTTGCCGAGCCCGATGGCGTTGCCCGCCATCGCGAGAATCAAGCCGATACGCGAAGCCCATGCCTCGCGGCCGTTTTGCATGTCTGACATGAATCCTCCTCCGTCAAAAGTTGAGTTTTGAGCTTGACGCAAAGAACACAGCGCTTAGTGTCTTATGGCGCCCGTTATCTTTTACGCTTCACATTTTACCGAATGACTATTTTCCGGCAATGGCGTTTAATGTATATAAGCCCACCGCAAAAGTCAAATGGAATTTTGCTTTCATCCACAGAAATGAAATACCGGATTCTACACGGATCAAAAACTCACATGGATAGAGGTTCTTAAAATTCCGCGTGGGTTTTTGATCCGTGTGCTCTTTTAAGTGTGATGAGATTTTTTTGCCATTCGTCACGCACTCGCCTTCGCGCCGCGCGTCCAATAATAATAAAACGGCAATCCCAAAATCAACAGCCCGATGCCGATCAACGCATCGCGCGGGTCTTCGACGAGCGTGTTGTAAACGAACCAGGCGGCAATCGTCGCGAACAGCAGCGTCGCGTAAGGATAACCCCAAGCCTTGTACGGTCGGGGCGCATCCGGCATTTTTTTGCGCAAGACGATGACGCCGACCGCGGTGATCGCATAAAAAAACCATGAGCCAAAAACCACGTAAGCGGCAAGCTGATCATACGTGCCGCTGAGCGTGAGCAATGCGCCCCATACGCCAATGACGATAATGGCGACGTGCGGGGAGCGAAAGCGCGGGTGCACTTTGCCGAGCGCCGGCGCGAAAACGCGGTCGTGGCTGGTCGCCCAAATCGAGCGCGGCCCGGCCAGCGCCATGCCGTTGACGGTTCCGAATGTCGAGCACATGATGCCGGCAACAATGATTACGGCGCCGATCGGGCCGATGGCGAGTTCGGCGACGTCGGCAGCGATGCGAGAAGAATTGGGCATTTCGTCAATCGGGATGATCAACGCGTAAGCGATATTGGCCAACAAATAAAGCGAGATGATGGCAACCACGCTGATGATCAGCGCCAGCGGCACGTTGCGCGTCGGGTTTTTCGTCTCGCCTGCGGTGAGCGTTACGTCGATCCAGCCGTCATACGCCCACAATGCCGAGATCATCGCCAGGCCAAAAGCAGCGGTCATTTCACGGCTCCAGCTTTCCGGCCACCATGGGAGCATGTTTACCGTGCTGCCTTTGCCGGAGAAGAAAACGGCGAAAATCAAAAACACCAACGCCGCCACTTTCGCGGAGGTAAAAATGTTCATGACGAGGCCGCCGAATTGCACCCCGCGCACGTTGATGACGGTCACCAGCGCGATCAACGAAATGGCGACGAGCTGGCTCCAGCCGAAGGTGAAAGGATGGCCGAAGATGGTCCAACCTGGCTGGTAAAAAGGCGCGCTGTGGCCAATGGCCGGAACAAGATACCCGAGATACGTGGTGAAAGCGATGGCAACCGCAGCCAGCGAGGCGGATTTGTTGATGAAGAAATCGTTCCAACTGAACAGAAAGCCCCACACTTTGCCGTAGGATTCACGCAGATAAACATACGGCCCGCCGGCTTGCGGCAAGACGGAGCTTAGCTCGGCCAGCGAAAGCGCACCGAAGAGTGTGAGAAAACCGGCGACGACCCACACCAGCATGATCGGCCCCATCGCGTGCAGATGTCCCGCGATGGTTGCCGGCACGAGAAAAATTCCCGAGCCGATGACACAGCCGATGTTGATGGCAATGGCTTCTTTCAAGCCGAGGGCGCGGAGGAGTTCGGGTGAGGAGGGATGGGTTTCAGCTTTGCGGGTTTGTAGATTTTCCAAGTAGGTTCTCCTTATTTAAAAAGGATCACTCATTCTCTTCTAATCTTTTCGCTAATTCTTCAGATTCGCGCAGTGATTTGGCGCGTTGTTCGGCAATGAATCTTTTGGCTTCATCCCAATCGGCGGGGTCTAAACCGCTATAATCAAAATTATCCAGGCCCACTAACAGCCGGGATACGGAAGGATGTATCTTTTGTTGGGCGTAATTGTGTGCTTGCTGGTCTCCAAGCTGCGCTTTGGATTCGGCAATGTAAGCAAGAAATAACGGGTCTTGGCGCAAGACTTCTTCCGGCAAATTCTCGCCGGCTTGCACGATGGAGGCAAAATCGTTTTTTGCCCACGTCATGCGGAAAGCGTAGCGTAGGGCTTCGAGATCAGTCTGGTCAAAAGGCTGCTTCAGCGGTGCTTGTTTGAGGCTTTCGAAGATGGCGGAAAATTCTGCCTCGGGCTGTTTAGGATTGGCGTCGTGCAGTGACATCATTGTAGCGTGAGTTCACCAGTTTCGGATTTCTAAACCGGGGACGTGTTTAAAATCTGAATCGTTGGTGATTAACATCGCGTCGTGCTGCAAGCAGAGTGCAGCGATCCAAACATCATTTCCAGGAAGGGGGTTTCCTTTTCGAGCCAAGGTCCAACTCAGGTCATGGAATCGTTTCAGGGTTTCTTGATCAAGCCACAAAACTCGCATTGGCACGATATACTCGTCAAATTTTTTGCGTTTCTTGGCGGTTTTATCCGGCCGTCCTCGACACAAGCCATGCCACGATTCGCCATAAGCGATACAGGGAACCACGGGTTCCACAAAAGGATCCATCACAGCACGAGCTTTCTCACTCGCCTCAGGACGAGGATCCGTCAACGCTAAAATATAGTTTGTATCCAATGCCTGTAATGAGCTCACTCGTAACGCTCCGCCAATTCAACAAGTTCGCGTTCTCGCCTGGTTTCCTCTTCAGCAATAACTCTTTTCGCTTCATCCCAATCAGCCGGATCCAAGCCACTGTTATTAAAGTTATCCATAGCAGCGAACAGTCGTGCAACGGCCGGGTGCATTTTTTTCGAATTGGAACCCGATGCGTGCCCGTGCTTTTTCACAGTTTTTGTAATCTGCGACCACGAATTCTTCGCCAGCCATTCATCGATTACGTTTTTTTTAAATAACCAGCGCCCGCGAATTTTGGCCGCGGGAATTTCGCGGTCTTTGAGCATGCGCCGAACGGTGATTGAGGAGACACCGAGGTATTTGGCGGCGGTCGTCAAGTTCATGTTTTCAGGATAAGTTTGCATTGGCTTTTCTCCGACTATAATCTTGAAGCTTCTCTTTATCTCAATGTACTATCAAATCGCTTCAAAATCAATCAAAAAGTATCAGAATGTATCAGCGCCTGAAGGCGCAACTACGAACGCTACTTCCGCAGCTCTACGAGCGCAGCCGGCTCTTCCAAAATCCATACGCAAAATACAACACCAATCCGGCAAGCAGCCAAATGCCGAAGCGCACCCAGGTGACCCACGGCAAACCGGCCATTAAATAAATGCACGAAGCGATCCCGAGCAATGGCACCAACGGCACGAACGGCGTTTTGAAGGCGCGCGGACGGGTCGGGTCTTTGTAGCGCAAAATGATGATGCCGGCGCAGACGAGCACGAATGCGAAGAGCGTGCCGATATTGGTAAGCTCGACGATCTCGTTGATATTGGCGATTGCGGAGATCGCCGCGACGACGACGCCGGTCCAAATCGTCGTCACGTGTGGCGTCTTGTATTTCGGATGTACTTTGGCAAAACCGGGCGGCAACAAACCATCGCGTGACATGGAGAAGAAAATGCGCGGCTGGCCGTATTGAAAAACCAGCAGCACGGCGGTCATCGCAATCACAGCGCCGAAGGCAACGAGGCCAGCCGCGGTATTTGAGCCGACATAAGCCAATGCTGCGGCCAATGGATCGGCGACGCCGAGTTTATCCCATGGCACCATGCCGGTGAGCACGGCGGCGACGACGACGTAAATCAATGTACAAATCGCCAGCGAGCCGATGATGCCGATCGGCATATCGCGGCCGGGGTTTTTGCATTCTTCGGCAGCGGTCGAGATCGCATCAAAACCGATGTAAGCAAAAAAGATCAAGCTCGCTCCGGTCCAAACGCCGGAAAAACCGTTCGGCATAAATGGCGTCCAGTTTTCCGGTTTCACATATTTTATGCCGACAAAGATAAAAAAGAAAAGAATGACAAGCTTGATCGCGACCATAATATTGTTGACTCGCGCCGATTCCTTTGCGCCGAGCACGAGAATCCACGTGATGAACGCGACAATCGCGACCGCAAGAAAATTAAAAATAATCGGAATGCCGAAAAGCTGGGGCGCGTTGATCCAGGCTTCGTAATTCAAGGCAATCGCGGGATCGACTTCGCCGCTGGCCTTGGCGACAGCGGCGGCAGCTTGCGCCGCGGAGCGATAATCCACCGACAGCCACGCCGGAATGTGCAAGCCGATGCCTTCGCACAGTTGATGAAAATACGCCGCCCAGCCGATAGCCACGGCGACGTTGCCGATGGCGTATTCGATAATCAAATCCCAGCCAATGATCCACGCCACCACTTCACCGAGCGTGGCATAAGAGTAGGTGTACGCGCTGCCGGCAACCGGCACAAGCGAGGCGAACTCAGCGTAGCACAAGCCGCAAAACGCGCAGGCAATAGCGGTGAGAGTAAATGAAAGCATGATGCCGGGGCCGGCGCCAGGGCGAATGGCGTCGCCGGCCACCGCCGTTCCTATGACCGCAAAAATGCCGGTGCCGATGATCGCGCCGATGCCGAGCGAGATCAAATCGATCGAGCCGAGCGAACGCTTCAAGCGCGTTTCTTCGGCCTCGTGCGTCAACTGGTCGAGGTTCTTGGTGCGAAAAATGTTCATGGTCAAGGAGTCAAGGAGCCAAAAAAGATAAGGAGCCAATTGGTTAATTGAAAAAGACGACAATTGCGAACAGGAAGAACAAAGTTGAGATTGACAAATCAAGCTTGAGGCTTGTTTGAGCTTTGGTCTTGAGATTTTCTTCTCTTGATGGTTTTCGCGATGATCGAGTTAAAAATTCGGATCAATTCATCGACTTCGTTAAGCAGCCAAGTGTTCAACTCACTTTCTCCGAAAGCGGATTTTGAAAGTGTCAGCCAATAACGAGTTTCCTGCGACTCTTTCAAGCAGGTTCGTATTTTGTAAATGAATTCTTTGGTGCCGGAACAAGCATCGGCTTCTTCATAATTTGCTCCAGGTGAAGTGCCGGCGCGAATAAGTTGACCGCCAATTTCAAACCCAGCGACATCACGAGGAAAAGTGCGGACATATTTAACGATTTGCGTGGCAAAACGCAAGGTTCTCCTGTGGAGATCAAAAATAGGTTCCATTTTTTCCATAACACCCTCCCAAAGGGCTACGCCAGATTTTCAAACAAGTTGAAAACTGGAGCCCTTCGGGCAGCCATCAAAAACAAAATTTTCCCAACGGATAGATGAACCCAACGGATAAGGCTTTTACAGTTGGGTTCATCTATCCGTTGGGCACAAAAAAGTT
>JAKEEU010000105.1 GCA_022616415.1 Candidatus Zhuqueibacterota bacterium | reverse complement strand
TATGCCTGATTTTTAATTTGTGTATTTTGGATCATAGCTTTTCTAAACACGGAATGTCCGGAAAATCCAAAAATGCTCGTCCCGGACCTGCGGAATGTAGGATATAAGATTATATAAGATTTATTTTTCTCAAAGCAAGTGCTTTTTGAAAATAAAGATTCAAAAGTGGTTGCCTGGCGCAAACGAAACCGCCGCCAGTTCATCTGTCTCAGTTGGAATTTTTCAACTGCAGCGTGCAATACGCCACCGTTGTGATGAATTCACAAATGATCGGCACGTGCCCGATGAAAGCCGGCTGCGCGGCAGGCGGTAGTCCGAACTTGTATTTGTACATCGGGTTGATGAAATAGAATTTTTTGAATATAACCCTAAAAGGCACTTCGCGCAACAACTTTTTAAAAGCCGTCAACGACAAGCGCGACTCGTACAGGCCGGCCAGCTCGTCGATCACCGCCTGCCGCTCGCCAAAGCGCTGGGCCAAGGCGCGAAACCGCTCGCGCGAGAGCAAATGTGTAAATGGAATAAATTTCAAGTTCGAATCGAACATTTGTTGATGCGCCCCATAAGGCATGTACCACGGCGGAAACGACAGGAACAAATAGCCCTGCGGCTTGAGCAGCTTGGCGATATGGCCGAGCGCTTCCCGATGGCCGGGGAGGTGCTCAATGACGTCCTTCATCACGATCAAATCGAATTGTTTTTGCCAGGCCGTCGTTTGCTCGGGCTTGAGAATGTTGACACAAGCGAAGCGGATGTCGCGCGGATGGCCGCCGGCGGCGAGCGTGGCCGCCTTCTTCAAACGCCCTTCCGAAATATCCATTCCCACGGCGCTGCAGCCATGATCGTAAAAAGCTGCAATCACGCCCCCTTCCCCGCAGCCAATTTCCAACACGCTCTTGCCGCGCAGCCTTATGTTGCACGAGTTCTCCAGAAACGGAATGATATATTCTTGCGCGCAGCGATACTGCATGCGCCAGTAACGTTCTTGGTCGTGATGAAAATCGAAGGACATGGTTCGTTGAACGTAAAGCGTGATTCGTAACTCGTAAATGTAAAACGTAAGGCGTAAAGCCGTCATTTTTACGCTTTACGCCTTACGTTTTACCTCCGCCAATTCCAAAATCTCCTCCAACCCGGCAATACCATAATCCGGCTTGATTTCCCCTGGAACCGGATTGCGATTGGGATTCAGCCAGACCGTTTTCATGCCGGTTTGTTTCGCGCCGACGACATCGGCATGGTAGCTGTCACCGACGAACATGGTTTCGCTGGGCGAAATGTTCAGCACTCGCAACGCCACGTCGAACATGGCGCGATCAGGCTTGCGAAAGACGATTTCCGACGAGCAAACCATCGTATCGAAATAATCGTACAACGAAAGACGCTGAAACTCTTCCACAATAATCGAATGTGGCAGCGAGGTGTTGGTCACCAGCCCCAAACGGAAACCAGCGCGTTTCAATTCGGCCAGAACGTGTTGCGCGCCGGGCATGGTTGAAATGCGCTCGGCAACAAAATGATAGCGCCGGCACAACTCTTCATAAGGCTTGTCGAACTGAATGCCGAAATAACGCGCCATCAGCTCGTAATAATGCAACAGATTGCATTCGAGATTGGCGCGCTCCCGATAGAAATCGAGCCTCTCAAAAAACTCATCTTCAAAACGGTCGAAGGCAGCCGCGTCGATTTTGTTCGGTGGTCGCACACTGGCAAGAATGACCTTCTGCCCAGCATCGTAATCCGTTTCACCGAATTGCACGAGTGTATTGCCGCGGTCGAAGAGGATGGCTTGCATAATGTTTTCGGACGGTTTAAATCCCCTTTATTCTCTCATATTCGATTTCGGTTTGGCGTGCAGCGAAATCGAGGTGGACGATGGGTTGGAGTTTTAGAAAAGCCTCCCGGCCAACTAATGCTATACGTTGTGGATTTATAGCAACAAAAGGGCTGGACTGCCATTGCTCAATACATAATGCAATCATCCCAACGTGTTGGGATTTTCCGTGTTTATCGGTTACTTCCAACCACAGCGGCCTTTGGACATAACGAAAATTTTTGCCAAGATGTTGGGAAACATTCTCTTCAATCATCAGCACGCGAGGACTCAAAAAAACGAAGGGGAATTTGCCAAATTTTTCACAAAGTGCATCAAATTCTTCATCTGAAGGATAATCAGTCAATGAACCGGATGCAACGACGAGGCCATCAATGACCATGATCCAAGCAACGTTCAATTCTTGCATTTTTTTCTCAATCCAACGAGCATTTATTTTTTCCGGATCAGTCTGATACTTAAGCCGCTCATCGCGTGACCACGCTTCGTATTGCGCCACGCTGACATTAGTACCGATAAAAGGTTCTTCTTGTGTTTCGGGTGAGGTCGCTTCACGCGGCAATTTCAGGATTTCTAAAACTTCCTTGACTGCCTGTTCAGCTTGGCTGTTGAGTGGGCCAAGACGCTGACGAACTTCATTGATGATAGTTTCTTGGATCATAACATTACCTCGTGATTAATTTTTTACTTATACCACTCTTTCTTCGGCTGATACGACGTCTTCAAGCTATTTTTGCGCTGATGCCGCTCGATGGCCAATTGAATCAACTCATCCAACAGTTGTGAATAGGAAAGGCCGGTCGCTTCCCAGAGTTTGGGATACATGCTGATTTGCGTGAAGCCGGGAATGGTGTTGATCTCGTTGAGATAGAAGCGATTGGTTTGGCGCTCGAGCAAAAAATCAACGCGCGCCATGCCTTCACATGAACAGGCGAGAAAGCCGCGAATCGCGGTCTCGCGAATTTGCGCCGCTAATTCTGCCGGCAGTTCCGCCGGAATAATGAGCGTCGAAGCGCCGTCCACGTATTTGGCATCGTAATCATAAAACTCGTTGGAGGGAATCACTTCGCCGGGCACCGAAGCTTTGGGCTGGGTGTTGCCGAGCACGCTCACTTCGATCTCGCGAGCATTGGGTGCCGCGGCTTCGAGCAAAATCTTGTGGTCATATTGCGCCGCCTCTTCAATGGCGTGAATCAGCTCTTTGCGCTCGTGAGCTTTGGTAATCCCGACACTCGAGCCCATATTCGCCGGTTTGACGAATACTGGCAATCCCAACTCCGTTTCGATTTTGGTGATGATTTCAGCTTGTGAAAGGTTGCTGAGTTGTTGGGGTGTGGCAGGGATCGCCGTGTTGCTCAGCTTCATTCCCGCTTGCTGCCAATCGCCGTAATACATCCACAAAAATTTTACCACCGGCACGCCGGCTTGCACACATAACTGCTTTTGCACGACTTTGTCCATGCACACTGCGGAGCCGAGCACACCGGCGCCGACGTAAGGCAGATTGGCCAATTCCAAAAGTCCTTGCATGGTGCCATCTTCGCCGTAAGGCCCGTGCAATACCGGAAAGACGACATCGAATTTCTCGCCGAGGCTGTCCAATTGGCGAGCCTCAACGGAATTGGTAGTTGGCAGCAATTTTTGCTCGTTCGGATCGGCCGGGAGCATGGCATAGAAAGGCGTGTCTTCGATGCCGCTCTTTAAAAGTTGGACGGAATTGTTGCCGGCGATCCAACGGCCGGATTTGGCGATGCCGACAGGGATGACTTCATATTTGGATTTGTCGAGCGCGTTCATCACCGAAGTGGCGGAAACAATGGAGACTTCGTGCTCTCCCGAACGGCCGCCGAAAATGACGCAGACGCGTGTTTTTTTCATGGCTTAACTTTTCCTCAGCTTACGAATGTTTGTAGTAGCGCTTTCAGGCGTAAGAGCGAGCGAATGAATAAAATATTTTTGCTTGAGAGCAAAAGCTAAATTCCAACGCTCAGCGCCTAAAGGCGCCACTACGAACAATTTTATGGTAGCAAAATTTTTCTCCGTTTTCAAGTGAATTTCTTGAACGGGATAAAAATAAAACACCCGGAGTGGGTCCGGGTGCAATTCATGAAAACGATTATACGAACATGACCAACATCAGCATCGAGGATCAAGCCTCCTGCATCCAGGTCAATATTTCATCAACTCCACTGCCGCGCTGTAAATCTTGCGGTCGTCGATGAGAATCTCGGCTTCGAGGATGCGACTAAAGCCGATGGGCGTGTCGAGGGAGCAAATGCGCTGCGGCGGCGCGTCGAGCAGCTCGAAGCACTCTTCGACGAGGCGCGAGAGAATCTCGCCGCCGAAGCCGCCGGTTTTGTGGTCTTCACTCGCCACCAGCGCGCGGTTGGTTTTTGCAATCGAGGCGTGCACGGTTTCCATATCCATCGGCACCAACGAGCGCAGATCGATCACCTCGGCATCGATGCCTGCCTCGGAAGCAAGACGATCTGCGGCCTTTAATGCGAAGTGTATGGCATTGCCGTAGCTGACGATCGTGAGATCTTTACCGGGCCGGCGAATGCGCGCTTTGCCGAACGGCACGAAATGATCCGGGCCGGTTTGCACCGCTTGCGCCGATGGCAAATTATAAAGATTCTTCGGCTCGAGAAAAAGCGTGAGGCCGCGCGACCGTATCGCGGTATGCATCAAGCCCGCTGCATCATCGGCAAAGGCCGGCATCGCGATGCGCAAGCCCGGAAAGTTCGCGAACACGCCCTCTACGCTTTGCGAATGATAGAGGCCGCCGCCGATAAAACCGCCGCAAGCCAGGCGCGCGACGATGTTCGGCGCGTATTGCCCATTCGTGCGCCAATATTCGTGCGATGTTTCCACCATCTGCTCCATCCCCGGCCAAACGTAGTCGGCAAACTGCGCGGCTTCGATGACCACCCAAATATCTTTGCTGAAACGGCAAAAGCCGTTGGCGGTGCCGACAATAAAATCTTCCGCGAGCGGTGCGTTGAAGACGCGATTGCGCCCAAACGCCTTTTGCATGCCTTCAGTGACATTGAAGACGCCACCCTTGTCACCGGTGGCCACGTCCTGTCCCCACAAAAACGTGTTGGGATTGCGGCGAAATTCGTCGTGCAACGCGCGGTTGATGGCCTCGCGCAGTTTCTCTTTCTTGCCTTCAGCCGGCGCCGGCGTCTCTTCCGGCTGAAACGGCTCGGGAATGACAAAATTATAAACCGACTTCGGCGCCGGCGCCGGCGCGGCTTCGGCGCGTTGGGCCGCGGCATCGACGGCTTTCTTGTTTTCCGCTTCGATGGCGGCAAGCTCATCTTCACTGACCAAGTTTTCTTTCAAAAGATAAGCACGAAAACGCGCCAGCGGATCTTTGGTACGCACTTCGGCCAGCTCATCTTCGGGACGATACGACTCGTGGCGGTCGCTATTGGAGTGCGGGCCGATGCGCACACACTGCGCGTGAACGATCGCCGGGCCGCTGCCGGTTTGCACATAAGCGAGCGCTTCGTCCATCGCGTTGCGGCTGTCAACCGGATCGGTGCCGTCGCAGCGGATGAGGTGAACGTGTTTGAGGCCAACGTAATTGTCCGTGACGATCTCGTTGGCGGTTTGCTCGTGCAGCGGCACGCTGATGCCGTACTTGTTGTTTTGAATGACGAAAATCACCGGCAGGCGCTCGCGGCTGGCGCCGTTGAACGCTTCGTAAACGTAGCCTTCGGAAGTCGAAGCCTCGCCGAAGCTGGCGAACGCGACGGCGTCGGCTTTGTAGTATTTGATGGCGCGCGCCACGCCGACCGCATGCAACGCATGATTCCCCACGCAACTCGAAACGTTCTGAATGCCGATGGCGGGCTTGGCGAAATGATTGGACATGTGCCGGCCGCCGCTGGCAACGTCATCGCGGCGAGTGAGGCCGTTCAGAAAAATCTCGTCGAGAGTTATTCCGCCGGCGAGGCAGGTGAGCTGGTCGCGATAATATGGAAAAAGAAAATCCGTATTGGGACGAAAGGACAGGCCGAGCGCAAGCTGAATGCCCTCGTGACCTGCGACGGTTGCCAAATAACTCCAGCCTTTGGCTTGTTTGAAGAGCAGCCAGGCCTTATCATCGATCAAACGACTGGTGTGCATCAATTTATACCATTTGCGCGCGATTTCCGGTGATAGGCTGAACGTTTCTTTCTCACGGGAATACGCCTGCATAGCAGCAGCCACAATATGCCTCCTTAAGATAAATTTTCAAAATCTCAATTTTTTACTGCCATCATAAGATGAATTCGCGTCGAATTTATGCTCGTCTCCTCCGCTCCGTTGCAGCAAGGTGAGCATTCGGCAGGTTGGCAGAAAAGAATAACATTAAATATAATTCTTTTGATAGGATTTGCAAAGGCTTTTTTATCAGCTTTTCCCAGCTAGTGACCAGCCAGATAGTAGGTTAGAGATTTTTATTGCAATTTAAGCCTTCTTTCATTAAATTTAATCAATCCGTTAAGCGGAGTTGGATCGCCCGCAGGGGCGAGCGTAAGGGCGTCTCTTTTGAGGCGCCCTTATTTTTTGGGGTAAAGTACAAACCCATAACCCTCAATCCTGCCATCATACAGATGGCGATTAAACTTCATTTCAGAGGATCGTTAACCTCACGAAAAACGTGGTCGCCCGACTCGTCTATATATAACCGGTAACGATCCTCAAATTCGTTTGGGCGCGATGATCGTTCGCTCGTGTCGACCATTATCAACTCTAAAATTAGTTTCTATCAAGCCAAACTCAAGCTCAATGGCAAAGTGAAGCATTTGGTCATAGAAAGGACAAGTCAGAAAAAAAGCGGTCCATGGACCGCCTTTTTTCTTGCCGAATTGCTCAAATTGAAAAACAGGCCAATGGCCTAAGTTACAATTTAAGCTTCGCGATATTTTCCTTCACCCGTCCGGCTGAGTCTTGCAGCATCTTCATTTCGGCATCGCTCAGCTTCAGCTCATAAATGTGCTCGACGCCGTTTTTGCCGAGCTTGACCGGCACGCCGACGTAAACGTCTTTCAAGCCATATTGTCCGGTGAGCCAAGCGGCGCAGGGGAGAACGCGCTTGGAATCATGCACCACGGATTCTGCCATTTCTGCAACGGCTGCAGACGGCGCATAATAAGCGCTGCCTTCTTTGAGATATTTGACGATCTCGGCACCGCCATTTTTGGTGCGATCGACGATGGCGTTGATGCGATCTGGCGAGAGCAGCTCGGTGAGCGGAATGCCGCCGACGGTGGTGAGGCGCGGCAATGGAACCATGTCATCGCCATGGCCGCCGAGCACCAGCGCGGAAATATCGCGCACCGAGACGTTAAGCTCCATTGCGATGAACGTGCGGTAACGCGCCGTGTCCAACACGCCGGCCATGCCGAACACGCGGTTCGGCTCGAAGCCGCTCACTTTCATCGCCACGTAGGTCATCACGTCAAGCGGATTGGTAACGGTGATGATTTTGCACTGCGGCGAGTTGTTCACCACATTCTCAGTGACGGTTTTCACAATGCCGGCGTTGGTCGCCTGCAAATCGTCGCGGCTCATGCCGGGCTTGCGCGCGAGGCCGGCAGTGATAACGACGAGATCGGAATTTTTGGTCAGTGAGTAATCATTCGTCGAGCCAATGACTTTGCAATCAAATCCTTCCACCGGCGCGGATTCCCACAAGTCGAGCGCTTTGCCCGCGGGAATGCCTTCGAGAATGTCGATCAACACGACTTCATTCGCCAATCTTTTCTCCGCCAGCCGCAGCGCGGTGGTCGCGCCAACGTGGCCGGCTCCAACAACGGTGATTTTCATGAGGGGTTCCTTTCCTTTTTCACTCTTGCTCTTACTCATACTTTTACTCTTACTTGCTTTTTCGCGTAGCGCATTTAAAAGCGAGTATGAGTACGTACGAGCAAGAGTGTGAGCACGAAAAATCAAAATTTAGCGTAATGACATTATCATCGTCCAATTTCAGGAACAGATAGACGACGGCAAATTTTTCTGGCCAACAGATTTGGTGTTTCCGTATGACGAGGGACTGCTTCAACTTGTCCGGTCTGCGGATTACACCATAACGAATGCTCCCGCCCCTCTCTTTTGAGATAGCACCCGTGTTTGCGCAAATGTTTCAACAAGGCCTCGCGTTTCATGGCACGACTACCGATTCTCTGATAGCCTCGGCTGGAACCCCTCGCAACGCGTCTTCGCGACGGTCTTCCAGAATAAGCTCGATGGCCGCAGCGAGGCTTTTGCGGCACTCTTCAATGGTGCGGCCTTGCCCGTTCGCGCCGGGAATCTCCGGGCAGTAGGCAATATACCAATCACCATCGCGTTCGATGATGGCAGTGAACTCGTTGTGCATAAAAACCTCGATTTTTAGATTAATTTCTTAAATTCCGCAATTGCCGCCAAATACTCCTGTATGGCGTCTTTGATGTTCTCAATTGCCTCTTGCTCAGTTGCACCCTGTGACCAACAGCCGGGCAAGGCCGGACACGAGACGCTAAAGCCTTCTTCAGATTGCCGCAAAACGATTTTGTATCGCATGATTGAGCCTGTTGTGGTTGTCATATACTGAGTTGTTAGCAGCAAGATAAATAAAACTTACAAAACTTCGCGCTCTTTGTCAATGCGGAAATTTCTGGCAGAGGCCAAACGAGCGACGCTAAGAAGGCGCCATAAAATCCATTTCAAAAATCAAGATTGGCCGCACACCACACGAAATCCGATGACACTGTTCCCATCGAGCGGATGGAAGCCGTAACGAGCGGAACACCGCAGCCAGTCGGTGGAGTAGATCCACGAGCCGCCACGTAGAGAACGTGCCATTATATTATGAGTATATTGGTTTTCCATCCATTCCCAAACATTCCCGGCCATATCCATTAGCCCTTCTGACGTCACCCCGGCCGGATAAGAACCTACCGGTGTGGTGTGACCTACTTTCTTTCCGTAGTTTGCGTAGGTGTCATCGGGTTCATCATTCCCCCACGGATATTTTCTTCTTCCTCTACTCGCTGCCCATTCCCACTCTTCCTCCAGCGGCAACCGGAAAACCATTCACTGCCAAAATTTTCGATTAGCAAATCCACTAAGTGCTGATTAGCAATTTCGAGAGCAGCAAGAAATTCACGAAAAGATTTATGCTGAAAAGTATAAGTGTCCGCACCGGAACCGACTAATACTCCTGCGCGATCCCGAACGTTTTCGAGAAACTCGATGGGTTGCGTGCCCGGTCGTACAACCCGCAGTGTTGTCGCAATCTGCTTTTCAATATTTACGCGGGGTGCTTCGTCTTTTTGCCAATCGTTCTGCATCCACAGTGCCAACGGTCGTAGCACCAGCCGTGCTTTGGCCGCGCTCATTAATGGTTCAATCTTTTTCATCTTGTCCCGATAGTCGAGCAAATAATCAATGCAGCGGCTGTAAAGTTCAACTCGCTCGCCGGAAAGACTGCCCTGCTCTTTCCAAACTATTGCCATAATTTGGAGTAGCACAGGAATACTGGCCATGTCGCGCAGTGAACGGTTTTCTTCCTTGCTAAGGAATTCCATGATCGCTTTGGCTTGGGCAACAGCTTCGTATTCAATTTCTTGCAAACGTACGGATTCGCTGGTTTCGTGCTCTTCCAAGCTTTCGAGCAAGGCTGCACGAAACCACTGTCGCAGAAAGGTATGCTGTTGCTCCGGATTGAGATCGATTACATTGGCACGAAGGTGCGGGGATTGCAGGGATACGCCCTCCGCCTCGCGATAGCCGGTAAAACGGCAGGTGACCACAAAGGTGGATGTACCGTAGACTGGAGTTGCTTTATCAATCCAGTCACAAATCTGTCGTCTAGTCTGCAAGTCGCTCACTTCGTCAAGGCCATCCAGTAGCATCAACGCGCCGGGCTGTTGTAACCATGCCTCGAAATTTTCGGAGATAATCTTTTGATTATTGGCTCTGGCCCAGTCCGCTAACGACTCCGTGAATGGTTTGGTTGGATCAATCTGACGTAGCGGCACGAAAATGGGAATGAGTGGTTTCTTGAGATGAATTTGCTCGCGACCTTCTGGATCGAGGCAACAAACAGCAAAATATTTAAGTAGGGTGGTTTTACCAGAACCAGGACCACCAAGAATCAGCAAAGATTCTTGCTTTTGAATTGCGCGCTCTAAAACTTCTGGTGGCGTAAGGGCAAGGTCATCGCGCTCTTCCGGGGTGGGCAATCGCTTCATCTCCATTTCGTGCCAGTATTCGGAAAAGCGCAGAGAGACAAAGACATCCAACAGGCGCACGTCAATATTGGCATGAGAAAGAAACCCAAACAGTTTAATACGGCCGTGCTCGCGACGGACGAAATTGAGGTAGTGTTGTGTAATTTCGTCCTTGGGCATTTCTACTTCTTTGACGGGTGGCGGCGGCTCTTTTTTCAGAACGTCTTTGCCGTAGTCAAACAACTGTTTCGTCAAGTCTTGGCGCACATGCCGCTCAAATTCTTCCGTCGTCTGAAATGGTTGATACAAACCAGGGTGTGTGGCGTCAGCGTCGAATTGAGTAAAAAACGCCTTGATCCGTTTGTGTTGGTCAGGGTCAATGTCGTCAAGACTAACAGGCAGTCGCGTACAGCGATAAAACAAAATCTTCGGGCGACCGTTCTTCTTCCAGGCATCGTACGCCAGCGAAAATTCCTCTTCGGTGCCGGAATCATAAGGTTTGCCGGTTTGAGGATCAATTCCGCCTGTGGGTGTTCCAAATCGCAGCCACAATATGCCAACAAAAATATCCCACGTATGAATCGCCAGTTGTTGAAGGATGCGCTCTTCAGGTCGCCCCATCAATGGCGTCACATGGGTTTGCCAGTCGAACACTTCGAGTGTCAATCCCAATTCGTCCGCCAGATTGCCAGTGCGGTTGAGCTCATCAACAACTTCATGCAATCGCTTGCGTTCTGCCGCAACATCTTTGGGCGAGGCGACGAAGATGCGAAGCTTGGTATAAGTTTTATTGGCGTTCATTGTTCATTCCCACACAAAACGCCTAAAGGCGTCACTACAAACATTCCTTCATGGTTTCCGCACCGATCAATAACATTACGCAAAACCACTTCCACCGTTGGTTGGCCGGGCGGAGAATATTCCGACATCGACAAACCCGCTTCTTTCATGAGTTAAAACATGCGACGTGTTCCTTCCTGCACCATTTTCACGTGTTGGAGATAACAAATGGCTTCCATCAAATTCGGTTTGCCCGGGCTGTGGATAAAACCGCCGGGCCGCACACCCGCAGGATCATACCCGAGGCGGGCGGCAATGATGCGCCCGCCTCGAAGAGCTTTTTATTGCGCCGCGGTGGCCGGGAAAATTTGGAACGGCGCTCCCTGCAACTGAATTTGGATGTTCTCGACGCGAATGCGGCGGCTGGAACCGGTGCGAAAATCACAGGCCACGTGAGCGTGGCTCGAATGCGCCACCACGTACAGCGAAGTGGTGAGCTTGATCCAGACGATATCGTGCGCCGAGACGCTGAGCGATTTCGACGTTACCCGATGATCGTCAACCCAGTAGGCCTTGTTGACGTTTTGGTGTTGCTCGTCGATGATGGTGGCGGCCGCTTCGCCATCCCAGTAGTGCTGGTAAAGATCGAAATGCAGTTTCAGCACCAGCTTAGCCCAGGTCGAGGTGTACCAGTGATCGTGCGCACTGAGCGTCACGTCGCCTTGAAAATCGACGTGGGGTTCGACCGTCAGCTCCCCCGCGAAGGGCGGAAAATAATAAAACCACAGCGTGCAATATTGCGTCCCGTAAGCCACGGCCTGTAAGCCCCAGCCATCGCCCGTTTCATCGCGCTTGATATTGAATTCCCCCAGCGCCAAATTAAAGCCGCAGTCCTCGGTGTTGCCCCAGCCCTCATAAGCCGGCGGATAGATCGAGGTGTTGATCGTATTGGGAAGAAGAACATTTCGGGCGGCGATTTCCTGCAGCAGAATGCGCGTTTTCCGGCCGCGCCGCGGCGGTGGCGCTTCGATTTTGCGCAGCCCTTCAAAAACACGCTTTTGGCTTTCCAACTCCTTTTGCGAATCTTGCTCGACGGCGCTGACGTTGATTCCCGCTCTTTTAAGCTCTTCTTTAAAACTCGCGTCGTTGTATCCCGTCTCCTTTAAGATGCGCAATTGCCGCTGCACTTCGTTTTCTTCATACTTCCAGTGGGCTACGTCATCTTCACGAAACGCCTGGAGTTGTGCTTTGAAACGGTCCACGGGATTTTGCATGCTCATTCTCCTTATCAGATGAATTTTGGCAGAAAATTGCCTTTGCTCAGCAGCGCCTCTGCTGAGGTTATCTTAAATACAAAGCGTTATAGCGCATGGTTTCCAATATAAGCATCTCCGGCCGGCAAAAGCAAGCTCCAAAATCCCAGACGGGCCGTCTGGCCTGCGGCCGTAGGCTGCGCCCGCAGGGGTTACTTGGTCTTCAATCGGCGCAATTCCTCGCGCACATCATCCAGCAATGCCATCGCTTGCTGCTGAATGGGCCTGCAAACTTCCGGGGCGAGCAGTTTTTGTCGTTCGACCATTTCCAGTTGGCCGAGCCCTTTGATGAGATTCTTCACGACGCGCTTGAGCTCGGCGATTTTCAAATTTTTCGCCGGGCTGAAATGAAACTCGTCATCCCACTCACGCATATAGCCCATGCGGGCGAGGCCGCCCTGCGCGTCTAAAAAGGCGCCGCTGTAGAGCACCAGCGGATGCTCGCGGCTGTCAATTTCATCGTGGCCTTCCAGAGATTTGAGCACCATCAAAGTCAGCTCGTGCGCCGCCTGGCCGAGGGGATCACGAAAGCCGGCTTTGCTCAAGTCATTATTTGCGTAGCGCGATTCGCGCAGAACTTTGTCAATCTTCTCCTCGTCGTCTTCCTCTTCTTCCTCCTCCGGCTGATCTTGTTGTTCCGCCGCGAGGCGATCCATGTCTTCATAAATTTTGCCGAGGCCGAGCTCTTCCATGGCTTTGCGGAAGCCGGCTTCATTGTGGCCGTACTTGTCGAGCAGTTCCATCATCCTGCGGTCGCGTTCATCGCGCCGCTTGAGATCGGCTTCCCATTGCTCGACGGTCCAGTTATTGGGATCGTCTTCATCGTCGTCCTCGTCGTCAAATTCGAAGTCGTCGGGATCATCCCAATCTTGGGGATGGCGTGGCATAGAATCATCTCCTCCGCGTGGGATTAAAATTCCACGCTAAAAAGTGGAAGCTCGCTTAAGCGAGCTGAGTTTTGTGAACAATTCCAAGCCCCGCTTCGCCTCATTCTCAGTTTACAGAGGCGGGGCGGAGAAGGCAGCAGTACGAACCATTTTTATGAATAATTGTAAACCCCTTTTCCCACCTTCCGCCCAAGCCGGCCGGCTTTGACATATTTCACCATCAGTGGACAGGGCCGGAATTTTTCGCCGAGGGTTTGATGGAGAAAATTGAGAATGTTCAGACGCACGTCGAGGCCGACGAGATCGACCAGCTCGAACGGGCCCATCGGGTGATTGAGTCCGAGCTTCAACGCTTTGTCGATTTCCGGCGCGGTGGCGACGCCTTCCTGCAGCATGTAAAACGCCTCGTTGCCGATCATCGCGTTGATGCGCGTGGTGATGAAACCGGGCGACTCGTTGATTACCACCGTTTCTTTTTGCATCAATTGCGCGACTTCCTGCGTGGCGGCAATGGTTTCTTCCGAAGTTTCCAGGCCGCGAATGATTTCAATCAGCTTCATCACCGGCGCCGGGTTGAAGAAGTGCATGCCGATGACTTGCGGCGCGCGTTGTGTTGCCCCGGCCATTTCGGTAATGGAAAGCGAGGAGGTGTTGGTGGCAAAAATCGCATGCCGTGGCGCAATCTGATCGAGCTGGCGAAACAAGGCGATTTTTAAATCAATTTTCTCCGGAATCGCTTCGATCACGAAATCCGCGGCTTGCGCGGCATTGTCCAAATCCGTGGTGGTTTGCAAAAGCGCCTGCGCCTGATCAACCCCGGCGGGTGTGAGAATTCCTTTGTCAACCGCCTTGCGAAAACTGCCCGCGATATTTTCAATCGCTTTGTTCAGAATATGGTCTTCCACGTCATAGAGTTTTGTAGCATAGCCGGCCAGGCAAGAGGCGTAAGCAATGCCTCGACCCATCGTGCCGGCACCGATGACAGTGATGGCGTTGATGGTTTGATTCATGGCGGGAAAATCGCGTAAATGTTTTTCAGAGTTCAGGCGAGAGGCAAATTTAACTCTTCGAGTAACCCATATAATTGACGATATTCCAAGCCAAGCTCTTTCGCCATGCGGCGAAAAGTGATCTCACCTTTTAAATATTGATTATGTAATTGCCGTACTTCTTGATGGTAACCGGCTTTTAAAAGATCAATCGTGGCTTGCCGAGTTGGAATTCTCTTGCTTTTTTGAAGATAAGTAATAAAACGGAACAAATGTTCGTCCAATTCAATCGATATTGCAGTTGCCATGTTAAATCACTCCTTTCAAAAGTTTGAGCGCCAATTCAATAAACCCTTTGGCATAACGAGGCTGTATCGTCTCAAGTATTTCCATCGCTAAAGGCGTTTTCATCCATCCTTTATTTACCAACAGAAGAACAAGATCAGGAAGAAAAACAAGAAAATGTCCAGCGTTCAGCCGCTTTGACAAATCTTCTGCGTCTTGATAACCAAAAAGCAAGCCCATGTCGACGGTTTCATATTTAACTTCAGGGGGAATAGTAATACGGCAGCAATCGATTAAATAGTCAACGATCAACCTTCCGCGAACATGAAATTTCGCCGAAGTGATCAAAGCGCCTGAATCGAACAGGGTCAAAATTTTTCGTTTACGCTTTTGCAAAACGACGCTCATTCTTTAATTATAAAATAATAAATATAGAGAAAATATCAAAGTAAACGTTCTGCTAAATCTCCAGCACCACCTTCCCAAACTGCTCGCGATTCGCCAAAATGCGATGCGCTTCGCGCGCTTCCGCCAGCGGCAAGACGCGATCGATCACCGGACGGAATTTGCCCAGTTTGAAAAATTCCGCAAGGCGCAAAACTTCGCTCTTCGAGCCCATGATATTGCCGAAGATTTTCAGATTGCGAAAGTAGACGTAACGCAAATCCGTCATCGCCCGATAACCGGTCGTCGCGCCGCAGGTCACGATTTTGCCGCCTTTCGCCAGCGATTTGATGGAATCGTCCCACGTTTTTTCTCCTACGTGCTCGAAGACAATATCCACGCCGCGCTTTGCAGTGAGTTTGCGCACTTCCTCGCGGAAGTTTTGTTTCTCATAATTAATGAAGAAATCCGCGCCGAGCGCTTTGGCTTTCTCCAATTTGGCTTCGCTGCCCGCGGCCGCGATCACCGTGGCGTTGTGCAGTTTGGCGATTTGGATGGCGGCCACACCGACGCCGCTGCCTGCCGCGAGAACGAGCACCCAATCGCCGGGTCGAACGTGGCAATTGGCCACCAACATGTGCCATGCGGTGAGAAACGTGAGTGGAAACGAAGCTGCTTCAATGAAATTCAAATTCGGCGGTTTCGACACGAGGTTTTGCGCCGGCACGGCGATGAATTGCGCGTAGCCGCCGTGGACGTGCTCGCCGATGACGCCATACTCGCGGCAGTTGTTGTCCAAGCCGGAGAGACATTCTTCGCAGTACCCGCAAGAAACGCCGGGGGAGATGATCACCTCCTGCCCGGCTTCAACATGCGAGACGCTCGCGCCGGCCCGCACCACCACGCCGGAAATATCCGAGCCGAGAATGTGCGGCATCGGAATTTTGAGCGTTGGCAGTCCGCGTCGCACCCATAGATCGAGATGATTCAACGCGCAGGCTCTGATTTCAACTAAAACTTGTCCGGGGCCGGCGACCGGATCGGGCAGCTCGCCGTATTGTAATACCGATTCGTCGCCGTGTTGATTGATAAACACCGATTTCATACAAGGTAAGTTATTGGTGATACTTCCAGTTCAAATCCCCAACGGATAGATTAAGTCCAACGGATTTTTTATCAGTTGGTCTTAATCTATCCGTTGGGGAAATGGTTTTTAAAAAACGCTGCTTTCTTTGAGCAACTTCATTGCATTGTTATACAAAATAGCTTCTTTAATCTCTTGACGCAAGGGCAGCGCGAGAAAATCGTCGATGTTTTTGCGCAAGTCCGTCACGCCGGGACTGGGCCAATCCGTGCCCCAAAGCGTTTTGCCGGCGATTTCATCGAGGCGCGGCAGATAATCTAACAATTTTTTTGGTGGAATGCCAGAAATATCGATGTGAATATTTTTGTGACGGCGCAGCAAAAAGAACGTCGTCTCGGTGTGCAAGGGCCGGCCGGCATGCGCGATGATGATTTTCAAATTGGGAAAATCCACCGCGACGTCGTCGATCGGCATCGTGTCCGCATAAACATTGCGCGCGCCGGGAAAAATGCTGGTGCCGCCGTGGAACATCATCAGCATGTTTTCCTGCTCGGCGCGGCGATAGAGCGTTTCCTGCGCCGCGTTGCCGAAACGATAAGCATTGGCCGCAATGCTTTGATGCGGCGGGTGCACTTTCAAACAGCGAATGCCCAGTTTCAGCAAGCGTGTCATCTCCGCCTCGACGTCGTTGCAGAAGCGCGGGTGCACGCCGCCGAAGGCGATGAGCCGCTGCGGATTTTCTTTGCAATAATTCGCCACGAAATCATTCGTCGCCGCGGTGAACCCCATGAGATCGGGGCTGGGATAATTGATGAGTCCGGCACGCTCGACGCCGTTGGCATCGAGAAATTCCAAAAAGGCTTTGGGTGATTGAATAAACTTCTCAATCGCGGTCATGTCTTTGCGGCCGGAGGTCATCTTGACATAAACCTCCGGCTTGAGCTGCTCCCACGGCTGGATGTGGGTGTGGATATCGATGATGGGCATAAAAATTTGCTTGACTTTTGGGTTCAGGAAGATTATATTTTAAACAAAAGAGTGAATAAGTCCTATTAAGCGGCCGGGGTGTTTCGCTCCATAGCAGTGCGTCAAGCCCTGGATAAAAGCTTAGTAGGGATCACTCTTTTTTTATTTTGGAACCGAGAATTGTATCTCACGTTTGATTTTGCCGGAAAAGCAATCATACCACGCCGGATCACTTCTTTCATATTTCCGAAAAATTCCCCACGAAAACATATCCACGACTTGCAAGCCTCGGCTGGTTTGAGAATTAACATGATAAATATGCAACGGTAGATTGGGCGCAATTTTTCCCTGTAATTGCGCCATCAAAGATTGATTCATGATTTGAATTTCAGGCGGCGGTTGGCTTCTATCGATCGAAATCACGATCCTGGCGTCGGCTCTTGGCCAGGGGACCTCGTCAACGATTTGACGCGCCAAAAAATTATAAACACGCGAGGGTTGTGATCGCAGTTTCATTGTCAGAGACTTTTTATCCAAAATAACTGTATAGATTTCAAAATCAATCGGCGCACATTGCCGCCAGAAATAGCGCTTGACGGCGAAATCCGTTTCCGCGCCTTTCAACTCCAACGCACTGCGGTTTTGTCGGGTTGGGCTGATTTTGTACTTGATTGTCCGCTCGGCCGCCTTCTCCATGGCGCGTTTGGCGGCGGTATCGGGCAGCAACAGGACCGTCTCAACAAAATATTTCGTTGTGCCGGGCTTGTTGAAGTCAAAGCCCAGATCACCGGATTCGTCGAGAAAAAGATAAAACATCATCGCTCCCTTTGGCCTCAGATAAGGTACAACGGCGAGCCGAATTTTGCAAGTCTCGGCATCAGCGCGCGGCGCAACGACCACGTGCTGGCTTGGCGCGCATGGCCCAGCCAGCTCATGAGCGACTGTCGAATCTCCGGCAGGGCCATTTTTCTGCGCGCATGCTTTTCCTGAAACCGCCGCATGCGCCGGGCGAATCGCCGCACGTTTTCCGGCACCAGAAGCCGATATCTCGGAAACACCATTTGCCCTAAAAATCTTTGTCCGCTGTGCACCGGACGAATCTGGTATTTCTCCAGATAGAGTTTGAGGCGGAAATCATTGAGAAAATTTTGCATTGGCGGCGCCAGCGTTGCGAGACGCTGCAACGAGTCATCGAGCAAGGCCGCATCATCGACGTAACGCAGATAAAAACGGCAGCGCAGTTGCTCTTTCACAAAATGGTCGAAGGGATTGAGATAGATATTGGCGAAGAACTGGCTGGTCAAATTCCCAATCGGCAGGCCACGCCGGCGCTCGAAGGGCGTAAACAGATCGTCGCCGGAGAAATACCAGTTGGCTTCGATTTGCGGGTTGCTGCCGTCGATGATTTTGTCGATGAGCCAAAGGGTTTCGGCGTCGTCAATGACGCGGCGGATCTCGCGCTTTAAAATCCCGTGGTCGATGCTGGGAAAATACTGGCGCAGGTCGATTTTGAGAACGTATTTCGCCTGCCGCATGAATTGCTGCAGGCGGCGAATGGCGGCGTGCGTGCCTTTGCCCACGCGATTGGCGTAGCTGTCGTAAATGAACCGGCGCTCGAAGAGCGGACCGATGACGTTGATGAGCGCATGGTGCACGACGCGATCGCGAAACGGCGCTTTGCTGATCAAACGCTTCTTCGGCTCATAGATGTAAAAGCTCTCATAGCCGCCGGGTTGATAAGTTTGGGTTCGCAGCTCGCGCAAAAGCCGCAGCGCGTTGCCTTCGAGGTCATTGAAAAAAGCCAATACGTCCGGGCGAAAACGCTTGCCGGCCGCGGCTTGGTGGGCGGCCAGCAGCAGGTTCTCGAAGGAACAGATTTGGGCGTAGAGATTTTTGTGGGTTTCCATAAAATAAAGAAAATTTGTCATTCCGGAGGAATCCTTTTGCAAGCAAGCACAGTGCTCGGCATTAAAAAGATTCATCCGGAATGACAGCCTACCCCATTGAGATTTTGTCTTCGATTTTGGACACAGCGGCGCTTTCGATCCTGAAAGACTACTCACGCCGCCATGCCCGCACCGCCCGTAACGGTGGAGAAGCCGATACGGCCGGACTTTGTTTGTGTGCCGCACGCTCGCTTTTCATGCGGCCCAGCCGGAGGGAGCCTTGTCATGTTCAGTCGTCCATCTCCGAGTCCGTGAACGCGGAGCATTGGCCGGCCAAACTCGCCGGCAGTGATTCGAACATGATTCGCCGGCCACGCACACACGGAAGCCATTGTTGTGGTTCCTGTTGTCGGGATTGTTGTTGTTGCGCCCCGACCCGCGAAGGTCGTTTCGGCTCCACCCCGTTTGAAGCAAAAAAGAAAAAACGGAAAAAAGGATGTCATCCTGGAAGGATCTTTTTAATTTCAAGCACAGTGCTGGTATTGAAAAGGATTCTTCCAGAATGACATTCAGGCCATTCCACTACCCGACGGCTGCTTTTTCATCAGCCCACCCAACATGCGGCCGATCTCATCCAAGCCGTTGGCGGCAAATTCGTACGAGCCGGTGTTGATGAGCTTCATGTCGTGACTCAAGCGCACCAGCAGCCGCAGCCGGAACAACTGCTCGTCGGCTTTTTGCAAGAGCGGCAATTTATTTTTGCGATAGCCGGCCAGCGACACCAGCTCCAGAAAATCCAAAAAGAGATTTTCAAGCCGCACCGCCATGGAAAACCGCCGGCTTTTGGGAAATTTCTCCGTGTGGTCGAACAACCATTGGCAAAAGTCATAGCTCTTTTGTGACAATTTTAATTCTTCGGCCATGATCGACCTCCTTAAATTTTTAAAAAATTTTCGACCCCGCGCAGCGGGGTTTTCAGGGTTTCAGATGGTCAGGTATTCAGGGTTTCAAAAGCTTTATGACTCGCCGGCCACGCACACACGGAAGCCATAGTCGTGGCTCCTGAGGACGGGATAGTTGAGGACGCGCCCCGACCCGCGAAGGCCGTCAGCATTCGAGTAATAAGCGCCACCACGAAGAACACGATAATCACCCTTTTGCGGCCCGTGCGGATCTTTAACGGCTTTCTTTTTCTTGCACTCTGCATAATAATTTCCGCCATACCAATCCAAGCACCATTCCCACATATTACCGGCGAGATCAAAAATGCCCTCCGATGTAGCACCCAAGCGATACGTGCCCACCGCGGTCGGGCGGCCAATCATCCTTTCATAATTCGCATGCTCCGGCGTCGGTTCGTCGCTGCCCCACGGAAATTTTCGCCCATCTTTTCCCCGCGCCGCAAACTCCCACTCCGCCTCAGTCGGCAAACGCACAATGAGCTTTTTGCCCTCCGCCCTCTGCCCTAAGCTCTCAGCGCTTAACCAATTGCAAAATGCCTCGGCTTCAAACCACGACACCCCGACCACCGGTTGATTCGGCAGATTGAAACTTTCATCACGCCACAGGCGCGGCGCTTCCCAATTTCTTTCTTGACGATATTTCCAGCCTGCTTCGCTCCACCAATCTTTATTGTCATAGCCGCGGTCGTTCATAAACATTTCAAACTGCGCGTTGGTGATGGGATACTTGCTGATTTTGAACGGCGACAATTCGACTTCGTGCAGCGGCTTTTCATTATCGCCGCCTTCGTTGCTTCCCATCATAAAACGGCCGCCGGGCAATTCCACCCAAACTGGCAACGTGGACACGCCTTCGCGCGGGTCGCCGAGCTGGCCGAGCACGAAACCGGCGTCGGCGCGTTCGCGCGCGGGCAAGAGTCTTTGCTCGAGAATCTTTACCAAACGCGTCCGCAGGCGTTGCACAAAGGCCGGACCGCCGCCTTCCAGATCTTTCTCAATGGCGCCGAGGCCAATCGCTGTGGCAAAATGGCCGGCCCACGATGAGCCGCGCCAGTCGCTTTCGCCCTGTGGCTCGAAATCGCTTGGACAGAGAAAATAGGCCGCATCCAACGCCGGCCCTTCATTGCCGTCGTTGAACAGCAGTTCTTCAATACCGAGCTGCGCCGCCAAGCGCCAATAATCGCCTTCGGCGAGCAGTTTTTTCAATTCGCGCTTGAAATCGCGGGTGCGCTTGGCGAGATAACAACCGGCAAAATATTCTTGAAAAGTGCGGTGCGGAAAAGCATACACGCGCTCGGCGCCGCCGCCGCGGCCATTGAGCAAGCCGGCGGTTTGATCGACGTAATCCAAAAACCGATTGGCAGCAACCCCAGGCTCGCGTACGCCGACAAAATTGCGCTCCAAAATAGCGAGCGCTTCAAGGCGTGGAATATCGGCTGCCGCTTGCTGCGCCTTGCCGGCTCTTTGGCCGAAGTAACCCAGCTCCCACAACGCGTGCAGCATTTTGGTTTCTTCGGTGAGGCCGATCTCCTCAAATAGAGAAACTTTGTCTGCTTTCGCTTCCTGCCAGCGCCGCAGTAAAAGGTTGCCGGTTTGTTGATAAAGCTTGACGCGCTGGCGCGGCAGCTCGACGTTGTTGGCATGCACGCTCGCAAGGGTGGTGAGCAAAAGCGGATTGCGCACCATGCTTTGTGGCAAGCGTTTCACCGCTTGCTGCAAATCCGCGGTTTTGGAGGCCGCCCAATCGACCGGTTTGCCCAACTGCTGCAAAGCCTGATACCAGCGCGTGATGAAATCTTTAATCTGGTTGTCATCAAACGGCGTGAGGGTCACGCTGTTGAAGCTCGGCAGCATCGTCTCTTTTTCATAAGAGAGAATACGGCAAGTGACGAGAAAACGAATGTGCGGTGAGTTGGCGCAAAAACATTCCACAGCATGGCGCAGCAGCTTGCGCTGATCCGGCGGCGCTTCATCCAAACCGTCGAAGACGATCAAGCAACGGCCGCTGGCAATCAGGTTCTGCAACGCCGGCGCAAAATCGGCGAGGCCATCCTTACTGAGCATGTTGTGCAGATGCTGCTGCACGATTTGACAGAACTGTCGCTGACGCTCTTCCTGACCTTTAGCAAGATAACGCTGGGCGTTTTCTTGTTGCAACGTGGCCAGCAACTCGCGCAATAGAATGCGCACCGGAAAGCGATCATGATGAGGCCAATCGTTCAGCATGGGTGAATTCGGGCGGAGCTGCCGTTCGGCAAGCTGCCACAATAAATGATTGATGAAGGAGCTTTTGCCGGAACCGGGATCACCGAGAATGACCAACATCGGCTCGGCCGCGGCCGCTTCCAATGTTGTGAACGGGCGCGTCTTTTTCTGCTCTTCCCAGCTTTGCAGCGCTTCACGTTGCACAAATTTGCCCTGTTGATCAACCCACAGTGTCGTGTTCAAGCCGATGTAAACTTTATCAAGGGTGAGACGCAAACTAGCATGAGGATCGCTTTCTTTGGCAATGGCCGCGAGCGGAAGAAGATTGCAATAGGTTTGGAGCTTTTCTAGGTAGCGGCGCTGGGGGTCAGCCGAAAATGTCTTTTCAAGTCCCGAGCCGCTGGCGTCAAGCTGGATAGAAATGTGATTGGCTTGGACATTTTCCAATTTGACACTCTTGCTCAGCGCCTCTGCTTTTGCACCAATCGCCAACGGGCTGTCAGCGCCGGTTTTTACTTGCACTTCGATTTGCAAACGACTACCGGCGTGCAGCAATGCCTTTTGCAGCGTGTTGGTAAACCACTGGCGTTCATTTTCAACTTGATGTTGTTGAGAATAAATCTGCAATGCACGCGGTATGGCCTCCACTTTTTCGAGCAGATCATCAAGAACGTTTCGTATTTGCTCGGAGTTTTGCGCAGCTTGTTCCAACAAACGCGCGCGTTCGGCATCGTCCTTTTTGTTGCGAAACTCATCCAGCAGACTACCCATGGTTTCAATGCCCAAAGCGCCAATCACCTCGGTGAGTTTAGCCACGGCCACCGCATAGCTTGGTTCGCTCATAACCGGCGCGAGCGCGGTCGCACCGAGCAGACCATAGAGATAAGTCGTGCCTTTCTCCGGAAAACGCTCATGCAAATTTACACACAGCTTGAGCCAGGCATCGGAGAATTTTTGTTTTAAAGTTTCAAGCGAAGTCATTACCACGGAACTCCTTCAATTTAAAAAAGACACCGTCTGGAAGGCCACCGACCGGTCACTGCAATTGGCCGGTCAGTTTTGTTTGCTTTAAAATTTTTTTGATCAATCACCTTCGTCATCTTCTCCATCCAAATCCGGATACTGCGGCGGGCTTTCTATGCGCGTTCAATAATATATTATCCCCTCAGTTCAACTTCCTCGCCAAGACCAACGTCGTTCGCGCTTCGACTAAAATGCCTCCGGTCGCATGAATCGCCTGCAAGTAAACGATGTACAATCCCATTGGCACGGGCTGGTTGGCCGCGTCGCGCCCGTTCCAAACGACTTGGTGCGTGGCGCCGATCGGCGAATTGTTCAAAAGCTGGTGAACGAGGCGGCCGCGCACGTCATAAATTTTCAGATGCGCGGTGGCAGTCGTGGCGGGCACTTGAATTTGAATGATGGCCGCATCATCGTGGCCATCGCTATCCGGAGAGAAAGGCTGCGGCGAAACCGTCACCGTCGCCTGGCTCGGCACAAATTCCGTGAAGATGCTGTTGGGCCAACCCGGCGTGCTGCCATTGGGATCGACGCAACCGCTCCAATTGCTGCTGTCCGCGCCGGCAAGATGCGGATTGATGCGCTCGAGCGAAACGCCGGTTTGGCCGCCCCAATTTTGCAAATAAGATAAGCTATCCTGCACGCGGCCGTGAAAATCTGCCAGCACGAGCCGATCGCGATCATTGTTCAGCGTCAGCCACGTTTTGGGAACGATGAGTCTGGCACGAGAATCTGCGCGCGCGATATCGCGGACGGCGGCGAGCAGGGCAAATTCGCCGGGCGCAATGATCAAGGCCGAATCCGGAAACATGATGGGAAATTCCGCGCTGGCGTCACGCCAACGCCATTCGGAAAGATCGACCGGTTGGCTGCTGCGGTTATAAAATTCGACCCACTCCGCTTCGCCGGTATTGGGCGCATAATAAATTTCGTTGATGACGACGCTGCGCGAGCCATATCCCACCGACAACCGCGCCGATATGCGGTCATTGCTCGTTACCGTATCAAGCGGCGCTGAGAGGATGGCGAGAATGTGATGTCTTCCCGCCGGCGGTTGGATCCAAAGCCGGCGAATCACAACCGAGTCCTCACTCGGAACCGTCTGTTCGACCGTCACGTTGCCGATTTCTTCACCGCCTTGTGCGACGCCGTCCTGGTTGCGATCGTTGGCAAACGTGACGACGAAACGATCAACCGTACGGCGGCCACGATTGAGCACAACCGCGTTGATCTGAACGTCGTCGCCGGCGCGCGGTTTGGGTGGATCGAACCAAAGACGAATGGCGGCCAGATCGATTTCGCGCCGGCTGACGCTGTTCAGCGCTCCCGGCGTGCCATCCGCACGCAAACTATTCGCCCAATTGCCCGGCGAATCGTCGTTGTTCAAAAGGATTTTCTCATCGGAGATGCCGTCGGCATTGCTGAGAGAATAAGTGTAGCGCGCGACGGTATTGCCGGCTGCGTCAACCAAAACCACCGTCTCTGCCGTGCTATTGGAAAGGCCGCCGCTGCCAAAGGTATTGTCATTGATGGTGAGAATCAAGGCGTTGGAAGGAATAAGCGAATCATAAATCCCCGTAGTGAGGAAATAACCGGGGTCGAGCGCGACGGCAAATTGCTGCGGCGCCAACCGGTAAAGCGCGTCCGGCGAGATCAGCGAATCGACTTCGGCTTGGTCGCCGATTTGCCAGCCGAACAACGATATCGTATCCGCGGCGCTGGCGTTGAAAATCTCGATAAACTCGTAGGCGTTGTCATTGACGCGCGGGTTGTACATGACCTCGGAAAGAATCACCTGCGCCGAGGCGACCTCGCACGAGCACAAGAACAGCAGGATGAAAAGTCGGTGCATAGCTCCCCTCAAAAAGCAAGTTTACATTCTCGATTACCGCTTGGCTCGCGGCTTGGCTTTTTCCAGCATTTGGAATATGCAAATTGCCAAACAAAAGCGCAAGTAAAAATTGTAACAATTGTATATCGCCAATAACACGATCGACCATCACAAACAAACCGGAAGAAACTTTTTCTTGCTTCTCAGCCTACTTTTGCGTATTTTTTAAATTCAAAATTATATTAGAAGTTCATTTCGTCTTTTTTTCAAAAGGGCCAAAACACCCAAGTTTTCATCTTCGCTCATAGATTGAAGGAGAATGATTAGATGATTTACAATGACTTTCTCGGCTTTCTGGATGTCTCGGAAAAAAAAATATTACATTACATCATCCAGAATTATCGAAACCGGCAGAATTTTCGACCTGATATAATTGAGGAAAGTGTGACGAGTTACATCAAAAGAGGAGGCAAAAGGCTACGCCCAGCGGTGCTCTTAATGGCATGTGGAGCGGTTGGAGGCAATGAAGAGATTGCGATTCCTGCGGCTGCTGCCATAGAATTATTTCATACTTGGACGTTAGTCCATGATGACCTTATTGATAATGATGGTCTTCGAAGAGGTCAATCAACTGTACATGTAGCAGCCAAAAGAGTGGCTCTTGAGAACTTGAAACTTACCGAGGCTCAAGCCCAAAAATATGGAGAGGATGTTGCTGTTCTTACCGGAGATATTCAACATGGATGGTCAATCTCTCTGTTTACCGAGAAACCACTAGTAGAAAAGGTACACCCTAATGTCATATTTAAGCTTATTAATACGCTTCAAACTTACGTTCTTACAACACTGGTACATGGCGAAATGATCGATGTTGAATTTGGCATGAAAGAGAATGGCATTCTAGATATTTCCGAAGATCAAATCATTAATATGCTTTGGATGAAAACAGGTGTTTTGTATGAGTTTGCTGGTATGGCAGGCGCATTAATAGGCAAAAATTCTGCCGAAACTGACGACGCAGAGATTATCGCTATTAAAAGCTTTTGCTCAAACTGTGGTATAGCATTTCAGCTTCGAGATGATATTCTTGGCATTTTGGGTAAGGAAAATAAGCTAGGAAAACCAGTTGGATCTGATATTCGAGAAGGTAAAAAAACAACTATTGTCAGAACTGCGCTGTTGAACGCAAATCAAAAAGAAAGCGAGGTTATCCGAGGCATTCTTGGAAAACGTGATGCAAGTGAAGATGAAATAAGAATGGTAACCAAGCTACTCGTCGATCTCGGTGGAGTGCAACGTACTTATGAGCTGGCAACAGGATACATAGAGAAGGCAAATCCATTCTTAGCTGATATACGAGATTCAAAGTATAAAGTGCTCCTTAAACAGTGGGCTTATTATTTAGTGGAACGAAATTTTTGAGATGAAATGGAATCCTCATGGTTTTAAGTTATCACAAAACCAAACTTGAAAGAGCCAATTTTGCCAAAAAAGCGCCGTCTGAATTGTTAATGTCTATTTCAAAGAGGAGGAACTGAATCCAATGAGAAGAATAAGGGCTTTCATAAGCTCATCAATGTTTGAGTTGGAATATGAACGCGAAATAGCCACCGAGGTTCTTACAGACCTGAGTCTGCAGCCTGTTCTATTTGAAATTTTTCCGTCTCTCAACGAGTCTCCTCAAGAAGCGTATCTTGAGGGAGTAAAGGATTGTGACATTTTCATTTTAATATTGTGGAAGTCATTAAGCCCCGCTGTTTTGGAAGAATATCATGAAGCAGTTAAGAGAAGTAAACCAATACTTATTTTTCTAAAAAGCTTGGAAGGCACTGAACATCGCGATGAAAAACTGGAAGCTTTTATCGATGACTTGATTTCAAACAAGAAAGGACTTTACTTCAAAAATACTATCTTCAAGAAATTTCGAGGCATCTCTCAACTTAGAAACGTTCTCAGAGATAGCGTTCTAAACGAAATTAGCAAATTCTATAAAGACCCAGTCCACACTCTTTCTAAAGAGGAGATGTATGAACTAGCGACATCAATAATACGATTTACTCAAAACCGATTGTATTTATATCAGAGAACCCCGACCCTTTTTCTCGGCCCACGAAACTATCTTTCGAGCCCTGAGGGCCAATATGCTTACGAAAGAGGGTTTCTTGAAACACTGGAAAAATGGATAAACGAAAATTATAAACAATGTGACAAGGAACTGATGTACTTATTTTCAGGAAATGCGACTAAAACTGAGTTGGTGGAGAAATCTTTGATAATGAATAAGCAGTATATTGAGAAATTGACTGAAAGATTGCATCATTTTAAGAATATCGAGGAAAAACGGGCTTTCGTTTCAAATTTAATATCATGGACATTCCTGTTTCCGGCCCAATGATTGTGGGAGATAATAGATATGCAATTTGGATACTGGGTGGAGAAGATGCTGTTTCTATATCACAGGAAAATGAAAAGATTGCATTCATTTTAATAAGAATGTTAAAAACACATTATCAACCTTTGAGATCAGCAGATGAGATTTTGACAGAATTTGGAATTGGAAACTGATTTTCTGTATGATCATGCGGAAGACGGCGCGCTTGTTGTCCCTCTGCACCGAGATGGGGGCGCTGGTTGCCGCGGCAACCGAAACGCAAGTGAAGCTGTTCCGCCAATTCGGCGAGCATCTCGGCCTGGCCTTTCAGATTCAGGATGATTTGCTCGACATCACGGTCTCGCAAGACATTCTCGGCAAAGATTTTGGCAGCGACGTCAAGCGCCGCAAACGGACGTTTTTGTACGTTCACGTCATGACGCACGGCGGCGCTCGCGATCGCGACAGCCTGAAAAAATTTTTTCAAAAACCGGCCATTGCCAAAGCCGATATTTTCGCAGTGCGGCAGATTTTTCACACCGCCGGCGCCATCGCTGCCGCCGAGGCCGCGGTGGGCAATCATCTGCAGAAAGCCCGCCATTGTCTGGCGCAGCTCGAGCCGGCGATCGACGCCGCGGCGCTGCGTGAGCTGGTCGAAATGATTTTGAAGCGGAAAGCCTAATGGTCGAAAAAAAAGTGGCCGTGCGCAACAAGATGGGTCTGCACGCCCGCCCGTCTTCCAAGCTGGTGCAAAAAGCCTCGACCTTCAAATCCGATATTCATATCAAGCGCGACGACCAGATCGTCAACGGCAAGAGCATCATGGGCGTGATGATGCTGGCTGCGGCCATGGAAACCGAGCTGACGATTTCCGCCAACGGCGCCGATGAAGAGCAGGCCCTGGCTGCAATTGTCGAGCTTTTTGAGAGCAAGTTTGGAGAAAACTAAAGTAACCAACGTTCGCAAAGGACATCCCGTGTTTGACGCAGTGCCGAAAAAAAAGCAGGAACTCAAAGCGCAAACGATTTTGCACGGCGTGGCTGCCTCCCCGGGGATAGCCATGGGGAGCGCTTTCGTTCTTGCGGACGATCGGGTCACGGCAGAGCGCCGGACGATCACGGCGGCGGAAGTTCCGCAAGAAATCGACAAACTGAAGGCTATTCTCGAAACCACGCAGCAAGAGTTGATAGAGAACAGTGCTCAGGCGGGCAGCGAATCGGCGCAGGATCAAGAGCGCATTGCCGAAGTCCATCGCATGGTTTTGGATGACGAGTATTTCATCGGCGAAGTTAACGCGATGATCCGCAACGAGCTGGTGAATGCGGATTATGCTTTTCAAGAGCGCATTGACCAATACGCCGAGCAGCTCCGCAAGCGCGGCGGCCACTTCGCCGAAATCGCCGACGAGCTGCACGAAATCAAACACAAGGTCATCCGCCGGCTCAACGGCGACCGCCGCCAGCTTCTTAATCAAGCGGAAGACGCGGTGATCGTCGTGTCGCACGATCTCACCACCTCGGTCGCGCTCACGCTGAATCGCCATAAAATAAAGGGCGTCGCCACCGATCTCGGCGGCAAGACTTCCCACGCCGCGCTTTTGGCGCGCGCTTATCGCGTTCCCGCGGTCGTCGGCTTGCGTGAAATCACCGGCGCGATCAAAAACGCCGATCGGGTGATCGTCGACGGCAACAACGGCGTGGTGCTGGTAAATCCGGACAAAGCCACGTCGGCGCAATATCGGGCCAGGCGCAACAAATGGCTCGCCGCAGTCAAAAAACTCGACCATCTGCGCGACCTGCCGGCGCGCACGATCGATAATCGCGATCTCACGCTGGCCGCCAATCTCGAATATGCCGATGAAGTTGAAGACGTGTTGGCGCACGGCGCCGCCGGCGTCGGGCTGCTGCGAACCGAGTATTTATATCTCGGCCGCGATTGCCTGCCCGACGAGGAAGAGCAATTCCAAGAGTACGCTCGAATTGCGGCTGCGGTCAAGCCGCATCCGGTGATCATTCGCACCATGGACGTCGGCGGCGACAAGAGTCCGCAGTGCATCGACATTCCGCCCGAAGCCAACCCGATGCTGGGCTGGCGCGCGATACGCATCAGCCTCGAGCGCCCGGAAATATTTATCGCGCAAATCAAAGCCATTCTGCGCGCCAACACCCGCGGCAACGCGAGAATTTTGCTGCCAATGATTTCGGGAATCGAGCAACTGGATGAAGCACTGGCACTGATTGAGAAGACGAAACGCCAATTGCGCAAACAGGGCCAGGCTTTCGAGCCCGATACCGAAGTTGGGGTGATGATCGAAATTCCTTCGGCGGCGCTGCTGGCCGACGCCATTGCCGAGCGCGTGGATTTTTTGAGCATCGGCACCAACGATCTCGTACAATATTTGCTGGCCGTCGACCGCGGCAACGAACGCATCGCGCATCTGTTCGAGAATCTGCACCCGGCGGTGCTGCGGGTAATCAAAAACGTGATCGACGCCGGCCACAGCAAGGGCATTTGGGTCGGCATGTGCGGCGAGATGGCCGCCGACCGGCTGGCGACCGTGCTCCTGGTCGGCATGAAGATCGACGAATTGAGCGTCAGCCCGGTCGACGTGCCGGAAATCAAAAAAATCATTCGCTACACTGATTTTCACGACGCGGAAAAGCTGGCGCAAAAAGTTTTGAATTTTTCCACCGCCAAAGAAATCATCGATTTCATGCGGCAATACATGCGGCGACGATTTAAGGACGTGGCTTTATAACCCCGAATTTAATATCATGTGATTATTAAGGAAAATCCCTGCGGGCGTAGCCTACGGACGCAGTCGGGGTTTTGGGTTTTTATATGGAAAATCAAAGTGTAATGAACGAAAATTTGACGCGCGAAATGATCGCGAAAATCGATCGCGCGGATATGCTCGGCCGGGTTTTGAGCATGCCGCAGCATTTTCTCGAAGCGCTGCAGCGCGCGCAATCCGTGCGGCTCGAATTGAACGCGAGCCGGATTCAAAATATCGTGGTTGCCGGCATGGGCGGCTCGGCCATCAGCGGCGAGCTGGCGAAGAGCCTCACCTATAATCAACTCCCGGTCCCGCTCTCGGTGTGCCGCTCATATCATCTGCCGAATTTTGTCGATCGCCATTCGCTGGTGATCGTTTCGAGCTACTCCGGCAATACGGAGGAGACGCTGTCGATGTTCGAGCAAGCGCTGCGGCGTGAAGCACAGATCGTTTGCATCACCTCCGGCGGCAAGATCGGCAGCATGGCCGCGGCTAAAGGATTGCCTACGTTTTCTCCGCCGCTCGGATTTCCGCCGCGCTCGGCGTTGGTTCATCTTTTCATGCCGCTATTGCAAACGTTGTACGCTTGCCGTTTCATTCCAAGCCCGGAAGCGGATATAAAAGAAACAGTCGCTTTGTTGGAGCAACTTGGCCGGCGATATCATCCTGAAAACGGGGCGCCGCAAAATGCCGCCAAACGGCTCGCGCTGGCGTTGCGGGAAAGGCTGCCGTTGATTTATGCGCCGGAAATTTACGAAGCCGTGGCCTGGCGCTGGAAGGAACAATTTTGTGAAAATGCCGAGACGCTGGCCTGGCACAATGTTTTTCCGGAGATGAATCACAACGAGCTGGTGGGCTGGGGCCAGCGCCGGGAGATGGATCAGCGTTTTCAGGTGATTTATTTGCGCGATCGCCAGGCGGCGCCAAACGAGATTCATCTCCAAGCACAGACGCGGATGGATTTGACACGCGAGCTGATCGAGCGAACCGGCGTTCCGGTCATCGAAGCGGCGAGCGAGGGGCAATCGCTGTTGGCGCGATTCTTTTCGCTCATCTTTTTGGGAGACGGCGCGAGTGTTTATGAGGCCGTGCTCAACGGCATCGATCCCACCCCGGTGGAAAAGATCGAGTATTTGAAAAATCGATTGGCAAAAGTGCAACCGGCGTGACAACCCTAAGTACACTGTTACCATGAATTATGTAGTCCCTGGCCCTTGTGGGCAGCTATTGAAAACAGCGACCCACAAGGGGTCGAGACTGCAAAAATTAAAGTAACACCATACTAGCCGTAGTATCTCGAACCGCAGCAATTTTCACTTTTGAGCAAATCATTTAAGGAGAGCCTTATGGCTTCGATGCTATTCACCTCCGAATCCGTCACCGAGGGTCATCCCGATAAAATCGCGGATCAAATTTCCGATGCGGTGCTCGATGCGATTTTTGCCCAAGATCCGCGCGGCCGCGTCGCCTGCGAAACCTTCGTCATGACCGGAATCGCCATTGTGGGCGGCGAAATCACCACCGACTGTTACGTGGATATTCCAGCGCTGGTGCGCCAGACGATCAAAGACATCGGCTATGTCGATGCCAGCTATGGCTACGATTATCTCACCTGCTCCGTGCTGACTTCGATCAACAAGCAGTCGCCCGACATCGCGATGGGCGTGGACCGCGCCGGCGCCGGCGATCAAGGCATGATGTTCGGTTACGCCACCAACGAGACCAAAGAGTTCATGCCGATGCCGATCATGCTGGCGCACAAGCTGGCGCGCCGCCTGGCCGAAGTCCGCAAGCAAAAACTCGTCTCTTATCTGCGCCCCGACGGCAAGTCGCAAGTTTCCGTGCGTTACGTCGACGGCAAGCCCCGCGCCGTTGAGAACGTCGTCATTTCCACTCAACACGATCCGGATGTCACCCAAGAACAGATTCGCCAGGACGTGATTGACAAAGTTATCAAAGCGGTCGTTCCGCCTGATATGATCGATGATCGCAAGATGGTTTATCACATCAACCCGACCGGACGTTTCGTGGTCGGCGGTCCGCAAGGCGACACCGGCCTCACCGGCCGTAAAATTATTGTCGATAGTTATGGCGGCATGGGCCGGCACGGCGGCGGCGCCTTCTCCGGCAAAGACCCGACGAAGGTGGATCGCTCCGGCGCGTATGCCATGCGCCACGTCGCCAAAAATATCGTCGCCGCGAAATTGGCCGAGCGCTGCGAAGTGCAAGTCGCGTATGCCATCGGCGTGGCCGAGCCGGTTTCAATTTCAGTCGATACGTTTGGCACCGGCGCGATGCCGAATGAGGAAATCGAAAAAGTGATCCGCAAAAATTGGGACCTGACGCCGAAAGCGATCATCGAGTATTTCAATCTGCGCCGCCCGATTTACAAGGCCACCGCGGCCTATGGCCACTTCGGCCGCGACGAGGAGGGCTTCACCTGGGAGAAATTGGAGAAGGCGGAGGATTTGGCAAGATAGGTTCTTTGCAAGTTTTTGACAACTGATGAAAGCGCCCAACGGATAGAAACAACGCAACGGATAAAAAATTATATCTGTTGCGTTGTTTCTATCCGTTGGAAAATTTTTTCATCAGTAGAATTGAGTTTCTATTTATTGGAGTTTTTATATCATTTTGAAGGAGAGTACCTTGAATCATCACATCAAAGACATCAATTTGGCGCCGCAAGGGCTCAAGCGCATTCGTTGGTCCGAAAATGAAATGCCGGTTCTGCGTTTGGTGCGCGAGCGTTTTGAGAAAGAAAAGCCGCTCGCCGGCTATCGGCTGTCGGCCTGTTTGCACGTGACGACTGAGACGGCGAACCTTCTGCGCACGCTGAAGGCCGGCGGCGCCGATGTCGTCGTGTGCGCTTCCAATCCGCTTTCCACGCAAGACGACGTGACCGCGGCGCTGGTGAAAGAATACGGCATTTCGGTTTTTGCGATCAAGGGCGAAGATCATGAAACGTATTACAAACACATTCACGCCGCAATTGCGCACAAGCCGCAAATCACCATGGACGACGGCGCCGATCTGGTGTCGGTCATTCATAAAGAATATCACGAGCTGATTCCGCAAGTGCTCGGCAGCATGGAAGAGACGACGACCGGCGTGATTCGTCTCCGCGCCATGGCCGAAGACGGCGCGTTGAAATTTCCGGTGATTGCCGTCAACGATGCGATGACCAAATATCTTTTCGACAATCGTTATGGCACCGGCCAATCGACGATTGACGGCATTCTCCGCGCCACCGGCATGCTGCTGGCCGGCAAGAACTTCGTCATCGCTGGCTACGGCTGGTGCGGCAAAGGCGTGGCGATGCGCGCACGCGGCATGGCGTCGCAAGTCATCGTCACCGAAGTCGATCCGATCCGCGCCATCGAGGCGGTTTTGGATGGCTATCGCGTCATGCCGATGGCCGAGGCCGCGCGTATTGGCGATATTTTCGTGACGTTGACCGGCGACATCCACGTGCTCCGCAAGGAGCATTTTGCGCTGATGAAAGACGGCGCCATCATCGCCAACTCCGGCCACTTCAACGTTGAGATCAATCTCGACGAATTGTCTGCGATGTCCAAAGCGAAGAACAAAGACGTGCGCGCGTTCGTTGATGAATATGTGCAAGCCGACGGCCGGCGTTTGTACGTGCTCGGCGAAGGCCGCCTGATCAACCTCGCTGCCGCGGAAGGCCATCCCGCCGCGGTGATGGACATGAGCTTCGCGACGCAAGCGCTGACCACTGAGTTTGTGATCAAAAACGCCAAGAAATTGGAAGCGAAAGTTTACAACGTCCCGCGTGATATCGAAAATTGGATTGCGACATTGAAGCTGAAGTCAATGGGCATTACGATTGACGAGCTGACTGCGGAGCAGAAGAAGTATTTGTCTTCGTGGGAAATGGGGACGTGAAAATAACGTTTGTTTTTAGTTTAGAGTATAGGGGCTGGACAAGTATTGAGAGAAAAAGTGCCAGTCCCTAAAACTTCCTTATCCTAGGCCTGTTTTTTTTTTTGCTTGCGAAGACTGGTTGCTTTTGCTACATTTAGACAACTAATAATAGCTTATGAGAAAGTTTGAATTTTCGGAGGTGCAAAGTGCAAAATGGCCAATTAACCAAAGCCAGCATGACCAGAAAGACCACGGTTCTTTTCCCATCGGATTTGTTGCTTGCCTTGGAGAAATTAGCAAAAGCGCAGAAAACTTCTGTTAGTGCGTTGGTGCGAGCAGCGGTGCAGCAACAGTATGCAATCAACTCTCGTGTTGCCAAACGTCAGCGGCAAGCCGAAAAGCTTGGAATTGTTGAAGAAATGAAACGAGCCGATTTCCCGTTTAAGACTTGGCAAGAGATGGAAAAAGATTACGAGGAGACCTTCTTTGACTGAGTTGGTTTTTGTAGATGCGAACATTATTATCTATGCCACAGGCAAGGAGTCGCCTTTTCGAAGCAGAGCATTGAATTTTCTGGAATCGATTGGAAGAGGTGAGATGGAAGCGTGCGCGGATTCCGGAGTTTTTCAGGAACTGCTCCACCACTTTCGAGGGGATCGGCCTCGAGGCCAAAAAGCGTAGCCATAATGAAATTCGAGAGGCCATGCAATGATGTATTTGCTTGACACCAACACCTGTATAAAATATCTGAAAAGAAAAAGCCGAAGAATAAATTCTCTTCGGCTTTTTTTATCCCAAAAATAAAGAACTTCACGGCAAACTGCTCGCCTTGCTCGTTGCCCCGCCTCTGACGTATTTCTCAAACCACTCCAGATTGCGCTTGATCGAATAGAGCTGATGATTGCGCTCCGCCCAGCCGTGCGCTTCGCGCGGGTAAATGTCAAATTCGACGGTTTTGCCGAGCAGCTTCATCGCGGTATAAATCTCCCAACCTTGGCCGATTGGCACGCGGTCGTCTTTGTCGCCGTGCGAAATGAGCAGCGCCGTTTGCGATTTTTCCACGTGCGCCAGCGGCGAGCGGCTCCACGCCTTTTCCATATTCTTGAAAACCTCGAGATTCCAATGCACCATCGAGTTCTCGTAGGGAATGTCAGAGGTGCCGGTGAATGAAATCCAATTCGCAATACCGGCGCCCATCGACGCGGCTTTGAAGCGCTCGGTGTGGCGCGTCGCCGCCCACGCCGAGAAATAACCACCGTATGAGAATCCACCGATGCCAACGCGCTCGGGATCGACTTGGCCCTGTTGCACGAGAAAATCGATGCCATCGATCACGTCGTCAAACTCTTTGCCGGCGAGATCTTGATGGTCGGCCTTGCTGTACGCCACGCCGCGTCCGGTGCTGCCGCGATAATTCGGGCTGAACACCACGTAGCCGCGCGCTGCCAGCAATTCGCTCCACGTCACGTACCTGGTCGTCCAACCCTCGACATACGCGCTCTCCGGCCCGCCATGAACCTGCACGATGCACGGATATTTTGTGCCGGGCTGATAATCCAGCGGCAACATCAGCAGCCCGGTGATTTCGAGGCCGTCTTTGGCTTTCCAGGAAATTTCTTTGGTGCCGGAAAAGCGCAGATTATCCAATTCCGGATTGCTGTTGGTGAGGCGGGTCACTTTCTTTGTGACGAGCGCGCAGACGAAAACCTCATTGTGATGCTTGTACGTATTGGCTACCAGCGCCAAAGTTTTGCCGTCTGCGGTTACCGAGATACTGGACATGCCATAACCGGAGTCGATCATTCGTTTGAGCGCGCCGTCCTTGACGGACATCGTTTTCAACGCGGTGTGGCTGCGTTCGGTGGCTGAAAAAATTAATGTGGTAGCATCCAACCAGCCTACCCATGTCACGGTGCCTTCGTAATTCTGTGAGAGATTTTTCGCCGTACCGCCGGTGGCGGGAACGACGAAGATGCTGCCGTTTGTCGGGTCACTCTCATCAACACCGCCGAGAAATGCAATCTGTTTCCCATCGGGCGACCACGCCATGTTACCGAGCTTGCCTTTGGTTTCGGTCAGAACTTTCGGCGGCATGTGGGCATTGCTCCAGCCCATATAAAGCTTTTTGAACATATACGAATCGTCGGTTCGCGGCGTGGCGCTGGCTTGAAAGACAACCTGGCTCCCATCCGGCGACCATTCAAAATCCCACACCGACATCTCGCCGGAAACGGATTTAGCCTCACTGCTTCCGACCGCTTGCACGTACAAACGGTGCTGCTTGAAATTTTTGTCAACGGTTTGCACATCGTTGCCTTTTCTGGCTGCGCTCTTTTCGGCAGCGGTCGCGGCGTCGGTCATCGTGTAGGCGATCCATTCACCGTTCGGCGCAAGCTTGAATTGGCGCACGCCGTTGCTGCTCCTGCTCACCAATTCGGCCTCGCCGCCATCGACGGGAATGCGGTAGACTTCGGTTTGCTCGTCAAACCCTTTGCGGAGCGAGGTGAAATAAATCCACTTGCCGTCCGGCGCCCACTGCGGCGAGCCAGCGTTATTGGGCTTGTAGGTAAATTGCCGCGGTGCGCCGCCGGCAGCGGGAATGACGAACAACTCGCTGTAGCGGCCGCCGGTCTCTTCATCGGCGCCTCGAGGGGTGGTGAGAGTATACGCGATGTTTTTGCCGGTTGGGTCGATGGTGACGGAAGAAACGGTTTTGAGAGAGACCACTATTTCGGGGGTGAGGGTTTGCTGCCGGGCATAAACAGCGACGGCGACGAACAACATCACAGCCGCCGTCGATACGCTTCGCGCAAAACGGTTGCGAATCATCTCGTGCCTCCTTTCAAATCAATTCGTCGTTGAATTGGCCGGATCGCCTGAAAGTATAAGAGCAATAATTGCTTCTTCATCCGGCAACGGTTCTGCAAAAAGCCAATCCACCCGCAGCCAAAAGCCAGGAAGAGCTATGGAGCGCACGATGCCCATGTCGTCAACCGGCAGGTCTTCCCAGACCCCGTTATTATTTTTCCAAAAGTGTGCGACCTGCCGAAAAAGGTCGATCGCCCAGTATTCGAGCACGCCGAATTTCGCGTACACTTCCTTCTTTTCTCCCAAATCCAGCCATCGGCTGCTTGGCGAGATGAGTTCAATGACTAAATCTGCCGCTCCCGGAAAGGCTTTACCTTTGGCCTTGGCCAGCTTTTCTTTGCTAATGAACATCAAATCGGGCTCGGGCGCATCTTCGTCGGATAATTGCATCGCCGCGCGCGAGCCGAGAACGAATCCCAGCTTTTTTCGGCGGACGAAAATTCGCACGACCGCCAACAAGAAGCCAAACTCGTCTTCGTGCTCGAGCGTTGCGGGAGTAGCCATATAAATAACTCCGTTAATGAGATCAGCCTTTTGATCTTCTTTGATGATTTCACAGAATTCGTCGAAAGTGACGCGCTCTTTTGGCGGCGTTTGGCGAGGAAGCGGTTTGGTCAAAAGATCGACATCCATGATTCACCTTTCGAGTTTTTACAACCCCGATTTTGCATTGCATGGCTGAAATTTCCACCCAATGGATTTCAGCAAATAGATGAAAATCCTACGGACGCAGTCGGGGTTTGACTTTTATGTGTGCCAAATTAAAGACAAACTGCATTCGTTTAAAAATAACAAAAAATCCCCGAAATGCAAGCGCAAAGTTCAGCAGACGGGCCGTCTGCGTTACACCCGCACATCATCTTCGGCGCGCCACGGCGGGTTCACGATCGCCGCGAACACCAGCACGTTTTGGCCGATGTTCTCGATCCATTGCTCCTTTTCTTTGGGAATGACGATGGCATCGTCTTCGTGCACCTCCTGCGTCTCGTCGCCGAGGTGCATGCGGCCGATGCCTTGCAGAATAAAATACACCTCCGTTTGCCGCAAATAATGCGGGTAAGTCGATTTGCCGGGATCGACGTAGGCGATCGCCAGCGAATAGGAAATATCCGCCGCATCGCGCTCCGGGTGCAACAATTCCCGCAAGCGGCAGCCGTCGTTGGCGATGATTTCTTTGCAGTCTTTTTCGTGTTTGATCAACATGGTGAGCCAATCCTTTTGGTTGTGACGATTTCTCACCATGTAATCTACATAAAACTCTCCGAAAAAACAAGCCCCGAAATTCCTGACGGAACTCGGGGCTTGCTGCTACCCTACCGCGGACGAGCCGCGACTAAAAAGATTTGATCGCTCACAAAAGCGGAACAGCTCACGGAATAAATCATAAAAATCTTTTACTTCCGTGTGAGTTCCATTTCGTGCGCTAAAAGTTTTTGCTTTTTCTGCAAGGATTTCACCTTCAGGGCTCAAACATTCAACGTTATCGTAAAAATCGTCCCCCGCCCCGGCTCGCTGCTCACTTGCAGCATGCCGTGATGAGATTCGACGATCTTCTTGCTGAGGAACAGGCCGAGGCCGACCGCGATGCCGAATTGCTTGCTGCTGGCAATCGGATCGAACAATTGCGCGAGAATTTTCGGCGCCATCACCGCGCCGCGGTCTTCAATCTTAACGACGATTTGCGGCGATGGTTTCTTGTTCCCTTTCGCCAACGCCGGCTTGGATGAATTTCCACGCGCCTGGCGGCCGCCGCGTTGCAGCGGATCGCTCACAGCAGTTTGGATCTTCGGCACCGTGTCGTCGCCGGCGGCTTCGACGGCGTAGCGCAAAATATTTTGCAGCACGGTTTGCAATAAAACCGGGTCGCCACTCACCAGCGGCAAATCATCTTGCAGGACTGTCGCACAGGCGATTTTACGATTGAGCGTGTGCTCCAACAAAATGATGGATTCCGGAACGAGGTGATTGATGTTCACTTGCGCAGCTTTGAAAGCCTGGTGGCTTGAAAGCGTTAAAATATTGTTGACGAGATAACTGATGCGGTAGACTTCGGTGATAATGCTGTGCAGTTCGTCTTCCAGGCGCGCGTCCCAGTTATTGCCGGTGAGCAAAATGATGTTATCGATGCGGCTGCAAATCGCCTCCAAAGGATTGGTGAGCTCCTGCGCGATTCCGGCGCTCAAGGTGCCGAGCAGGCCGAGAGGTTCTTGCGGCTTGAAGCGGCGCTGCCGGCTGCGTCTTTCCGAAGCCGGACGCAGCGTGAGGATCACCAGGCCGCGGTTGCCGCTCGTCGGCAGAATGCGCATGCGGTAGGAGAAATCAAAAAACTCGCTGTTGCCGTGGCTTTGGGCAAATTCGCCCTCGACCACCTCGGCGTTTTGTCCCTGAGCGCCGCCATGGCGAGGCGTTTGCTGGTGAAAAAGCTGCCGAAGATTCGCTTCGAGGTGGCGCTCAAAATCACGCGGCAGCAGCGAAAAGAGCGGCCGGTGCAAGGCTTCTTCCGGCGCCACGCCGGTGAGGCGCGCCATCGGCGCATTCCAATATTTCACGCACAAATACTCGTCAACACCGCTGACGGCCTCTTGCATGGCGTCGAGAAAAGCGGACATCGGCGCCCAGGCTTCTTCGATCAGCCCGTCGGCCGGTTCGCGCATTTTTTTCTTCGCAAAATTCTCCGCCTCCGGAGGCGACGACATGACATCGGCAGGAAAAATATTCGAGAATGATTTGTTCGAGTAAAGCGAGGGTGCGCCCAATTCCATAATCGGTTCCAAAAAAATTCTCGTGCACACGTGACGGTTCAGCGCCGGCGCATCGATTGATAACGTTATTGTAATTGATAAAAATCACGTTAAAAATTGTGAAAGAATCCTATTCAAAACTGGTGCCAACGACCAGAGGAAAAAAACGCATTAAAAATCAACACTTATCGCAGAGTCAAAAAGGAGGGAATGTCTCGGCGTGGAACAAGAAATACGATTGAGTCAGAGTGACATAACGTGGGATTCAAACCGCAACCAAAAGAATTGACAATTGTTAAATATCAATTGACCATTCAAAATCTTCGCGGACAAAATAATCGCAATTCAAACGCGCAGACTGGGCCGCAACGCCGCCATGAGAATGCCTTCAACTTCGTCGAGGCTGAGATCGAAGAGCAAACGTTCGTCCATTGCAATCGATAGCTTGCCGGTCTCTTCCGAGATCACGAGCACGACGGCATCGGATTCTTCCGACAGGCCGACCGCGGCGCGGTGCCGCGTCCCCAAGCGTTTGTCAACGCGGTCGTTCTGCGTCAGCGGCAAAATGCATTTCGCCGTCACGATCACGTCGTTTTCTATAACCACCGCGCCGTCGTGCAACGGCGACTTGGGACTGAACAGCGAAACGAGCAAGGCCGCCGACACTTCGGCTTGAATTTTAATGCCAGTCTCTACAATGGCTTTGAGGCTGTCATCGCGCACTAAAACGATCAAGCCGCCGTAGCGCAGCCGCGACAGCTCTTGCGCCGCGCGCACGATCTCGTCAATCGCCCGTGAGCCGGAAACTTTGACGAAAAAACGAATCAACGGGCTTTGACCGAGGTACACCAACATGCGGCGAAGCTCCGGCTGAAACAAAATGACGAAGGCGATGAGCCAGATGGTCTCCAGCTTGGCAAAAATCCAACTGATACCGCTCATGTTGGATAGGTGCGCGAGCCAGGAAACGAACAAGATCAGCACCAGGCCCACGGCCATCTGCGCCGCGCGCGAGCCCCGAATGAATAAATAAAACCGATAGAGGACGTAGCCGATGATAAAAATATCGAGCACATCGAGCAACGTCACCCGCAGAAAAGCAATGCGAAACAATTCGAGTCCGTTCATCGAAACCAATTTACGCAGAACAAGGGAATTGAACAAGAGGAAATTTGGCTGGATGTTAGATGCTGGTCGCTGGTTGCCGGTTGGCTTGGCACCACAGCGATGATTGTGCTTCGTTTATGGGCTTGCTTATCAAGAAAAAATTGGTTATATTTTGTCATCGATATGATGTAAGTCTGCTTGGCTTTCTGGAATTATTCCGAATTCGATAAAAGGGGATATATTGTTGGCGCGACAGATAAAATTTCCTGCAAGAAACAGTTTATCATCAATGAGAGGAAGTTATGTCAACAGAGCTTCTTGCCCCTCGTGCGGGTGCCGCCTCTCGCCGCCGGCGGGCGGTGTACTATCCTGATGGAGATGGAAAGCCCATGGCCGAAACCAACCCTCATGTTTCGTTCATTATTCATGTGCGCCAGATTTTGCGCCATTGGTTGCGACCAGTGGAGAAAGCATGCGTCTATGCGGACATGTTCATCTACTACCGCGAGGGCCATCCCAAGGCCCGGGTGGCACCGGACGTCTTTGTAGTTTGGGGTGTTCCTTATGACGAGCTGCGCCGCAGTTACAAGCTCTGGGAGGAACAACAGGCGCCACAAGTGATTTTTGAGATCACTTCGCGCGAAACGCAAACTGTGGATTTAGGCAAAAAAAGATTTCTCTACGCCCGTCTTGGCGTAGCGGAATATTACCTGTTCGATCCCTTTGGGGAATATCTCAACCCGCCGTTGCGCGGCTACCAGCTCGCCGGCGATGAGTATGTGCTGCGACCGATTGAAGCCCTTCTGCCGCCTTCGTTTGATGGCAGGGACGCCGGGTTGCCTTCCGGCGATTATTCACAGGGCTGGCGGCTGACGAGCGAATGGCTGAAACTCGAAATCTGGGCTTTGGCGCCTAACCAGCCGAACAAGCCTTATGACCTGCGTTTTTATGATCCGGCGGCTGGAAAGTGGTTGATTGGTCCAGATCAGGCCATGATCGAATGCGAGTCGTTTGAAAGGCAGGCGCGCGAAGCGGATGCCCGTGCCGTCGCCGAGGCCTATGCGCGAAAAGCTGAGGCCGAAGCGCGAAAAGCGGCTGAAGAACGCGCGGCACGTCTTGAGGCCGAATTGGAGAAATTGCGGGGGAAAGATGGAAGCAAGCTATCCAATCATGCGTGAATTTTTTGTTTTCTTGAAATACTGCTACACATTTTAAAACATGCCTTCCGGACGAAAAAATAAGGATTAAAATCATGAAATTCGTCGCGGATCTTCATCTCCACTCGCATTTCTCCCGCGCCACCAGCAAGCAGCTCGATCTCGAGCATTTGAGCAAATGGGCGCAGCTCAAGGGCGTGACCGTCGTCGGCACCGGCGATTTCACGCATCCAGGCTGGCTGGATGAAGTGGAAAAAAAGTTGGAACCGGCGGAAGACGGATTGTTCAAGCTGAAAGATGAATTTGCCCGAGTCACGGCTGCCGAAGTTCCCAAAGCCTGCCGCGCCGAAGTGCGTTTTCTGCTGACGGCGGAAATCTCCAACATCTATAAACGTCTCGAAAAAGTTCGCAAGGTTCACAATCTCATTTTTGCACCGAGCACGGCGACGGCGCGAAAAATTCAAGCCAGGCTCGAAACCATCGGCAACATTCGCTCGGATGGCCGGCCCATTCTCGGCCTCGACTCGCGCGATCTTCTCGAAATCACCCTCGAAGCCGACCCGCTCGCCTTTTTCATTCCCGCGCATATTTGGACACCGTGGTTTTCCATGCTTGGCTCGAAAGGGGGATTTGACAGCGTCGAAGATTGTTTTGCCGATCTGACGCCGCACATTTTTGCGGTGGAAACCGGCCTCTCCTCCGATCCGCCGATGAACTGGCGGCTGCAACAGCTCGACCGTTTTGTGCTGGTTTCCAACTCGGATGCGCACTCGCCGCAAAAACTCGCGCGCGAAGCGAATTTGTTCGATACCGAGCTTTCCTATCCGGCGATTTTGCAGGCGCTCAAAGATCAGACTAATCCCGGCTTTCTCGGCACGATCGAATTTTTTCCGGAAGAAGGCAAGTATCATTACGACGGCCATCGCCTGTGCAAAGCGCGCTTGCACCCGGCCGAGACGCAAGCCAACCACGGCAATTGCCCGGTTTGCGGCAAGCCCGTCACCGTCGGCGTGATGGCGAGAGTCAAGGAATTGGCGGATCGTCCCGAAGGTGAAAAATCGCCGCGGGCGCGGCATTACGAAAATCTCATTCCATTGCCGGAGATCATCGGCGAAGCGAAGAATCAAAAGCCGGGAACGAAAGGTGTGGAAGAGCTTTTTCAGCGCCTGCTGGCGGGACTTGGCAACGAGTTGTTCATTCTCCGCGAAGCGCCGTTGGAAAATATCGAGCGCATTGCCGGCGGCGTGGCCGCGGAAGGCATTAAACGCATGCGCGCCGGCGAGGTAAAAATTGCCGCCGGCTACGACGGCGAATACGGCACGATCCATTTGTTCACGCCGGAGGAGCGCGAGCGGCTGACGACGCAAGTGAGCCTCTTAGATCAAGCAACGATAGAACCGCGGAGAGGATGGGCTGACACGGACGGCACGAAATCACGTTACGCGGAAGCGGAAGCGCCGCGTGTCACGACGATACGCGATGCAATCGAAGAACCGTATCGGGCTCAAAAGAACAACTCACAAACACAAGGCATCGATTCCCGGCCTCAAACAACCAGCAACGAGGTACCAGCAACCAGCGGCCACCTCCCAGGATCGAGCATCGAGCATCAAGCATCCAGCATCCAGCATCAAGGGCTCAATTCTTCGCAGCAGCAAGCCGTCACTCACGGCCGTGGCCATCTGCTTATCGTCGCCGGACCGGGCACGGGGAAAACACATACATTGGCGCATCGCCTCGCTTACGTGGCCGAATATTTTGTCAAACCCGAGGAAATTCTCGCGATTACCTTTACCAACAAAGCTGCGGAAGAAATGCGCCAACGCGTGGCAAAGCTGGTTGGCTCCGCCGCCAAGATGACGGTGGGAACGTTCCACGCTTTTTGTCTTGGCCTATTGCGTGAGCATCATCAGCAAGCTAATCTGCCGCGGGACTTTGAGATCATTGGCGAAGATGAGCAGCGTGAGCTGGCCAAAGCGCTATGGCCGGCAGTGAGCACGGCCGAACGCGAAAACTTGTTGGAAAAAATTTCAAGATGGAAAGCAACCGGCGAGGAGAGCGCGGAAGAACATGCCGCTCGCGAAATCTACGACGCGGCTTTGCGGCAGCGCGGCCAATTGGATTTCGACGATCTTTTGGTGAAAGCGGCTCGCCTGCTTGAAAATAACGAGGCAGTGAAAAGCGGAATCCATCACCGCTATCACTGGATTTTTGTTGACGAATATCAAGACCTCAATCCGGCACAGCACCGTTTGCTCAAGCTGCTCGTTCACGAGCAAGCCGTGCTCACCGCCATCGGCGATCCCAATCAAGCGATCTATGGTTTTCGCGGCGCGGACGTAACTTACTTCTCGCGTTTCAAAGAAGATTTTCACGGCGCTGCCGAATTGCGCTTGGCGGAAAACTATCGCTCGGCGCCGACGATTCTTTCCGCGTCGGCGCAGGTCATCGATGCCGGCAGTGCGAGTGTCGCGATGCCGCTTTCTCCAACTCTGCTCACACCGGGACGTCTGACCATTCACGCCGCGCCGACGGAGAAGGCCGAAGCGGAATACGTGGTGCATCAAATCGAAAAAATGGTGGGCGGCACCAGCATGTTCTCACAAGATTCCGGCCGCGTCGAAAAGGAGCGCGGCGGCGAGCGTTCGTTCGGCGACTTCGCGGTGCTGTATCGCTTGAATGCCTTACGTCCGGCGTTGGAGGAAGCGCTGGCGCGATCCGGCATGCCGTATCAAATTTCCGGCGACACGCCGTTGTTAAGCCGCCGCGGCGTGCGCGAGCTGGCGACGGCGATACGCTGTTTTTTTAACATGGCGAATTCAACTGAGCCAGAAGCCGCCGTAAAAATAGATCCTAAAAATTTGGCGCGACTGCTGCAATTCGCCGTTTCCGGCGTCGGCGAGCAGACCGCACCGCGCGTCGCAGTGTTTTTTCAAAATTTGCACGAACTGGAAGCGAGCGCGTTGGATGAGTTCATGCGCCACGAGCACAGTTTGGTGGAAAAACAAAAGTTGGCGTTGTTAGCTTTTTCATGTGAATTGCAGGAAGCCGGCCGCCGCCTGTCAACGAATGGGCTGGCGGAGGCGCTGCGGTTTCTTTTCAATCTTCCCACTTGGAAAAGCTTGCTCGGCGCTGATGACGCGCTGTCCGCCAATTTTCAGCGCGTGCTCAACCTGGCACGAGGTTACGATGCTTCCGGCAGCAGCGCGTCTGTCCGCGCCTTTTTCGATGCCTTGTCTCTCGAAGGCGCTGCCGATCACTTCGATCACCGCGCCGAAAAAATCGCCTTGATGACTTTGCACGCCGCCAAAGGCTTGGAATTTCCGGTCGTCTTCATCGTTGGCTGCGAGGAGACGCTGCTGCCGATGCAACTCCCCAGCCTCGTTACCGAAGTGGATGAAGAGCGCCGGCTTTTTTACGTCGGCATGACGCGCGCCAAAGAACAGCTCTATCTTTTGCGCGCCAAGCGCCGCCCGCTCTTTGGCCGGGTCGGTGAAAATCCGCCCTCGCGTTTTCTCGCCAATATCGAAGAGCAGCTCAAAGCTTATGAAAAATGGCAGGCGCCCATGCGAAAAGAGCCTAAGAAGCGCGGAGATGAGAATCAACTGGGATTGTTTTGAAAATGATCGGTAAAACAATTTTTCACTATAGAATCCTTGCAGAGCTCGGCCGTGGTGGGATGGGCGTGGTGTATAAAGCCCAGGACACCAAGTTAAACCGGCCGGTTGCCCTGAAATTTTTGTCGCAGGAATTGACCCATGACGAAAACGCCATTCAACGTTTTATCAATGAGGCGCAAATGACGTCGGCGCTCGACCACGCCAACATTTGCACCATTTACCAAATTGATAAGACCGAGGAAGAGCAGTGGTTTATTGCCATGGCGCACTATGAGGGCGAAACCCTGCGGCAGAAATTGAACAAAATACAGGCTACGCCCGCCGGGCTATCCGTAGACAATTCCGTTGACATTGCAATCCAAATTGCCCAGGGTCTGGCACGAGCACACGAAGCCGGCATTACGCACCGTGATATCAAGCCGGAAAATATCATTGTCACGGTACGTGGCGAGGTCAAAATCATCGATTTTGGCCTCGCCAAATTGGCCGGGAGATCCCGGCTCTCCAAGGTCGGCACGATCGCGGGCACTGTAGCTTATATGTCCCCGCAACAGGCGCACGGCGAAGAAATCGATCACCGGACTGATATCTGGTCGTTGGGGGTTGTTCTTTATGAAATGTTGTGTGGGCGATTGCCTTTTCGAGGTGAGTATGAAGCCGCGTTGCTCTATGAGATTGTGCACGAGCCGCACGAGCCGTTGTAAAGCTTCCGTCCCGACCTGTCGCCAAACCTCCAGATTATTCTCGACCGCGCGGTGGAAAAAAATCCTGCCGCTCGTTACCAATCCGTTCGCGAGATGCTTGCCGATCTGCGAGGGCTGAGCGACACCAGCCTTGCAGAGGCCCGGCCCCGGGTGGAGGGCGCGGAATCCAAGAAAACCGGTTACCTTCCCGATTATCAGAACGATGTCTTTGTAAGCTACGCGCACATCGATGACAAGCCCCTTACCACAGGCCAAAAAGGTTGGATTGCGCATTTCCATCAGGCTTTGGAAATCCGGCTCGAACAATTGCTTGGCGCAGACACCAGAATCTGGCGCGAAGATCGGGCGATGGATCAAAAATTTTCCGGCGCCGCGCGCGTGACGGCATTCCCCAATGCCGCTATTATGGTATCGATCGTATCGCCGCAGTATGTTAAATCGGAAAAGTGCGTGCAAGAAGTGAGGGAATTTTACCAGGCTGCCGAGCAGAGTGAAGGACTATGGATCAACAACCAGGCAAGAATTTTCAAAGCGATTAAGACGCACGTGCCGCGCGAATCGCAACCCCAAGAGCTGCAGAGCATACCGGATTATGAATTTTATCGGCCCTTATTTCATGATTGCCGATATTTCCGATCCCAGCAAACCGACTGAATTGGGAAGAGTCCTTCTGGCGGACGCAGCTCTGGATATTATGGATTACGAATCATTGATGTGAGCAATCCTGCCAGCCCCACCGAAGTCAGCACTTTCGGTGCGGGCAGCTTTATTGGTGCCGTGGCCGTCAGCGGCAATTATGCTTATGCGGGGGCCGGAGGAGATAGTCTGCGCATCATCGATGTCAGCAATCCCGCCAACCCCCGTCAAGTCGGTTCTTTCAATACTACCCTTTTCATTTCTGTCTTAGATGTGGAGGTGCGCGGCAATTTCGCCTATTTGGTGAGTTATTTTGACGGCTTGCACATCATTGATGTGAGCAATCCGACTAGCCCCAAAGAAGTCGGCTTTTTCGATACACCGGGAAGTGCTGCGGAGGTGAAAGTAATTGAAAACCTGGCTTATGTGGCTGATGGGCCGAATGGCCTGCGGATCATCGATGTCAGCAATCCAGCCACTCCAAAAGAAGTCGGCTTTTTCGATACCGATGGTAGTGCCGGTCGCGTGGCGGTGAGTGGAAACCTGGCTTATGTGGCAGACGAGGAAAATGGATTATACATTATCCGCAATGATTTTGTGCCAACCGTCGTCAAATCACCTTCCGACCGCGCGCCGGAGCGATTTCACTTGCGCCAGAGCTATCCCAATCCCCTACGGGCATCTCTCTCCAACTCCGGCACGACGATTACTTTTACATTGAGCAAAGCCGCCAACGTTACGCTGGAAGTTTACAACATGTTGGGCGAGAAAGTCACGATGCTGGTGAAAGGTTCCAAACCTGCCGGAGAGCATGTGGTGAATTTTAACACTTCAAGCTTACCCTCCGGCATCTATTTTTACACCTTGACCGCGGGGGATTTGAAGCAGACGCGGAAGATGGTGTTGACGAGGTAAAGCGTAATGCGTAAAACTTTTCTCCCACGAAAAAGATTTCTTGCTTTTTTCGTGGGAGTACCGATTTCGTGGGAGAGAAAAGTTGCTCTGTTTGTACAAGTTTTTTGGCTCAAAATCTCAGGTAACCATCCTGACGGTGAGCGTTGCTTTTTCCTCATAATTCCCTTCCATTTTTTCCCGCCGGAAGCCCTTGACTTTACCCAAAACTGCCATTATTTTATTTGAAGGCAAATTTTGAGGAAAGATAATGATACGTCTTAAAACCATCGCCTTCGCCCTGTTGTTATCGTGTGGCGTTTCCCCCATCCATGCCCAACTTGCCGGATCGGATATCAAAGTCTTCGGCTATTTTCAGGCTTCGTTCGGATATCGGAAAGATCTCGACGGTCCGGTGGAAAATAAATCCTTCAGCTTGCAGCAGCTCAATCTGTTTCTGCAAAAAGAGCTGGCGCAAAGGTGGACGATTTTCATCAATTTCGAGATGGTGAATTCGTTTTCGTCTTTCCGCAATTGGGGGGCGCACAATCTCGAAGAGGCGTGGGTGAGTTACCGCCGCAACGCCCAATTCAAATTAAAATTGGGCCTGCAAGTTCCCACGTTCAACAACCTCAACGAAATAAAAAACAAAACACCGTTGCTGCCCTATATCATTCGGCCTTTGGCTTACGAATCGTCATTTAATGAAATCATTGCGCTCGAAGAGTTTGCGCCAAGACAGGCTTTTGTGCAGTTATATGGTTTCATCCCGGCGAAGGGATTGAAAGTCGATTACGCCGCGTTTGCCGGCAATAGCCCGAACATCAATAGCGACCCTACACGGGGCCAAACCGGCGTCGATACGACGAAGCTGTTTTTGGTGGGCGGGCGGTTCGGCCTGCGCACCGGCAATTTCAAGTTGGGCGTCTCCGCGACTTACGATCACCTCGATTTTAGCCGCACCGCGTTGGCACAGCGATACCCAACCTCCAGCTTCAAAAAAGTGCTGCGCCTGCGGCTGGGCGGAGATCTTTCTTTGTATGCGGGCAAATGGATGTGGGAGTCGGAATTCATTCGAGTGACTTATGACGACGATCATCCGGAGCTCAATATAGATAAAAAATTTTATTACGGCACGCTCGGATATCATTTTACCGAGCGCCTCTTTGCCTACGGCGGCTATTGGTTCATCGGTGAAAATGCCCTGCCAGTAGACGACTTGGATGTCATCGCACCAACGGTGGGCGCTGCCTATAATTTCTCGGAGGCAATTTTCCTCAAAGCCCAATATGGCCCCGTTCGTTTCGAGTCTTCAGCGCCGGCGACGGCGGAAAATAGGGCGGATTACTATTATCTCGCGATTTCGGTGATTTTTTGAGCAGCGATCAAAGTTGGAGCATGACTTGATTTTTATGTTAATCGACATTTTAAGCGCAAATCTATTACGTAAAGATGCAAAGCAAAGAATACGCCAATTGATTTTCTTTGCGATACTTTGCCCCGCCGTGGCGGGGTCTTTGCGCGCGCTTTTAGGATTCAGGCCTCTACGGACTAAGCATATAAGCATAGCAGTTTTTTGCCTTTGTACTTGCACGAGGCTCGCTTTCGCACAAGTTGCGGTCATCGCCCACAAAGCCGTTCCTGTTGATACGCTCAGCCAGACGCAGTTGTTTGATTTCTATAGCGGCGAGGTCAAATCCTGGAGCAATAAAGTGCGGGCGGTGGTCTTCGATCTCAAGCCCGCCGGCGAGGCCAAAGAAGCGTTTTACAAGCTTCTCGGCAAAACGCCCTCTCGCATGAAGTCCATCTGGCTGAAGAAGATGCTCATGGGCGAGGGCGATCCGCCGGAGGCGCTGCCATCGGAAGAGGAAGTCTTGAAAAAAGTTGCCGCCACACCGGGGGCCATCGGATTTGTCAGCAAAGCGAAGGCAACTCCCGAAGTGAGGATGATCGTGATCGTTGAAAAAAAATGAAGGGCGCTGCATGAAATTCAAAGACCTAAAATTAGGCGCCAAGCAAGCCATCGGCTTCGGCCTTATTCTTGCCTTCATGGCCGGCGCGAATTTTTTTTCCATCAGGAAAATGGCGGCGATCAAAGCGGAAATCGACGAAGTCACCGCCAACCGCTTGCCGCGGGCGCTGGCGATTTCCGACTTGAATCTCAATACCGCCGATCTGCGCATCAATCAGTTGCAACATGCTTTCACCACCGATGCCGCTGCCCAACAACAGCGGAAGAAGCAGATGATCCAATTGATCGACCAGATCAACGGGAACATCGACACCTACGAACGGCTGAGAACCGAGTCTGAGGCGCGCCAATTCTATACGGAAGAAGAGCGCCGGCTTTACGCGGAATTCGACCGGAAATGGGGAGAATATCAGGATTTGAGCTTTACGTTCTTCGACCTGCTGGACGGCCACAAAACCCGGGAAGCCCTCGCTTTGTTGAACGAAGAAGCTCAGCACGTCTTTAAGGACTTCAGCACGGATTTGGTCAAGCTGGTCGATGTCAACAAAAAGGATTCTTACGAGGCCGCCAAACGTGCCGAAATTACCTATCAATCCACCCGCAACATCACGACCATTCTTATGATCGTGGCGATTCTGGTGTCTGCCTTTATCGCCGTGGGCCAGGCGCGATATATCACCATTTCCATGCACCAGCTCGTCAAAGCGGCCGGCAGTGTTGCCGGCGGCAATCTCGAGGTGCATCTGAAAATCGACAGCCATGATGAAATCGGCAAGCTGGCGCATTCTTTCAATCAAATGACGGCCTCGTTGCGCGAAGCGCGGGAAAAGATGAAGAAAACGCAAATCCAATTGGTGCACTCCGAAAAAATGGCTTCATTGGGCCAGCTCACCGCCGGCATCGCGCATGAGATCAATAATCCCGTCAACTTCGTGTCATCGAACGTCAGCCCGCTGCGCCGGGACCTGGCGGACATTCTCGCTATCACCCAGAAATATGAGGACGTAATCGCCGCGCAGCAACTGCGCGAAAAATTCAGCGCCGTCGAGGAGTTAAAAAAGAGCGTGGATTTTTCCTATTTGAAGGAGGAAGTGGAAAGTCTCCTCAACGGCATTCAGGAAGGTGCGCACCGCACTTCCGAGATCGTCCGGGGCCTGCGCAACTTCACGCGCTTGGAGGAGGACGTGCGCAAACCGGCAGACATCAACAAAGGCCTCGAATCAACGCTGTTAATGTTGAAACACCAGCTCAAAAATCGCGTTGAAGTAATTAAAGATTTTGGCGAGATCCCGGAGATTGTGTGTTATCCGGGCAAGCTCAATCAGGCTTTTCTCAACATTCTGGCCAACGCCACCCAGGCGATCGACGGGCCCGGCAAGATTTTTATCAAAACTTCGTATGACGGTGAGATCGTTACGATCGCCATCAGGGATACCGGCAAAGGCATGACCGAGGAAGTCAAAAAGCATCTCTTCGAACCGTTTTTCACCACCAAACCGGTTGGCGAAGGGACCGGCCTCGGCTTGCCGATCACGTATGGCATTATTGAAGAGCACGACGGCAATATCGAAGTCTACAGCGAGCCTGGCAAAGGCAGCGAGTTTGTGATTACGCTGCCGGCGAAATGAGGCATACACAACCCCTTCGGTAGTCCCGACCCCTCCGGGCGTAGCCTTGTGGGTCGTTGTTGCAATTGACTGTAAACAGTCGCCCACAAGGGGCGAGGACTTAAGAATGGCAAATTTATGAATATGTTCATTCCAAATTTAAGGAACAAAAAATGGACAAAAAAGATTTCGTCATTTTATACGTCGACGACGAAGAACACAATCTCATTTCTTTTAAAGCCGTTTTCAGAAAGGAATACGAAATCCATACGGCAACCAGCGGTGAAGAGGGTCTCGAGATCATTCGAAACCATACGGTTGATCTCATCATCACCGACCAGCGCATGCCGCGGATGACGGGCATTCAGTTTTTGGAGCGCGTTGTGCCGGAGTATCCCGACACCATCCGCATGATCCTGACGGGATTCAGCGACGTGGAGGCCATCATCGGCGCCATCAACACGGGCCGCGTGTTCCGCTACATCACCAAGCCGTGGGATGAAAACGACCTGCGCATGACGATTGAAAACGCCCGGCGCTTGTCAAGCTTGATGAAGAGCAACAAAGTGCTGCTGGCGATACTGCAACAACAAGTGAAAGAGCAGGAGAAGACGCTGCGGCTTTTTATGAAATACGTCCCCGAGCCCGTCGTTGAGAAAGCGCTCTCTGATTCGGGCGACTCCATTTTTGACGGCGAGATCAAAACCGTTGCCATCTTGTTTTGCGACATCCGCGGCTTCACCCCCTTGTGCGAGCAGCTCTCGCCCAAAGAAGTCGTCTCGTTTCTCAACGATTATTACAGCATCATGTCCGAAGCGGTCAAACGGCACAACGGCACGGTCATCCAATACGTCGGCGACGAGGTTTTCGCCGCCTTTGGCGCGCCGGTGGCGATCGCCGACATGGAGAAAAGCGCGGTTTTCTGCGCCATGGAAATGATGCGCCGGCTCGAAACGCTCAATCACAAATACCGCGACCGCATCGGCAGAGACACGTTGGTGGGCATCGGCATCAACTACGGCGAAGTGGTGGCGGGCAACTTGGGCTCGGAGCACAAAATCGACTATGCCCTGACCGGCGACACGGTCAACACCGGCAAAAGAATAGAAACCATCACCAAAGACTATCCCAATACCGTTTTAATGAGTGAAGCAATTTACCAACAAGTTAAAGACGTGGTCGCGACCAAAGAATTTGAGTTGTTGGCCGTGAAAGGCAAGAAAGACCCGATCAGAGTTTATCAAGTCGTGCTCGATTGACGCCACAAAGACGGGAAATGGGAGGGGGTTACTCGTTTTTATGCAGCAATGCAAAAATGATCGGACAATATCCGTGAGTTAAGAAATCTCGACAAAATTGCTTGCATAAAAGGATACAAAATTGTATATTCAAACGTAGACATTATGGAGAACGACTTTATGAGCACCCTGACCGTCAGAATTAGCGACAACAGCCGCACCATCCTTCGAGAGCTTGCCGCCAAGGAAAAAGCTTCCATGCAGGCAATCCTTGACAAAGCTCTCGAGTCCTATCGCCGGCAGCTTTTTCTCACAGAAGTCAATAAGGCTTACGCTGCGCTTCGGCAAGACCCAAAGGCGTGGGCGCAAGTGGAGAAAGAACGCGCGGAATGGGAGGCCACGCTTGGAGATGGGCTCGAACCCGAAGAGGAAGGAACTGAAAACGGAAAAATGATCCGCAAGGAAAGGAGAAAGCGGCGTGGCTGATCCCTCTCGCGGCGAAATTTGGTTGGCAGATCTCAATCCCACTCGCGGACATGAATCCCGCCACGGCGGGAGACAGCGTCCCGTTCTTGTGATTTCGGAAGACATTTTTAACAAAGGACCGGCTGATCTGGTCATTGTTTTGCCAATAACTTCGACGCATCGCGGTGTGCCTTCTCATGTTCTCATCAAACCACCGGAAGGTGGCGTAAAAAATCCCTGTGTGATCTTGTGTGAAGCCGTTCGCTCAATAGCAAAAGAACGGCTTCTGCGCCGATGGGGAAAGGTATTTTTATCGACGCTGGTAGCGGTTGAAGACAGGCTTCGCATTCTCATGGGGCTATAAAAACTAAAAAGAAGAACAAATGAACGTCGGCTTTATAGGCCTGGGAATCATGGGGCAGCCGATGTCACGCCATCTGCTGCAAGCGGGATTTTCTCTCACCGTCTATAATCGCACCGCGAGCAAAGCGCAAGCGTTGATCGAAATGGGCGCGAAGCTCGCCAACTCACCCGCCGCTGTTGCCGCTGCCAGCAAGATTATCATCACCATGTTGCCCGATACGCCGGAGGTTGAAGCCGTGCTGTTCGGAGAAAATGGCGTGTACGAAGGCTTGAGCGCCGGCAAGATCGTCGTCGATATGAGCACCATTTCGCCGGAAGCGACGGCGCAGTTTGCGGCGCGGTTGCGCGAGAAACAATGCGAGCTGCTCGATGCGCCGGTGAGCGGCGGGGAGAACGGCGCGATGGCCGGAACGCTGACGATCATGGTTGGCGGCGACGAGCAGGCATTTCAAAAGTGCCTGCCGCTGTTTCAGGCGATGGGCAGGAACATCGTTCATCTCGGCGCCAACGGCAACGGCCAGCGCACCAAGCTGGTGAATCAAGTGATCTGCGCGCTGAACATTCTGGCGATGAGCGAAGGGTTGCATCTCGCCGAACGCATCGGTTTGGATGCTGAAAAAGTTTTGCAAGTCGTATCCAGCGGCGCCGCCGGCTCGTGGATGTTGAGTAACTTAGCGCCGCGCATTTTGCAAAATGATTTTCAGCCCGGCTTTATGATCAAACTGCAGCAGAAAGATTTGCGTCTGGCGATGGAGCTGATCAAAACACTCGGCGAGGATTTCCCGGGCACGGCGCTGACGTATTCACTATTTACGAAGGCGGTTGAAGCGGGATTGGGGGAACAAGGAACGCAGGGGTTGATTAATATTTTCAAACGCGCGTGAGTATTTTTGGAAATTTTTTGTCTATATAATTGTGGGGGCATATTCATCATTCGCCCCCAACGCTTAGACAAAAAATCCAAGGGAGAAGTCATGAAAAAGCTCATGATTTGTTTATTTCTCACTATCGCCTCGTCAGTACTGGCACAAGGCCCAGGCTCGGCCGGAGTTGTGTTTCTTTTAATCCAGCCTTCGCCACGCGCCATCGGCATGGGAGGCGGTTCGGTTGCTTCGATTAAAACAGATGCTATTGGGATTGCTTTTAATCCCGCTCGTCTTGGTGTCGCCGCGCTCGACAAGTATTTCGTTGGGGAGTTCTATCCGAATAAAACCGCATGGTTGCCGCAGCTTGCCCCCGATATTCGCTATAATGCCAGAACCGTGCTTTTCGGCTATAATTTCAAGCGGCTCGAAAAGGGAATGCCGATTAGCTTTGGCATTGGATATACTCGAATCTTCATCGACTTGGGCGAACAAATCATTACGGGAGAAAATGATCCGACGCCGTTAGGTCGCTTTCGCAGCACAGAGCGCGCCAATGTATGGACGTTCGGCGTTGGCGTCGATCATCTCGTGAAAGCCGGCATTGGCTTGAGTTTAAAAGACATCGAATCGAACTTAGCGCCTCCCGTCGCCGGCGCCGAACAGAGTGGCGGCCAAGCAAGTGCAACCGCGCATGATTGGGGACTGGTAGTGCATTTGCCGATCGACGAAGCCATTTCCAAGCTGGGCAAAATCTCATTCGAACCCTACCCCGGCGTTCGTCCCTCGTTAGGTTTGGGCTTCGGTTATTCGAAAAGCAATATCGGGGATAAGATCACCTATATCGATGCTTCGCAAGCCGATCCGCTTCCGCGAATTGCCCGGGTCGGCTTCAGCTTAAACGCCGGCCTTCTGCTTGTTTCAGCAAAACAAATCTGGCACATTTTTTCTTATGAGCACTTAAACGAAGCGGAACAACTTCTGGTACGAACGGGCAGCGGAAGTGTCACGTATGCCAAGCTCTTGGGAGACATCGACATTTGGAATCATGTCATTAGGGGAAAAAGCGGTGCGACCATTATCACGAAGAGGGGATGGGAGTTGCGCTTGTTTGAGATCTTTTCCTACCAGCAAGGTCGCCACGAAGATGCGCTTGGCAAGGTTTATTATGACACCGAAGGAATCGGTCTTGGTCTCAGCGGCGTGCTCAAAGCGATTTGGCATCTGAGTCCGCAATCCGAAAATAGCGGTGTCATTGCTTTTCTCACCAATCACCTCGATATTCAATATCACTCCAGCAACCTAAACGCCGGCGAAGGACATCCTCTTGGCAAGACCAAATTCCGAGGGATAAGCGTGCGCTTTTTCTGATACGCTTAGTTTCGTAAATGCAAATTAGATGAGCGGTCAATGCGCCGGCAAATCCATGGCGCAGCGAAAGCCCACGTGATTCAGCCCGGTTTCCGGCGTCGACGAAGAGCGCGCCGAAACGCGGAAGCCGTGGCAAACTTTCGGGTCGCACAGGAACGAACCGCCGCGCATCACCTTCTCGCTATTTTCATCCGGCGCAAATGGCTCTTGGCGCAGCTCGTAAGGCCGATACCAATCTTCACACCACTGCCAGACATTCCCCCCCATATCGGTAAGCCCCAGCGGTGAGCGCCCGGTTAAGCCGACCGGTGCCGTGTATTCGTACCCGTCTTCAATGATATTTTCCACAGGAAAATGGCCTTGCCAGGTGTTGGCCATGTACGCGCCGTTTACGACCAGCTCATCTCCCCACGCATAACGCGGCCCGCCGTTCTGCGCATTGCGCGCGGCATGCTCCCATTCCACTTCCGTTGGCAAACGTTTGCCAATCCATTTGCAGTAAGCGACGGCGTCATTCCACGAAACTTGTGTCACCGGATGATCAAGCGGCGCCGGTGGTTTCCCGGGCCCGCGGGGATAGCGCCAATTCGCGCCATCCGTCATCGTCCATTGCGGATTGTCGCTCTCAAAGACTCCCGACGAGCCAAACTTTAAAGAGCAGATAAAACAAAAACGCCACGAAAAATTTCGTGGCGTTTCATTGGAACAGCTTTCGCATTTGCACAAAACCAGGGTGATCGCCGTTTCAAAACGCGCTGCGCAGAAAGTTCGGGCCGATGCCCGCCAGCGGCAGCAAAATGGACAGCAGCGTGCCGACGGCGATGATGCCGATCGCCAACCAGCGTCCGGAGGGCGAATTGTCACGCGTGTAGATCATGCTGCAAAACAGCATGCACAACGTCAGGCGCATCGCCCAGGTGGCGTAATTCGTGACATAAATCAAATAGCCAAAGAGAAAAATGGTCCCGACTTTCACGAGGCTGGACTGAAAGAACCTTGGTGGCGCCGGGCGATTGCCGGGACCGCTTCCTTCCAAAGAACTCGTCACTTCCAGCTCGGGCGGACTCGGCCATTCACGCTTTGGCTTAAAAATAAAATTCTTCATTCCATACCTGCGCCGAAGGGAAAGTATCGGTTAAAAAGAAAAAAGCAAAAAGAAAACAGCACACTTAAAATGAACTGGACTGGCGTTGTTGTTTACTTTTTGTTATTTGCTTTTTTCTTTTTGCCGTTTGCTTTACAAATAGCCCAAGCTCCGCAGCTCGGACTCGCGCTCGCGCCATTTTTCCTTGACCGCGACGAACAACTCAAGATAGACTGGCCGGCCCAGCAATTGTTCAAGCTCTTCACGCGCGAGCTTGCCAACCTGTTTCAACGCTTGCCCGCCTTTTCCGATCATAATGCCTTTCTGTGATTCGCGCTCGACGTAAATGATGGCGCGGATATAATCCTTGTGTCCCGGCCGCTCGACAAATTCCTCGATCTGCACGCTCGTCGAATACGGAATCTCTTCGCCGTAGCGCAAAAAGATTTTCTCGCGCACGATCTCGGCCGCGAGAAAACGCTCCGGGTGGCTGGTGATCTGATCGGTGTCGTAGAACGGTTCTTGCACCGGCAGATATTGCTCCACGACTTCGGCCAAGCGCTCGACGCCGTCTTGCTGCAAAGCCGAAATCGGGATAATCTCTTTGACGTTGCGCTTGTCGCGAAACTGGTCGATAACCGGCAGCAGATGGTCCTTGGGAATCGTGTCAATTTTGTTGACGGCGATGATGATCGGTTTGCCGGTATCGGCAAGCCGGTTGAGAATCCCCAGATCGGCCGGTTGCAGCGCGGCGACCGGTTCCACCATCAAGATGTGTACGTTCGCATCTTTCATCGCTTGAAAAGCGGCACGCACCAGCGCCTGTTGCAAGCGATAATGCGCCTCCAAAATGCCGGGCGTATCGAAAAAAATCATCTGGCTGCCCGGCCGGTTTAAAATGCCGAGGATGCGCTTGCGAGTGGTCTGCGGTTTGGGGGAAACGATCGATAATTTGAATTGCAAAAGCGCATTGAGCAGCGTCGATTTGCCGACGTTCGGTTGCCCGAGGATGGCAACGTATCCGGCTTTAAAAGGCGCGGCGCTGTTTTGGTTTTGCACCGTCGCCGAGCCTTCCGGTGTTTCCGCTTTGAAGGTCGGGCGATGGTTGGAATTTTCCGTTTGCGGCGCCATGGCCGCATTTTCTGCTAACACAGAATCAGAAGTTTTTTCCGACTTCCCTTCAGCCAAATTCACAATGGCGGGTGTCGAAACGGATGCCTCATGAGGTCCATCATCCGTTGGCTCCGAAAAGCTCGTGGAGGTCGGCTTATGTGGCTCAGGCGAAATCATCAGGTTTTCCACGAAATTCTCACTCACGGTTTCCCGATCTTCCTTAATTTTGTTGGATAAGGGAGATCGGGACGTTTTTCCAGGATTGCGTTCGCCGGATGAAAGTTCCGGAACTTACCGTCATTTGTCTATACCATTAGATTGTACCTGCACTGAGCCGATTCGCCGAGAGATCAAAATTTTTTTTAACTTTTGCCAGCCCGCGACTTTATTGCATGCGCTGTACGCAGCGAAATCCCACTTGCGGCGAGCGCGTCGTCGCTTCCAAAGTCCAGCGCTCGCTTACTGCTGCCGGTGCAACGGATGTTTTGAGTTGGCGCCATCCGCCTTTGAGAATCTTTTTCGGGGCGGCGGCTGCATGAGCGCCGTTGGCTGAAGCCATAAGTAGAACCGAACTCGCAACAACCTCATCGCTCGTCCATTCCCAAACGTTGCCTTCCATATCGAAGCAACCGGCCGGGCTCGCATTGTCGCGATAGCTGCCAACGCGATCCAGCTCATGAGCCTTTTTGATGGGCGGGACTCGCCTTTCAGTCCCCCAGGGGAAACGGCGCCCATCAGCCGCGCCGGCCGCAAATTCCCACTCGGCTTCAGTCGGAAGATCCTTGCCGGCCCACTCGGCGTAAGCCCTGGCCTCTTCCCACGCAACGTTCGTAACGGGAAAATCCGCTTGTATTTCCGGGTATTGATGATCCGGCCGAAAGCGCGCATACTGCGCGTTGGTGACTTCGTATTTGTCAATTCTGAACGGTGCGACTTTTATCAGCCGTCCGGATTGATTCGGGTCAACCAAATCGCCGCCCTCGACCCGCACCATCTCGCCGGCATCCAACACCGGGCTTTGGCGCGTGGCCGCCAAAAATAGAATCCATAGCATGCCACACGCGATGGTCGCCATCACCGTGACAAAAAGTGACTTTCTCAAGCTTCCTCCTTCCGTTGGAAGATTTGACTTCTCAATGAACGAAAATGTAACTGCAGCAACATAAACTTCAACCTTGATTTTGCGCTTTGAAATGCTTGCAACAAAAATGGAACTGCAACGAAAAAAAACTGTAAAGTAGAGACTGGCTATTATTCACCTGATGTTTTTTCAAGTTGTGTAACAAGAATTTTCAGAGCCGTATTAAAAGGCTTTTTCGTTGCGGTTCTCTTTTCGTTGCAATATTCAATAAGCTTTTGCAATGACGACTCTTTCTTTCGCCGCCGTGCCGCACATCAGGCATTTGCCTTCCGGCGCCAGCACGACGCCGGTTTCAATGCGCGGCAGGCAGCGAATCGTCGCTTTGGTTTCTTCTTGCAGACGGTCCTCACACTGGCGATTGCCGCACCAGTGCGTCCAGAAAAATCCCGACTTGTCGGGATCTTCAATTTCTTTTTTGAATTGCTCATAATCGTAGATCGCTTTCGAATAACGATCTCGATAGTCGCGCGCGCGGTTGAACAGGTCGGCTTGCATTCTCTCCAGCGTGCGCTGAATTTCCTCCGTCAAACTCGCCTGCGGCACCACGCGCTTCTCGCCGGTATCGCGGCGCACGAGCACGGCGTTGTTGTTTTGCAAATCCTTCGGCCCCATCTCGACCCGAACCGGCACACCGCGCTTCTCCCACTCATTGAATTTCCATCCGGGGCGATAGTTGTCGCGGTCGTCCAGCTTGAAGCTGAATTTGCCCTTCCAGTCCGCCGTGATTTTATTGGCGCGCTCCAAAACCGCGGCTTGCTCGTCGGCGCCCTTCCAAATCGGCACGAGCACCACTTCCAATGGCGCCAGCTTGGGCGGCACGATCAAGCCGTTGTCGTCGCTGTGGGTCATGATCAGCGCGCCCACCAGCCGGGTCGAAACGCCCCAGCTCGTGGCCCACACGTATTCGAGCTTGCCTTGCTCGTCGAGATATTGGACGTCGAACGCTTTGGCGAAGTTTTGGCCGAGATTGTGCGAAGTACCGGCTTGCAGGGCTTTGCGGTCCTGCATCATCGCTTCGATGCAATACGTCCGCAGCGCGCCGGCAAATTTTTCCTTCTCGGTTTTGACACCGGGAATAACCGGCACGGCCATATAGTTTTCGGCAAACGTGCGGTAAACCTCCAACATTTGCAAGGTCTCTTTTTCGGCCTCTTCGTAAGTCGCGTGGGCGGTGTGGCCTTCCTGCCAAAGAAATTCGGTGGTGCGCAAAAACAGGCGCGTGCGCATCTCCCAGCGCACGATGTTCGCCCATTGGTTGATTAGAATCGGCAGATCGCGATAAGATTGAATCCACTTTTTGTACATCGACCAAATGATGGTCTCGGAAGTGGGGCGAATGTACAGCGGTTCTTCGAGCTTCTTGCCGCCGCCGTGCGTCACCACCGCGCATTCCGGCGCGAAGCCTGCAACGTGCTCGGCTTCTTTTTTCATGAAGCTTTCCGGAATGAACAGCGGGAAATAGGCGTTGACGTGGCCGGTTTCTTTGAAAAGCCGATCCAGCGCCGCCTGCATTTTTTCCCAAATCGCATAGCCATTGGGCCGAATCACCATGCAGCCTTTGACCGGCGCATAGTCGGCCAATTCCGCCGCGGCGATCACATCGGTGTACCAGCGCGAATAATCTTCCTCGCGCTTGGTAATTCGTTCACTGGCGGTGTTTTTGGCTTGTTCCGCTCCTGCGGCGCCTGCCTTTGCTCCTGCATTGTTCGATCGTGCCATTACGTTTTTTCCTACGGGCGTAGCCCAGATAAAAAATATGGACACGAAGGGCCGACCATGCTAACGGACAACTTACCACACAGCCTCGGCTCAACTGTCCATCATTTACTGACGGTGCTCAATTCCCTTTTGTAGTTTTGCTACCCTGCTGACTCATAAATAGAAAATATAGCACTCTTTGCCAACATTGTCAAGTAGATTGTCGGGTTCTGGGTTTTATAGTGGGGAATTAGTTCACCATTAAAGATTAGTTTAAAAATAAAAAGCAGCGTGTCATACAAGCTCACGCTGCCGGCAGTCTCTTGACAAAGTGGGCGATACTGGAATTGAACCAGTGACCTCCAGTTTGTGATACTGGCGCTCTAACCAACTGAGCTAATCGCCCTGGTCTGGCGTATTTGGAAAATAGCGATTCGCGCGCACAAAGTCAAGGAGAAATTCTATGCTAAACCCAAATTCAGCTTGCATCGGCTTTTTCATTTTTGTATATTATCGCGTTAGCCGTGTTTCAAAATAACTATGAGTAGAGTGTTTTTTTGAGTCAGCCAGTGTCTGTGGGTGTGCACAAGCTAAAAATCGATGAAAAACCCTTTGCGGCAATAGAGAGTGGCAGCAAGACCGTAGATTTGCGCCAAGATGAAGCGAAATTTGCCCACTATCAAATCGGGGATCATCTCATTTTTAAAGACGGCAGAAATAATCGGCAAATCGAAACACGCATTGTCGATTTGCGATATTTTGATACGATTGAAGCAGCATTGAATGATTGGGGATATGAGAATTTTGTGCCATACGTGAATAGCTTCGAGGACGCGGTGAAACAATACCGCCATCGTTTTGGCAATACGCAGAGCCGGTTGTTTGCTATTAAGGTTAAAAAAATTTAACATTCTTGATTGTTTTCAAGAGTGTGACAAAGCAAAAGGTAGCTGTATGAATTCCCGCGAACCGGATACTAAACCGGTGGTATTTCAGACCATCTTGCCATGCAGTCTGATCTCACCTTCATTCCTCCGCAACCGATACACCCCAATCGAGTGTTTCAAATCCTTCGCACCAGCGAAGCACCAAACAATTTTTTTTGTAAAATTTTGTAGCGTCGATACGCAAATGATCGGCCTGCAATGTACGGAATGGATACTGCAACATGAATTCATTAGCAGTGACTGACTCAGCATCTGAAACTGTGAGCAAACCCCAAGGGGAGCCGAACATGGAAACGAAAGACAGCTTGGCACTTGCACCTGCGAAAATCAATCTGGCAGCGGAACCAGTCTACCTGTTCGCTAACGACGATTGGATTGTCACCAACCAACTTACTGAAAACGATCTCAAGAAATTCAAAGAGCTCGCTTACAATAATGTAAGCGTGCACTACGCTGAAACCCAGCGTTCTTATCTTGATTACATCGTTAACGCCCATGTGGCAAAAAAAGACTATTACGGATGCGGCAGCATGCGTAAAATGATTTGGGTCTTGCGGCATCTGGAAAAGAACAGCATTTATCCCGCACACGGATACACGGTGGTTACAGAAAAGCGGGGAGGCGCCATTAAATTCGGCCCGACCGTATTGGAAGAGCGCTTCAGGCACCAGGGATTAACAAGCCGGATGAAGGCCAAAATCGAACAATTCTATGCTCATCACGGCGGCTACCGGCGAGCCTATTCAACGGTTTGTGACGGCGGGGAAGCTTTAAGAGTATTCACCAAGGGAACTTACAAATATAATGTTGAGTTTAAGTTATTAAAGCATTACGATGCTAATCGCGATGAGGTTATCCTTTATAAGCCGCTCAACACTGGCGTCAATTACGCTGCCAAAACAAGCGAAGCCATTGCTGAGGTGAATGCGGCTTATGAGCGTCGACACGGTTCCTCATCGGAATCTACTTGCGTCCTTGACAAATCCGATTTTTTAGTTGCCGAGCAGTTCAAGTATTATTTGCTGGAAACGATTTATCCGGCACACGAGAACCATTGCTATGGCGGTTTTGATTCTGACTATGCCGACGCGATCATTAACGCGACCTGCCCTGATACCACTCTGATCGACGATCGCTTTTATCTCGAACGCCGGCGCTTTGCTTATCTACGTAAGCGAAGGGAGGAAATACTTGCCGTCATCGTCGCGACGCCCAAACGGGGTGGCGCGGTTTTTCTCGGACCGTTCATCGTCAGCGGCCACCTGGACGAAGGCGACAAGATTATAAAAGACGCTGTTGCCCGGCTGCGCCAACTCGGCCGCCGGAAAGTGTATGCCATAGTTCCCGAACTGGATACGCAGCTCAAGGACGTTCTTCTCGCCCACCACTTCGCGCGCGAGGGCTTGTTGCACGAGCCCTATCATCCGGGAATCAATATGGAACTCTATAGCATCATGCTTCAGGAGGTCCACCATGATTCTCAACCTTTCCCCTATAGCTCCCAAGACCATGGGTAGCACCAAGTATTTGGTTTATACTTTTCAGCTTTTTTCGATTCTTACCCTGGTCATTTCTATCTGGCTCGACGTCTATCCGGATGCCGACAAGCGCTTCATTGCCGAGTATTCCACCACGATCATCGGCGTCATTGCCTCGTTGAATCTGTTCGCGATCAGCATCTATCTGAATTTCACCGAGCAGCGTCATGAGGCGTTTGTGAACTTTACCGAACAACGGCACCACTCTTTCGAGCAATATTCAAATATTCTGATCAACTTGATCAGGAATCAGGAGCGAGTTGAAGTCATTGACGAGCGCGAATTTTATGTGCGCTTGAAAGACAGCATGAACAAAGCCGACAATGAGCTGCTGATCACCTACCTTTCTGCGCATGCGCCTAACCACACCTCAATCGCTGAAAAAATTCAATATCTCGAACAATTGCAAAACATCATTGAGCAGCGACCCGACCTCAAGATCACACGCATTGTCCGGGCCACGCCAGCAACTGCGAAGTGGATACACGACATGGTGCAGGAGTTCCACGGACGCTTTCAAATGAGCTTGGCCTACATCGAATATGATGATGAACGCTTTATTTCCCCCGTCAGCGTGCAAATCATCGACCGACGAACCATCTTTCTACTCAACCTCGGTGAAGACCATTTCAACGATCATCGCATTTATATGAACTCGAAAGCCGCGGCTGATTTGTTTGTCAGCTATTATCGCAGTTTATGGCACTACTGTCGTATCCTTATCAATGGCGGCAAGCTAAGCGAAGCCAATTGGCGTCAACTGATGGAGCGTTATCAGCTTCACGATATTGTTAAAAAAGAGCCTATTATCGAGATTCCTCTTCTACCCCACGAATCGAAGACCGACACCCGCATCATGCCTCAAGCTTGATACCGCCGCATATTTAACTCTGTTCAATCAAGTTTTTATTCATCTCCCGCGCCACGGTTGGGACAAACGACTCCGACCACTCCACCGGCGGCAGCCCAAGAATGGCGCGGGCATGATTCAAAGCATCGTCGATATTGCCGTAAAATGGCCGCGAACGTTCTCTTCGCCAATTTTTTCGAGGAAGCCTGCTTACTGCATGGCATAAAGCGATAGCGCGTGAACGCCAGAGAGCACTAAAACTTTATTCTGGTGGCCATTTCAGCTTTTTGCCAGCTTCCCCAATAGCCGCAACAAACCATCCAATATCGTTATCGGATGCGGGGGGCAGCCGGCGATGTAAAGATCAACCGGCAGAAAGGCATCAACGCCGTTGTGGACTTCCGGCAAATCGCGGAATGGGCCGCCGCTGAGAGCGCAGGCGCCAACAGCGATGACGATTTTCGGCTCCGGAACTGCCGCGTAAGCCTCGCGCAACGCAAACGCCATGTTATGGCTCACCGGGCCGGTGACGATCAGGCCGTCGGCGTGGCGCGGCGATGCAACGATGTCGATGCCGAAGCGCAGCATATCAAAAACGACATTATTCAGCGCTTGCAGCTCGAGGTCGCAGCCATTGCAGCTTCCGGCGGTAACTGAGCGCAGCTTCAGCGAGCGGCCGAAGAGTTGGCGCATTTTTTCGTCGAGCGCTTGCGCCAATTTCATTTCGTTGTCGTGCAAAATCAAATCCTGGCGCGCACGAGTGGAAAGACGATAATCTTTGGTATATTGAATCGCGCCTTCGGGACAGGCTGCCACACATTCCTGGCAGAACAAGCAGCGACCGAGATCGATCGTTGCTTTGCCATTAAAAATAATCGCATCCGTCGGGCAAGCATCGGCGCACGCACGGCAGCCGTCCGGGCATTTGGTGGCATCAATAGTCGGACGCCCCCGAAAGCGCTCGGGCCATTCGACATCGTTCTGAGGGAAACGTTTTATCGAGGGTTGGTGGATTCGGGTTTGAAGAACTTTTAGCATGTGTAAGACGTAAGGCGAAAAACGTAAAATTTTAAAAACACTCGACTGATCAACAGGCCAACTGGCAAACCGGCCAACTGGCAAACTTCCTACAGATCATGTCCTGCATACGACAAATTGAAACTCTTATTGCACAATGGAAAATCCGAAATCTGTTGATTGCGCAAGGCCATCGCCAGGCCGGTCCAATTGTGAAACGAGGGATCGATAATTTTGTAATGTGAAAATTTGCCGGCGGCATCGGTTTGTGCCATGTGCACGATTTCCCCGCGCCAGCCTTCGACCATGCTCACGACGAAATGCTCGGGCCGCATCGTTCCGCATTCTTTGTGCAATTGGCCTTCCGGCAGATCGCGAATTTGCGATTGGAGAAACTCGAGCGAGCGCTGCACTTCGAGCCAACGCACCAACGCGCGGGCATGCACGTCGCCGGTTTCGCCGCGCGCCACTGGAATATGCGCGACGCGATAAATGCCATGCGGATGATCGTGGCGTACGTCAATTTCCAACCCGCAGGCGCGCGCTGCCGGACCGACCAAGCCAAGAGCTTTGGCATCATTGGCGTTCACTGGGCCGGTATTTTCAAAACGAGAGAGCACTGACGGCTTTTCAAAAAGCATCACGGCTATCTCGGTGAGCTGCTTGTCAGCGCGCTCCAATCGGCGCAAAAAATCGTTTTCTATTTCCGGCGGCAAATCAAAATGCACGCCGCCGGGCCGCAACATACCGCGGCCATAACGATTGCCGCACAGCACGCCGGACAAGTTGAGTATGTCACCCCGCGCGCGTCCGAAATAGGAAGCGCCGGGCAAAAAGCCGACATCATTGGCAAGCGCGCCGAGATCGCCGACGTGGTTGGCGGTGCGCTCCAACTCCAACGCTATCGCCCGCAGCGCTTGAGCGCGGGGTGAAATGTGGCAGGCGGCCAACGCTTCCACCGCCTGGCAATACGCCGAAGCATGGCCGATCACCGTGTCACCGGCGATGGATTCCGCGAGCACGAGAGACCGCTTACTCGGCCCGCCTCTCATCGCCGGCTCGACGCCGCGGTGTTGATAGCCGAGTTGAATTTCCAAATGAAAAACTTTTTCGCCGTGGCATTGAAAACGAAAATGTCCAGGCTCGATAATCCCCGCGTGAATCGGGCCGACGGCCACTTCGTGGACTTCTTCGCCCTCGAGCTGGAAAAAAGGATAGTCGCCTGGGATGACTTTGTTTTCAACTTCGGGCCATAAGGTATGGCCGCTGCGATAGGATTGGTGATAGCGCACCGGCTTCAGCCACGGATGCCCTTCCGGTCGCACGCCGAAATTCTCCGCCAGCTCGCGCTCGAAGAGATGTGCCTGCGGGCAATCCGGCGTTAGTGCGGGATAAGATTCGCCAACAGGCGTCGACAGCACGAAAAGCTCGTTATTGATGTCGTTCGCCAGTACAGCAAAAATTTTCACCTGCTTTGACGAGGGCGCGGCGCCAAAATAGGCGGCCAGCCGGCAACCTTCTTGCACGGCGGCCAAAATGGCTTGGCGAAAAATTTCAATCGGCAAAGCCGGCATTTGCGCGACGCTAATGGCCTGGCCGTTGCGAATTTGGGCATAATGCTTTTCGTTCACAAGCCACCTCCCAAAATTTCGGCGGCGCGGCGGAGAAGGGCCTCGAGCGGCGCCGGAATATAGAGGCCCAACAGCAGCACGATTCCCGCGAGCGTTATCGGTGAAAAAATCAGCAAGAACGACTCGCGCGGTTTTGCCGAGGTTTCAGGAGCGCGGGCCTCACCGAGGGCCATTTTGATCACCGCGGCGGCCATGCCGATAAACGCGACGGCGAGAAAGAGCAGATAAAGCGCCGCGGCCAATGTGTGGCCGCCATCGAACGCGGATTTTAAAATCGTGAGTTCGCTCAGGAACAGGCCAAAGGGCGGCGAGCCGGTGATGGCGAGAAATCCCGCCAGCAGCAAAATGCCGGTGATCGGCAAATGCCGGAGCACGCCCTGCACATCGTTGATCATTTTGCTGCGATAAAAAAGCAGAAGATTACCCGCCACCAAAAACAGCAGGCCTTTGGTGACGGAATGATTGACGGCGTGCAGCATGGCGCCATAAACACCGGCGCCACCAAGGCCGGCGCCGAGCGAAAGAATGCCGATGTGCTCGACGCTCGAATACGCCAGCATGCGCTTGAAATCGCTCTGGCCGACGATGAAAGCCGCAGCGACGCCGAGCGACAACAATCCGAACAACACCAACAATTGTTGGACAAACTCGGCAATGCCGGCAGCCATGCAAATTTGATAGAAGCGCAACACGCCGAGAAACGCGCAGTTGAGCAGCGCGCCGGAGAGCAACGCCGAGGCCGGTGAAGGCGCTTCACTGTGGGCGTCCGGCAGCCAGGTGTGCAATGGCACCAGCCCCATTTTTGTGCCGTAGCCGATGAGCAGAAAAATGAAGGCGAGCTTGAGCCAATTTAAATGTAACCGGCTCGCCTGCTCCACCAGACTATTCAGGACGATCGGTATGCTTTCATGGCTGGCATCAGTCGCGGCGACGCCGAGAAACAGCGTGCCGAGCAAGGCCAGGCCGATGCCGACCGAGCAGATGAGCAGGTATTTCCACATCGCTTCAAGAGAGCGGGGTGAGCGATGAAAATAAATCAGCGGCGCGCTGGCCAAAGTGGTGGCCTCGATGGCGACCCACAGCAGGCCGATGTGATGGCTGATGGTGACCAGTGTCATCGCGGCGAGAAAAAAGAGCAACGAGGCAATGAAGACGCCTTGATTACCGTGCGTCTCTTCGCGCAAATAGCCGAGCGTGTAAATCGCCACCAACAAAAAGAGCGCGCTGGTGATGCTCAGGAACACCAGCCCCAACGCATCAAGCATCAGCCAGCCGCTGAAATCCGGCGCGGGATTTTGCCACCAGCACGCGGCAACGAGCGCGGCGTGCACAACAGCGGTTCCAATCAACAAGATCCGGCCCAACGACCGTGAGCGCAGCAAAAAAGCCATTGCCGCCGCAACCATCGGCGTGAGCACCAATGCAATTAGCAACATAAATTCACAAAATGGTTGGATTACTGGATTTTTGGATCGTTGGATTAATGGATTGATGCGTCTCCAATACTCCAGTAATCCATCACTCCATCAATCCATCACTCCATCAATCCATCACTCCAAAGTTTTTTCACCCCCGCAACATCGTCATCTTCTCCGCATCGATGTCATCGAAGGCGTGATTGATGTGATAGATGGCGATGCCCATCACGAACACGGCGACGAACACGTCCAGCAAGATGCCAAGCTCGACGAGAAGGGGCATGCCTTCGGCGAGGGCGAGTCCAAAAAGGAAGATGCCGTTTTCCATGACGAGATAGCCGACCACTTGCGTCAAGGCTTTGGTGCGGCTGACGATGATCAGCAGGCCAATCATCAACGTCGTGAAAGCGGCCGGAACGAGCAATGGCGCCGGCGTCGGCATGGGCAAAGGCAATCGCGCCGCCAGCCAGAAGGCGAAGAACACGATGAGAATGCCGATGAGCAGCGAGGCCGTGAAACCGATGAGCGGCTCGACCTCGCGGCGGATTTTCGCCTGACGAATGGCGCGAAAGAGCAATCGCGGAATAATAAAGCCTTTCAATCCCACCATGCCGCCGGCCAACAACACGGTATGCCACGAAGACAAGGTGCCGGCAATTAGGAGAATCGCGACGCCGAGCACTGCCCCCTGCAACGCCGTCGCGTTGATGAAGGCGGAGAGGCGGCCGGTGGCCAACAGAAAAAAGTCGATCAGAATGATGCCGATGAGAATGGTGTTGAGCGCTTGCATGTTTATTTCGTTTGTAGTAGTCCCTTCAGGGGCGGTTTTGGGTTTTAAAGAAATTACCCAACGGATAAAACTGGCCAACGGATTGAAACAACGCAACGGATATAATTTTTTCATCCGTTGCGTTGTTTCTATCAGTTGGGAAAATTATTTTTCGTCGGCTGCGCCTGTAAGATTTAAAGCAAAGCCTACGGCCGTGGGCTTCGCTGGATCATTACGGTAAATTGATTAAACCGTTGGTCCCGCTGTGGCGGGATTATCCGTTGGTCTTCATCTATCAGTTGGTGGCATAAAATTTTTAGAATTTTTTCTGAATTTGGTTGTATAAGAAAGCCCGTCATTTTACAACTAACGCAATCGCAAACGCCGCGATAATCGTTGCCGCCACTAAAAATCGCGACACGACGAGCAAGCGCAATCTCGCCATGACGGATTCGACGACACCGACGAGAATGGAGATTCCCGCCAGGCCCGCGAGAAAAACTCCCGTGGCCACATACAAATTGTCGCTGGCAACCGGCATGAGTATGCGCACGAGCAGGGCTTCGGAGAGCAGCAATTTCAGCGCGGCGCCGTATTGCACGAAAGCGAAATCCGGGCCGCTGTGGTCGAGCACCATCACTTCGTGAATCATGGTGAGCTCGAGGTGCGTGTTGGGATCGTCCACGGGAATGCGCGAGTTTTCCGCCAGTAAAATCGCCAACAAGCTGAGCACGATCAGAACCAGCGGCGCGGCGTTCACTTTCCAAACCGGCGCGAGAGCCGGGCCGAGCATTTCGCTCAGCGATAACGCGCCGGTGCTTTTGGCCAAAACGATGAGACCGCAAAACAACGCCGGCTCGGCGAACGCGGAAAAGAACACCTCGCGGCTGGCGCCCATGCCTTCGAAGCTCGAAGCCGTATCCAATGCTGCCGTTACGGTAAAAAAGCGTACCAAGCCGAGCACGTACGCAAAGAGAATCAGATCGCCGGTAAATGCCAGCGCGGCAGTTTTTCCGCCAAGCGGGAGCAGCAGCAGGGCAATGATAATAGAGACAAGCGAGATGATGGGGCCGGCGCGGAAAAGAAACGTGGTGCTCTGGCTGTAAACCGCGCCCTTGCCCAGGAGCTTGATTACGTCATAATACGGTTGCAACAACGGCGCGCCGCGGCGTCCGGCGAACAGCGCTTTGGTCTTATTGATGATTCCCAACAGCAAAGGCGCCACAAGCAGCGCGAGCAGAACGAAGAACCAGGCCACGATGCGGGTGTTCATCTTAGCACGCCTCCTTTCCACAGCAAGAGCGCGATCAACGTGAGAAAAATATAAAGCAGATAAAGATGAACGCGCCCGTGCTGCAGCCAGTGCAGACGATGGGTGAGATTTTTGATCTTGACAAATACGGGTTGATAAAAAAGGTGCTTCGCGAAATCGGCTGCTGCCGTCGCAAAAGTGGCTCCACGCGGCGGGGGAAAATATCCCGCCAGCCGTTCGATTTTTTCCTGTGGGCGCAAAACCGTGGTGAGAAATTGTACCACCGGCTGCGCAAACGAAGATGAGGTGTATTGCATGCGCGCGGTGGGAAGAGCATAGCCACAACCCCACGTGACGGTAGTGGAGACGGCACGGCGGCGGAGGATGGCGCGACGCAGCCAAACGAAAAAGAGAATGCCCGCGACTATGCCTGCCGCGCCGAGGCTGATGTACCACAAAGGCTGCAACAACGGTGTTAGCACATCTTCGGGAAATGACGCCAGCAAGCGCACGGCCGGCAAAACCAAAAACATGGCTGACATCGGGAGGAGACCGAAAATCACGCAGCCGGCCGCGAGCGCGGTCATCGCAAGACGCATGCGCCAGCCGGCTTCGTGTGCGTGCTGCGCGTGGCCGCTGCGCGGCTCGCCGAGAAAGACGATGCCAAAGGCTTTGGTGAAACAGGCCAGCGCCAGACCGCCGATGAAAGCGAGAGCGACGGCGGAGAAAACCAAAAGCAAATCTTTGGTTCCATTGATGAGCAAGCCGCCACGCAACATGCCGTTGTAAATCAGCCATTCGCTGGCGAAGCCGTTGAGCGGCGGCAAGCCACTAATCGCCACCGCGCCGATCAAAAAGGTGATACCCGTGCGTGGCATGTGCTTCAACAAGCCGCCGAGATGATCCATGTCGCGCGTCGAAGTCGCGTGCAAGACCGAACCCGCGCCGAAAAAGAGCAAGCCTTTGAACATGGCGTGATTGAGCACGTGAAACAACGCGCCCGCGTAACCGGCAACACTCACAAGCGGCTGCTCCGTTGTTTGCCCGAGCAAGCCCACCCCCATGCCGAGGGCGATAATGCCGATATTCTCCACGCTGTGATACGCCAACAGGCGCTTGAGATCGTGCTGCGCCAGTGCAAAGATGACGCCCAGAATGCCGGAGACCGCGCCGATCACCAAAAGCACGACGCCCCACCACGCCGGCGGCGGGCCGAGAAAAGTCAGCATCCGCAGAATGCCGTAGATGCCGGTTTTGATCATGACGCCGGACATCAGCGCGGAAACGTGGCTGGGTGCGGCGGGATGCGCTTCCGGCAGCCAAACATGGAACGGCACGAAACCGGCTTTGGTGCCAAAGCCGATGATGGCCAAAACAAACAATGCGCCGGCAGTGGCGGGCGAGAGCGCGGCAAGCTGGTGGAATAGATCGAAGCTCATCGAGCCAGTCTCGCGTGCCGCCAAAACGAACATGGCCAAGAGAAATGCGGTGCCGAGGTGGGTGGCGACCAAGTAGGTAAAGCCGGCGGCGCGCACTTCGGGACGCTCGTGCTCGAAGCTCACCAAAAAATATGAGGCCAGGGACATGACTTCCCACGCCACGAGAAAAAGCATGCCGTTGCGCGCCGTCACCACGATTGCCATGGCCGCAATGAGCAGGTTAAAAAAGAAGAGCGCGGCGCCGAGGCGTTTGCGTTCCTGATATGCTTGCAAATATTCGTGGCCGTATATTGCAGCAAAGAACGCGAGGCCGAAAATGGCGAGCAGGAAAAACGCCGACAGCGCGTCCACTTGCAAGAAAAGCTCGCCGTAAGGCACGCGCCACGGCTGGCGAAACATGAGCACCTCGCCGTCGAAGAGCGTTTGTATTGCCGGAAACAAGCCGGCGATACATCCGAGTGCGGCGCTGCCAAAACCAATCGTCAAAGCGCTGCGAGGTTGGCGTTGGAAAAATAACGCCATGACGCCGCCAACCACCATGATGGCGAGCGCACCGAGAAAAATTGTCATTCGGACAGCGCTCCTTCCGCGCGGGTCGCTTGCGGCTGCGGCAGAGCGTCTTCGATACGGCGAATTTCGGCGAGAATTTCCTCGGAGCTGCCAGGCGCTTTGAGCAATGCCAACAGTTTTTCATCACGCAAGGCGTAAGATAATTTCGCCAGCAGATTGAGGTGCACCCTCACGCTGGGGCTGAGCAGGGTAAACAAAATCGACACCGGCTTGCCGTCCAACGCCTGAAAGTCGATGGGTTTCTCCAAAAAGCAGAGCGAGACGCTCGGCTTTTTGACGTGCAAAACGATGGGATTGCGCGCGTGCGGAATCGCAATGCCGTCACCGATGCCGGTGGAGCCAAGCTCTTCGCGCGCCAACATGACGTGCAAGAGAAACTCGCGATCCACTTCGTGCGGCAGCGGCATGGTTTCGACCACGGCTTCGAGCACGGATTTTTTATCGTTGCCGGAGAGGCGGTAAAAAATTCCGCCGTTGAGAATGGCGTCGGAAAGTTTCAGGGGAGTCCCGTTGCCGTTTTCCGGTTCTTGAAAAATATCAGCCGCGACTTTGCGGCGGTTCTCAGTGGCCCACTGCAGTAGTTCTACTCGGTTGAAGCGATACTGCTCGTTGACACGATGATGCGGCAAATCTTCTTTATGAATCCAGCGGTAAACGGTTTTTTCTGAGACGTGCAGCAACTGCGCTGCATCCCTCACGCTGAGTTGCATCCTGTTACTCCAAATTGGTACGATATAACATTTTCAACAACATAAAATTATACTCATTCAATTCATAATTTGCAAGATTTTTTTCGGCGGATTTTCCGTCGGCCCCGATTTTCTTCAAGATGAACGGGGAATCATGGCTGGGTTTTCGTTTTTCTAATTCGATCTGTTTAGCAAGTTTTTTTGCTCAAACAGTTATTTTACCGCCGCAAAATGAATTTTTGGTGAAAGCAAAATGAAAAAATTTTCATTCGGCGCTCACCATTGGCATGAGCTTGGGGGCGAGAATTTTGAGGAGCTGCACCGGCAGCGCGCTGGTGAAGCTGAAATGGCGTGCTTCGGCTCCGGGCACGTACACCGTCAGCGTGCCAAAGAAATGATCGCCGACAAAGAAAACAAACGTGGCGGTGCGATTTTCCAGCCAGGATTTGGATTGGGTTTCGGGACGGTAAATCTCATAGCGATTGTCGCCAGTGCCGGTTTTCCCACCCACGGCGAGCGTGCGGCCATCCGGCAATTGGAACGCGCTCCGCACCCGCTGCGCCGTGCCTTGCTCCACCACGCCGATCAATTCCTGCCGCACCAGCCGCGCAATTTCCGGCAACAAAACCTGTTCCCCTGCTTTCAGCTCCGGCTGCAAAATCGTCTCGTAAGGCGTGCCTGTGGCGAAACGCAATTGTCGAATTCGCAACGTGGGTTGGCGAATGCCATCGTTGAGGAGAATGCCCATCAGCTCCGCGAGCGCGGCAGGCCGGTCCGCCGAGCTGCCAATGGCCGTCGCATAGGACGGCACCAACGCTTCAAACGGATAACCGAGACGCTGCCAGGCGCGGTGAATCTCCTCAAACGCTTCGATCTCAAGCATCGTCCGAATGCGATTATCTTGCGTATTCTTTTGTTGGGTATTGAATAGCCACGCGTACACCTCCTGCCGCACTTCGGCCCCGGCATTGATGACTTCGGTGAGGCCAGCCTGTGGATGGTGGCGCAGATAGGCCACCGTCCACAGCTCCAACGGATGAACGTGCGCCAAAACACCGCGGTCGGCCAGACTGTAGGCCGCCGGAGAATAGCTCGCATAGAGTTGGCGGATTTGCTCGTCCGAAAATTTCACATTGGGCAGGCGATGTTGCATGAACGCGGCGAACGCGGTAGTATCCCCATTCGGCTCAACGGAGCGATAAATCGTAGCCAGGCGAACCGGTGTCGGCGAAACGCTTTGCAGCAGCACTTCCATCGCCTCGTCCGCGTGCTTGCCGCGATATTTGCGATAAAAACGCGACACGAACTTGCGGCCTTCGTAATCCGCGAACCGCGCCAGGTAAGCCTTGCGATTGGGGTCTTGGCCGTTTTGCAGAAGCTGCGCGGTGGCAGCCGAGTCTTGAAACATGTAGTAATTGACGATGTCGCGCATGAGTCGAATGAAGACCAGATTGACGGAGTGGTGAAACGCCTCGCGTACCGGCAGGACGCGGCCATTGTCCTGGCGGTTGAAATTTTCAAAAGTATGCAGGCCGCCGCCGGTGAAGAACGCCTCTGCCGGACTGGCGGCATAGCGGCGATTCATGGCGGCGTCCAATATCGCGGACAAGCTACTGTCCTTCGTCGTCGCCAGATACTGCAGCGCCCATTGGCTCAAATGGTCGGCAGCGGGGACGCGAGTTTTGCGCAATTGTGCCGGCGAAAAACTCACGTAGCTTTTGTGCAAATCCGCAACGATCTCCAAATAAGTAATCAGCGTGCGCAGCTTGGCGGTCGATCCCAGCTCGAGCTTGACGCCTTCATTAATATCCAATGGCTGGTCAAAGTTATCGGCTTGCACGCGGAGGTAGTTGGCGTTCCGTCCGGCCTCGTAAAGCGTCACGCTGCAAACGATGGCCGAGGGGTCGCGTCCATTCAACAGATGGTCACCTTGCAGCCCCGCCCCGTGCACTTGTGTCGCATCGCGCAGTTGTTGCAAAAAACTCGAAACTTCTTTCTGCGTCTGGCGGTGCAGCGTGCTTTTCACCGTCAAATCCAGACGATCCACCTCGTACAAGCTAGGCAATTCCAAAAGCCTAAGCAGATCAGCGCGAATGGCATTGGTGGCTTTGTGTTGCGTGAAAGAAATTTCAGAGATTGGCGGCGCGGTTCGACGCAACTCCAATTGGGTTTTCAGCACGGCTTCGCGCATTGGCGCTGAGATGATGCCGGCTTGTGCCAATAAATGCAGGTAAGCATCGGTAAGCGAGGTGAGCGCCTGGGGATTTTCGCGCAGATAGTAATCGGGCCGGCGTTGCGCGAGAAACAAGCTCAACACCTGGCGGTACGCGCGCGCCCACTCTTCATTGCCGAGGGGCGAGCCGTTTTGGAGCAGACGATTGACTGTCTCAAAATCAACGCCGTACCACGCCCACAAGCCATCCGGCAAGCCATTGACTTCGCCGTAACCAGGTACGGCAGCCAACGGTACCGAGTTGATGTAATCGAGAACGATTTGGCGCCGGGCCTGGAGCGTCTCCGCGCCATCGAGATAAGCGCGATAGGAAGCAGAAACGATTTGGCGAAATTTCTCGCGCGCACCCACCGTTCGTCCCTCCGGCGAATGACGGAATTTTTCAATCTGGATGGCCAGCGTGCTGCCGCCGCCGGCCTGATAATCCCAATCCACGAGCTTCCGGCTTTGATCGAACGTCGCCTTGCCCAGACGATCCCATTCGATGGCCGGATTGCGATAGCGATGGCGGTCATCCAGCAGTTCCTGATCTTCGATAAAGAGCAAAGTCTTGACGACGAGATCTGGAATGGAATCATACGCAGGATAGACGCGCTGCGGACTCTGAAAGACAAAGAGACGCTCGTCATTCTGCCCCAAAATGTCAAGCTGCGCCTGGCTTTTTTCGCGATAGATCGGAAAGAAACCCATATCAATCAGCGTGAGCAGCGGCGGAGCAAAGCGGGCTTGCGCTGTAACCGCGTATCCTTTGGCGTGTAATTTAGCCATGAAATCCGGCAGGCGCGTATAACCGAGGCGCTCGTCATAAGGGCCGGTTCTGGGAAAGCGAATCGCTGGGCTTGGCCCTGGTTCCACTTGGTAGGTCAGCTTGCGCGCGGCGCTGGCCAAGTAGTGAGCCTCGAACCAGGAAGTACGCAGCTCCAAAATCACGACTGCGACAAAAAGCAAAACGGCAATTGCGATCACTACTGGCCGCGGCAACCGCCTGATGAAGGCAAAGATTTTGCGCAGCAGCGCCCAGCTTGATTTAGCCAGTGCGAAACTGTGATCGCCAAAAACATCCACCGCTTTATCCAGCTTGGGCAAGAGCTGACGGAGAAGGTGACGCGCCCACGTTAAAAAGGCAATTGCTCCGCGCCGAATATTAGCACTGAGCGCTCGGGCTTTTGTTGAACAAAATCGAAGGAAAATCGTGACCCGTGCGGCAAATCGAGGGCGGGCTTTTGATCTCCGCTGTTCCGGCGTATCCTTTGCCGGCGAAGAGTCTCTGACGAGCAGCCCTCGCGAGAGCTCAGAAATAGTGCGCATCCTACAGACACCGTCCTACAATGTGCTGTTTAGGCGAAGTTGTTAGATCATTTTCTGCTGCAATGGCATCACCCGCGACGGTTTCCGTTGCATCGCCGATGATGTCGTTTATTCGTCAAAGTACCTGCAAGAAATATGAAGTGCAAAAATGAATTTGGAATGAAAGCCAGATAAAAAAATTTTCATCTTTTCAAAAGATTTAAACGAGCGTCTTGATCAGCCAAATCAACATGACCAGCAATATGCCGATGGTAAAAACGCGCCTGCTACTTTTTACTTTGAGAAATGGCCGCAACCCCAAAACCGTTGGGTTGGTCCCCATTTCAAGCGGCAGCGCGGCAAAAATCTCGTTGCGGCTGGCGATGACGCGGGTGACTTTACCGGCAGCATCGGGAAAAGCGTTGCGCCAACCCTGAAACACCGCCGGAATTTCTTCCTTTTTCAATTTGCGACCGGTGCCAATTTCTTCCTGCACCGCAGTCGGAGCATACAATTTTTGTGCGCCCTCAACATCGCCACGATTGAAAGTCATCACCCATTGCTCGAGCAATTGGGTAGCACTTAGTATAGCCATAGACAATCTCCAAATTGAGTTCACTCGTTTTGATTAGACGCTTTGAAAATCCAAGCGCCGTTGGTTATGCCAGCATAAAACCCCGACCTATCGGAGCCTATTAATTTTCAAAATGCGGATTGCAGAGACGCTTTTCTGCGGGGCGACAGATCAGCGATTATATCTGCAATCCGCCTGGGAGGATAAATGGAAGCCGGCTTAAACTTCTTTTCGACTTTCTGCCAACGGCAGTTTCACTTCAAATGTACTGCCTTTGCCTACCGCGCTGACAACGTGAATCTCGCCGCCATGCGCGTGGGCAATCGCCGCGCAGATGGAAAGCCCCAAGCCACTGCCGCCGGTTTCGCGGCTGCGGTCGGGATCAATACGATAAAAGCGTTCGAAAATGTGTTCGAGATGCTCCGGCGCAATACCGATGCCGGTGTCGCTCACGGTGATGATCGCCTGCGCGTCGGCGCGCTGCACGGCAATTTCCACCTTACCTTCGGGCGTATATTTGATGGCGTTCTCCACCAAATTCAACAACAGCCGGCGCAAGCGGCTCGCATCGCCGGCCACCACCACCTGCTCCGGCGCCGTCAGCGTCAGATGCAGCGGGCGACCTTCTGCGAGCGCTTGCGCATCTTCAAATACCTCGGCAGCCAGGAGGTCAAGTGCGACGCGCTCTTTTTTCGTTTCCATCTTGCCGGCATCCACGTGCGCGAGAAAAAGCAGGCTCTCGACAATTTTGGCGGCGCGGCTGATCTCTTCCATTGCGCTGGCAATGATGCGGCGCAATTCGGGAGCGCCGGCGTTGCCGGAAAGCGCCAGCTCCATTTCACCGCGCAAGATGGTTAGCGGCGTGCGCAGCTCGTGCGCCACGTTTTGCGAAAATTGTTCGAGGCGTCCGACGCCCTGTTCGATACGCGCAATCAAATCATTCACCGTTTCCACCAACGCGCCGATTTCGTCTTGCGCCGCATAGGTTGGCAGGCGTTGGCTCAAATTGGTGGCGGTGATTTGCCGCACCGCTTGAATCACGCGCGTCACCGGCCGCATCGAATATTTCGCCAGGAGCCAGCCGCCGCCGACGGCTACCGCCATCGCCAACGGTACCAACCAAAGAAAGGTACGCGCGAGCTGCCATTGAATGTCGTAAAGTGGCCGCAGCGACACCGCCAAATTGATTAGATATTTCGGCGTTTGCTTTTGCAAAACGCGAAAATCATCCTTGCCGTAAGTCACGGTCGTTGGATCAGCAAACAGTGCCTCCGCATCAAAGAGTTGGGACAGTGTGTCATCAGGCGAAACTGAGCGATAAATGAGCTGACCGCTGCGCGCGCGAATCTCCAGCAAATGCGTCGAGCGGTTGAGCATAAAATGCTGGGCGATGTCGTCGCGAATTCGGGTGACCAACGAGGCTTTCACCTCGCCATCGGTGAGCAAGGCCTCCACTTTGATCGTGGTCAGCAGAATTTCCGCCCACTGCAATTCGTCGCGCAATTCGTTGTCGAATTGATTGAGCAGCGCGCGGCTGCGGAGCGCTTGCGCCGCGAAGGCAAAGGCGATCACCGTGACCGCAAACAGCGCCGAGTACCACAGCGTCAGTTTCGCGCGCAACGAGATCGCCTTCATCGCCCGTCCTCGCGCATGACGTAACCGATGCCGCGCACGGTGTGCAGCAGCCGTTTCTCGCCGCCGGCTTCCAATTTCTCGCGCAAGCGTTTCACGTACACGTCGATGAGATTGGTGTCGCTGTCAAAATGATAATCCCACACGTGCTCGGCAATGAGCGTGCGCGTCATCACGCGGCCGGCATTGCGCAAGAGATAATCCAACACCGCATATTCGCGCGGCGTCAGCTCGATCTCGCGCTCGCCGCGCGTTACCCGATGCGTCACCGGATCGACGGTGAGATCGGCTATTTGCAGAATCGCGCTGCGGTCGGAGCCCTGGCGGCGCAACAGGGCCCGTACCCGCGCCAACAATTCTGCAAAAGCGAACGGCTTGACCAGATAATCATCAGCGCCGGCATCCAGGCCGCTGACGCGATCATCCACTTCCTTGCGGGCGGTGAGAATGAGCACCGGCGCCGAAACGTGCTGCCGCCGCAATTCCCGCAAAACGCTGATGCCATCCAAACCCGGCAGCAGCAGATCGAGAATGATCAGATCATACGGCTCGCTCAGTGCCAGCTCCAGCGCGCGCTTGCCGTTGCCGGCGACCTCGACGGTATAGGCTTCCTGCTCCAAACCTTTGCGCAGGAACGCCGCCACTTTCTTTTCATCTTCAACCACCAACAGGCGCATGGGCTTGTCTTCCAAATGATATTCAAGTTCTGGTGCAGCGGTTGAAAGCAATTCATGGACTGGCATGGTTTCACTCACCAGGTTACATAGATTTAACATCTCTACTTGAAGAAAGCAAGCCCAAAGTTGAGCTGTGGTCATGTCTCAGTAACGGCCCAACTTGCCATTGCGAGCTGAAGTGAAGAGATTTGGTGTTGGTATTTTGGCGTTCCTGTCGACCAAGCGCTTGGCGTCATCAACCAGGATCGTCAAATCCGGCGTTAACGCCGCATAGACTTGTTGGCGGGACGATTTCCGATTCGATGATCAACACACGCTTCATCAAACACCTCCTTTTCGTAGATCGGCATCGCTAAACACCAAATTTGCGCTTGATTAGGCGCTTGAGTTTCATGGCCGGCAACGTCGAGGGGTGAATCTCTCGTCGGATGGCTTCCTCGTCGATCAACTCCACCGCCTCCGTCCAGGTTTGGGCGCTGTCCAGAATCTCGAGGAACAGAAAATAGCTTTCCGCATCGCCCCGAAAGAAGCGATCGATCAACATTCCTGCTATGGCCGGCTGAATAAGCTCTCGCAAGTTCTTCGCCGCCCGCAAGGGCTGTTGCGCCGGATTCTCTTTCAGTCTTGTTTCCGTCATGGGAAACCTTGTCCGCAAAATTTTACTGATTTACATATTCTTCCAGGCTGGTAGTTAAGCCGTGTACCAAAATTTTCTTTCCGGACTTTTCAAAGGCCACCACGATTTTGCCGTGGCCGTTCGCGGTGTTTTCAGAGATAATCTTGCCGATGTCGTTCAAAACGGCATGATGAATTCGCTGCCCAACCTGATAGACTCCGGAGGGTGAATATTCGACCGGCGCCGTCGAGAGTGGTTCGGAATTATTTTCTGTTTTTTTCTTTTTAGACTGCGGGATGAGGCCGTCGCGCATCATGGTGGCGAATGGAAAAGCATGATTCATCCCGCACCCCTGGCATCGAAACCAAACCATCTCCCGATCATCCGAATATCCGATTCGAGTCATCTTTTGTTTGTTCTTGAGCTCCTTGCATTCAAGCTCGACAACTCTTAGGCTCTTTTGCATAATATGGCTCCATTATTCTGCCGGAAGGATTGGCTAAAACACGCTTTCAAGATAAAGCCGAAACATGAAATCGGGGTGAAAACAAGATGAAAAGTTTTTCATCTCTGCTTTTGTGTCCAGCAAATTGGCCAGGTTATTTTCCGCGTGGTAATTTGAGGTGGGTTTTTATGGCCAGCTTGACTTGCCCCATTAATCTCATTTATTGCTTAAACCAAAATCTATCAACTCCATCGACTCTCTCAAGCTTTGCCGCTTTAAGTAATCACGTGATCAATTGACGGCGGCACGAACAACTTCATTTCTGTCTTTGAATCCTTAACCGGCGGAGCCCAATAAATCGGCTCCGCCGGGTGCGACGCATTTTTTAAAGCAGCACGAAAGAGCACTTCATGCCGAAACAGCGACGGCTGAACCGGACATCGGGGCGGCGGTCGCAGCGCTTGGATTTGTCGAGATCCTTGTGCCTCTAACGCTGACCGGGGTTGGTGCGTGGCCGTTCTGTGATTTGAGATAGGCATTGGGATCGTGGTGCAACGCCCCTTTCGGAAGCCATTCCCACATTTCCCCCAGGTCATTGCGTAGCCGTTCAGCAAAGAACCGTGGCAGTTCGGCTGTTCCCTGTTCGAAATAGCTGCGGAACTGCGGGTCGGCGCCAAGCAGGTGGCGTACCTGTTTATGATACTTGATCCGGCCAAAGCCTTCCGACGATACGCCCCGCACGACATTCATCCAACGCGGAATCGTATCGCCGATTGCTTTGTAGCGGTTGTAGATCGCGCGCCACGAAAAGGTGTACGTGGTCAGATCGACGACATGGTCGTAAAATTCCGGCCAGGAATAGTTCTTCGGCTTGACGTTCATGGCGTGATTGTTGTTCAAAAAGTGGAAGGGAAAGGGTATGACGCGGCCGGCGCTCTGATATTCAAGATTGAGCGGCGCAGCCTGACCAAACGCCGAGAGCAAAGAATAGCCGGGAAACGCGCCGGGCGCCATATCTATAAATCGTTTAGTCAACTCGAAAGGTTCCGGCCCTTCGTCCACGTCGAGTCCGAGCACGAAATTGGTTTGTATGTAAGGGATGTACCGCAAAATCATATTGACGTGGTCAGCGACCTGCCGGACTTTGTCCATGCCCTTCAGCGCGCCACTTTTGGATTTGTTGCCGAGGTCATACCACGACTCGATGCCGGGCAGGATGGCTTTGAAGCCGTTTCGCTGCAGGCGCTTGAGATGCGGCTCCGCCAGCAAGGACAGACTGCTCTCGGCAATAAAATCGATGCTGTTCGCAGGAACGGCCTCTTCGATCGCGTCCATGTAATCGTCGAAGCGAACCCCGAAGTTCGGGTCGTGCCAGCCGACGCGTGGCCGCGGAAACTTTTGCAAAAGAAAGCGCAGGTCTCCCCTCATCTGCTCGAAATCCAGCGGCTGATAAGGTACCGTCGCATCGATGCAAAAACTGCAGGTATATGGACATCCCAAGCTGCCGAGCATCGGAACGATTTTGATCAGGGGTGCTTTGCGGAGCGTCGGCTCGATGAACCTCCAGCGCTCGCGCACGCCGGGGAGTGCGAGCGGCTGCTGGCTTGCCGCGAGGTAAACGCCGGCGGGGCGGTGCGCCGAACAGTCTTGCAAGACGTCGCGGATCAAGGCCTTGTCTGTGAAGCCGAGCACGTAGTCGAAGTACTTCTGCGCGTCCTGCGGGTAGCAGCGCGCGTGCGGGCCGCCGAGCACGGTTACGGCGCCTTTGGATCGGAAAAGATTGCTCAACGCGTACGCGAGCTGCGCCGCTTGCGAGAACGCGCCGATGAAAACGAGATCGACGTCATCCGGCAACTCCTCGAGCAGATTTTCAAAACCGGTGTAACACACGAACGTGACGTCATGACCTTCTTCTTCACACCACGTGGCGACGACTTGGGGCATGATGCTCACGAGATTGGCATGCATGACGCGCGCGAATAAGGCGCGCGTCGGCGCTTTGGTGACGAGATCGACGACGCCGATACGGAGTTTACGCATGAGACCTCCTGGGTAAATGGATTTGCAGCATTTCACGCTCGTCACCGCATCCGCTTGGAATATCGAAATGATTGAGGAATTAAATTCGCCCCGCCCCGCGGCGGGCTGCAATGAGCGTTGAAGTTTATTGAGATTTGTCGCTAAAACACAACGGGTTTTTTTACATAGGCATCTCCACACGCAAAATGAAAAACGGTGTCGGTGTCGGATTGTTGGTTGGCTGGAGTATTGGAGTACTGGATTGTTGGATTGCTGGAAACCCATTAATCCATCACTCCAACAATCCAATACTCCATCGCTCCATTACTCCATCTTCGCGCTAGGCGTATCTAATCCATTTGATGATTTCCGGCAGGGTCGGGCGCTTGCCGTACATCAACACGCCGACGCGGTAAATGCGGCCGACCACCCAAATCATGCCGAGAATCGCCGCGACCATCAGCAGGATGGAGAGCGCGATTTGCCAGAACGGCGGAGGTTCCACCACGATGCGAGCCAGCATGATAATCGGCGCGAAAAACGGTATCAAAGACATGATCACCGAGGTTTGACTGCTGGGGTTGGTAATGATGTACGTCATCATCAAAATCGGCACCACGATGAACAAGCTGACCGGAATCAGAAATTGTTGCGCTTCCTGCTCGGAGTTGACCATCGCGCCGACGCCGGCATACAAAGTCGAATAAAGAAAATAACCGAGCACGAAAAAGAGCACGAAAAACCCCAGAGTCATCAGCGAGATACTGGGGAGATCGACACTTTGAACCTTCGACGGGTCGGAAACGAAGAGCCCCGCAAGCTGCAAGCCATAAAGAGAAAGCAAGCCCATCGCCAGCGCCCAAATCAAAAATTGCGTCAGCCCAACGGCGCCGACGCCGAAAATTTTTCCCGCCATAAGATGAAACGGCTTCAACGAGGAGATCACCGCTTCGATGACGCGTGAGACTTTCTCCTCGATCACGCTGCGCATGACGATGGCGCCGTAAATGAACATGGCGATATAGATGAAGAATCCGAGAAAATAGGCGATCACAAAAGTAAAGCCCGGATCCTTTTCCTCCTCGCCGCTGGTTTTCACGCTCAAGTTGATCGGACGAACCATTTTATGGACCTGCTCGGCGTTCAAGCCGCTGCGTTCGATGCGCATTGCCGTCACAATGTCCGAGATGGCGTCTTCAAAATCGTCGTTCTCGATCTCGTTGCTCACGTTTTTGCCGTAATATTCCGCCGCGGCACTGTCAAAAACCGCAGCCGGGATGATGATATAACCGTCTAATCCGCCCCTATCCACTCGCGCGGACAAAGAGGCTTTAACCGTGTCAAGCTCTGCGGCCAGGACATCTTGTTTGATAAAATTGTAAAGCCGCTTTCCGGCCTCATTCGTTTCATCCAATGCGGCGTAGAGCGAATCAAAAACGGCGCCGGTTTGATCGACCACCACGATGTCCTTCGACTCGTCCGTTTTAAGAAACACCAACAACACCGGCACGACAAACATGGCCAGCATAAAAAGCGGCAAGGTAATCGTTCCAATGATAAATCCCTTGGTTTTGACGCGCGAAAGATATTCCCGCCGCAACACCGTCCACATCTTATCCATGAGTTTATTCCTTGCTTAAATAAATCTTGGAGTGATGGATTGTTGGATTATTGGATTGTTGGGGTTTGCAGTATTTTATCAATCCAATAATCCAGTAATCCATCAATCCAACACTCCAGTGCTTCAGGCGTACTTGATCCACTTGATCACTTCCGGCAGATTCGGGCGCTTGCCATACATCAACACGCCGACGCGGTAAATGCGGCCGACGATCCAAATCGTGCCAAAAATCGTCGCCACCAACAACGTCAGGCAAAGCGCAATTTGCCAGGCCGGCGGCGTTTGCGCCGCAATGCGCGCAAACATGGTGATGGGCGCAAAAAATGGAATGAGCGAGAGAATCACTGACAATTGGCTGTTGGGACTGCCGATAATATAAAAGGTACACAAGAAAGGAATGATGACCAGCATCACCAGCGGGAAAACCAGTTGTTGCGCCTCTTGGTCGGAATTAACCATGGCGCCGAGGCCGGCATACATGGCGGCGAAAAGAAGATAGCCCAACACAAAAAAGACGATGAAGAATACGAGGATTTCCGGTGGGAGCGACGGCATGGCAAACTTGGCGTTGGTCAGCTTGGAGGCGGATAGGCCCATGATCTTGACGCCATAATGCGACAGCAGCCCCATGACGAGCGCCCAGAGCGAATATTGCGCCAAGCCGAGCGCGCCGATGCCGAAAATTTTGCCGGCCATCAAATGAAAGGGCTTGACCGAAGAAATCACCGCTTCGATCACGCGCGAGCTTTTTTCTTCAATCACGCTTCGCATCACCATTTGGCCATAAACGAGCATCGCCATATAAATGAACGCCACCAAAATCCAAACCACCGTTTTCGTGCGCCCCTGGTCTTCCTCCTCTTTGCCGCCTGCGGCGATGCGAAAAGTCTTCAAATTCACGCGGCGGACTAATTGACGAACCTGTTTCGCCTCCAAGCCGCTCTGTTGAATGCGGCGCGCCGTTACCGCGCGGCTGATAGCGTTCGCGATGCGGCTATTGTCGCGGAAATTGGTCACGCTTTTGCCGCGGTAAGCGGCCTGGCCGTCCTCATAGATTGACGCCGGAATGATGATGTAACCATCCAGCTCGCCGCGGTTGACTCGCTCGGACAACGCTTTTTTCTCTTCCTCAATTTTTTCCGGCTGGGTTTCATGTTTGATAAAACTGTAGAGACGTTCACCCGCTTTATTCTTCTCGCTCAAAGTAGACGTCAAGGAATCCAAAATGGCGCCGGTCTGATCGATGACGGCAATTTGTTTGGGTTTGTCCGATTTGAGAAACAAGAGCAAGCCCGGCACCACCATCATCGCGATCAGAAAGACCGGCGTGAGAATCGTGCCGATGATGAAACCTTTGGTTTTGACGCGCGAGAGAAACTCCCGGCGCATTACGGTGAGCAGTTTGTCCATGTTTTTTCTCGGTGAACATTTGCCAGCATGAGAGGTAGTCCCCGCCCCTTATTGGGCGGCTATTGAAGGTGAGAAGTTCGAAGATCAAAAGTGCCCCACAAAGGGGCAGGACTACTATAAAATTTCAATTCTCTTTCACCGTCGCCACGAAAATTTCGTGCAATGACGGCTCGACGATCTCGAAGCGCGAAATCTCGGCTTGCTGCATGGCGGCGGCGAGCAGGGCTTGCGGGCTGGCGCCCTCCTGCAAGTGCACTTCGACGTAATTGCCGAAGTCGTTATAATCTTTCACCAGGCCGTTTTGCTTGAGAAAATCCGATTTGCCGTCATAAGCCAAAATCACGTTGTTATGGCCGAAGTTGCGTTTGATGCGTTTCACCTCGCCGTCCAAAACTTTTTGGCCCTTGTTGATCAGGCAGATGGCGTCGCAAAGTTTTTCCGCCGAATCCATTTGATGGGTGGAAAAGACAATCGCCGCGCCGCGCCCCGTTTGCTCCAACATCACGTCCTTTATCAAGTCGGCGTTGAGCGGATCAAGCCCCATGAACGGCTCGTCGAGGATGATGAGATCGGGTGAGTGCAACACCGTGGTGAGAAATTGAATTTTCTGCTGGTTGCCTTTGGAAAGCTCGTTCATTTTTTTGTCGCGCACTTCCGCCATGCCGAAGCGCGCCAGCCACGCGTTGATTTTGGGGGCGTGATCGCGCTTCTTCATGCCCTTAAGCTCGGCGAAGAACTCCAGCGCTTCGATCACTTTCATTTTAGGATACACGCCGCGCTCTTCCGGCAAGTAGCCGACGCGGTCGAGAACCTCCCGAGAGGTGTTTGGCCGGCTGTTGATCAGAATTTGGCCGTGATCCGGCAAAATGATTTCCATGATCATGCGGATCGTCGTGGTCTTGCCGGCGCCGTTCGGCCCGAGAAAGCCATACATCGTTCCTGGCGACACTGCCAGGCTCAAATCTTTTACGGCCTCCAGCTTGCCGAAAGATTTGCCGATGCCGTCAATCTGCAGGGTTTGCATGTTCCTCCTCACCTTCTGTAATGGCGAAAGTTAAATTTGTTTAATATACCATACGGACGGCAAAAAAGCAAATGAGAAAAGGAAAACTTGCATTTGACGGCGCGTTTCCATAAATTATGCTAAAAATCACCACGGAAGAGCATTCCGCGCGAATTCAGTCGTTTGGTCTGCAATGTCCGCGTACTTTTTTTTCTCCGACGCGCACCTGGGCGCGCCCAACCGCGATGACGAAGCGCTCCGCCAGCGCTGGGTTCTGGATTTTCTCGAGCACGCCAAAACGCGCGGCGCCGGGTTGTTCATCGTCGGCGATCTGTTCGATTTTTGGTTTGAATATCGCCACGCCATTCCCAACCGCAATTTTGCGGTGTTGGCCAAGCTTTACGAGCTGCGCGCGGCGGGCGTTCCGATAGATTATGTGGCCGGCAATCATGATCTGTGGATGGGCGATTTCTTGCGGCACGAGGTTGGATTGGCGCTGCACGAAAATTACGTAATCCGTGATTTGTGCGGCTACAATTGTTATATTATCCACGGCGACGGCGTGGCCAAAAACGACGGCGGTTATAGGTTGATGAAACGCATCTTCAAGAACCCGATCAACGTCGAGCTTTATCGCTGGATACATCCGGATGTCGGCATTCCCCTGGCGAAACTTGTCTCGCACACCAGCCGATCCGTCAAAGACAATCCCAACACCTGGGAGCGCGATTACCGCAGTTACGCTGAAGCCAAATTCGCCGAGGGACACGACGTCGTGATCATGGGCCACACCCACAAACCGTTGTTTGAAACCGTGGGCGAAAAAATTTTCATCAACCTCGGCGACTGGATGGAGCATTTTACGTATTGCCAATTCGACGAAAGCGGACCGCAAATGCTAACCTGGCCGGAGCAGAAGCCGTACTTTGCAACGACGCCATCACCTCGCCAGGAATCAAAAGCATCGGTGCAGGCGTTCTAATATACGGGAGCGCGGACTTTCCTGTCCGCGATGCACTCCCCGTAAGGAGGCTATTATGAATTTGAGCGAAATTCCCCCTCTCAAAAAGCCGCCCAAAGCGCTCATTAAAAAAATTGAGGCGCTGGAGGCCAAACACAAGGGCATGATCGCCGCCATCGATCCGGATAGCGGCGCGTATTTTCTCGGCAAAGATACTATTGATGCCGTTGAAAAAGGAAGAAAGAAAGCACCAAACGCAGTGTTTTACTGTATTCGCATTGGTTATCCTGGAGTATATAAGCTTCGAGGGGGATTCCATAAGCTATGATTATCTTCAAGGGAGTGATCAAATATCAGGAGCCACTTGTGTCTGCGACGGTTGATGGAAGTGGGAATCTAAAACTTTCTTCCAATAGCAAGCATCGCTTCATCGTGGATACAGGTTTCGCTGGTGACATTGCCGTACCGTATACAATGCTTCCGAAACTAAATCTCAAATTTCTTGGCTATGATAAGTTCGTGTTGGCAACCAACAAGCCCATCGTTTTGCCGGTTTTCGAGGGATGGGTTAAAATCAAACGCAAGCGAGTGAAAGTGGAAATCATCCCGGGCGACGAGTTGATCGGTATGAAGTTTCTAGAAAAAGCCTGTTCCCAACTCATCGTCGATTTCGACAAAGCCGAGGTCAAACTGCTCGGATAGTTTTAAATTTTCATGAAGCGCTATTTTCGCCATCAAGACAAAAACGGCCTGCTTCGCCGCCCAGCACAACAACCGTCTCAGTCAACCGCAGGCCGGAAAGATATTTCGAGGAATCAGGATATGAATTTTTCATCGGTTACGCTAAAATCCAAAACCACCTGGACCATTTTCGGCGTCCTGTTGGCGGCGATCGTCATTCCCGGACTCATCTACGTCTACCAGCTCAGCCAGGATTTGCCTTCGCTTACCCAGCTCGAAGACTATCGGCCCAAGCTGGTCTCGAAAGTTTATTCCGCCGATGGCAACGTCATCAAAGAGTTTTTCGAAGAGCGGCGCTCCTACGTTCCGCTCGAGCGGATGCCGCAGCATTTGAAAGACGCCTTGCTGGCAACCGAAGACCGCAATTTTTATCATCATTGGGGCTTCAATGCCTTGCGGTTCACGCAAGCGATTGCCATCGATCTCATCTATATGGAAAAACGCCAGGGCGCCAGCACGATCACCCAACAACTCGCGCGCGTCCTTTATTTCACCACCGAGAAGACGATCACGCGGAAAATCCGCGAGCTGCTGACCGCCATTCAGATCGAGCGCACTTACACCAAAGATGAAATTATAGAGATGTATCTGAACCAGGTTTATCTTGGGCACGGCACGCACGGCGTGCAAATGGCATCGCAAAAGTATTTCGGCAAAAATGTCGAGCAACTGCTGCCTCACGAATCAGCCATGTTGGTGGCGATGGTGCAGAGGCCGGAAACGCTTTCACCGCTCCGCAATCCCTCGGGCTGCCTGGCGCGCCGCAACTTGGTGATGGCCAATATGTATCGCACCGCCAAACTCGAAAAGGGTGACTACGAAACCTACAAAACCATCCCTCTGGGTGTGCTCGACCGTCCGGCCAACGAGCACTACGGCATTGCCCCCTATTTTACCGAATACGTCCGGCAACTGATGTGGCAAAAATATGGCGAGGAGTTGTTGACCCGCGGCCTCAAAATTTACACCTCGTTGGACACACGCGCGCAAGCACTGGCTGAAAAATACGTGGCCCTGCAACTGCAGGAAATGCAGCGGCGCGCCAATAAACGCCTGTTGGCCGACAAAGAGCACCTGAAAATTTTCGACCAAGCCATGCTCGACACGCTCGGCATGACCCTGAAGGAAGCGTTGGCCGATTCGGCGCTGTTGAACGGCATGCTCAGCAAACGGCGGCCGGTACAAGCCGCCCTGGTGACGATCGAAACGCGCACCGGGCGCATTCTCGCCATGGTCGGCGGCCGCGACTTCGACGAGAACAAATTCAACCGCGTGGTGCAGGCGCAACGCCAACCCGGCTCGGCGTTCAAGCCGTTTGTCTACACCGCGGTCATCGACAACGGCTATTCGCCGACTTACGAGGTGATCAATCAGCCGGTGGTGGTGAAGCTGGTTGATGGAACAGAATGGCGGCCGCACAATTACGACAATTCGATCAGCGGTTACGTCACCTTGCGCGAGGCTTTGGCGCGCTCGCTGAATTTGCCGACCGTTCGTCTCGTGCAACAAGTGACCCGGCCCGCTGTGATTGTAGACTACTGCCATCGCATGGGGCTGACGACCAACATTCCACCTTATGACGCCATCGCGCTCGGCGCTGGCGAAGTCATCCCGCTCGAAATCACCTCGGCGTTTTCATCGTTTGCCAATCAAGGCGTGCGCATGGAGCCGTTGGCGATATTAAAAGTTGAAGACAAAGACGGTAATGTGTTGGAAGACAATCGGCCGAGCGGGAAAGAAGTTTTGAGCAAAGAGACGGCTTATATTATGGCTGACATGCTGCGCTCGGTGATGGATTATGGCCGCGGCACCGGGGCCGGCGCGCGCTCACGGCATCAATTTTATCGCCCCGCCGCGGGAAAAACCGGCACCACGAACGATTATCGCGACGCCTGGTTTATCGGCTTCACGCCGCAATTGGCCACCGGCGTTTGGGTCGGCTTCGATCGGCAGGATATGTCATTCGAAAGAGGCGAGACCGGCGCCGCGGTGGCGCTGCCGATTTGGGCGCCGTATATGAAAACCGTGCATGATTCGCTTGGACTGCCGGAAGAAGATTTTATTCCGCCCCCGGGCATCGTGCGCGCCGAGATTTGCACGACGAGCAAGAGACTTGCCAACGACGAGTGCCCGAGCGTTACTTATGAAGTCTTCAAAGCCGGCTTCGAACCCAACAGCCATTGCAGCATCCACAAGGGCCGCGAGCGTGACAGCCGCCGCCGGCGATCCTAACCCCACTTGGAGTGATGGAGTGTTGGATTAATGGAGTATTGGGAGCTTTATAACTCCATTACTCCAATGATCCATCACTCCAGTCATCCATTCATTTATTTGATCAGCTTGGACACCTCTTTAAACTCGGCCGAGCTGGCGCGCACCATCAGCTCGAACAGCGCCATTTCCACCGTAGTGATGATGGCGCCGGCTTGCGTCAAGCGCTGCAACGCCGTTTGATGATCGAGCTCCCGCCGTGAAGAAACGGCGTCGCGCGCTACATGCACCTGAAAATCGTTGGCCAAAAGATCGAGCGCGGTTTGCAGCACGCAAACGTGCGTTTCGATGCCCGCCAAAATCACCTGCCGGATTCCCTTCTCTCGCAAAGCTAGCATCAGCTCATCACTGCCGCAGCAACTGAACGTCATCTTTTGAATCGGCAAGGCGGCTTGCAAAGCGTAACGAATCGACGAGATCGTATGGCCAAGCCCCTTGGGGTATTGCTCGGTCAAAAAAATCGGCACCTGCAAAAGCTGGCAGCCGCGAATCAGCTTCTGCGCATTGCTCTCGACCTCTTCGCGATAGCGCATGACCGCGTGAACGCGATCCTGAATGTCGATCACCAGCAGCGCCGTTTGCTGGCGATTGAGAATCGTCATGTGTCTCATATTTTTTCGAGAAAATTGAACGTCAAACTTTTATGTTTTTTAATTTCATTTCTGCAACCATTCCAATTAGCTGTTTGCCAGTGATATGCTTATCCGGAGCTAACGTGCTCGTGCACTAATTTCCAACCATCTCGACCATGAATCCACACGCGAGTCACCTTGCCAGCGCCTTCAGTAAATTTGTCGCCAACCTTGGTCTGTGTCATATAATTAAAAGTTAGCACGACCGTCTTGCCATCGTACAATTCGGCGCCAGCTTGTACGATACTAGTAGGACCCGCTGGCATTTCCATCTCGTTTTTGATCCATTTCATCACCTCATTGATTCCTTCGACACGATGAGGCAGCTTCTGTTGGTAGCGAGAAACCTTTGGGTGAAGAAAGCTTTTATACTCATCTTCTTTCTTTTTTGTAAGCGCATCTTCCAGTTGTTTGTTGACGTTTTGCGCCTGTTTTTTCCACAGGTCTTTTTCGTCCTTTTTAGGCATGAAACGGGTAAAATAGATTTTTGCATACCATCCGGCTGCAATAAGAACAACAAAGATAATGATAAACAGTATGGAATTATTCATAATATGTCCTTTTTGCTAACCCACCCTGAGGGTGTATGTCGTTACTGGGGTAATTTAGCTCCACTCTATTTTAGTTTTGTTAAATATAAAAAATCTGAATTCCAGCTTTCTTTAATATGAAAAAACAAAGACTTAGACAGGTACTAAGCTAGGCAAACAATAAGATATGTTTAAAAACGTGATAAAACTACAATTAATAAGTTTCATCATAAAGCGCAAGTGATTTTTTTATTGACTTCAAATCGAAACTTTTTAGATTGTGGACAATTTACCCGGCAGTAAAGCTGCTGACTGAACGTTACTAACCGAAGGGAGTTCGCCATGGCTGACGCGCCGACGATTGGAGCCAATCAAAACGAAAGCAAAAACTCCGGCATGCCGCTGCACACCAAGATTTTTATTGGGTTGGTCGCCGGCGCCGCCGGCGGGATTCTTTGCAACACCTTTATGAAGAACGATCCAGTGCTGCTCGGATTCATCAAATACGTCAGCGAGCCGGTGGGAAGAATTTTTCTCAATATGCTGATCATGGTCGTCATCCCGCTCGTCTTTGCCAGCCTGAGCCTCGGCGTCGCGGGAATCGGCAACCTCAAGCAGCTCGGCCGCATCGGCCTGCGGACGATGCTCTATTTTCTGCTCGTCACGGCTGCGGCGGTAACCATCGGGCTGGTTTTGGTCAACACCATTCAACCCGGCGACGCCCTGCCGGAAGAAACGAAAAACGGCCTGATGAGCGTTTACGGCCAACAAGCCGCCGAAATGCAAGGCCGCGCCAAAGAGACGACGTTCGGCATTCAAACGCTGGTGAATATCGTGCCGCGCAACCCGTTCTATGCGATGGCCGGCAAAGAAAGCACCAATGGCAATCCCGACATGCTGGCGGTGATCTTTTTTGCGTTGATGGTCGGCGTGGCCTTGACGCTCATCAAACCGGAGCGCGCGCAACCGCTCATGCGTGTTTTGGAGGCGATCTACGACGTGGCCGTCGTTATCATCAATCTCGCCATGAAACTCGCGCCTTATGGCGTGGCCGGACTCATTTTTAGCGTCACCGCGCGCTTCGGCTTCGATCTGTTGAAGGCGCTGGCGTGGTACGTCGTCACCGTTTTGCTTGGCCTTATTCTCCATCAAATCGGCACGTTCTCTGTTCTCGTGCGCCTCTTCGCCAAAATCAATCCATTGGCCTTTTTCAAGAAAGTGGAAACCATCATGCTCACGGCGTTCTCGACCAGCTCGAGCAACGCGACCCTGCCGACGACGATCATGATCTCGCAGCAAAATCTCGGCATTCCCGCGAAAATAACCGGCTTCGTGCTGCCCCTCGGCGCCACGATGAACATGAACGGCACCGCGCTCTTTGAAGGGGTGACGGTGCTGTTTCTCGCGCAGGTGTTCGGCGTGCAATTAGATCTGGGGTCGCAGCTCATCGTTGTGATCATGAGCGTATTGACCGCCGTCGGCGCCGCCGGCGTACCCTCCGGCTCGATTCCGTTGTTGATCATCGTCATGCAAATGGTCGGCGTCCCCGGCGAGGGCATCGCCATCATTCTCGGCGTCGACCGCATTCTCGATATGTGCCGAACCGTGCTGAACGTGACCGGCGACGTGACCTGTGCGGCCTATATTGCGCGATCCGAAGGATACGAACTGAAAGCGTGACGATGATGGAGCACCCAGATTTTCATTTTCCCATGGGGGGGCGCGCTCCTTTAAAGGGGAACGGCTGCAAGGGTTTTAATTGCGCCGCGACAGTATTCCGAGTGTCAAGTTGGTGAAAATTGCTTTTTTCTTCGATTCATAAGCTCAAATATCCGCTCAAAATCCCATTCATCCCACCCAATCGACCATTCGTCGGATCGAGCTTATCTTTCCCGCCCTTCCTGCGTATATTTTCAGCGTAACAACAATAAGGTAATCAGATCGAACTCTTCGCAACGGAGAATCAAAATGAACAAGCTCATGCTGATGCTGGCGCTTTTCTTTCTTGCTTTTCCGGCGCTGGCCCAACTCAACGAGCAACAGCTCAAAGAGTATGAGGCGCGCCTGGCCGCCAATCACAACAAGCAGGAAGCGCTGCTCAAGCTCGGCATCCATTATCACAACCGCGGCGGTGACGGCGATGAAAAGGCGGTGGAAAAAGCGGTTGATTTTGCCTTTATTGTCGCGCACGCGGATTCTTCCAATCTGGAAAAAAGCGAACGCGTGCAGGCCTATTATTTCTACGGCTTGACATTGAAACAGGAGGGCCGGATCGACGAAGCGGAACGGATGTGGAGAAATGCGGTAAATTTATGGCCGGAGCATCCCCTCGCTGCACGCGCAGCGGAAGAGTTGAAAAAGTAAAATTATTAGCAACTACGGAGATATTGTTGAAAGCCAAGGAATCAAGGCAAAACCATTATGGGCAAAATAATTGTCCTAAAAGCTTTAATAGTTTTGCCCCCAATTGTTTTGCCTTCTAAAAACGCCTGAATAGTTAGTGTCTGTCCAGAAATACCGGTTTTTGAAAAATTTTGAGGTGGAATAATTGGTAACATGTACGCCGTTAGAAGTTTTTTAGCAGTCATAATCGG
>JAKEEU010000104.1 GCA_022616415.1 Candidatus Zhuqueibacterota bacterium | reverse complement strand
CGAAAGTCGGCCAGCCCAAGTTGAACTTTGAGATAAAAGTTGACGACTTCGCACGACCAGCGTCCGGTATAGCCCTGCAAGATGGCTTGTGGCTTGCAGTCGCGCGTACTGGCAAAGTACGCCGGGTGCTTTTGCCCCGCGTGCCTTTTCGAGATCAGAACGCGGAGATCGAATGGGACTTCTTCCAGCCGCCCTTCGAGTTGGCGGACGAAATAAGATCGTTCTTCTTTCTTCGCATTGGTCACAGATATTTTCGTGTGCCACTTGTGCGTCTCTTTTCGGTTCTGTTCGTCGAGCCGTGTTCCATTGAGCTTGCGGTTTGACTTCAACCCGCAGGTAAAGCGCCACTTTTGGCGATGAACAAACTTGAGATTTTTTTTCGCGGCGTACCAACTGTCGAATTGCACGATCACTTCCCAATCGGGAGGCAGCAGCGGCGCGATCCGCTGGAGCATTTGGCGGACGATCGTATTTTTGCTGCGAAAAGGAATTCGTTCGTGCGCTTCCCGCTTACGATTAATAGCGCGCACGGTGCGCGCGCGCAGGTACAAGCGCACGTCGAGCGTCACAATCACATCTCCCACGCACATTGTGCAGGCGAGATAACAAAACGCGTTTTTGTAGCGTGGTTTGCCTGGCGTGCTTTTTGTATGATCGTGATGCCAATCCACGACATCAAGTCGCCAGGTCGCGTCGTCTTTCTCGCCGAGCGAGTCGTCGAAGTTGAGGTAGATTTCCTTAGCTTGACCACTTTTTTGTCCGTGTTCAATGGCCCAGTCAATTTGGGCTTTGAGTAGCTCGCTCCGGATCGCGTCGGGTTCCCAGGGGCTGATCCGTAAGAAATCAGCCCAATTCGAAGGATCGGTTGTCTTGACAAACAGACGATGCATCGCTGCAATCGTGTGCTTGGTCTCGCACACCAGAATGGCGTCGCAAAGATCGCGTAAATGCTGGCGTTGCGGCTCTGACAGGGACTTGATCAGCGGGTTGAGAAAGGCGCAAAGTTTCGGCGAATTGTGTAAAATCTTGGCGAGCATAGGGCGTTCCTCCTGTTGGAACAAGGTAAGCTGTGAATTCACAGCTTACTCAGGAAACGCCCTATGCGGAAAGCCTTAGCCGATCTTGCGCGAGGCCGGCAAATTCAAAGAGCTTGACAGAAAAAGTGAAAAAGGCTGCGAAAATGGCGGGTTTCAGCCGCCTGTTTTCGCCAATGTCCAGT
>JAKEEU010000012.1 GCA_022616415.1 Candidatus Zhuqueibacterota bacterium | reverse complement strand
TAGTGTCTGTCCGGAAATACCGGTTTTTGAAAATAAGTTGAGATGGATTAAGTGGTAACATAGACATTGATAGACACTCTTTTGACAGTTGCGAGCCGAAGGAAGTGCTTTTGTCCACCAGCCCGGCAGGCTAAACATAAAACTTGATGTACTTTTTCTACATTAAACATATTAAATTTATTGATTTATTTTAATAGTTATGGCTGAATCACGCTTAAGCTGCTAGACGCAATCGTGCGTCGGCTCGCCGCGCCCGTTTGAGAAGTATCGTGCCCAAGGTTTGGAGATTGCGTCCGACGATGCCTAGCGCGACATAACGACGATAGCCGGCCAGACCTTTGTCTGGACAGCGAACCAAACCATTGCCCCAGACCAGTGCATGAATCGCCGACTCGATGCCAGCATGGCGGCGCCGCGCGGCGCGGTAGGTCGGGGTCCGTTGCTGTTCTTTGATTTCATCGCTTGGTTGGCCTTTCGGTGGAAGGCAGGCGACCTCGACAATCTTCCGGAGCCCTTTCAGGTTCTTCGGCGTATAGAAGCCTTGGTCAAAGCTGGCGGATTTAATTTTGTGCTTGGCGCGCCGCTGGAGTTGCCGCATTTGCGGCAGCAAAATATCCTCTTCGGTTATGCCGTTCTCCAGAATCCTGAAATCGACAATGAAATGCGCCTGATCTTCAACCAGATATAACAGATGACCAAATTCCCACGGATTGGGCGCTTTGCCACGGTTGATCATTTCCGTGTGCGTTTCAAAAATGCTGAAAATTTTTTCCGTGTGAGGGACGGTTTCGCCATGGAGAACGCGGCGTTCGGCGATGTCAGAAACATAAAGCGTGGCCGCGATGTAAAAATCTAATTCGTCCGCTAACTTATTCGCCAGACGTTGCGACGCCACTGAATTCAGGCGATCAAATGACAGTTTTTCCTTGAAATCAAAGGCGTTGGTGACGATCTCACTCGCAACCGTAAGCAATTCATTATAGAGGGGTTTCGCCTTCGCTTGTTGCGCTGGTTTTTTGCTCCGGCAAGCTTGTTGGATTTGCCGATGCAGTTGCTTGATCTTTTTCTGCTGACTGTTGGTTTGGCGCCAATTGGAAACCGAAAACAGTTGTCCGAGTTTTTTCGCGAAGCTCACGACTTTGCGAACGCCATCGACGACAAGATTGGCATCGGTGGGATAATGAATATTCGTCTGCACCACCACGCTATCGCCACGGACTTTTTCGATGGCTTTCGGAACAAGTTGATGGCCTTCGGCGACGATTAATTCGGAAATTTCGCGCAAGGTTTCTTCGGTCACCTTGGCCAGATTTTCTTGCAGGGTGCTGCGGCGATAGCGCTTGGTCTCCCACTCGCCGATGCCGAGTATACGGCGGAGTTTCATGTGCTCATTGGCGAGATCAAGTAAAGCATCATAGTCCAAATCACAGCCGATGCGAACCGCGGACAAAACGAGAATCTCCCAATACAGGAGGCCGGGGCAGCCGCGTTTATCGCTGCTGTCGCCGAGAATAGCCTTGGCAATCCGTTTCATGATCTTGTTGAGAACCTCGGGCTTTTCATAGAGATGCTTGAGTGCCATCAAAAGCGGCTCCATCTCATGGCGGCTATTTAAGTCGAATTCAATATTGCCGATTGCCGGAGCGTCCAATTTCATTTGCAGGATAGTGGCTTGGCGCATGGTGATTCTCCATATCTGTTGGCAGTTGCCGGTGGTGGTCGGCTACACAATCCAAGCAACTGTGTTTTTGAATTAATGCTTTAATTGTATAATACTTTGAATTTCTGTAGCTGTATAATATAATGAAAAAATAAAATAAATTCAAGTCTTTTGTAATTTATTATTTTCTGGCCAGACACTA
>JAKEEU010000103.1 GCA_022616415.1 Candidatus Zhuqueibacterota bacterium | reverse complement strand
TTGAGATCGAACATCAATGGCGACATACGCGCCCATGAAATAAAGAGATCATAACCCGTATGGCGGCGTCACGGCGTGTCCTTACCTAGCCTGCATTTCTCACCACTACACATGAAAAAGGCCGCATCTTCTGGCATAATACATGTGGAATCAAAGCATTATGCAAAATACGGAGAGCGGCCTTATGAATACAGAGAGGTTCAGCAACTCAATGCCGACAATCCACGGATTAATCGATTAGCAAAACCAATTATCGATCGCGAAAAATATTCGTTTTTGACCCAGGATGAAGCGTTTGAAGAACAAATCAAGGCACTCATTGCCGCAGAATTGGCGCAAAAGATACGGCCTTAGAAAACCCCTGAACCCCAGCGCTGGCACGGCTTTCAAGCGATTTGAACGATTTCCAAACATGCTAATTTTACAAACGATTTCGGAAAAATGGGTGGCTACGGTAGCGGGAGAAAATTTGGGGCGGATTGCGCGGAAGACTATCGTTCAATTGATATACGACGCTGGCAGCGGGACGGGTATTTGACGCCGGGGCGGTCCTTCCGAACGTACTGGACGGTAAACGGCGAGGAAGCCGCATCGATCGGCGTCCAGACGCAAACCGGGCGAGTGATTCTATCTTTCGAGCGGCTACAATTAGAACATGATGACTTTGCCGAACAATCCCTATTCGGCATTATGCGACATTTCAAGATCACGATTTAAATCTTTTCGCAAATCCCACCCACTGGCAGAATAAAGCTTTTTTCTGCCTGGCCGCATCCGGCAAACGGTTAATTTGCCAAACAATTAAAAAAAACAGGTATGTTTCAACAAGCCTTCAAGAATATCGATGACGTGCTCCGGAAAGAAGCTGGCTGCACGACCGAATTGGATTATACCGAGCAGACCTCCTGGCTGCTGTTCCTGAAATATCTCGACGCATTGGAGCAGGACAAGTCGATGGAGGCCCAATTGGATGGACGGCGATACACCTACATTCTGGACGAGCCGTACCGATGGGAAAGCTGGGCCGCGCCGAAGGACAAAAACGGCCGGCTCGATCACAACCAGGCGCTGACCGGAGACGACCTGCGCGATTTCGTCGACCGCAGGCTGTTCCCTTACCTGCATGGCTTCAAGAACAAGGCCAGCGGACCCAACACGCTCGAATACAAGGTCGGCGAAATCTTCGGCGAGATCAAGAACAAGATTCACAGCGGCTACAATCTGCGCGAGATCATCGACCACATCGACGAACTGCGCTTCCGTTCGCAGAAGGAAAAGCACGAGCTGTCGCACCTCTACGAAGCGAAGATCCGCAACATGGGCAACGCGGGGCGCAACGGCGGCGAGTATTACACCCCGCGCCCCTTGATCCGCGCGATGGT
>JAKEEU010000102.1 GCA_022616415.1 Candidatus Zhuqueibacterota bacterium | reverse complement strand
TTCGATTCAGACTAATGCATCCCATTTTTGTAAAATAATGGTAACTCAGTTTCAATTCCAAGATAGTTCGATTCAGACGCCATTTGTCGCTCAGAACAGCGAAAAATTTTTTGTGTTTCAATCAAATGAGGGTGCGATTCAGATTAATGGGCCCCATTTTTGTAAAATAATTCCAACACAGTTTCAATCCCACGATGGTTCGATTCAGACGGTTCGGACATATAGGACGAACCGCAACCAAACAGGAAAAAGTTCACTCACCGAACTTCACCGAAACCACCGAGTGTCGCCGAAGAGTTTTTTTCGGCGAATCTCGGTGTTTTCGGTGTTTCTCGGCGGGAAAGTTTTTGCTTTTTTTGCAAAGATATCACTTGTAACTGGAAGACTGATTTTCTTTAGCGAATAGACAAACTTTCCACCCACACCACCTCACACGAGCCGTCGCCGCGATCGGTGCGGCTCAACGAGCTGCGCCAACGCCAACCATCGCCGGCTTGGACGGCGACGAGGTAACCTTGCAAGGTGACAACATCGCCGTGACAAATCTGATCGAGAAGATTTTCGATTTCTTCGTTCACGGGCAAGATGTGCATATTGGCGCTGTGCGCGTAGATTTGTTCGGCAGGAAGAGGAAGCGGACGGCCCCACCAAAAGTAACGCCTGCCGTTTTGGCTGATCTTCAATCGATCCAAAACATTTTGATCCGACAACGGGCCCCAACCCAACGCGAGATCGACCGGCGAGAGGTCGGCCTCGCGTCCAAACCAATAGCGCTCTTTGCTCAAAACGCGAGCCTCCAAGCTGAATTGCGCCAAAGCGGTGATCCGGTATTCATCTTTTTCCCAAAGGCGTGACTGGGCAAGTGATATTTGTTGCGGTGCATTGGGGGCGAGAATGCCGGGAGCGTGGGTTATTTTCCGATCATACGCAAATTCATAATACGCCAGCGCCAAAAGCGCCGCAACGACGATAAGCCACAACGTTTTCATTTTTGTTCACAGCAAAAAGCTGGTGAATGATAAACTGTTTTTGCCATATAGTACAATCACCAGCTTGCAGGCGCAGAGAAGGTGTTCGCTCTTGCGAAGTAAAATCAACTGGAGATTTTTGATCAAAAGCAGAAGAAAAGAAGGGGGCGATCAATACATAGCCGGAGACGGAAGGCTCAACAATACTTGCATGTCGAGGCTAACCTCACACATTTACTTTTACTCATCGCCGTCAAGATTAAAAATTTTTCCCTCGTGCGCTCGCATAAAAAAGACCGGTGTGGCCCACCCTTGTTGTCCCACCTGGCCTCTGGTTTTTGCCATGATTTGCCTTCGCGCCTCGGCGATGGCGGCGTCGACCGAGTAGTTCTTGATAAAGGTCGAATAAAAAACGCTTGAAAACACCGTGGCGGTGGCATCGAGAACCTGATATTGCATCGCCACCACGGCAGGAACCCCGGCGAGCACAAGGTTTTGCGCGACGCCGGTAAAAGCATCCGTATCCGAGGCTACCGCGCCTTCGCAACTATTGAGAACCACCAGCTTAACCGAGGATTCGTGCAGCAACCCTCCCAACGTTTCGACCTCCACCGGATCAGCTTCGCTCACATCGGAGACAAAATCCAAGAAGGCTTCTTTTTTCTCGGCGTCGTAATGGCTGTGGCCGATGTAGTGCAAAATATCTGGGGCGCGCTCCAGCTCGTTGCGTAGATTATCCAGCGTCGCATGCTCACAGAAGCGAACTCGGACATCCCCGCCCCAAATGAGCGGACGCAGCGCTTTCTTCAGCAGCTTCTTTTCGCCTTTCATATCGAGCGGCGGCAGGTTGGACGGGCTGGAAATGAAAACCAAAATGGTCAAAGGAACGCGAAATTTCGGTTTTCGCACCGGCTGTTCGAGGGCAAGATAACGCGCCAACGAGATTCGTTTGTGCAGCAAAATAAAGCTCGGCGCCATTTTGGAGTTGTGCATCAGCTCCCACGGCAGGCAAGCCAGCTCAGGCGCGTCGATTCGCAAACTGAACCGCAGATATTTGTCCTCGCCAGTAACGTAATTCAAGCTGCTCTTGAGAATATACTGAATGTTATTCTGAAAAAGGGCGTCAAAAAGCCGGTCGCCGATCCATTTCATATCGTCCCGGCTTGCCTGCAGCGCCTTCAATTTCTGCAAAGCATTTTGAAAAGACTCTTCCTCAAAGAACGCCGGAAAAAAAGCGTTGATTTCTTCTTCACCTGCCGGCGAGGTCAAAACGTGCATCGGGTAATTTTGCCCCTGGCGCTCCAAAACCGCCAGGCCAAAATCGACGTAGACCGGCGGTTTGAGCAGCTTATAATATCTTGCCCGCATGACCCCCATGCTCACATTAAACGCCAGCAACGGCACAAAGACCCCAAGCCATGTTTGCAAATAGCGAAACGTTAGGAAGATGAGAAAGAGAATAGCAATATTGCCGCTGATAAAGAGGAAACGCGTTTTGCGCCACTTTTCCTTTAGGCGATGGCCGAAAAACAAGAACAAGGTCAAGCCGGGGAAAATGAATATAGCGGTGAAAACGGCTGAGAGCTCAGAGGCTTCAATAATATGGTTGTTCAGCAAAAGCTGGCTGGTGAGCGAGGCCAGCAAGGCCCAACGAGGGTATTTCCCGAGGGGAGTCTGAAGCTCGGTCTCTTCGGATGGATTGACGATAAATACAATGGCATCTTTGAATACGTCCGGCTGTTCCTGAAAAAGCTCACAAGCTTCCTGCCATGAATAGGGATATGGCTTGAATTTCTCTGTTGGAATGAAGTTCACCAACAGTTGTCCGTCTTGGTCTAAATAACCACGTATATCCTCCAGTTGAAACAAGCTGTCTTTTGCCGCAAAATAAAGTTTTGCCATTTCAAGCGGCAAAGACGCATAACATTTTCTGTGGAAGGCGATCACCGGAGGAAAGTGATAAGGCTCATTTTGAGAGGAATTGCTATGACCAAGGTGTTTTGTGACAGACAATAAATTGTGAAAGGGCAGGTCTGCGCCTGTGGCAAAAGTTTGGAGGATGAAGACCTCTTCACAAACCGAATCCGGAAGCGCCAGCCCCTCGGCCAATTTCATCATTGTGGCCGAGGGTTCTTTCCCAGGAGCAAAGTCCGCTGCCAGAACGACGTGAGGGTATTTTTTGACCATTTCAACCAACGCTTGATCGCCTAAGGAATCATATCTACTTTCTTCCGTGAAATATATGTCGAACGCAATACACGTAGCCTGCGCCTGACTGAGCTGATCAATCATTTTTGCATACTCAGATCGACCGCGGCTCATTTTGCTCTCTTCGCTGTCAATAATCACAAATTTTGGGGGTGGCGCAAGAGTGGGCTTAAAAAACATATTATAGAAAAAAATATCGAGACTCCTGGACAGATCCCATTTTGGCAGTAATCTCGCAAAAAAAATATTAACCAATGGAGCAGTGACAAGGCAGCAGACGAGTGCGATGGTGATGAGTTGGAGTTTTTTGGTGATGGGTAACATGGGGCGTCTAACGTGACACGTAAATGCGTTCCTTAATGAGTTCTATACTCTATGCCCTCTACCCTCTGCGCTCAATAGCTCCATGCCAGCAACTCGCCTCGCTCTTGGTCTAATTCGCCCCAGCCTTTAACGCCGTGACGATCCAAAGCGACGCCCCTAATTTCCCGCCGGCGCACGTATTTCGTAAAATGTGTGTAAACAAAATCTTTCACTTTTCGTATTCGTTCTTTGATCTTTTCGACAAAGCTGGCGGCTTTTCCATCCGTGCGCTCTTCAACAAAGCCGAGAATGGCGAACGCACCCTCCGCATCGCCTTCCAAAAGTTGAGCCGCTTTCAAAAGCGCCTCCTCGGATTTCTGCAGATAATAAACCGAATCCGCCGGGCCGCCGATAATCATCATCTGATAAAGAATCGCGAGATTGAGATAAGTGCCGCGACTGAAGGGATTGTGCGCCAGGGCTTTGGCGTACAACGATTCGGCATTGGCAAAATTGCCCAGCACAAATTCAACATTGCCCCAATTGTGCCAAGCTGAAGCGAATGTTGAATCCTGGGCCAGAATGGCCTGGAATTGCGTCCGGGCTTGGGGGTAATCATCGTTTTGGCCGAGAAGCGCACCGTAAAAGTTGCGTATTCTCGTTTCGTCTTCGAGCGTGAGGTCAAGCTTCAAGCTATCCACAAAGGTTGCCAGGTATGGTTCTTTCCATTTTTCCAACGCCATCATGTCTTTTTGCAAAGCCGCATCAAAGACAGGGATAGGCTGCTTTAGTGAGGCGGGAAATGGCAGCGTGTTAGACGGAACCGGAGGATATTTAGCCTGGCTGGCGGCCACTTCGTATACCTTCCACATGGTTTCATCTACTGCTTTGTTCAATCTTTCTGCCGCCGTCATCCACGCCTCAGTGAAGCCAGTTGATGGAATCATCGTCGTCTCAATTGGGATCCACAGTGTGCCATTGCGCTTTATAAAATATTGAGGCGAAATCGGCAAGGCGCGGCTGTGGGATTCGGGAATGCTCGTATCGAACATCATAAAAATGTGGCCAGGGCCGCTGACCAAAGCCGTGCCCAAGCCAGCGTGCTGGAGCAGGCTGGCATATAGCACGGAGAGATCGTCGCAATCGCCGAAACGTCTTTCGCTGCTCAAAAATTCGGCCGGGTATTGAATTCTATCCAGGCGATAGCGCGCGCCTCGCATGGTATCCGCCAACGACGGAAATGGCGTCACCGGATCAAGGCGATAAGTAAATCCGTATGCTTGCAAAGCATGAAAGATGGTCAATGCAGTCGCCATGTTATAGCGGGAAAACCATGAGGTTTCATCGCGATCTTGCACTTTTTGCAGTGTTTCATCCACAAAAGCTTTCACCAGTGGATGATCGTAGGTCACAAACGCAGCAGCCTTGCCGGGATCGTCCCACGTCAACGAATTTCTTCCGTACAAAGCAAAATCCACGGTTGCAACCGTAACGTGCTCATTTTTTTTGTAAGCATAGTTGGCCTTCACTTCGGCGCTCAATCGGCCGTCCGGGGCGTTGATGATTTCCTGATTGAAATTCGCCCGCAACGGAAAATCGATCGTTCTCTCCGGTGCAATGATCACCGTATCCGCCTGCTGGGGCTCCATGTAACGGCTGGCTTGAAATGAGACCCAGACTTTCAAAGTATCGTTGGAGACGTTTTTGATTTTGATGGTTCCGACCGAGGCGCCGGCCAGGCCATAGGAACGATAGAGCGCGGCAAACACATTGCCGATGTGCGCCTCACCAATGCGAATCAATCGCGGATTCTCTTTCAAGATAAGCGACCCGCCGAACTGCTTGGTGGTATTCGGCAACACCGGCGAATCGGTCAGCGCATAATCAACACGTGCTTCGGGCCAATCCTTCAAATTCGTTTTGATGCCCAGACCAAAAGAGAGCGTCGGTTTTTCGTCGGTATGAAAATCCTTTTGCCACCCGGCGCGCAGCGCCAGAGTATGGGCCAGCCAGAACTCCAATCCAACGTGAGCTCGCTCGTCAAAGTCCAGGGCCAACACCGGATCGGAGATGGGAATTTTGCCGCCCGGCCACTCGTCGAAAGGCCGGTAGCTCATGCCCCAGCGGATATTTTGGTGTTGAATGGTTTCGGATATATCGGTGTTATGCTTCACCTGAGTTCCGCCGCCATCATGCACCATGAGGCCAAGATTGAATCGCCCGGGGACGTACGGCAATTCGTCAACATGGTAGAGGATGCCGAAATCCCATCCCCAGCCATTAGCATCAGTTTCAGTTTCTGCTATGTTTTCAAGTCTTGCTCCCATTCGCAAGTGTTTGACATTCATTCCCAAACTGAAATTCCGAAGATAAGGCAGGCTTTGCGGCGGCTTGAAGGCGAGAGCAAAATTGAATTGATTCCGATTGAATTCGAGCTCTTCGTCGCCAAATTGGATGCCGAACCAATCCACGCCAAAAGTCAGATAATCGGTCAGTGGTGGGATAAAATAAAGACGTGAAAGAAAGCTGGCGTAATAATTATTGATGCCAATGCCAAAAAGATCGGCATACATGAAACTGGCCTGGATGCGCTCCATGCGGGCGAGTCCGGCTGGATTCCAGTAGATGGTATTGCCGTCATCGGCCACGGCAAGGAAAGCGCCGCCCATGCTCAGAGGCCGTGTTCCAACCGGAATCTGATCCCGTTGCGCCAATACCCCGGAAACCAAAAATAATGAAAGCCCAAAGCCCAAGCCAACCTTTGCGATAACTTTTTCCATTTACGCTTTACGCATTACGTTTCACGTTTCACTTATACCTGTTCGCCACCATCACGGTCTTGGTCTGCACTTTCCCTTCGGCTTTAATGGTAACAACATAAAGCCCGCTCACACAAATTCTGCCGTCATCATCACGTCCATCCCAATCAATGGCGTTGATGCCGGCAAACATGGACCCGTTATCTCTAAGAACTTTTTTCAATCTGCCGGCGAGGTCATAAATTTTCACACTCACCATGGCATCGTTTTGCAGCGTAAATGAAATGGTCGCACGATCGCCGTGGCCTTGACCGCCACCCGCCGGGGAGAAGATGCGCGGCTGAATATTGACCTCCATTTGCGTATCAATTTGTTGTACTTTTTCTTTTCTCACCGCATATCTGTCCTGTATACCCAATGCAGTGACGGCGGTCGTAATAGTAAGGCTGTCGCCTGTGGTGGTAACCGTTCCACCAATCCCGGTCCATTCTGAATTTTCGTTCTGGCGAAAAATGGCCATTCGATTGGGGTTATATGCCGGCGTATTTAAAAATGAAATGGCCAACGTGGCGGGTTTTTTAAATTGCAGGGGGTGATGTTGCAGAGTAATATCAAAGGCTACAATAACCAAAGAATCGGCGAACTCATAATTTTCTACCGTGGTAATGGCTATTTCATCTCCCTTGCCCAATTCTCCTTTGCCGAGCTCTCCGGGAGGAAAATAAAGCCTTATTCTGGCGGTAGAATCGCTGGTTTCGACTTTACCGCCCAATCTTGGATTGATTTTGTAGAACACGTCTCTGGCGGGTGTAGCGTCAATATTTCCATCCATATCCGCCGCGCGGACTTCAAAAAGATGTCGCCCAGGATTCAAGCCAAAAATTGGAACCACCTCACTTGGCAGAAATGGAGACCAACCCTTATTATCAAATTGATAGGAATATCGGAACATCCGCGTTGATGTATTTAAGTCAGCGCCCTTAAACTGGATGATAGTATTGTCTTCCGAGGTGACATCCAGTTTCGAGGTAATAAAGGTCTCGGGTGGGGTGGCCTTGATTCGATGGCGGGTAACACCTTTTCCGGTAGTACCAAACCAGATATCTCCTTTACTGTCTAAAAACGCCGACTGAATACCAAGGGTGCCCGGCCCATCTTCTGCCCCAAATATCGTCCAAAGACTGTCAATTTGGCCGTTCATTTCAGTAATGCGTAATCGAATTAAACCAGCATCTGTAGCAAACCAATATTCATTTAGCCGTTTCTGAACAATTGCATTTATAGTTGAATTGACGGTCAGTCCTTCCCTCGCATCTGTGGTAGTAATTAAAGTCCAACCTGAGCGGCTTAGGTCGGATTTGTAAACACCTCTACCTGCCGTTCCAATCCATAAGAATCCTTCAAGGTCTTTAAAAATAGTCTCGATTCCTATGCCTTCTAAAAAATCAATTCTCTCCCAGTCTGTCTTTAAATCACCTGCCAAATCTTTTCGATTTAATCCTTCCGTGGTACCAACCCAAAGGAAGTTCTGGTCATCATCGAAAAATAGGGCCTTGATCTCATTACTATTTAAGCCGTTTAAAGTATCGAATTTCATCCAGGTCGAGAAGGAAACGGTATCTACTTCAGTAGAATCGATATGGACTCTATTCAATCCTTTATTTGTGCCAAACCACATGTACCTGTCCTCGTCCTGGGCAATTGCATTGACATTGTTGTCCGCTAATGCACCATTCGTATTATGAACGGTAAATCTATCCCAATTCTCATGATTGGATAAATCGCTCGCAGGATTTACATGGAGAAGACCTCCATATTTTGGATCATCTGGACTATGGGGCGGGAGAAATCCTTCTGGTGTTGCCCCAATCCAAAATTGGCTTTTATCATCTTTATAAATTGTTCGGATATCATTTGAAATACCCTTTTCCATTTTATTAATGATATTCATCGTCCAGTTTTTTTTCAGAAATAAATTGGCATGCAGATTTACTATACGGAGCCGATCATCTGTACCAAACCATAAATTGTTCGAATCATCTTCTGCAATAGTGACCACACTTCTAAAATCCAAATCAAATCCTTTGGAAAAATTTAACCAGGAAATATCAAATCTTGAAATGCCATTTTCGCCGGTTCCTATCCACATGTCTCCTTCGCTATCCCGAAAGATGTGACTAATGGCATTGCTGGCCAAGCCATCTTGCTGTGTAAATTGAACCCAATTTTCAATTTTAATCAGCTTTTCAAGATTAATTGTTGGATCCACCACAAAAATACCATCACCCAGTTCAGCCGTACCAAACCATATTTTGCCATCACTATCTTCACCAATGGCATCTGCATCATCAGGGAAAGAAAACTCATCCCGCTGTGAAGGATCAGCCGCGAGCACACGTACAGGGCCCTTGCCAGTTCCAGGGCGGCCAAACCAAACATATCCGTAGCTATCCGCAAATATAGACCGCGTGTCACCTAATTCGGGAAACAAATCCCATTTTCCGGTGATGGCATGGAGTTTGGGATTGTATCGACTGACCCCCTCAAACGTACCGACCCAGATATTGCCCAACTTGTCCTTTTCGAGGGCAAAGATTTCCAGGCTGAGCAATTGACTGTCTGAATTCACTATGGCCCAATTAACCGGATCAAGGAGTGGATCCTGATTAACTGCAGGCGCGGGTTTAAGAATGCTTATGCCTTTACTCCTGGTTCCTATCCAAATATTGCCGTCATTATCTTCTAAAATTGCACTAATATCATTATCAACCAATCCACCATGGGTGTTCGTCTGGTTATAGTTATGCCAACTGGCAGGATTCTTCAGGTCATTTTCAGGATCAATCTTGCTCAATCCGTTTCGGGTACCTATCCATAAATTTCCTTCGCTGTCTTTCATGATTTCGGCAATAGAATCACTGATAAGGGAATCGCCATTCGCTCTGCGATAAGAAATCCAATCCCGTCCGTTGAATTGGTTTAATCCTCCAAAGGTGCCAACCCAAATTAAACCGTGATCATCTTCAACTATTGCTGAGATAACGTTGCTTGATAAGCCGTTAGCTTCGGAATAACTAATCCAATTTTGTGAATAAGATTTGCCATGAAAGACAAAAATGAGAAAAAGCAACGAGTGGATGTTTTTGAAAATGATCTTTCTCATAAGCGCTTTTTCCAAGTTTACGGCAAATAAAGCATTTTCCTCGTCTGCACAAAACTCCCAGCGCGAAATTGGGCCAAATAAATCCCGGCTGCCACTCTTTTGCCCTGATTATCCCTTCCATCCCAAATGATTTCGTAACTTCCTGCAGGCCTTTCTCCATCGACTAATGTCCGTATTTCTTGTCCCAGGATATTTATGATTCTTAAGCTAACTTTGTCTGATTTGGGGAGCTGATAAACCAGCCTCGTCGCCGGATTAAACGGGTTGGGATAATTTGGCAACAGTCTAAATTCCGTGGGTAGCTCGCTGGTAGATATCTTCCTTTCTTCGACGCCAACAATGATGTTTCCGTCAATGTCGGTTAACTGCACCTTTTGCAATTGCAAGGGGACAGTGCCTTGGGCCTGCGCTTGAAAGGTCACGGTGGCTAAAATGCCGGAGCCATCCGGACCGGCGTTCGTACCAAATGTTGCGGCGCCATAGGTTATGCGCCCCTGGCCATTATCAATTGCGGGGCCAGCCGGAATGGCGGTTCGATCTGTACTACTTAAGAAGCCTCCCAAGATTGCACTTTGTGCATGAACAACAGCCGGGTTATAAATAATGTCGAATTGAAAGGCGCCCAAGTTGGCAACATTATCGGCCCAGATTTCAACTGTAGATTCCTCGCCCGCACTACTTAGAGAGATTTGCGAGGGATTGATGCGTACGGTAACAATAATATTTCCACTGACATCGCTTAATTGCACATTTTGCAATGCTAATGAGGTTGTCCCTCGGGCCTGAGCTTGAAATGTTACGGTGGCTATAATGCCTAAGCCATCCGGGCCGGCATTGGTGCCAATGGTCGCCGCCGCAAATCTCAACTGGCCCAGGCCATTATCAATCTCTGGACCAACCGGAATAGGAGTTCGACCTGTACTGCTTAAGAAGCCTCCTAAAGTCACACTTTGTGCATGAACGACAGCCGGGTTATAAACAATGTCGAATTGAAAGGCACCAAAATTGACAACATTATCGGCCCAGATTTCAACAGTGGCTTGCTCTCCCATGCTATTAAAAGAGAGTTGTGAGGAATTAATCCGCACGGTCGGCGCCGAGCCCCGCGACAAACCAGGGAGAAAAATGAGGACGAGAAAAAAGGCGGCTGATGTGGTCATATGTTTGTTCATTTTCCCACCTTTTAATTAATCGTTTGACCATTTAGATAATTTCTTATCCGAAACCTGCGTAGCTTGGCTTTTCTGTGCTGCCTCGCAGGATGGAAGTGCCTTGTTCCACCAAGCGGCCACCAACTGAATATCCACAATATCTATATCGCCGTCACCTTTGCCTTCGTGATCCACATCAAAATTAGGATCGTAATTAGCATTCCCAATTCGCGTATTCCAGTGAGCAGCCACTTTCTGGACATCCAGAATATCCATGTCACGATCGCAATCCACATCGGCCCAGAAACACGGAAAAGCGCACGGAGCAAATTGGGCCGCATCATCCATCCAATTTTGAAGTTCTCCCAGATTAGCGCCGGCTGCGAGAGCATACATCACTTTTACACGATCACCATGGCCAAGGATGCCCAAGTTGCTGACCAGTGTCATCGTTAAATCTGCAGCATCCTGAAATAGCGTTCCGGTATTCTTGGATTCTTTCAAAAGCTCCCGCCTTGCCCGCTCACCAAAAGCTGGACCCGCGGGTGAATTATCCGGAGTCCGAGCATCGGCAAATGGACTGATTTGATAATTCTCAAAGAACGAGGCCTCTGAAATGAGCGCCATGCCGAAATGAATACCACTGCCTTCATTTTTAAGATAAACCATCTTTCGGGTTTCGTCAAAATCGCCGCGATCCAAGACGCTCAGCTCGCCGCCGGCATCCGCATCAAGAAAAAAAGCCAATTTGACATTTTGGGGGCCACTGCCATTATTGATCACAATCCACTCTATCAATATCCAATTCTTATCATCCTGCTGATAAGTATATTGGTGAATTTCAATAGCTTCCCCCTTGCTTCTTATAATGACCGGATCGCGCGGGCCGGAAGCCGCTGAGGTATGTTCGTCAGCGATGCCACTGGAAGGGTCGTGGAGCACAATGGCTGTGGGGCTGGTAAAATCACCATCATCCCCATCGTGGACGACCTCACCTCCGTTCCAGATCTGCAAATGGCCGTCATAGAGCTGATCAAATTCTAAAATCTTGAAGTGGCTCCAGCCGCCCGCGCCTCCGCCCTGGTTATCAACTTCCAGGCCTTTGGTGTGCTGCGCCATGGAGGTGATGGCTTCGGTTCTGGCTGTCGCCACATTCGAGGGTGCACTGCCATCTGTCGATAGCACCCTGTACTCATATTGCGTATTCGGTGCCAAACCCTTGTCTAAATAGAACCGTGAATTTTGTGGCAGTCCATCCTCCACATTTGTCCAAGAGATATCGCCGGGTTGTTTTCTTTGTATGAGAAAGCCACTCTCCTTCTGAGAGTTGTCTTTCCAAGTTAAAAGAATGGAAGATTCCGATCGCGGCGATGCCGTCAAATTCGTGGGCCGGACGGGAGGACCAGAAGCGGGCGTCGTCGTTGTTTTCCGAGCGGAATCAGACTCGCCGAATGCATTGAAAGCTCTCACGTGGAAAATATAAAACATACCGGGCTGCAAGCCATAAACAACAAATTGAGTGCTGTCAGCCGGCACCCTTCCTACCTCGAGGAAAGGCCTCGTATCTTGAGAACCTCTTCTAATGACAAATCCATCTTCATTAGACGAATTATCCGTCCATTTTAAATGTGCAGAATCTGTACCCACACTAATGACTTGCAAATCGGTTGGTGGCGCGGGCCGGCCGGGAATGGGATAACCGACATAATCTTGATTACTCGTATCAGCAGCAAGGCTAGTGTAAGCACGACTGGAGGGGACGAAATCAAAATTCGGCTTGGAAGGCTTCGCGATTCCACTCCATCCGCTAGGTACAGCGATGCCATAAAATCCAGAATTATCAGTTGTAGCCGTACCTCCTTGATTACTGAAATTGATCTGCACTCCGGCAAGGCCTATTTTTTGCGAATCTCGTACACGCCCGGAAATGTTCACCCGGGGTTGCGTGTCGAAAAACGCTGTAAAGGTTTGATCCGTATTCGGCGTGATAATCGTATGCGTTTGTGCTCCGCCGTCACTCCAACGGGAAAAGTATAACTGGATTCCGATATCGTTAGTTTGGGGACTAGGAACGGTTAACAGATGCATTGACCCTATCGGCCAGTTGAATTTCTGGCCGTATATCAAATAACTTACGCCGTCTACCTCAAAAGCCAATCTACCAGGGTCTGTATCGATAGTGATAAGGGATGAAGTGTTGGCGTTGGCGATGTCGCCCGTAACTGTCAGTACATACGGAGAGCTTGGCTCCCCCTGCGGGTTAGCATCATAAATAGACACACCGATAATGTAATTACCGGCAGAAAGGTTGGGTAAGACCAGTTGCTCTTCGCTTTTACCCGGATTAATTGAACGTTCAAAATTATAGATGCCAAACTGTTGAAACCCCCAAATAAGATACAAGTCGCAGTCTGATGAATGACCACTTAATTTAACACTTAATCCGGGACTTAGAAGCGTTACAGAAAAAAGATCTTCCAAATCGTCCTGGTAACGATTCTGTGGATCTCTAAAGCTTAGTCCCTCATCGGCCGTGGATATATTCCCATTCAAAATTATCGGCGTCGGACCTCGCAATGCCTGGGCATTCTCTGGGTGATTGTTGGGTTCTATCTCTTCTACAGATAGGATTGAAGCAGCCGGTGAATCGTTAGGTTTTGAGGTATCAAGGTAAGGCGCTTCTTTCGGAGCCAAGATTACGTCTTTAACTCCATGTTCACCGTATAAACCTTTAAAGTCGATCTCAAAGCGACCTATTTTCGCCTTTGCCTCTCGAGCCAACGAATCGCTCTGGACTTGTGCCAACAATACCGGCATCTGTGTTATCGTTGCCAAGCCGAATAGAAGCAACGAGATGCTCCGATTCAAAAAAACTTTTTGATCGCGCATGTCAATTCCCTCCTCAATTTAATAAAGCATCAGGAGAACTGGTGATCTAATTATATAGACACCAAAATGCAACAGTTTTCCCAAAATTTTTTATGCGGCGCTTAGAAGTGGCTTTTTAGTACCCCGATTTTGCGCCGTAAGGCTAAAACCGCCACCCAATTGATCTCATCAACTAATGGATAATCGGGGTTTGGCTTTTATATGTGCAAAATTAAGGTAGTAAGGAGATGGTGATTGCCTTGCAAAATCCGGAATAAGGCGCTAGGAAGGCAGAGTTGCGCGTCGAAACAAATCAAGATCTTTCGCCATCCCCAATATGCGAAAATCTATAAGTTTGACAAAATATAAACAACTTACTTTCAAATGTCAAGAACAATCTTCCCCTAAAAATCTCACCCCGGCAGCGCCAAATTCGGCCGTCCCTCAAATTTCGGTGGCTCCGTTCCCTTCGCCTCCAACAAACGCAGCGCTTCGACAATCGCCCGCTCCAATTGGGGATCCTCGCCACGCAGGTGTGAGGCGGGATCGAAATCCACTTCGATGTCCGGATCGACGCCGTAATTCTCGACTTGCCATTGCACGTCGCTGAACCAGAAGGCATATTGCGGCTGCGTGGTGCGGCCGCCGTCAACCAGGTTGTAGCGATGGTCGATGCCGATGACGCCGCCCCAGGTGCGTTTGCCGATGAGCGGGCCGATTTTCAGCAGCTTGAAACTGTGACAGAAAATATCGCCGTCCGAGCCGGCAAATTCGTTGGTGATCGCCACAATCGGGCCGCCGATGGAATGATATGGGTACGGCTGTGGCGTCCCCCAGCGCCGCACGTCGTAACCGAGCGGCCGGCGAATTAGTTTTTCCAACAGAAGCTGCGAAACGTTGCCGCCGCCATTATAACGCACGTCGACGATCAAGCCTGCCTTGTTCGTCTGCGCCAGATAGTAGCGATGAAATTCGATCAAGCCTTCGGTGCCCATGTCGGGAATGTGCAAATAGCCGATTTTGCCGCTCGTTGCTTCGGCTACTCGGCGCGTGTTGCGCTCCACCCAGTCGCGATACCGAACTTTGTATTCGTCGCGCAGCGTTTTTATCGTGACGTGGCGCGGTGCGCTGTCCGGCGCTGGAGATTGCACGGTTAACACCACCTCCTGTCCTGCGGCATTAGCCAACACTTGTCCGGGAGCCACCGTCGCACTCAGTTGCACGCCGTTGATCGCCAGCAATGCATCGCCTTCGGAAATATTGGTGCCGGGACTGCACAGCGGCGACGAATAATCTTTCATCCACACGTCGCCGCGGTAAATTTTTGCGAACACATACCGTTTATTTTCGGCGTCGTAATCCAAATCGGCGCCGAGGCGGCCGATGCTGTGCCATGGCGTAGAGCGATAATCGCCGCCGGCTTCATAAGCGTGCGACGTGCCCAGCTCGCCTTGCATCTCCCAAATCAAATCGGAAAATTCCGAGCGGGTGGCGAGGCGCTCCAGCAGCGGGAAATAGCGGTCATAGATTTTTTGCCAATCCACGCCGGACATGTCCGCGTTCCAAAAAAACTCCTTTTGCAAGCGCCAGGCTTCACGAAACATCTGCTGCCATTCGGCGCGCGGGTCGACGGAGAATTTGGCGCGGTCGAGATCGAGCCAGCCGTTTTTTCGCGTCGCCGAGCCATCGGAGTTGTCGCCCGGTTTCTCGCCGGCTTTCAGGACCCGTAAACGGCGGCCGCTGCGATAACTCAACGTTTTGCCGCCGTTGGCGACCTGGATGGATCGCACGTCGTACGCGATGGATTCGAGTTTTTGCGAGACAAAATCATAAACCCACAGGGTGCCCTTCTCGTCATCCTCATCGGAGGCGGAGGAATCGCCCAAATCCGCGCGGCCGCGAATCGGAAACGAGGTGAACACCACTTTGTCTTTGATGCCCATCACCTGCCGGTGAATGCCCTCTTTAACCGGAAACTCGATGACGCGATGCTGGATGCCGTCGAGATCGATGCGCATCGGCTCAGGCGCTTTATCCGCTTCCGCCGGCTTTTCTTTCTCCTCAGCCTTGTCAGCGCCGTTGGCGACTTCGGATTTTTTTTCATCCTTGCCGTTGGTTTTGGCTGAATCCAACTTGGGAGCGCTTTCTTCCCCGGGCGCAGCCGGCGCCGGCACGAACGGGCTGGCCAACTCTTTTCGCAGCGTAATCAAATAGGGCTTCGTTGCCGCCGGAAAACTCACGGCAAACTGCACGAGGTCATTCACCGGATTCAAGACGCGCGTCGAGATGAAATACAGGTAGCGCCCATCCGGATCGAAATGCGGATTAAAATCATAAAGCAACGGTTGCGTCACCTGATGCACGGCGCCGGACGCCAATTCACACAAGAAAATCGCGCTGGTTTCTTCAGCCAAAGGTTTGCGATAGGCGAGCCAGCGGCCATCCGGGGAATAGGTTACGCCGGTGATTTCGTAAAACTCGTTGTGATCGAGGCGGCGCTGGTTTCCGGTTTCCAAATCGATGATCCAGAGATCCAGCCGGCTCGTCGTCAGCGCGACTTGCGCGGAGGTGGGCGAAGGAATCAGCGTTTGAATTCTTCCCGGCGGAACGTCAAAAAGGCGCTCGGGCTCCTGCGACGGCTCGCCCGAAAAGAGCACGAGCTTTTCTTCGTCCCTCGAGGCGGGATGATGATCGCTGATCGCAGCCAAGCGCTTGCCATCGTTCAGCCAACGGGCAAGGCGATAACGCGCACCCTCGCGCACGCCGTATTGCACCGGCGCGCCTTCCCAATGCGCCATGCTAAATAATTTGCCGCGCGCCGTCAGCGCGATGGAATGGCCTTTGGGATGAAGATGATAATTTTCCAAGTATCGCGCCGCGGAGGAAAATTTGCGCTGCGTTTGCACCAGCGGGCTGCGCCACTGAATGGGAATTCGGCGAACTTCGCGGGTTGCCACATTATAAGCAAACAAATCCGCGCCGGCCTGGTAAACGATCGTGCGCCCGTCAGTTGAAGGATGGCGCACGTAGAAATCACGATGCGTGGTTTCTTTGCGAAGCTCGTCGCCGTTCAACGTGCAAGAATACAGATTGCCGACGCCGTCGTGGTCGGAGGCAAAATAGACGCGGTCATCGATCCACAGCGGGCCGTTGGGATTGCCCTGCGGCAAATTCAATTTGACGAAATCACCATTGCCTTCACGATCGAGCCAAATCTCTCCGGCGGTGCCGCCGCGATAGCGTTTCCATCTGGCATTGTCGAAATTGTTGCGGCCGATGGCGATACCGGGGCCGCGCGGATTCAAAGCGAGGTTGCGCACGGGGCAATTGAGAAAGCTTTGCGGATATTCACCGGCGAGAGAGACGCGGTAGACCAACGGCTGATCCATCGGGATCAGCGAGCGATGCGAGCTTAAAAATAAAATCGTCTCGCCGTCGTTCGTCCAGGCGGCGATTTTAAAAACAGAGCCCAGGAAGGTCAGCCGGCGCATCTCGCCGCCCTCGGCCGGCATCACATAGACGTCGGGTTGGCCTTCTTCGCGGCCGCAAAAGGCCAGCCATTTGCCGTCCGGCGACAGGCGCGGGTAGCTGACGATGCCGAGATTGCTGGTGAGACGGCGTGGAATGCCGCCTGCCAGTGAAACGCTCCACAAATCGTCTTCACAGATAAAAACCACGTGATCGTCTTGCACGGTTGGATGATGGTAGTAGCCCTGACGAGCCTCGGTCATCTTACAATCTCCTCAAAGTAGCAGTTCTCACAAGTTGTCATCGGCTGGATAAGGTGAATTCAAACTGGCGCAACTCGCGCGTCGATGCAAGCGTAATAAGATAAAAAATTTTCGGATTAAATCAAAACTGAAATTCAGCGCGACCAATAAAATCTTTTGCCGAAAATAAAAATGTTTCGTAAATTAAAAAATACGTGGAGCGTACGAACCATTCAGGAGTAAAACATGTCGAGCAGTTCCGCAATCCTCATCCGCCAGCTTATTATCCAAGCCGCCTATTTGCTTTTGCAATATGCCATCTATCGCGTTCTGCGCAGCCAGTTTGGCGATACGGCAGGGCGGCGCGCGATTCTTCTTGCCGCCCTGATCATCATCAACCTGCCCTGGCTTTACGCCTTGATGCGCATCATCGTTTTTCAAAGCTTTCCGCACAGCTACACTTTGCTGGTGACGGTCATGGGATGGTTTTTCATCTCGGTTATTTATCTGGTATACTTTGGACTCCTCCGCTCCGGTTACGCGCTTTGGGAGGTGGCGAAGCCCGCCAGCCTTTCCGCCGCAGCCGCGGGCGCCGCGGCGCTGACGCGACGCGCTTTTTTGCAAAAAGCCACTCTCGGTTTTGGCGCAGTGACGCTAATCGTTTCGGCGCGCGGCCTTTGGCAGGCGCGCGGCACGCCTCGTCTGGAGCGCGTGACCTTGGATTTGCCGGATTTGCCGGAAGCATTCGACGGCGTGCGTCTCGTGCAGCTTTCGGATTTTCATTCCGGCCCGTACATGACGCGCGAGCAAATGCTGGGCGTGCGCCGGCAGATTGAAGATTTGCAGCCCGATCTTTATTTTCTCACCGGCGATTTCGTCGACGCCTTTGCCGAGCAAATGCCGCCCTTCGTCGAGGCGTTTGAAAATTTGCGCGCGCCGCTCGGGGTGTTTACGGTGTTGGGCAATCACGATTATTTTGCCGACATTCAAACCGTGGAAGCCGGACTGGCAGCGGCAAAATTGCCTTTATTGCGAAATACGCAACACGTTTTAGAACATCGTGGCGAGAAATTAGCCGTCGTCGGCGTGGATGATTTGTGGGCGAGCCGGCGAACCGGCCGTGGTCCAGACATTGCCGGCGCGGTAAAAGATGTGCCGGAGAGCATGTTCAAAATTTGTCTCAGTCACCAACCGAATTATTGGCCGGAAATCAAGAAGCAGAATGTGGCTTTGACGCTTTGCGGGCACACGCACGGCGGGCAGTTCGGCATCATGGGCACGCAAATCAGCCTGGCGCGCATTGCCAGCCCTTATGTGGCCGGACTTTACAAGGAGGATGGGATGCAGCTCTACGTCAATCGCGGGCTGGGCGTGTTTGGCATTCCGATTCGCATTGGCATGCCACCGGAGATTACGGAAATGACGTTGCGGCGAGTTTGAGCAAGGCCTTTCTGCAAATCTCGTAGCGCGATATTGCCCGCAACCAAACTTCACCACAAAGGCACAAAGGCCACAAAGAAAGTTTGATTTTTTTCTTTGTGAGCTTTGTGTGTCTTTGTGGTGTAAAATCGTCGTCCCGCAAGGCGGGGATGATAGTTTTTCCAGGGTAATACTATAACGCACCGTTCGCCGTAACCCAAAGGCAGAATGATTATTTGGCAGAATAATTTTTTAATAATTCTGCCAAACCATTATTCTGCCTTTCAAAATCTTCGCGGTCATGATCGTTTCTCCAGAGTAATCGCCCATGAGAGATATAATGATCCTTGCCGAAACCCAACTTAAACCGGCAACAACCAAGGGCCACACCTCAGTGGCGCATGTGGCTGACGACTGGTACGTTGTCTGCGAATCGCAGCAATTGCGCGACAGGCCCCTCGCCGTGACTTTGCTCGATACGCCGTTGGTGCTGTTTCGTGACAACAATGGAAAAGCCGGTGCGTTGTTGGATCGCTGTCCGCATCGCAACGTGCCGCTTTCACTCGGCGCGGTGAAAGGCGAGAATCTCGAATGCGTTTATCACGGCTGGCAATTTGACCGGCGCGGTATATGTCAAGCTGTTCCGGGGCTCGTTGGCGAGCAGAAATCAACGGGTCGTCGCGTATCGGCGTTCGCGGTGCGCGAGCAAGATGGTTTTGTTTGGGTCTACGCGACGCCGGAGGTGGAACCTGAGCGTGAGCCGTTTCGCTTTCCTTTGATCGGTGAGAAAAACTACACGACGGTTCGACAGACCGTCGAAGCCGAAAGCTCCATTCATGCCGTCGCCGAGAATGCGCTGGACGTGCCGCACACGGCTTATCTGCACGGCGGCCTGTTTCGCTCGGCCACCAGCAAGCGCAACGAGATCGAGGTGGTGATTCGGCGCTGGCACGATCGCGTTGAGGCGGAATATATCGGCGAGCCGCGCCCGCCCGGACTGGCCGGACGGATTCTCGCGCCCGGCGGCGGCACGGTGATGCACTTTGATCGATTCATTTTGCCGTCGATTGTGCAAGTCGAATACCGCTTGGGTGATCGAAGCCATTTATGTGTAACTTCGGTTCTCACTCCGATTTCCGATTTTCATACCCGCTTGTTCGCAGTCACTTCCTTTCGTCTGCCAATCCCCGGTTGGCTGGTTGCACTTTTCCTGCGGCCCCTGGCGCTGCGCATCTTTCAACAAGACGCCGTTATGCTGAAGCGCCAAACCGAAACGATCCGGCATTTCGGCGGCGAGCAGTTCATGTCCACTGAAATCGACGTTCTTGGTCCACATATCTATCGCTTGCTCAAGCAAGCGGAGCGCGGCGAAAGGCCGCCGCAAGAAGAACCGGTTATCCGGAAAGTTCGGATGCTCATTTAATTCGAGCATCATTCTCCTAGCGTGGACGAGCCGCAACCAAACAGGGTTAAAAAAATTATCCCAACGGATGGAAAAACGACCAACGGATATAGGTGACGGGATGTCGGGTTTCAATCCGACGATGGCTCGATTCAGACTTTAGCGCTCAGAACAGCGCTAAATTGGCGCTTGAATTGTTTCAATCGCACGATGGTTCGGTTCAGATCGTTCGGACATATAGGACATAGAGGACACAGGTGACAGGATATCGGGCTTCAATCCCAGGATGGCTCGATTCAGACTTTGGCGCTGGTAACAGCGCCAAATTGGCGCTTGAATTGTTTCAATCGCACGATGGTTCGGTTCAGATCGTTCGGACATATAGGACATAGAGGACATAGGTGACAGGATGTCGGGTTTCAATCACACGATGGCTCGATTCAGACGGGGCGGGCGGAACCTAGGTTCCTTCTTTATTGGAATTTTTGTTTCAACCCCAGGAGGGTTCGATTCAAATGATGGCGCACAGAACTGCGCCATCAGCGTCATTTTTGTCATTTCTGTAACAAAATTGTTTGACTCGTGCCACCCCTTTGTTGCCCGTTATGCCTCATTCTTGCCAGGTTTCAATCCTACGGCGATAGAATGGCATGCGTGGGGATGGCTGAATTTTGAAGCCCGAAAACCTTTACAAACAGAGCAAGTTTCTCCCAATGGATTGAAACAACACAACTGATAAAAGCTTTTCATCCGTTGCGTTGTTTCTAT
>JAKEEU010000101.1 GCA_022616415.1 Candidatus Zhuqueibacterota bacterium | reverse complement strand
TGCAGGACCGCCGCCATCTTCTGGAGCGAGAGTTTCAGTTGGTGGTTGATGTCCACGATAATCACATTGTGCTTTTCCGCAAAAAGTCGCTGCCAGGGCTTGCGAAAGTGGCGTTTATCGGCGTAAAAATAACTCTTTTTCACCAGACTCGGGTCAAGAAAGCGGGCGATGATCATGCCATCCAGATAACTTTGATGATTGGCGGCCAAGATGCACGGCGTCTGCGGCAGATGCTCCAAACCGGTGACGGTGAGTTTGAAATATCTGTTGAGCAGGAATTTTAGGATCTTGACGGCCGGAATATGGACGAGTGAGCTGGTTGGCAGGGTCACCTGCACCGGTTCGTGGAGAATCGTGTGCCAGTTCACCCCTTCGCTCTCCATCTTGACCTTCTTTTCCTGGATATACGCCGCGATTCTCCCGACGGTCAGACGCCGGTTGATCTCCTCATCCGACATCTCAACGCCGAACGTCGCGTGTAAGTAGGTCAGCAAGCTCACTTTGTCGAGGGAATCCAGGCCGAGATCGATTTCCAAGTGTTGACCCGCGTAAATGGCTTTCCCGGTCTGCTCATTGAGAAATTGTTTGATCATCTGATATTCGGGGTAGTCCGGTTCCGGCTGAGATGTCCTGTCGCTGACATCGGCGACCGCCAGGGCGGGCAGTTGAAACCGCCGGAGCTTGCCCAGGCGCGTCTTAGGGAGCTCTTGCTTGACAACGGTAAAATTGGTGATTTTTTTCGCGGGCGAAGCGGCACGATTGTATTTATCGATCACATCCCAGCGCATATAGTCGCCAATTTGATGCACTCCCTGGGTATCCAGTTTTTGAAAATCCGGATAGATCACTGCTTGCAAGATGGCTTGGTGCATAAACAGGCCTATTTCCCGAACCGTCTCGAAGTGTTTGAGGATTTTAGACTCGATTTCCTCTGGATTAATATTTTGCCCGTTCGGCAAGACAATAATGTCCTTTGCCCGCCCGGTCACAAAAAGCACGCCCTCTTCATCGAGATACCCCAGATCGCCGGTGTGCAGCCAGCCGTCTCGTATCAGCGCCGCGGTTTCCTCCGGGCGGTGATAATACCCTTGCATCACATTGCGGCCTTTGGCAACAATCTCCTCAGCCACGATTTTGACCTCATTTTTGGGCAAGGGATGCCCGCTCGCGCCGATTTTCAGCGCCCCCGGGCGGGTAAAGGAAATCATGGGCGCGGCCTCGGTCATCCCGTACCCGGTCAGCATATCGAACCCCAGGGTTTTGAAATCACGCGCCACTTCGTTCTCAATCGCGGCCCCGCCGCAAACCAAATATTGAATCTTCCCGCCGAATTTCTGATGCACGGTCTTGAACAACAGTTTTGAGAACGCCGGAGAATCAACATATTCGGCGAGTTTAAACAACGTCCGCGCCAGCGCGCGGCTCTCGATTTTGGCTTTGATGCCTTTGCGGAAAAGATTGTAAAGCCGGGGCAC
>JAKEEU010000100.1 GCA_022616415.1 Candidatus Zhuqueibacterota bacterium | reverse complement strand
TTTAATTGTTTTTGCTTTGTGTGTTTTCATTTTAATAATATAATAAAAAATTATACGAAGTCAAGTTTTTTGTAATTTTTTATTTCCCGGACAGACACTAACTACGGACAATTTTTCGCTTGCATGTTTGCGGCGTTTCGCTTATCGTTTAGAAAAGGCCAAGCCGTTAACGCAAAAAGGAATAGCCATGAGCCACGTGACCATGCTCGAGCATATCAAAGCCGAGGTCGATCACCTCGATCCGGCGGCTCTGCAATCGATTTGGGAAATCATTGACCGAGCCAAGCGTCAACCTGCCGCTGTGCCACAGCCTGCTATAGGTTCCGCGCCAAGCCGCGCCGACAAAGCCGCAGGCTCGAGCCGGCCATTGCAATTCGTTGGCGAAAATTTGAAACTTGAAGAGTATGAAAAGCTTTCTGTCGATGAACGGCGAATGCTAAAACGACGCTTGAAAGAGCAGAATGATCTTTGGCTGCAAAAGACGTTTTCAGCGCTCGGAGCAGCATGGTTGGTCGTCGTTGACGGCCAAGTAATCGCTTCGGGAAAAAGCTTAAAAGATCAACCCATGCATCCACAAATTCGGGAAATTTGTCAACGCACGGAAAAATTTCCGTTCGTCTTTATCAATGACGAATTCATGACCATCGAGGAAAGCACCTCGACATGGCAAGAAACGCATACGCCGGGAGATTTTTACCCTTCTCTACCGGTCTCTCTGGGTTCTGCCTTCAATACGATCAAGGTTATCGGTGATTTTGATACGGGCGCTGCTCGTACTTTTTTCGATTATGGCTTTTTGCTTGATCATAACGTGATTCAACCCGAATTAGAAGACGCTTATGAAACTTCTCGGCACCTTGATCAAGCTTTTGATTACGTGACCAAAATTTTTCGTTTCAAATTGGCTTCAAATTCAAACGAAACGCACACCATAGAGGCAAAAATCTATTGCGTATTCGACTGGCGTTTGAGTCCATTCGTTAACATCAATCCCAACCGTATCGCCCTCATCGGCCGTGACGTCTTGTTGGAGCTCAAGCCGAAGGTCTTGTTGGATTTTGAAGAACGCCAAACCGGGATTGTGGCTACGGCGAAATCAAGCCCGGCTCACAAAAAGAGCAGCGGGCGAAAAAAGCGCGCGCCGAAGTCCCGCCGGCGCCGTTAGGAGTTGTGACAGCCTTTTGATTTTTTGCACAACTTCATTTATCTTTTTACTGGTTCGGGGTTGGAATTTAAAATGATGGCATGTTTGCGTGTATTTGATTTTCAGCCTCTATTGTCTCCGCAGTCCGCAATCATCAATCCGAAATCGGTATATGCTCTCCGCCCGCTACCACTGTCTCAACAACTGCCCCGGCGAATGCAGCCTCGATACCATCATCTACAGTTGCCCGCAATGCGGCGACCTGCTCGAAGTGCGCCACGATCTCACAGCGCTGCGGCAAAAATCTGCGGCGGAATGGAAGACGCTTTTTGAACGGCGCTATCGAAGCAACGAATGGCCATACAGCTCCGGTATTTGGGGCAAAAAAGAATGGGTCAATCCGCACGTTACCGATGAAAATATCGTCTCACTCGGCGAAGGCAGCACCCATCTTTTTCGCGCCGAGCGTTTCGGCAGGTGGATCGGCCTCGATCATCTATGGGTGAAGCACTGCGGCAATAGCCACAGCGGCTCGTTCAAAGACCTCGGCATGACCGTACTGGTCTCGCAAGTCAAGCAAATCATCGCCAACGGCAAAAAGATTCGCGCCGTGGTTTGTGCTTCGACCGGCGACACCTCGGCCTCGCTCGCGGCGTATTGCGCGGCTTCCGGCATTCCCGCCGTGGTATTATTGCCCAAAGACAAAATCAGCCCGGCGCAGCTCATTCAACCCATTGCCAACGGCGCGCTGACGCTGGTGCTCGATACGGATTTCGACGGCTGCATGGCGATTGTGAAAGAGCTGGCGAAGCGGCCGGATATTTATCTCGCCAACTCGATGAACTCACTGCGTCTCGAAGGGCAGAAAACCATCTCGATAGAAATCACGCAACAACTCAATTGGCAAGCGCCGGATTGGGTGATCGTGCCCGGCGGCAATCTCGGCAACATCTCCGCCATCGGTCGCGGCTTTTTGATGATGCGCGATCTCGGCTTGCTCGACCGCTTGCCGCGACTCGTTTGCGCGCAAGCTGAAAAAGCCAATCCGCTGTATGAAAGCTACAAAACCAACTTTCAAGAATTCCATCCGAAACGCGCCGAGCCGACAGCCGCGAGCGCCATCCAAATCGGCAACCCGGTGAGCGTGAGAAAGGCGATTGCGATGTTGCAAGAATTTGACGGCATCGTCGAACAAGCCAGCGAAGATGAACTGGCCAACGCTGCCGCGCTTGGCGACAAAGGCGGCCTCTTCAACTGTCCGCACACCGGTGTGGCGCTCGCCGCCCTCATCAAGCTCGTCGAGCGCGGTGAGATCAAAAAAGCCGGTCGCGTCGTGGTGATCTCGACGGCGAATGGCTTGAAGTTTCCGGAGTTCAAAGTTCGCTATCATCTTGGGCAGTTGGCAGAAGTGAAGTCGCAATATGCTAACGCGCCGGTGGAGGTTGCGGCGGATTTGGAGAGGGTGATGGAGGCAATTAAACGAAGACAAAATGCACTTTGAAAAATCTTGACATTTACCGAGGATTTGCTAATTTAGAAGAAGAGCAAAGTGGAGGTTACCATGATTACAGCAAAATTGGCCAAGAAACCGTATTTGGAAATATCCAAATCCTTGTATGATGAAATTGCTAAAACTGGAAAAAAAACGATAAAAATCTCCATACATCCAAATGGCCAAAACGGTAGAGTTGCAAAAAAAAGAAGACCCAGCCTGAAAAAGCAAATGGAATTCGCCGAAAAAACTTTGGGCATTTGGGCTGATGATCCCAAAATCGAACAAGCTTTCAAAGAATTAGATGAAAGGTGGCAGCAGTGGCGCGACGAGACGCTGTCATAGATTCGTCGATGATTATTCAACATGCACGCATTCGCAACAAGCGCAATTCATTTTTTCTGCGATCGCTATCAGTCCATGATCCTCATTTAAGTGTGATCAGCATTTATGCGATCGAGCTGGGAGCATACCGTGCCGGCAGATTATCTGACATTGCTCCACTTCAAGTAGACTTTAAAATTTTACCCTTAACCGAAGAAATTGCGCGACGGACCGCTTTGCTCGATGCGGACTTGATTCGCCAGAATCAAGTGATTGGCATCAAGGACACGTTTATCGCTGCAACTTGCCTCATCCATAACCTCCCGCTTTTAACCGTCAATATGCGTCACTTTGATCGAATCGCCGGCCTGGAGCTAATTGATCTGAATACACTCCCACCTCTTAACAATTAATCTCTTTCAACGGCACACGCCTCACGTGGCACTCGCAGCATTTATCAAGCTCGTTGAAAGCTAAGGAGAAAACTGCATGGATTTGGGTTTAAAAGACAAAGTCGCCATCATCACCGGCGGCAGCCGCGGCATTGGCAAGGGCATTGCCCTCGGCTTGGCGGCGGAAGGTTGTCATCTCGCCATTTGCGCGCGCAACCCGGCACAGCTCGAAGCCGCGGCAACGGAAATCTGCGCGAAAAAAGTTGAGGCGCTCACGTTACCGCTTGATGTCACGCAACCGGATCACGTCGAGCAGCTCGTGCAACAGACCATCGCCAAGTTTGGCAAAATCGATATCCTCGTCAACAACGTCGGCGGCAACCGCCGCGGGCCGTTTGAGAAAACTTCGGACGAGGATTGGGAGGCGATCATCGACCTCAATTTGATGGCGCACGTTCGCGTCAGCCGCGCGGTGATTCCCCACCTGCGCGAGCAGAAAAGCGGCGTGATTTTGTTTATCTCTTCGATCTTCGGCAGAGAATCCGGCGGGGCGAATCTTTCCATTTATAACACAACGAAATCCGCGCTCATCAGCCTCGCGAAAATCATGGCCGTCGAGCTGGCGCCGCACCATATTCGGGTGAACAGTGTCGCACCGGGATCAATCCGTTTTCCTGGCGGGAGTTGGGATAAGCGTTGCCTGGAAGATCCGGAAGGCATGAAAGCATTTGTGGCGAGAGAAATGCCGCTGGGCCGCTTCGGCACGGTGGAAGAAGTCGCGAACGTCGTGGTCTTTTTGGCCTCGGAGCGCGCCAGCCTCGTAACCGGCGCGTGCCTCAACGTCGACGGCTGCCAATCGCGCTCGCTGATTTAGCGCAAGGAAAAGATTAATTGCTAAAGGAATATGGAACGGCTTACGGTCAATTCCCTCCGAATTAAGAAGCCGGGCCGATTGCCGCTCCGAACAACCGGCCCAACTAACACCAAGTGACCGGTAATCAGTAACCAGTTCAAACTGCAATCAACGCGTGCAGCTCCGCCTGCGTGCGATGCAGTTTGGCATACACGCCCTCCGGCTTGGCGAGCAGCTCTTCGTGCGTACCCTGCTCGGCCAGCTTGCCGTCTTCCATAACGAAAAGCCGGTCGGCGATGCTCAACGTTGACAACCGGTGCGCGATCGCAAACGTCGTGCGGCCGGCCACCAGGCGCTGCAGCGCTTCCTGAATTTTCTTTTCCGTTTCGGTATCAACGGAGCTGGTGGCCTCGTCGAGAATCAGCAGGCGCGGGTTGTGCAAGATGGCGCGCGCGATGCTGATGCGCTGGCGTTCGCCGCCGGAAAGCGTTTGCCCGCGCTCGCCGACGATGGTTTCGTACCCGTCCGGAAAGCCGCAGATAAACTCGTGCGCATTCGCAGCTTTGGCAGCAGTAATGATGTCCTTCAAATCGGCGTTGTGCGAGCCATACGCAATATTCTCGGCAATCGTGCCGTGAAAAAGATACGGCTCTTGCAGCACCACGCCGATTTGCCGGCGCATACTCCCCAATTCGAGATCGCGCACATCGACGCCGTCGATTTTCACGCTGCCGTCTTTCACGTCATAAAAGCGGCAGATGAGATTGATGAGTGTCGTCTTGCCGCCGCCAGAAGGGCCGACAAGTCCGATCATCTCGCCCGGCTGCACCTCGAACGACACGCCTTTCAACACGTTGCGCACGCCGTCGTAAGTGAACGTCACGTTGTCAAATTGCACGTGGCCGCGCACCGGTTCGAGACGCGTCGCCTCGGGCTTGCTCACAATCGTCGGCACGGTGTCGAGCACCTCGAACACGCGCGAGGCCGAGGTTGAAACGCGGTTGATCGTGCGGCTCATCATGCCGAGATGCTGCACCGGTGCCCAAAACATCCACATGTAACCGGTGAAGGCGATGAACACGCCGAGCGGCATGCCTTCCGCGCCGCCGGTCATGGCGTAACGCAACACGCGCGGCGCGCCGACCGCCCAAACGATGAGGCTGCATACGTGCATGAGCATCACCACCGTCGGCCAGAAGCGCGTCCACTGCCGGTGCAGAATTTCCGCCTCGGCTTCGAGCGCGTCGTTCTTCTCGCGGAAGCGCTTCACTTCGTGCTGCTCTTGCGCAAAGGCCTTGACGACGCGAATGCCCGGAATTACGTCCGACAGCACGCCGGTCATCGCCGACCATTTTCGCCAAATGCGCAGAAACAGCACTTGGATTTTTTGGCTGTGCCAGTAAAACATCGCAGTCATAATCGGCAGCGGCACCAGCACCAGAATCGCCAGCGACCAGTCTTGCAAAAACAGCGCAATGGCCACGCCGATAATTTGCAGCACCGACACCACCATTTCGATGATGCCAAACGTGATGAAGTCCCACAGCCGGTCGGTATCCGAGCTAACGCGGGTGATGAGCGAGCCGGTGCTGCGCGAGCCGAAGAACGCCAGGCTGAGCTTCTGCATGTGACTGTAGATGTCTTCGCGCAGTTGCTTGGCGACTTTCTCGCCGGTGAGCGCCATGATGCGCAAGCGCAAAAACGAAATGAACTCGCCGATGCTCCACACCGCGGCCAGCGAGCCGATCACCACCCACAGCCAGAACCACGCGTCGGTAATGCGGCCGCTTTCAACCGGACGCACGATGTCATCGACCAAATATTTGGTAAGGTACGGTGGCAGCAGTTGCAATGCAGTGAGCAGAACGGCCAAGCTGAGGCCGATAGCCACCGGTTTTTTGTGCGGCTTTAAATACGCGAGCAAGCGCAGCATCACGCCGATCTTGGGCATGGCCAATGTTGCCTTCGCCTCCTTCACCGCTTTCAAGACCGCATCCTGATACTCCGCGGCCGGATCAAAATCCCCGGCGAGTTCTTTGGGCGCGGTGTTCTCGAGCAAATGTTTGCGCGTTTGCTCGGCCACGAATTGCAAGTTGCCAATCGCGGGCGCTTGCCGGCGCGTAAACTGGAGCGAAGCCAATAACTCGTTTTTCGTGCTGATGACGTGCAACCGGCTGCTGGAGAGGCCTTCCAGCAGCTCGAACTTCTCGATGTCAAGCAATGAAAACGTCTGGGCCGTCCAGGCCGTCTGGCCGTTTTTGAGCGCGCCATCCGGCTCAACGATGACGAGATGGCGCTCGCCCAAAACCAGCCAACGCTCGCTGTAGTGCTGCCGCCCGTCGAGATCGCTCAGCGCATAAACGCGAACGGCTTCGTTCGGCAGCGCTTTCGAAAACGCCTCGCGCAGGGGCGGCGGCAATTCATCTTCTTGATTAAAATAAGTTTGTAACAAATTTTTGGTCATGCTTTCTCCAATTTTTTATTTTTAGGGGTTCTTATGTTAGTGTCATGGCACGCGCAAAACTGGAGTGCGCCGTTGAAAAGAAAATCAATAAACAAAAGGCGGCAATTTTGCAAGAGCAATTTTGGCTTTGAAAAAATCGGTGCTGCTCATGCTGGCTGGCGAAATTTTTATGTTGCAAAAAAATTCGTTGCCGATCAAAAAAAAATTCCTTAGCTTCATTTATATGCTACTCGACCCCGCCCACATTAGCGAGCTTTTGCTGAACTTTCGCGGCCGGCTGGTTTCCAACCGTCGTATGAAAGCGGCCGCGGTGATGATGATTTTGTTCAATTCCCCGCCATCGAATACGGCCGGGAAAAAAACGCACGTTCTGCTCATTGAAAGAGCGCAGGACAAGTCGCGGCATTCCGGCCAAATTGCCTTTCCCGGCGGCAAGATCGAAGCGGACGATCCCTCGCCCCTGGAGGCCGCGCGCCGCGAGACCAAGGAAGAAATCGGCATCGGCGTCGAGCAAATATCCCTGCTCGGCAGCATGGGATTTTTTCGCACGCTCACTTCGGGCTTCGATGCGGCGGTTCATCTCGCCTGGGCGCATTCACCTTTGAATTGGACGCCGCAGCAACATGAAGTAGCCGAGGTTTTCGAGATTCCACTGGCTGATTTGCACGCGCAGTTCAATGCTCAACTGCGGCTGCGAAGACGCACGGATTTGATGAACTTGCACTTTCATTGGAAGGTTCCCGATTCACCGCGCCAAATTTGCGTGTGGGGATTAACGGCGCGGGTGCTGCATTATTTTTTTCAAATGTTGCAAACGGACGGTGTAGCCCAGCCGGCTCGACTGGCTTAAAACCCCGGTTTTGCATTATAAGGCAGTTTTGGACGTGAGTTACCAAACACGGAGGAAGGAAAATGTATCTCATTAAACGTTTGCAGAATCTTCTGCTCTCCCCCACGGCGGAATGGCCGGTCATCAAGCAAGAGCCGCTCAGCGTGGCGCAGATTTATACGAAGTATTTGCTCATTTACGCAGCGTTGCCGTCGATTGGCTACTTGTTGAGCTTTGTCGGCGCGCCGAAATTCGTCGTGGCCTTGCGCCTGGCGATTGTCAGCTACGTCGTTTGGCTGCTTACATTCAACTTAGTCCCCGTGATCGTCAACTGGCTTGCCCCCACCTTTTCCTCGACTCCCAATACCAATTACGCCTTCAAGCTCGTTGCCTTCTCGGTTATTCCCCTGCTCCTGGCCGGGCTGTTGTCGTTCATTCCCAACCTCGGCCTCATCCTTTCCATCATCGGTGCCGCGTACAGCGCCTATCTCTGCTATTACGGCCTGCCGGTTTTGATGCAGACGCCGGAAGACAAGCTCGTGCCCTACACCGTAACGACCCTCGTCGCCGTGCTCATCGTGTATTTCATTCTCGTGATCGTTTTGGGTTTGGTATTCGGCGCGAATTTGTGGGAGTTTCTTTCTTTATAAAGTATTGTCCTGAAAAAACTATCATAAGCGCGGAGACTTTATTGCACCACAAAGGCACAAAGGACACAAAGTTTTTTTCTTTGTGTCCTTTGTGCCTTTGTGGTAAGGTTTGGTTGTGGCTAATTTTCTTGATCTATGCCATTTTCTTGACCAAACTCAGTATTCCATAAACGCAATCTGCCGCAGCAACTGCTCGCGGGAAATGCGCCGTGCGTTGAAGGCATCGACTTGCTGTTTCTTGACGCGGCACACGAGAAATTGCGGCGCGTCTTCTGGCGCGCTTTCGAGATCCGCGGTGATCACGATGCTGTCTTGCGGCCGAAGCTGGCGCAGCGTGTGGCCGTAATCGGCGATCACCTCGCCAAGCTGCTGCTTGAATTTTTTGAAGCCCACCGACCAATTTTCCCGGCGCTGTTGGGAAGCCTCTTGCAATTCGAGCAGCCGGCGCTCGATGCTCTCTGGCGCCGCGCGTTTGCCTAAGTCCTCCCAAATCTGCATGCTGAATTCGTGCCCGATCGCCACATTCGTAAAAAAGATGACGCCATAATCTTCCAGATAGATGCCGCGCGAGTTGCTGCTATGAAACATCGACTGGCGCGCCCGACCTTGCAAAGCCGTGTCGATAATGCGCGCCATGATGTCGACCTCCGAGCTGGCGACTTCCGGCTCGACGTTTTGAAACGCGACGCGGCTGCTAAAATCTTCCGATTTCAACCGGCCGGAGCGCAGAGCGACAATGTCCGCTTTGCGCGCCACCGCCAGCATGTCTTTGCCGCCCGTCTCTCTCCCGCTGCCCGAAGAAATGGCCCATCCTTCGCCGGCAGAAAAAAACCAATCGTTTCCACCCGTGGCGTAAATCGCGATCTTTTCCGCATCATCCAATTGGCCGATGGCGTCGGCGTATTTGGCAAAAAACTCCACCAGCGGCTCTTTGATCTTTTGCAAATCATCCCGTTTCGGCGCCGTCGAGCCGCTGCCGCTGCGCGCTTTCGCCCGCGGCGTTGTCCGGCTGTAGGTTTCAACTGCCTGGCGATATTGGCGTTCGGCATCCCGGGAAAAACTGTACACTCTCGGTCCGTGCGAGTGCATCGGCATGAGAAAGATCACGCCGTAATCCGGCAGATAAATGCTCTTGGTGGCATCGCCGCCGAGACGAATAAAATGCGAGGGGGTATTGAACACCAAACGATCGAGAATCGCGTTCATAATATCGAGATCGCGCTGCATGCGCGCCGTGTCGAACGCCGCGCTGACCTGCGCCTCGACAAACGCCGGCAACGTCATCCCGACAACAATTGTCACGAGCAAAATGAATAAACGTTTCATATAAGTTTTCTTTTTGCCTTTTGCTGTTTGCCTTTTGCCTCACTCACTCCTGCGGCTTAAAAGCGACCGACTGCAAAAGCTGGTTGAGCATCTCGTTGTTGCGCTGCAGCCGGGAGTTGGTGTGTTGTTGAAATGCATCGAGGCCTTGGCCGACCAACTGCAAATCGCTTTGGCGCTGGCGGCTGATTTCCGCCGCGAATTGTGCCAGCGTGCGATTCAGCTCATCGCGCTGTTGCTGCTGGCTGGCGAGCAGCAAGCGCTGATATTGCGCTTCGACCTGTTGCCGCACTTGCGCCACCAGTTGCGAATCCGCTTCGGCGGTCGTCCCGCTTGAAGCGGGACGCGGCAGCAGGCTGGTGCGATAAGCGAAATTGCCGTTGTTGAAAGAGATTTCCGTGTTCAACAAAGCGCTGATGAAAAATACGCCGAGCGCGATGCCGGCGGCAACCGAGGCCAGCTTTCCCCAGCGCGGCGCTTCAGCCGGGAAGAGCTTCTCTTTCAACGCGCCGAGCCAGCTTTGGCTTTCCCGCACAAACGTCAAGTGCAGCCGCGGGTCTTCGTTTTCCCACGCCTTCAGCGTCAAGCTGGTGCGGCTCAAGGCTTCGTACTCGCCGCGGCAGGCCGCACAGTTTTGCAAATGCGCCCGTACCTGCGTTTCAGCCTCCGGCGCGATCTCGTTGTACAGAAAATCCATCAATAGAATTTTGCTGTCATCACACGTCATATAACATCGCCTCCTCGTCAATTTGCCACTGCGCGAGGATTTTTTTGAGCGCAGAGAGTCCGTAATACATGCGCGATTTGATGGTGTTGACCGAGACGCCCAGCGCCTCGGCGATTTCGGTGAATTTCAATCCCTGATACTCTTTCATAATAACCACGACGCGCTGCTCCTCGGGAATTTCCTGCAAAGCCTTTTCGAGAATGTCGCGCAGCTCGTTGCGGCTGACCACGCGGTCCGGATGCAGCGAGGCTTCCGGCAACAAGGTCAACGCGGGATGCGCCGCCTCGTCGAGCGCGCCGCTTTCTTGCAGGCTCTCCAAAGAATAAGCGCGATTTCGCCGCTTCTGTTTGATCACGTCGCGGCATAGATTCGCCGCGATCTGATAGATCCACGCGGAAAACCGCTCGCGATCCTTCAGCCGCGCCAAGTTGCGATAGACCTTGATAAAAACTTGTTGGGTCAAATCCCGGGCCTCGTCCCGCTTGCCGAGGTAGCGCAGGATGAAGTTGTACATCGGCTTCTCCCAGCGCCACACCAGCGTGTTGAAAGCATTCGTGCCTTCGGCGGTATCCGGCCCGTTCAGAAATTTATTGATCAGATCGCCATCCGTCATAGTCAATCCCATGCTGGGCTTCAATTTATAAGACTTTGATAAGATATAAAAAGTTTGATAAAAATCCAGGTGAATTCGGCGCTCATCGAACGGGCGTGCCATTAAATTTGTGCAAAAAAAGCAAAGATTTTTTTCTAAAGTAGCATTTCACTCTTTATTTATATTGAGTGACAAAATAATTGTTTTAAAAAATATTGAATCATTTTGTCCCTAATCGTTTTGTCTAATGCTTTTGCTTTTCATCCGTTGGGTTTTTCTATCCGTTGGGAAATTGTTTTTGCTATAAACCTGTTTGGTTGCGGCTCGCGTTGTGAGATGGGATGGGCATTTCTCAATGATTTTTCTACGTAGAGAAATCCCAATATGAGAAGGTCGGTTTCAAAATATTCTCAAAGCCCCAAATATTCGCAAAGCCGGGCTTGACTTTTACGCAAAATTTGTGTATATTCCGACACATTTTCGATTTTTTGAAAATGTTCAAAAGCCCGGGCCACAACGCCCGCCGAACGGTTTAAGACGCTAATTGAGAAGGGGAACTCATGAAGCAAATCAACAATGTGTCACCACTGGTTGGCCGGAAGCCACCGGCAGTCGGGGCTTTATCTCACCCCGTTACGCATTCGTCGTTTGTCCCTCCGCAAACTCTACGGGGACAGATTCAAGTGCGGTCGAGCCAAGCCGGCCCACAACAGACCCTACCGCAGGGGGCAATGCCATTCCAGGTGCAGCCTGCCCAAAAGCAGTCCGAACAGACCCCGCCAAAATTTTTGAATCAAACGAGACATCGTGGGGCGCAGTCGGTAACCTCTGCAGAGCCCGGCCAGGAACCCAAGCTGCTCGACCAGGTCAGCCAGGTTTTACGCACCTTTCACTACAGCATTCGCACCGAGAAAGCCTACATCGACTGGATTTACCGGTTCATCATGTTCCATAACAAAAGGCATCCGCGTGAAATGGGCGTGGCAGAGATTAGCCAATTTCTCACACATTTGGCGGTGAAAAAGCACGTCGCGCCGTCAACCCAAAATCAAGCTTTGTCGGCGATCTTATTTCTCTACAAGCATGTGTTGAGAATGGATCTCGGTCGGGTTGAATTTCCTTATGAAGAAGTGCCGAAAACTGCAACCCGGACAACCCGGCGCCAAGAAATTGGTGGCGCGATATGGCGAGGATTTGCTCTGCGTCCGCTATCGCTACGATCCGGAAGGCAAAAGAAGGCTGAAAACGGTGGAGTTGATCGTTGAAGAAACGCCTTGGCAACCGGCGGCTGGAAAAATTTCCCTGAATCAAATGATGTCGCAGACAACGCGCCACGCGGTGCGGATTTGGCTCCCGTATGACGAACTTGAGTTGCAAAGACAAGTTGAAGCCGTATGCGGAAAATGGAACCCACAACAGAAGGTTTGGGAACTCCCTTATCGGGAGGTTCTCGAATTGGGATTAACCGATTACATCATGGAGTAGGCCTTGAAACTGGCACAAAAACTTTGTACTATCAGAAACATTGGGAGGGGTGTTATATTGGCAAAACTTTCTGATAGTACACATTTCGAAAATGCGTACTATCACCCATTTTGATCAAAAAAGTTTCTACATAGACCAACAAATGCGTCTATGCAGAAACATGGCGCGACGCGGGTTGTGTCGCATAATAATAGTTAGCGGCGTGAAATATCGAAAGATTTTCGTGGCAAATAAAAAAGTTTAGATATAAATTCGGACAAGGATTTACGATAGGGAAGTAAAGTATCATGACGAGCCAAAAGATAAACGCATTGGCAAAGAATAAAATGCAGAGGTGGAAAAATGTGTCCGCAAGCCATTTCTCACTACGTTCTGTACGCGCCAAGTAACACAAGGCTACGTTGCCTAAATTAAGGAGACTTCTTAATGTTCAGTAGCATTTTGCTTTTTGTCGTCATGTTGTTTGTAGCAAAACGGCTAGTTGAAGTAATGGTTTTAATTTTCCAATCTCCTAAGTTCTCAAACGCTAAGCACGCAAGGATCGAAGTGAGTCGTCCTGACGGCAGTTCGCTTACACTTGACGTAAGATCTGGAGATTTGGAGAGCAGCCAACAGCTCGCCGAAGCGCTAACTACGTGATCTGCTGTGACAATGAAATTGAGTTATGTAAGTTTACGAAATTCGTAAGCTAGAGGAAACCCCGTGATAGATCAAAACACTTATTATCTGGAAAAAAAATCGGCGACAAGTGCTGGTGCAGCTGGGGTCGGCGGTGGAACGCTTTTAGTTGTCATTGCCAATAACTTGCCAGAGAGTAGCAAACTTAAACTGTGGTTAATTCTGGCGGCTCCTTCCGTATCGGTATTTCTCGGTGCTTTATGGCTATGGCTTCAAGTCAAGTTTGCCAACTATCTCCGCGACCGTGAAGCGAGATCGATCATTAATGATACAAGGAAAACCCTTGAAAATGCCTTAAGCAATCCCAATACATCAGATGCACATCGTGCCCGTATTAGACGAGCGCTTGAGAAACTAGATTTAGTCACCATTGACAGACACATGGAAAGGATTAAATCATTGAAAGTGATCACTGAGGAAGATGTCGCTAAGCTGCCAAAACTAAGTTGAACTGCGAAGTCGAGATGATTTAAACCTGCGTTCTGTCCGCCACCCTCTCAGCCGTCCTGGCTCGGCGAGGCATAGAAAATAGGAATTTTCGTCTCATAGAAGAAAGTACGGTAGCGAATACAAAGTTTGGTCATGAATACAAAAAGACAGCTTTCCTCCAAAAAACCAAGGAAGAAAAATACGGCAATGGAATACACTTACCTGAGAGAAATTGAGATCAAGTTCAAAAATAAAAAGGTCTCCAAGAAAGCAATAGATACGACAGTCTATTGCCCCGAAGTTATCGTTGAATTATTTCGGGATTTACAAAATGAGACAAAAGAGAAGCTCATAGCCGTTAACTTGGATGCTAAAAATACGATCATCTGTTTTGAAGTTGTCGCGATTGGCTCGGTATCGACGATATTTGCACGTCCGATGGAAGTCTTTAGAACTTCAATTTTGGTAAACGCCAGCAGTATAGTTTTGGTGCATAATCATCCCTCGGGCGAACCAAGACCAAGTGGCGACGACATAGCCTTCACCAAGAAGCTTAAAAGAATTTCCGACGATTTAGGATTAAGATTTTGTGATCATATCATAATAGGTTTTAACAATTACTACAGTTTTGCTGACGAAGGCTTAATCTCGACAGAGACAGCAAATGAAGACACAAAGTTGTAATTTGATGTTGACATAATTTTGTGTGAAAGGTAAACCGAGTCGCTAACAGTGGCTGGTGCGGATTCGGGGGTATGGCATGAATTTCGTTCGGTGGTGACTTCAACGCTCCGTCTTCGATCAAACACCGTCAGCCCCCCGAACCGCACAGCCCGGCGTTATCGGGTGGTCTAAGTTGGCAACAGGGGCGCGGTAGAAACAACATATCGTGTGCGCGCCGAATAGTAAGCTAGATCCAAAAATTTATTTGAATCTTGACAATAAGTACCAAAAGTGGTACATTATCTAAATGAGCATTGAATTCCGTTTAAAAGTCATATTTTACAAAAGTGAATCAGGAAATGAACCTGTTCGAGAATGGCTCAAAAGCTTGCCCCGTAGCGACAGGAAAATTATTGGAGAAGATATAAAGACCGTGCAATTGGGTTGGCCGTTGGGAATGCCTTTAGTCCGAAAATTAGATGTTGGTTTATGGGAAGTTCGCTCAAAATTAGACAATCGAATTGCGCGCGTGCTTTTTACGGTCGAAAAAAATGTGCTGGTGCTTTTACACGGATTTATCAAAAAATCTGAGAAAACACCAGCGGGTGATTTGAATCTCGCGAAAAAACGACTGGCGACTTTACGGAGTTGAGTTATGAATAAGAAATATTTGGGCAGTAATTTTGATGATTTTCTCAAAGAAGAAGGTTTGCTTGCCGAAGCTGAAGCCGTAGCCGTCAAGCGAGTTGTTGCTTTTCAAATTGCGCAGTTGATGGAATCCAGCAGCATTTCAAAAACTGCATTGGCAAAGCGTATGCAAACAAGCCGCTCTGCAATTGAGCGTTTACTTGATCCAGCTAATGAATCCGTTACCTTACAAACTTTGGAACGAGCTGCATTAGCATTAGGAAAACGGCTTCAAATTGAGCTTGTTGATTTTACTTTGACCTTCAACCGCAAAGGTAAAAGAGAAAAACAATCTGGTGACAAACGAAAGCGATGGCCTAATCGCGCGAGATCAAAAGTGCAGTTGTAATTATGGCAGGTTCGTGTTGGCTTCGCGAACGGTCAGTGCTATTCCAAGCACCCGTCACCCCCATTTTAAAAGCCGATGCTCCGCATAATATGTGGCGATTCGCGGCATAGCGGGAAGGCCGACGATAAAGCATAAAGTCGACTTGTGATGGAAATAAGATTCGGTGAAAACACAACGTTGTATTGTAAGACTGAAACAATTCGTGGTAGAAGTCGGATACGCCCGATAACAACAAAATTCAACGGACGTTGTGGGTGATGTGTTTTCAAAGAACCGTGAAGCGAAGCCAAGCCGTGCTGTTTACAACGACTGCCCACCCCACAACGCCGTTGATTTTGAGCGTTAGGCGAAAGGCTCGCAAGAATTAGCCAAAAATTATTATTTAGGAGGAGACACTATGAGACCAAAATTTCAATCGAAGCAGGAAGTGATAATTAATGCCCCTTTGGAAAAAGTATGGGAATTTAATATGGACTTGTCAAAAATTGCAGAGTATCATCCGCGTGTAAATAAAGTTGACTTAATTTCGGGCAAGCAGTTTCGAGAAACTGGCGTATCTTATCAATGCCATTTAAAAGATGGGAAGAATACCTGTATTGAAAAAGATATTGAAATTGTTCCGATGCAAAAACTCGTTACCGTTTTTCCACAAGATACAATGGGGATCACGAAATTATTGCCTGACTATGTAGTAGAGTCAAACCTTTCAAAGATAGGGGATAACGCCACCAAAGTAGAAATGTCACATTTCTATTCAAGTTCAAAATTGATAGTGTGGTTGCTAAATTTCATCATAAAAAGAAAAATTGCACGAGAAACACAGGACACCTTAAATGCTATGAAAAAAAGTATCGAATCTAATACTGGGCATTGACAATGCATGCGAGCCTTTCGCCTAACAAAGCGTGCACTGGACAGGTGGGATTCGTCGCCATTTTCGAGCATTATTCTGGCTTCAAGTTTTTTCTGCTCCCCAGCAGAGTCAGCGTCCCGCCCACCTGCCAGTAACGCAAACCGTTAGGCGGCGCATGTTAGAATGACGCGGGTCCGCATTCGAACCGCGGCGAGGTTTCCAACCTAAGTCAGTATGAGGAGGTTTCTATGAGCCCAAAGAAGGGAACGCAGAAGTCAGCCAAGAGCACCACCGCGATCGGCAAGAAGTCCAAGGGATTCACGGACGAGGAACGAGCCGCGATGAAGGAGCGCGCAAAAGAGTTGAAGGCGGCCGCGGACAAGGCGGACGGGGAAAGCGCCGTGCTCGCGAAGATCGCCGAGATGCCGGAACCGGATCGCGCCATGGGCAAGCGGCTCCATGCTATCATCAAAGCCAGCGCGCCAGCCCTCTCGCCGAGACTCTGGTACGGGATGCCCGCGTATGCCAAGGACGGCAAGGTCGTCTGCTTCTTCCAAAGCGCGCAGAAGTTCAAAACGAGGTACGCGACGTT
>JAKEEU010000099.1 GCA_022616415.1 Candidatus Zhuqueibacterota bacterium | reverse complement strand
CGGATCACATCATCCACGGCCCCTTGATGATTGGCTTTCATGAACAGTTCGCCAATCGGCACCGCCTTATACCGTAACCCGCGCCTGCCTGTCCGGCGCTCGTCAAGCTCATCGATGAACAAGGCGCCTGTCCCGAAAGCGCCAAGCATCCGCCAAACAGCCAAATTTTGCGCCGCGAAGTTCGCGGTCGCCGCGTATCGCTCGGAGAACAGCCGCGAGGTCGTGCTTTCCAGCCAAAGCCTAACTTCACGGTTTTTCATCAGGTCAGAATGGCGCTCGGCCGGGAGCAATTGCTCCCAGAACATGTTGCGCGGCGTCAATAAACTATCGAGAATCGCAGAATGGCGCTCAAGAGCGATTTGCCCGCTAGAATCTATTTGCCGATAGGTCTTTTTCTGACCGGGAGTGTTATAACTGCCAAAATAAAACGTGTTCCGGTATTCCGGCGCGATTAACTCGGCAATTTCTTCCCATTGAGCCGCAAACAAACTTCGATAAGTCTGACGTTCGCTAAACTCGCGCAAGCACGTCGCAACGACCTCTTGAGCATAATCGCTCTGACGCTCGACGTGCGGTTGCAAATGCGAGTATTTGAAGTCCAGCGGCACTCGATAAACCCCAAATCACGAGAAAAACGCCCCTGCCGAATACGGAGCCGGAAACAATTGCTCGGCAGAAAGCGATTGCTCGCGCTTTTTCCTGCGCTTGCGCAATTCTTCATCAAACTGTTGGCCCGTACCAAGCAGGCCAAGGTCCGCCGCAGCGACTCCAGCCATCCCGTAATTCGGCATCCCGCCGGAAGGAGGTCTAGACAACGGCATTTAACGTCTCCGAACGATTGGAGCACGCCGGCGGATAGGAGCCCGGCGGTTCTCGGCCGCTTGCTTTTTTACAGCCTCGGCGATCTGTTGCTTTTCATGCTCCTCTTGCGCAGCCATGTAGCGTTTCATGTCACGCGCGCCCACGTGCAGCGTGAAGGCAATCGCCGCCGCCACAAGGCCAACAACACCACAGTATTTCTTGAACACCGGAAAGATGAAAGCACACACAAATCCGGCGATAGCCAATCCGATGAAGAATCCCATGTGCGATACAAGAGGCGCGCTCCCGACGAGACGGTCGATCATACTTCCTTTACTCCTCCATGATCATGCCAACGCCAGTAAATGATGAGTCCAGTCAAACCAATCGCAACCCAAAATGCTACGTTGTCACGGATGTTCTCCGCGCTAAGCCAACCAAGCCCAACTGACCCCCACGCAATCTTAGAGCCAAGAATCGTCTTAAGCTCACGCAAAATGGTAGAAAAGACCCCACCTGCCGAGCCTTCT
>JAKEEU010000098.1 GCA_022616415.1 Candidatus Zhuqueibacterota bacterium | reverse complement strand
CTTCTTCCACTCGGCAGCCATGAAGGTTCCTTTCAATATGGGTTGTTCATCGGCATACGGCTGTATCGTGATTCCCTGATTCAATAGCAAATTGCCGGTGCGATACGTGCCGCCTCGCATGACGATCGCATCGCCGGTGCGCACGCGCTCGATGGCTGCTTCCAGAGTTGTTGGCTTGGTCAGTGATTCACCTGTTTGTTCGGCTTGGCCGTCGGTGGCGACATAATATATTTTGCCCGTTCCAGTGGGCAACTTGTATGTTTGCCGAATCGGGCCATACGGTCCGCCGGAGGGTTGTGCCATCACGGTTGAGCTTAAACAGAAAAGAAAACAGCAAATGTAAAATCGCATATACTTGCTCTTTCTCGTGGCGCGAAGTCCGACTTGCGCAGCGGGATTTTACCCAATTCGGAAAAGCTTCGCACGCAAGTCGGACTTCACTCATTTCAGATTGTTGAGTTTTAGTTCGATACGAAAGTTGTTACACTCGATTGCTCCAAAGTGGTAGTGAAAACCCCGCTGGATACAGTAATATCACTCTCTTGAATACAATTCTTAGTCCTCGAGGTAACGTATGGGGTAAAACTAATGACATCTCCATCCTTCAATAAAAATGTTTGCTCCACCGCCTGTGAGCGAAGGTTGATTGCCACAATAACGACTTTCGCCGCATCCCGATAGGCGGTTATATATATCTGGCGTTGCAGACTTGTGGCAAACACTCTGAAATACCCGGGACGTACGAACCTTGCAAACTGCGACATAACATACCCACGTTTGCCACGTTCCCGTCTTCGCGAATCGGGCCATAGAATCTCACGATGTACCACCAAATATAAGCGCTCATGCCAACGTTCATGCAATCATTGATCTCTTTGCCCGTTGCCAAAACATTCGTCCAGGAAGTATCGGTATCCAGGTGCTCCGTCATCCAAATTTCCTTGCCTTTGCTTTCAGCCAAGGGATAACTTCTCAGTCCACCTCCGTAGATGTGTCCGCCGATGAATGCTACGTGTGAAGCCGCAGTAGAATCATTTAGTATGGCATCGGAGATGGTATGATTAAAATTAAAGGATTCGGGCACAAAAATATCTGTTCCGATTGCCGGGGCATTTTCTTTTACAAATTTGAGCATTTCCGCAGCATTCCAATCACAAGATTCATAGGTCACTTGAACATCGGGCTCGTTTTGAACCGATATCGCATACAGCGGAACGCCATTGCTCGCCATAAGATCAGCAAAAGATTTTAAATGTGCAGCATAAGCTGCATAAGAGGACTCACGAAGCCTGCCGCTAACGATGTTATTGTTGGTCTTCATACTCGCCGGCGGCGACCATGGCGAGGCGATAATTTTTACACCACGGGCATAAGCTGCCTGAGCGGTGCGAATATTGACACTAAAACTATTTGCATCGGGCGGTATTCTAAGTCGGAGAATTGTCAGTCCAATTTGACCTGGCCCGGCGCCGAAAGCTTTATCTATCTCACCCGCGGTCATATCAGGACGCCATAGCAGTATGTTCGCCGCACCGAACCCTCTGATAACCTGCTGCGTGCTATCCAAGTAAATGGTTGCTGCATTTAATACGCTAACGGTGAAATCCAAAGTCGTGTCACTCTGAACGACGACGTTTTCGATTCGCAGCGGCGCAATCGCAGGAAATGTGCTGTCGGTATTTTCGATGAGAACTGTATAAGTTCCGCCCAGAAGAAGGGCGTTGGTTCGTTTCGCGATTTCTGAGGTCTGTGAATAAGTTGTTTTTGAAAGTGAAGCCGGAAGATTTCCCTCACCTGTAACAAAAACCATTTTCTTTATCCGAGATTCGCCATTGGCCTGGAGTCGATAGAAATAAATTCCCGATGCAACTCTTTCGCCGAAATTGTTCGTACCGTCCCACCATATCGCATGCGCTCCAGCCGTTTGCATGCTCAGCATAAACGTTTTCACTTCGCTTCCAAGAATATTATAGATCGTCAACTGCACAGCCGATGGCGTACTGAGTCTATACGATATGGCTGTTGCAGATGAAAATGGATTCGGATGGCTTTGCTCCAACTCAAAACCCGCCGGCAAATTGTCCTTGGACTTCACCGAGGTGATGATGCCGATCTGATAATTACCTGAAGTGTCCGTCAGCGCAACGAATTGCCTCGCGGTGTCGCTGTTATCGACAAAGGTAACCGCAGCGTATCGCACCGGCGTTGTTGATGTAGATACGACGCCTTTGATGATAAATGTTTGGGCATGTGCACCAGAAGAAATGACCACGAGAGCCAGAACAATGTTGCTCACTCTATTCATTTTGTATTCAAGACATTGCATGTTTATCGCAGTTTTTTTATTTGAGCAAAGTGAGCTTCTTTGTTTTCACGAAGTTGCCGGCCTGCAATCGATAGAAATAAACGCCGCTCGTAAGTCCTGCGCCGTCAAATGTCGCAACATAATTTCCCGGTTGCCGGACACCTCCAAACAGTATTGCTATTTCCTGTCCATGAAGATTATATACTTTGAGTGACATATAACTGCTCCGAGGAACCGAGTATGCGATCCGAGTCGACGGATTGAATGGATTTGGATAATTATTCGATAGATAGAACGTGGGAGGAACCTCGACAACGGGATTTTCAACAGATACTATCGTCGACTGAACGTAGTCTCTTAACCACACTAAAGCTGGTCTTTCGGTACCGTTTTGTTCAACCAGGTACGCGCGTTCAGCATTTCTCCATAAACCGGGTCGCCAACCCCATAGCGTGATGCCTTCAACAGCAGGATGTTCCCAAAACGTTGGAAAGATCCTCTGATAATCGGCTAACTGCACCTGGTCAGTTGGTCCATCAATATCCATTTCACAAACCTGAATGGGCAAGCCGGTTTGGGCGAGTCGGTTTAAATTATCGGTCATTGTGGTCACAGAGCCCCTGGTTGAAAAAGCATGACCCTGAATACCGATAGCGTCGATTAAATTCCTTTGCATTAACAAACCAATTAAGTTTAAATAATTCGTTGTAGCGCTATTATCATTAACAATACTATAATCATTGATCATCAGCTTGGTGGAGTCGGGGAAGTATTTTTTTGCAAGCTCAAAAGATTTTATAACCCAGTCCCATCCCGTATTATATAAACCATTGCGGCCACCAAGAGCTTCAATATAATTGCCATCTGTCGGGCCATCAGGAGGATCATGTAATGGTTCGTTTACAACCTCTAGATAATCAATATCCTGATATCTTGCGGCGACCGCCGCAAACCACTCTTCAATCTCTTCAAGCTGTTCATTTGCCGGCAAAGATTCAATCCACCCGGGCTGCTGACTGCCCCAAATCAGCACATGCAACCGGAATGGGAAACTATTGCCTTTTGCAAAATTATAGGCGGCATCCAAACCGCCCCAGTTCATGACATCGCGGGCTCCTTCCACACTGCCCCACTTGCCGGCATTCTCCGGTGTAATCTGGTTCCAGTAGGCTGCAAAGTTGGGGGCTTGAGCATTACTGTAAGCACAGCCAAGAAATTTAGAGCTTCCGCTTGCTAACGGCGGACCTTCCCAAACTCCGCCGGGTAATTCAATTTTCAAATTATCTAAATAAATAGTGTCACCAACATTGGCGGCAATACTGAGATGAATCGGCGCTCTGGCAAGTGTTTGTTGATCTGTGATGGTAAACTCCAAAGTAAATTCCTGCCATTGATTAGATAGAGTAGCCGGACGAATAACACCGTATTCATTAAAAGAATAATTTCCCACGGTGAAATTCGCCTGGGAACCGGGGTTTTCTGTTTTTGCCCAAATAGAATATCTATAAGTCTTACCGGGTTCTACCGGGATGCTGTCGGCAACCACTTGAATACTCCAGGCATTTGTTCCTATAGCATTGATTACAACCTTTAAAGCGTGATTCCCATGTTGAACCGGATCTTCAACAATTTCAAAAGTCGGTGCCGGATTCACACCGGATTCTACATCTAATAACCAACCCTCAATGTCGTTCCCAGTGACCGGTGCGGGTGCGGTATTCTCAAAACTTCCGTTGGTTACTAACTGGGCATTTACATTGCCTGCGGCGAAAGTCAGTATTAGCATTAAGCAATAAACCATAATGCTTACCGGCTGTTTAAATACCTTACTCACTTTTATCTCCATCCTCATTTAAATTTGACTATTTCCGTTCAGGTTAAATGCCTCGACATAAATCGTAAAGCTTAAAACGTAAATCATACGCATTACGTTTTACGCATTTGGCCTCATTTCAAGAGCATGAGTTTCTTGACATCGGTATATTTGCCTGCTTCCAATTTGTAGAAATAGATTCCTGATCCAAGATCGGAGGCGTTAAAGTCCAGTTTATAATACCCGGCATTGTAAGGACCCCGTGCCAGATCTGCGACAATCCTGCCCTGAGCATCATAAACGACAAGATATATATCGCTATTTTCAGGCAGAGAGAATTCTATTGTTGTCGTCGGATTTCCCCTGCCGAAAGCGGGGGAGGTTGCTCCGCTCCAGAATGGATTCGGATAATTCTGACTGAGTGAAAATACTTTCGGAGTATTACCATTAGCCTCATTGACGCCAGTGGTAATCTTAACCAAACCTGCAATGGCAGCATTCAGGTTATCCTTAGCCTCACCCAAGGCCTCAGCGGCAGATACCGAAGCTGAATAGTTCTGCTCCCTTGCATTTTGGGCTGAAGCTAATGCAGCAGCAAAATTTGACCATGATTCGATCGTATATTCGCTTTCTCGCAAAGTATCTGCATAAGAAATGAGCGAATCCAATGCGTTATAATTATTCCCTACATCTACAACTGCATGAAATGCCGGCTTACACTGGTTCCGTGCATCCCAAAGCGAAGAAGATTGATTGGTTTTGTATGTATATCGATCATTCAAGCCATCTTTGGAGACATTGATAATTTTTCCGCGCCCCGAAAAGTAACTCCGTTCGACAAAACATTTAAATAATTGACCATACTGATTTGCCTGGGTAGCTAATACTGACGGGGAAGGACTAGCGCTGCCGGTAGTTACATCCAATTCGGTCACTGCCATCTCGGTACATATCGGGTCAAATTTATCATAAGAAGATATCCATTGTGCAGCAGTCGGAGAATTGTTTGCATCATGCTCCTGCATGCCAATACCATCCAAATATCCGGCCTGAAAAATAGGGGCACAAATTCTGACAATCCCATTCGCTTTATTGGGATTGTGGGTGTTATAATCGTTGTAATAAAGTTTCATTTGGGGTTCGCCGTATGCAACCGTATGCTTGCGCGCGGACTCAAATGCCTTCATTAAATAGGTATTATCGCCAAATGTGATGTACCATTCACTGTCAGTCGTTCGGTCGGCGCCGTTGTCGTTAACAGCTTCATTCACCACATCCATGGCTGTCAGTAATCCCGGCCAACCTTCATGGAGCAAGCGTATGACTTCTTTGATATAGTTATCCATGCGCTCGGCCATCTTCTCTTTGGTCAAACGTGCTCCGCCATTGGTGTAACCTGAACGGAAAAACGAAGTCCCGGGTGTTTGACTATGCCACACCAACGTGTGTCCGCGAAAGGTGAATCCTTGTCTTTGCGCCCAGTTGAGTTGTGCGATCAAATTTCCATTGAATCTCACGATCGGGTGTGTATCAACGGAATCCCTTTCTGCACCGGGTGAGGCGGCATTATAAGCCGCAGCGCTGGCGGAAATGTCAACGGTATATTGCGGCTTCATATTGTTGCCGGGAGACATGCTGTTCATGTGGAATTTTATCAAGTTCCCGCCGTTCGGGGCAACGACCCCCGATTGACCCGGCACCGGTGGATCATCCGGGAAGCCAACATGCGTGTAAGATAAGAGACACCCAATATAAAAATCATTAGCATAGACCTCTTTAAGAGCCGAAACATTTGTCTGGATCGTATCTGTTTGGGCATAGACCTGGGCCGAAAACATTAATAACAGAGCAATAAAAATAACCAAAGTCCTGTTATTTTTTTCGTGATTTGTTAGATTCGTTTTCATAAAGTAGAATTTTTTTCCAACTTTTGCGATACAATGGCATTAATGTATCATGAAAAAAACAGCCTGCCCCTGAACTGCGGACAGGCTGCTTTTTTAAATCATGAACATGATCAAAGAATTTAATCAGGCCAACTGACCGGTCACTTTTGCAACGATTCGCCGCATCATGATTTTGCTGTAGTGACCAGTCAGTGATATTTGACCTTATTTCCAAACAGCAGGATTATTTCCAAGCAGGCCAATTGACTTCGGACTCTCGGCCTCGGACCCTTATTTTAATAGCGTTAATTTCTTAACGCTGACAAAATCTCCTGCCTTTAGTCTATAGTAGTAAATTCCTGAGACTAAATTGCTGGCGTCAAAAACAATTTCATGGTAACCAACATCGAATTTACCACTTGCTAACTCAGCAACAACCCGGCCCGCAAGATCATAAATGACAAGCTTGACTTCGCTGCTTCGAGGCAAAGCGAACTCAATCGTCGTTGTCGGGTTGAATGGGTTCGGATAGTTCTGTGAGAGCGCGAACTCTGTTGGTATTCCACTCTCGCGCTTCTCTTCGACGCCAACGGTTGACACCGTGGTGAAAAGTCGCGCCGTAGAATAGGCGCTCTCCCCGCCGATATTTGCCGCACTGACCCGCCAAAAGTATGGGGTCTCACCCTGGAGCGGAGTTGTCAACTTCGCGGTTGTCTTCTCGAAAACCACCGTATCGACGACTATTGTTGCGAACTGGTTATCTGCTGCAATCTGAAGACGATACTTTGTCGCAGTCACCACTTCAGACCAGGAAAATTCTGGCAGTACGGGTATATCTATGGCATTAGCTGCCGGGGAAACAGCCGCCGGCGCGGCCGGAGCGGCGATGATGGTTATGAAAGAGTTCGTCCCACTAAACAAGCTCGAACCTCCTATATTGGTCGCCTGGACGCGCCAGAAATAGGTCGTGAGCCTTAGCAGCGAGGTGAGCTGAAGCGTCGTGTCTGCTGTCGTATAAGTATTGAGAACTAATCCGGATGCTGAAGAACGCGAGACCTCGATCTTATAAGTGCTTGCTCTCGCTGCCGCACGCCATACGAGCCTCAGCGTATCGGCGCGCGTATTTTGTGCATTGTTCGCCGGGGAGACAAGTGCTGGCGTCGCCGGGGCCGCCATAACGGTAAATGAACTTACACTTGAAAAATTAGCCACACCGGCGCTATTCTCTCCTCTCACCCGCCAATAATACTTCGTGCCGGCGACCAATTGTACTGTATTCGCTGTATCTACGGTCAATTGATTGACGGTAAATGTAGCGAACGAGGGAAGTGTAGACACTTGGTAACGATATTGGGCGGCGTCCGCCGTTTTACCGATTATGAGTGTAAGCAGCCCGGCTTGATCTACTGCACCGTCCGCCGGCGAAAGCAGATTCACGACTTGTGTGGCGGCCGTATTTACTGTCGAGAAACTATTCACCGTTGAATAGGCGCTCGTGAACCCACCGTTGGTTGCCGACACACGCCAGTAATATGTGCTACCGAGACCAAGGTTCACTGTTAGGTTAACGCCGGTTAATGTTTCGTCCACAGCCAATTTTGTCGGGTCGGCGAATGTCTGATCTAAAGAGACCTGAACATGATATTCTTCCGCGCCTGCCGTTGAATTCCACGAAAGCGTGAGAGAACCCGGCTGATTGGTTGCGCCGTCTGCCGGGCTTGCAAGCACAGGAACGGCTGGAACGACCGAACCTTGTACAATTGTCCAGTACCGATTCACGGCCAGACCTGTAAATGTCTGTTTTGAACCATCGGGCCACAACACTGCGACGCTGTCAACCGTTTCGGTGATCCCAAGACCGAAGTTGGCCCAGATGCTGCCGCCGGTTGCGCCGCCAGAGCCGCCGGCTTCGATGTTGCGGATCTGTTTCGTCGCCCCGCTGTTCGTATAAACCGTAAAGCGGGCGCCAATGCCTGACTTATTGTTGCCATTTCCTTGCGCCTTGAAAGCAATCCAGTTATTGATGTTCCCGCCATTGCGCAACACGCCGGCATCTCCATTCGGCACGCCGTAGAAATCGAGGAAGCCATCGCCGTTATAGTCTATAAACCCAACGGAACGCGTATTGAAACCCGACCCGGGTATGCCAATGGCTGCCGATATGTCGGTAAATGTGCCATCGCCGTTGTTCCTCCACATAATTGGAGTATTAAAACCCCGGCTCTGCAGCAAATCAGCGTATCCATCATTATTATAATCACCCCATGATAGCGCTCGACAGCCGTTGTTATAGGTTATTCCCGATGCGGCAGTTACTTCGGTGAATGTGCCATCGCCATTACCCTTTAACAAACGGAACCCACTTCCCCGCTCTTCACCACCCAAAGCTGAAAGAGCCAAGTCCATGACGCCGTCGTTATCAAAATCACCCCACCCAGATGCGATTGCGGAAAATTTGCGTGCCACACCTCCAACGACGAGTCCGGTGTCTGCGCCAGCCGTGGCTAGCGGTGAAAAAGTTCCGTTGCCGTTGTTAAGATAAAGTACGCAGCCGGTACCCGTTGTAAGCAAGTTTTGCCTGAAAGACGGCATGAACAGATCAATGAAACCATCGTTGTTTGCATCCACAAAATGGGGATTCCAGGGTTCAAACGCTTTTGTCGTATCAATCACCGGGGCAGGGGAAGTCGTGCCAACATTGACAAAACCGGTGGCACTACCTTTGAGCAACCGCAAGCCGGCCGCGGTGGCGTTGGCTCCGCTTCCCCATGTGATATCAAGGTATCCATCCCGGTTGTAATCCGCTGCCGCAAGTCCGTACATTTGGCCCCCGCTAATCCTGATCGTAGCGAGATCGCCAGAAGTCGCCGTGACATCGTCAAACAAACCGGTGGAGCTGTTGTACTGATTCAGACGTGGAGGCGCGCCGCCTTGTGTGGTAAACAGATCCGGATACCCATCGCCGTTAACGTCCGCCCATATCGAACCGACCATGCCCACATTGAAAGCAATACCACTCGGCGAAACCCGTGTGAAGGAAGTGCCATTGTTATTTCTGATGAGATTATCAGGCTCGACGAACAAATCAAGAGCCCCGTCTTGATTATAATCTGCCCATGAAAAGCCAAGGCCCTGCAGGTTTTGCGCTCCCGTAGCTGGACCCGCAGAATAAACCACTTCCTGGGCGGTTAATGTGCCCAATCCCAACAAAAAGAAGAATGTTACCGCAGTCATGCAACGTAGAAAAGTCTTCATCATCTAGCCTCTCCAGTAAATTAGTTAAATTGTTGGGCGAAGCCGGACTTGGTCACGCCGATTTTTCAAATTTAGAAAAATTTCCCGACCAAGTCCGACTTCGTCATTATTTCATTAAAACAAGCTTCTTCATGATAGAAACATTTCCAGATTGCAATCGGTAAAAGTAAACGCCACTGGCTAACCCTGCACCGTCAAAGGTAGCAACATAATTTCCGGTTTGTTGGGTACCGTCAAATAGAGTGGCGACTTCCTGTGCATGCGTATTATACACTTTCAACGATACGTGACCACTTCGCGGAACCGAATACTTAATTTCAGTGGTTGGATTTCCCGCGAGGCGGGATGTCGCTCCAGAATGGATTCGGATAATTCTGGCTGAGTGTGAAACTTGCAGGAACAGCACTACCCGGCCTCTCCTTTACGCTAGTAATTGGATCCTTGCCCGTATTCAGCCAGGTGGAAATTCTTGCATTTTCTGCATCGGCCTGCGCTTTCCACTGGGTATATCGCGATGGCCACCAACGATACAAGTCTCCTAATGGGAATCCGCCCATGCCGGCAGTCCTTAACGTACTGTTTAAGTAGGATAAATTTTCATTGATCGGCCATACTTGGTTTGTACCTGCTTGGGGGTCGAAGGCCCAGTTAATATCAGCATTCGTTGTCCATTTATAAAGGAGAAAGGTCTTGAGGTCCGTTACATTGGTTGGGGCAATAAGAAAGTTCGGATTGGCATTATCGTAGAGATTCGCCCGATTCATATAAGGGAAGGCCTTCTGTCCGTTTGCCGTTGAATCGAAGAAAACCAGCGTTGCCGGACTCAGCATCGGCTGCGGCCGAGGAATTGTATCTGGGTTCGAAGCATTGGCAAGGCTGTATGGATTGTTCGCCATCCAATCTTTAAGCCAATCCTCGATATAATAACTATTGTGCGCGAACAGGATGCGGCGGTCCTGTTCCGTAAATGGAACCGTAAATCCAAAAGTTGAAACACTATCTATTCGTATGGTGCCGCCATTGGGGTCATCACCTCCAGCGGCGGGGATGTCGCCAAACATAAATGCATTTACAAAAATTGAGTTGGTAACGGACGCCTTCCACCACCACCCTGATTGCAGGGTAAACATCATGGTATTAAGGAAAGTACAATGGTTGAAATGAACATTATCCCCGTATTCGCCGCCTTCCTGCATGTAAACGTAGCCTATATTTGCGAAAGTACAATTTTCGAAGAGAACATAATCGTGGTGCCAGCCAGAGGTGTTAAACGGAAAGGAAAGCGCTCTTCCGTAGTACCGCAAGTGGGTATCCGTGCAGTTCCGGAAATAGCAATTCTTGAACGTTCCCACAAAACGGTCGGCAGTGACAGTCACAGCCCCGCCGGCGTTCGGGGGAGTGGGCGAATAATCGAAAAGAACATTTTCGAATACGGCCGTTTCCTGGACATTGGGATCCGGATTATTCTGTATCTGTAAACTTGAACCCACTTGCGTGCCGCCGGTGTTCGCATACAACAACCAAACGTTCCTCAGCGTGATGTTGCCGAAACACTCGAAGTTGAAGTTCGTCGTTACACCGCCGCTGGAGGTCCACACGATCTGAGGCGGGGCTGTTTCCTGGGTGTTCCCCGGCACCGGTCCAACGATCTCGAGGTGCTGTCCAACAGGAACGACAATGGTGCCGGTAAGGATGTAAAGGCCGTATGGTTCCAGCATGAAAACGGTGTTGGACAGCGTTCCCGCAGTAACTGCGGTTTGGACAGCCCGGTTGAGACTCCCTTCACCAACCCCGAAGTCGCTTGCAACGTTCACGGTAACCTTTTGCGCGAACAATGAGGTAGCCCAAATTACCGTGACGGTTAGCATTGTAAAAAAACGTTTCATGTCTTTCCTCCTTAAATTCTTGAAAGAGGTTCAATTCTGCCATCGTGTTCCTTGCGGTTGTTTACATGGGTTATAACCTATATCTAAATCCGAGATTTGCCGTAAGACCGTAATTCTGTTCATTGGTGAAACCACCAATTGATCGTTGCGCTGAAGTATTCGTCTCGCCGTTGAGATTGCTGAAGTCCAAATAAATTTCACTTCCAGACCATGGCAACCTTTGCTTGGCTGAAGCATCGACGCGGAGATAATCTCTGCTAAAACCGTCTTGCTCTGCAAAGGCGCCGATACCACTGACAGAATTGCCCTGGAAGACGAATGATACCCGAGTAGAAAAACCCTTATAGTCAAAACCAATGTAAGAGTTCAATATGTCATCAGGCTGGAAAATCAAACGCCCGGTCCGCGTGCTATCATACACGACGCTGTAGGTTCGACGGGGTGGGCCAGGATCAAAAATAGTTATGTCATCTCTCCAGGGATACGTGGCTTCAGAGGAAATATGAGTATAATTGATCCCGAACACTATTCCCTTTAATGGAAATGGCAAATACCAGAAACTCGTTTGAAAGTCAAGCTCGAGACCCTTGACCGTAGCTTCGTAAGGACTATTAACGTATGTGTACAGCGTCGCACCGTCCTTCGGAGTGATATAACCATTTTGAGGCGAGCCGATTCTTAACGACTCTATGCTTTCGAGTCCCGGCCCCGTATTTGCAGGCGCGTGCAGCCGGTATTGCGTGAAATAGGTAAAGTCTCTTACGGTCTTGTAGAATCCTCCAATTGAAAAGAGACCCAATTTGTTGCTGTGAAATGATACGACCACATCGTGATTGAATGCCCGTGCCGGTTTAAGATTGGGGTTGCCTGCCCAGACATTCGTGAGATTGAAATCCATATTTCGGCGGGGCGAAAGCTGGTGATAATCCGGACGCGCCAAGGTTTTCGTGTAAGCATAGCGGATGTCACCCCATTCGACCGGTTTGTACCTTACTTGGGCCATGGGCAGCCAGAATTCATTCTCCGGAAGCGCCGTTTCCGGATAAACGTGCTGAGTCTGCGGATTGCGCTCATCCACCATATTAAAGACGGAATATTCCGCTTTGACTTTTTCATAACGTGCGCCACCGACGACCATAAAATCGAGAAAATTCAACTCCGTCATCAAGTAGCCGGCATAATAGTTTTCAATATATTTATAGTCGTTGGGAAGTTGCTGATATATCCCGTCGAACCATCCTCCCGTCTCCGTTCCGGTAGCTCTTCCAGAGAACATGGGGTTATTTTTCAAATAATTGGCCATTCCGATCAGAAGGTTGGGATCAACCGCCCAATAAAACTCCCCAAAGCGGTTGCCCAAAAAAGCAGCTGTGAGATCGCGGTTGCCGGAAGTAAAATTCGTCGCCGCAAATCGGCCATTCGACGCCAGCGTCGCACCAAAACGTGCCGCCAGAGAGTCCATCATGGACCGCTGAAAACCACCGCCGGAGGCAGATAAATCAACGTAAGGCGTGCTCTGGTCGTTTTGGTGGTTTTCATGCTGGTATTCACCGCCAAACTTAAAATAACCCGAAAGGGACGAGCCGACGGTCAATGGAACCTTGAAATTAGCTTTGTACGACTGATTGTCCTCTTTGTAATGGGAACTGAAAAGGCTTAGGTTGCGTGAATAGATTTCTCCAGGACCGCGATAAATGACCTGTTGGGTTAAATTGTTCGGGATGATATTATCCGCGATGGCGCCTACAATCGACCCGGTCTGGCTGAACTGGATGTCGGGCGCTTGAGGCAAATTATTTTTGGAAGTGGTGTTGGCAAATTTCAAATCCATTTGCAGCAATCCCAAGTCGTACTTAAAGTCTAAAGAATTGACGGTAAGATCAATCGTATTCTCGCCTTTCCTGTAGCTGAAATTCATGTTCTTATTCGTGTAATCCAAGACCGTTCGATGATCCTGAAAATCCGAGTTCAAGCGGGTAAACAGGTTGATGGCTTTAAGGGAACCGGCAGGCAGTTTGTAGTCAAGGATCAAGTTTCCCCCAAAGCGTTTTCTGGTTTCCAGGTGGCGATTGAGCTGAACGGTATTTACCTTGACAGGTTCATACCCGTTCGGCCCGGTTTGGTGCTGAGAAATCAAATACGAGGCATTCATGTTATCGGCATCGCGGTCGTACTTTTCCGCATTGCCAAGGAAATAGAGGCCAAGCTTGTCTGTAAAGAAACGTTTGCTAATTGACCCTACACCTCTATAATTTCCGTAGGTATCGCTCTTCTCTGTATAGCCGGATTGCCACAACAAGTCATAGTGCAATTCCGTTGGCGCTTCCCGTAACTCCATGTTCACCACGCCGCCAATGGCGTTTGCGTTCAAATCCGGAGTCAGTGATTTATAGACCGAGATCGATTTGATCATATAAGGTGTTACCATGGAAAGGTCGACGCTTCTGTCATTATTGATTGCTCCGGCAGTCCCGCCTTGAGAAGTCGCACCAATCTGCGTGCTTCCGGTAGAGGCGAGTTTAATCCCTTCGACCGCAACCGCATTGTATTGGGGGGCCAAACCCCGTATGACAACTTTGTTCGCTTCACCTGAACTTTGGAGAGTTGAGACGCCTGGCAAACGGCTTATGGCCTGTGCCGCGTTGAAGTCCGGCAGTTCCTGGATCCTTTGCTCAGAGACAATATTGGCGATTTTATCAGAAGCAAGCTGTTGGTTAATCGCCCCTAATTGCCCTTCTGCCTGGGCAGTAACAACGATGACTTCTCCTTCAACAGCTTCGGATTCCATGGCTACAACTTCTTTAAGCTCCTGGCTTTCTCCAACAACAATATCAATCGTTTTAGTTTGATAACCGATATATCTAACCACTAATTTATAACGACCAGCCGGTACTATCGGAATGACAAATTTACCATTCAGATCTGTAGAGGCACCTAGTTTTGTACCTTGGAGAAAAACATTTGCTCCCGGCAGCGGTTCACCGGAGTCGGCGGCTTTTACCTGACCTGATATTTTACCGGAAGGTGCTGCAAATAAGAAGGAAAAGGTTGCTAACAGCGCCAAAAGCACTGAAAGCGCTTTCATTCGAAATATATTCATTTGTTTATCTCCCTGTAGTGAAAAAAATAAAAAGGAGATTGCACAACGCTTTTATCTTCCTTAGTTTTTGTTGAACTCAACCAAAACTAATAGAAAAGCTATGCACAATCTCCCATTTATTCTCATAAAAATTCTTGCCATCGGCAAAGACTCTTTAATAAGGATTACGGCAATCGCCTGATCCTGGGAGAAAGAGTATGTAAGGGCTAACCGTTCCTGGGTGACCCAATTAAATTTGAAACGTTTCAAAAAAAGTGTGAATTTTGCCTTTACTCGATAAATACATCTCCTTAAAAGAACTGAAAGACTAAGCTAGATAAAAATTTTAAATACCTGATTTGCAAACTTTTCAAATTAGCTGTTGACTTATTAGGCCATATTCACTATATTTGAAACGTTTCAATAAAAACTTCACGACAAATATAATAAATTTTCGACATCATGTCAAGAGAAAAAATGCTTTAAATAAAAAAATCTGAGAAAAGTTGCCATGTCAAAAGCGGTAACGCTGAAACAAATCGCTGCCGTCGTAAACACCTCGGTGAGCACCGTATCCATGGCCTTGAGCGATCATCCTCACATCAGCCCGGTGACCAAGGCCGAGATTCAAAAGATCGCCAAGATCATGGGATACACCCCCAATCTCATCGCGCGCAAATTGTCCTCTCGCAAAAAGCGGACGATCGGACTGGTTGTCCCTAAGGTCGCGCATCCGTTTTTCTCGGAGGCGATTGAAGCGATTTACGACGAAGCCCATCAACGCGGGTACGACATCTTTATGATGGTCTCCGGCGAAGACGCCGCGCTCGAGGAGCGTCACCTAAGAACGTTGTTGGGTTTGCAAGTGGATGGCTTTTTGATTTCGGTGACGGAAAAAACCACCGACACTTCGCTGTTCGAATCCATCTTGGCCAAAAATAAAAAACTGGTCTTTTTTGATCGTATCATCGAGAGCCTGGAATGCAGCAGTGTCGTCTGCGACGATGAACAAGGATGCTATAATCTGATCTCTTTTGCGCTTGACAAAGGGTATACGAAGATCGGCTATATTGCCGGTTATTCCAATATTTATATCGGCAGGGAACGGCGCCGCGGTTTCGAGCGGGCCTTGAAGGATCGGAATATTCCCCTCAATCCTGCTTGGATCGTGGAAGGCGGCTTTGACCAGAACGATGGTTACGCCGGTATGATGAAGCTATACGAACGCGGGCCGCTGCCGCAGCTTATTTGTACGGTCAGCTTTGCCGCTGCCCTCGGCGTCTTGAGCGCCCTTCACGAGCTTGGACTTTCCATTCCGAATGATATCGACATCATTTCATTTGGAGACAGCGGATACAACCCTCATATGAAACCGGCATTGACCGCCGCTCATCTCGATGCCAAAGAGATCGGCAGAAAGGCTGTCGAATTGCTCATTAGCCAGTTGACCAACACGCAACAGGCGAAAGAAAAAATCGTCGTCCCAACGAAGTTGATGATCAATGAGACCGGACGTGGGCCAGCCTGACGAACGAGGCGTCACTACGTTTTTTATTTTTTGGATCCCGCCAGGTCATTTGATTTTAATCCTTAATATCCTCTCGCCAGCCCTTCTCCTCGCGGGTCCGCGCCGCCGGAGAATTTCACCGGCTTGCCGGCGGCGTCATATTCAATGGCCAAGCCATGGGCATTGCCCAGCCTTTCAACGACACGAATTTTATGTCCATAGGAAACCAAAGCATCGCGAACAGAGCCCGGAATGCTCTCTTCGACCGCGATCAAATCCGGCTCGACGAAACTGATCCGCGGCGCGGCAATGGCCTGTTGAACGTTCATGTTGAAATCGATGAGATTCATCACCATTTGCGGAACGGTTTGGCCGATGGTGTGTCCGCCGGGGGTGCCGATGGCGATCCAGGGTTTGCCGTCACGCATGATGATCGTCGGGCAATCTCCCGAGAGTTTATGGCGGCCCGCGTGCGCGTCCATCGGGTTGCCCTTCGGCTCGAACGTGCAATAAGCGAGCGAATTGTTGAGCCAAATTCCCGTGCCTGCGGGCATAATTCTGCTGCCAAACAAATTGCCGAGCGTTTGCGTCGCGCTGACGATATTTCCCCATTGATCTGCAACCACAAAATGGGTGGTGTGCATGGCAACGCCTGAAAAAGCTGTTGGCGGAATGAACGGCTTGGCGTGCTCCAAATCCATGCTTGCCGCTTGCTCCTCCCAGTAGGTTTCTGAGAGCAGCATGTCCAACGGCGGCGGGTTGATCTCAGGATCGCCGGCATAGCGCAATCGGCACCAAAAGGCATGTTTGGTAACTTCGGCAAACCGGTGCAAGTAGGCGGTGGTGTTATGCGCGAGGGCTTGCGCGTCGAAACGACTCATCAAGCCCAACCGAATCAGCGAGGGAAAAGCCGTGGCCGGCGGCGAGGCGGTGATGATTTGAGCGCCGCGATAATTGATGCTGATCGGCTTCGACCATTCGGCTTGATTTTCCCGCAAATCTTTTATCGTCAAAAAGCCGCCGGCTTCGCGCATGGCCGCATCAATCGCCTCTCCCAATTCGCCGCCGTGTACAACCTCAGCGCCTTGCTCGGCAATTTGTCTTAACGATTTTGCCAAATCTTTTTGGATGAGCAAATCACCGGCTTTGAGCGGCGCGCCTTCCTTCCCGTAAAATGCTTTCGCATGATCCGGAAACTCAGGAAAGCTTCTTTCAATAAACGAGGCGGTCAATTGATTTATGGAAAATCCTCGTTCTGCAATTTTGATCGCCGGCTCAAACAGTTTATCCCACGCCATCGCGCCAAAGCGTTGCGATATGGCGGCCCACGCATTCACATTTCCAGGCGTGGACACGGCTTTCGCGCCGCGGCGATTTTCTTCGTAATTCGGCGCGGGCGCGCGAAAAAGATCCGAATCGACGGCCCGCGGAATTCTGCCGCTGGAATTCAGGAAATGGGTTTTGCCGGTTTTGGCGTCGTAAACCAAAATCGTTCCATATCCGCCGATGCCGGACATCATAGGCTCAACGACGTTCAGCATGGCGGCGACGGCCACTGCCGCATCAAAGGCATTGCCGTTGGCTTGCAAAATTTCCAATCCGGCTTGCGTCGCCAGTGGGTGCGCCGTGCTGACCATGCCATTGGCGCCGACTGCAGGCTCGGCAGCGGAATTTTCTGATGGCATCATTTTTTGCTTTTGTTCACAAGCCGGAATAAGAATGGAAAAGATCATCCAAATAGCAACAAATCTTGTAGTCATATACTCTCTCATGATATACGAAAAGTTTTGTATTCCCAACTGCTAGTTAAACCCAATGAAAAAACTTTTTCTGTACAGTTGGATTCATCAATCCGTTGGGGAAAATTTTTTTAAATTTTGATATTGTCCGACCGGCTCCAATTTTTAGTTTGCCTGAAAATCTGGCGCAATCTCGTTAGCGGCTCTGCTGATGAACGATGTTCCCTCCAACTACGGTCAGAAGAACCGACCCCTCGAAAAGCTTGTGCGCATCAGTCATGCCAAGATTGTGCGGATCGATGCTCAGCACCGTGAGATCCGCCCATTTCCCCGGCGCCAATACGCCGGTTTCATTTTCAAGAAAGGCGGCATACGCCGGCCAAACCGTGTAGGCGCGCAGCGCTTCTTCGGAGGTGACTGCTTCTTCGATGTGCCAGCCTGTTGGCGGCTGCAAATCTTTGCCGCGCCGCGTGATCGCCGAGTGCAGACCGTAAAAAATGTTGTGATCGGAGCCGGCGAGATCTGAATTAAAAACAAGGCGAGCACCTGATTTCCGGAGCGTGCGCCAAGCATAAGCGCCTTTGATGCGCTCCGGGCCGAGGCGATCTTCCGCCCAGGTTTTGTCCTCGACGGCGTGCGGCGGTTGCATCGAAGCGATGATCTCCGAATTTTTGAAGCGCGGAAAATCGTCGGGGTGAATCACCTGCGCGTGCTCGATGCGGTGGCGCAGCGTTTTGGCTCGGGGATCGGCGGCAATGACCTTCTCGAAAAATTCCAGCGTCTCGCGGTTGCCGGCGTCGCCGATGGCGTGTATGCCGACTTGAAAACCGGCGTGAATCATTTCCGCCGCCAGAGCTTGATCGAAACCGTAGTTCTCCCCGCTGAGCCCGCGATGGCCCGGCTTGTCGGAATAATCATCGAGCAGGCGCGCACCGCGCGAGCCGAGCGCGCCGTCGTAATAAGCTTTCACCGCGCGCGTGATGAGCATCTTGTCGTTGGAGCGATCCGGCCCACGCTCGCGCCGGGCTCGCATCAATTCTTCATCTCTGGCGCTGATCATGGCGTAGACCCGGATTGGCAGCTTCCCTTTGGCTTCCAAGCTTTCGAGCGCCTGCATCAGCGGCGTACCCACACCGGCTTCGTGAACGGCGACGTATCCTGATTTTGCCATTTCTTCCAAGCCGGCCAGCACCCATCTTTTTCTCTGCTCGTGGCTCGGTTCCGGTATCGCCGCCGAGAGCAGCCCGGTGGCATTGTTCATAAACAAACCCGTCGGATTTCCGGCTTTGTCCCTCACAATCTCGCCGGCGGCGGGTGGCGGCGTTTCAGCAGTGATATCGGCTTTCTCCAACGCCAGACGATTTCCCCACGCCGCGAAGCCGTGCAGTCCGCTCATCACGACTGGATGATCCGGAATTCGTTCCGACAATAATTTCATGTCGGGATAATGATTCGCCCAAGCGCCTTCGTCCCATCCCCAGCCGACGATCCATTCACCTTTGGGAACGTTCGCCGCATGCGCCGCAACGAGCGCGACGGCTTCTTCTTCATTTTTTGCCGAGGTGAGATTTACTCTTTCCAGATTTCTCCCCAAACCTTCGACGTGCGTGTGGGAGTCAACCAAGCCGGGAATGACGGTTCCGCCATGTACGTCGATGACGCGCGTGCTTTCGCTGCGATAGGCTTCGACGTCTTTGTTGCTGCCGACGAAGATGAGGCGATTGCCTCGCACGGCAACGGCTTCTGCATCAGGATGCCAGGCGCCGTCTTTATACGGCGCATTCGCAGCCGGCGTGCCGTCGGGAGCGGGATCATCCCAGGCGTAACTGTAAACCCGGCCGTTCAGCAGAATCAGATCAGCGTTTTGTCTGCTGCAAGCGTTGAAGAGAAGCAGGAATATGGCGGATACAAGCAAAAGAATAATTGAAGAAATTCGCAGAGGATTGTTGTGACTGAAAAACATTTTGCACCTATTTTTTATTGTAAAACATTTACGTTTTGTAATCTTTCAGGAACATATTTTAAGGCAAAACCATTTAGGCAAAACAACCGATCTCAAATAACGCCTTTAATAGTTTTGCCCCCAATTGTTTTGCCAGAATGTTTTTTTACTTTTCCGCCGGCTGCTTTTTGAGCTTGCGGTCAAAAAAATCTGCGGCGGCGTGGTAGGCGGCAAGCCAGTTGGCGTGCAGCAGAAATCCGTGCACCTCGTCCGGAAAAACGAGCTGCTCGACTTCGACGCCCTGTTGTCGCAGCGATTCGGCCAGATCCACGGATTCGCTGAACGGCACGTTGCGGTCGTCGTCGCCGTGAATCAGCAAAACCGGAGAGCGCCAGTCCGCGATCGCAGCCATTGGCGATGATTCGAAAGCGAGGCGCGCCACTTCCGCCCGGGCGGCGGCGTCATACGCGGGCACGAAGTTTCGTATCACCACGTTCCAATCGTGAACGCCGTGCAGATCAACCCCGGCGGCAAAGAGATCGGAGGCTCTGGCGAGACCGAGCGCCGTGAGATAGCCGCCATACGATCCGCCCCAAAGGCCGATACGCGCCGGATCAACCTCCGGACGGCTGCGCAAATAAAGTCCCGCGCCTAAAACATCGTTGAACTCGCTGGCCCCGCGCGCGCCATAGTTGAGCGCCTCCCGAAACTCCATGCCGTAGCCGATGCCGCTGCGATAGTTGACGGAAAGCACGACGTAGCCCCGGCTCGCCAGGTATTGGTTCAGCGCGTAGGCATTGTGGTAATAGCCGCGATGATGAAAACCCAGCAGCATCTGCCGTCGCGAGCCGCCGTGAAAGAAAAGCACGCCGGGCCGGCGTTCACCCGGCTTGAGGCCGGGCGGCAGAAAAAGCTGGCCGTGAATGCGCATGCCGTCGGCTGCGGAGAAAATCACTTGTTGCGGCTTGACCAAATGCCGGCTCGGAAAATCTGCTGGCATGGATTCCGGCGCCAAAGGCCGCGGCGCTTTCGTGCCGGTTATGATTGCCGCATGAGCCGGTTGTTGCGCTCCCGAGGCCAGCAGCGCGATGGCTTTGTCGCTCGCCGTCATCACCGGCGACCATTCGATGCCCTCGCCGGTTGTCACTGGTTTGGCTTTTCCGCCGGCAATGGTCACGCGCCACAGGTGCTGGCGATCGATGTCGTCCTGGTTGGAAGAGTAAATGATCTCTCGCCGATCGGGTGTGATGGAGACGAATTGAACTTCAAACGCTCCCGGAGTTAAAAGTTCCGGTTTGCCGCCATTGAAATCCACGGCGTACAGATGCGTCCAGCCGTCTTTCTCCCAAGGGAACACGAGGCGATCTCCAGCGCCCCAAAAAATTTGGTCATCGGCCGAAATCGAACGGAAAGCGCTGCCCGGGCCAGGTTCCGCCGACCAGATGGCTCGACCCTTGCCGGTGTTGACGTCGGCAACGCGGATGGACCAGGGAAGTGCGGAGCGCATCGGCAGAAAGGGCAAGCGTTGGCGCTGGTTGGGGATACGCAGGAAGGCAATTTGACGCCCATCCGGCGACCAAACAGGATTGCTGTCCCGGTCAACGCTGGGATCGAGGTAACACAGTTTTTTTTCACCTGGCGTGTAAACGCCGATAAAGCTGTGATCGCCACGGTTGCTCACGAAGGCGAGCCTCGCGCCGTCCGGCGACCATCGCAGCGATCCGGCCCGGCCGCGAATTTTAAACAATTGTTCGGGCTTCGCTTCCGGGTCCAATGCAATCGACCAGACTTGCTCCTTGCGAATGAAAGCGATAAGATCGCCCTGCGGCGACACCGCCGGTGAGTCGCCTTCTGCGAGCAGCCGGGAAGTGTCGCCGGCAATGGGTACGATCCAAATCGCCTGATTGGCGCCGTCCGGCTGGCTCAAGGGATTGGGAATTTCACCCTGGCGGTTCGCGTTGCCGCCCCGAACGTAAATAATGCTTTGCTCGTCCAGGGTGAATTGAAGATTGCCAAGCTCCTGCCCGTCGTCTTCCTGATAGCGGGTGATTTGGCGCCCGCGATAATCTGGCCCTTCGGCGATCCATAAGTTGCGGACGCCTTGGGCATTCTGCACCCAGGCGACCTTTGCGCCTTGCGGGGCTGCGACGAGACCGGTGGGAAAGGGCGCGCTGAGAATCTGCTCGAGGCTGAAGCTTTCGTGGTTTGCGGCGTTTTGCGCCGGCGCCGTAATCGGCAAGAGAATCAACGCCAGCAGCAAAAGCGGCGAAGCGGTCCATCGGAGAACCAGCCGGCAAAACTTGTCATTCATGATTCGCTCCTCTCTGATGGCAAAATCATTGCAAGTTTTTCCAACGGATTGAAGAACCCAACGGGCGCAGCCCAACTGATCTAATCCGTTGGGTCTTTCTATCCGTTGGAGATTATTTTCCTTGCGATCTCGTCGACTGCGCCTGTAAGGTTTGCGGCGTAGTTTCGCTTTCGAGTAACATGTAGGGATAGACGATGGCATCCACGTTGTGTTCATCCATCGCCCGCAGCACGGCCTGGCGTAATGCAACGCGGCGCGGATCAGCGTTCAAAGCCGAGCAGGGCGGATTTTGCTGCTCGGGCGAAACCGCGACCGCCAACGACTCGCGCAGCCGTTCTTCGATGTAAGCGGAGTACATGCCGGACGCAACCACTTGCGCCAGATTTTTGGCCGGCGCTCTTTCTCCCAGCGAAGCAAAATAATTGTTGACGTCATACTGGAAGGTGTTGCACCACAAATCTTTCCGCAGTGAGTCAAAATCGGGAATGGCGAAAGGGTCGATGATCGTCGCGCCCAAAGTTCGCATGTCCGCAATCGCCTTCTCCATCAACGCGGTGACGGCGGAATCGGCGGTGGGCGTGTTGATGAGCGCGCGCAGCACGCCGAGGCGCGCGCCTTTGAGGCCGTTTTTATCGAGAAAGCGCGTATAGTCTGCGTGCACTTTGCCAACACACGCTTGGGTGAGTGGATCAGCAGGGTCGTAGCCGGCAATCACTTGCAAAATTTTGGCGGCGTCTTCAACGGTGCGCGCCGGGATAAAACCTTTGAGCGCGATGGAGCCGGCGGCGGTTTGCAAGTCTTTGGTCTCGTAATTATCCTTGACGATGAAAGGGACGCCATGCAAAGGACGCAGCTTTCCGGTCGCCGCAAATTCTTTGTCGAACGCCTCCGCCGTTTCCAAAGCCTTCGGGTTGATCACGACGATGGCGTTCAGCTTCGTGGACTGGTCGTAAGCCGCGATGCGCTCGAGATAAATCTCGACAAGCTGGCGGCAGGTGATTTTTCCCGACCGCAGTACGGCGTGAATCTCGGCGATGGTGGCTTCTTCAACCGCAAAGGGTTGCGCCGCCGGCGCCTTTTTATCGTCGCTGCTCCAAGCGGTGAGGAGAAGAATCGTAAAAAATGCCATGATCATAAGAATTGCCGGATTTGGATGATTGATCGTAGCGCAGGCCAGAGCTAGTTTTTTCAGTGCAAAAATATGCAAAAATCCTGGCGCAAAGTCAAGGATGAAGAAGGAGTGAGCAAAAATAAGGATTCACCTTCAATGCCAAGCCATGCCCCTTCCTGGTCGACAACAAATGCTCGAATTATGAGCACCGGGCTAAAACATGCGCCTCCTATCCGCATTTGCGCAAAGAAGATTTCGTCACCAGAATGCTTGGTGTGATGCAGAATTGCTCCGTTTGTCCTATTGTCTTCAACGTGGTCGAGAGGTTGAAGGGTGAATTGCGGCACGGCGACGAGTTTGAGGAGATCGAGGATTTCTATTAATGATTGCTACATTCACGGAATGGAAAGCCGCATGTCACATATTCAACTCAAATCTCCAACGTGGACAAGCCACAAACCGGCGGGCGCGGCCAAACAGGCTACGCCCGCAGGGTTTAAAAAATTTCCAATGGATACAAGAACCCGACGGAAAAAAGCTTTATCAGTTGGGTTTTTCAATCCGTTGGAAAAGCCTCTGCTTTTTGCAAAGAATCAATTTTAAAGAAACAGGGTTTATGATTAAACTTGACCCAGCGTGAATCAGCATTCACCTCAACGCAATTTGGCTCTTGCTGCTCTGGTAAACAATCTTCCCATCAAGAATCGTATACAACACCTCGGCGCTTAAAATCTCCTCATCCGGGACGGTCATGATGTCTGTGGAAAGCACGACGATATCCGCCAGCTTTCCCGGCGCGAGCGATCCTTTGATATTTTCCTCAAAAGCCGCATAAGCATTGTTGAGCGTGTAAGACTTCAGCGCTTCCTGGCGGGTTAGCTTTTGTTCGGCATAAAAAGCCGAGCCATCGGCCAATCGGCGGGAGACGGTTGCATAAAAACTGGCGATGGGGCTGACGTCTTCGACCGGCGCATCGGTGCCGTTGGCCACCAGCGCATTCGCGTCCCACAGCTTGCGCCAGACGTAAGCGCCTTCAGCGGAGCGCTTCTCTCCGAGTCGTTTCGGAACCCACGGGCCGTCCGAGGTGGCGTGAATGCCTTGCATGGAAGCGATGACGCCAAGGTCGGCGAAGCGCGGGACGTCGTCGGGATGCAAATGTTGGGCGTGCTCGATGCGCCAACGCAAATCCTTTTTGTCGGGATTGGCTTGAAAAATCTTTTGGTAAATGTCCAACACCTCCCGATTCGCCCGGTCGCCGATCGCGTGGGTGTTGACCTGGAAGCCGTGTTTGACGGCGATTTCACAAGTCCACGTAATGTCTGCGACCGGCTCGAGAACGAGGCCGGTGCTGTTGGACATGTCTTGATAGGGCTCGAGCAGCCAGGCGCCGTGAGCGCCGAGCGCGCCGTCGATTTGCCGCTTGATCGAGCGGACGGTGAGAAATGAATTGCCGTGATCAATCAAACGATACGCCGGCAGTTTCTCATCCATCGCGTCGTTGGATTCGTGGCGAACCATGACGTAGAGCCGAACCGGAAGTTTCCCTTCGTCAGCAAGCTTCTTGAATAAATCGATGGTCTTGAATGACGAACCGGCGTCGTGGAAAGTGGTCACGCCTTTTGACAGTGATTCCTGGCCGGCGAGTTGGACGTACTCGATTTGTTCATCCTCATTTTCTTGCGGCGAGCGCTGCGCTTGATAAGCGGCTATGGCGGCCTCGACGAGGTCCTGCGCATTCTCCCGCAGCAACCCGGTTGGCCGGCCAAGCTTGTCGCGCACGATGGTGCCGCCGGAAGGATCGGGTGTGCTCTCATTTATACCCGCGCTTTGCAAGGCTTTGGCATTGGCAAATGAGGCATGGCCGCTGGCGTGAGTGAGATAGACCGGATGGTTCGGCGAAACCTGGCTCAACTCGTTGTGAGCCGGCACGCCATCCACGCTGTTTTGCGGCGTTTTGTCCCATTTTTCCTGATGCCATCCCCGTCCAAAAATCCAGGCGTCCGGTTTTGCCTGCTTGGCGGCTTCCGCCACCATGCTCACGATCTCATCCCAATTCTTTGCCTTGGTGAGATCGAGCACCTTCCTGGCGCGACCGAGACTGGTGAAATGGCCATGGCCTTCGATGAAACCGGGGATGGCGAGCTTCCCGGCCAAATCGATCACTTTGGTCGAAGCGCCGACGTAAGCTTCGATCTCGGTGTTTTTGCCGACGGCAGCGATCTTGTTGCCTACAACCGCCAGAGCTTCGGCCTCGGGCATCGCCTGGTCAACTGTTACGATCTTGCCGTTCTTCAGCACCAGATCCGCCGGCGACTTTTCCTTGGCGCATCCGGCAAAAATGACGATCAGGAGCGCGCCCGCAACGATCAAATTTTCCGCGATAAGCTTGTTCTTCATTTTCATCTCTCCCGTCTTTTGTTTGATGGTTTTGTCAGTGTTCCATTCAGTCTGCGAAAAACGCAAAATGACTCAGCTTTTGAAAGATAAGCTCGCGCATCAATTCCATAAATGGCTTTTGCGCAAGCTGCACGGCCTCGCGCAATTGCGTGACACCCTTTTCAATCTCGGTGAAATCGAGGTAAAGCAGATTGGCCAACAGCGCGGTTTTGTCCAAGCGGGAGGGGATGACGGGCTTCCGAAGAGAGATGGCATTGGTCCATTCCAATTCCACCCAATGAGATTGCGCGGCGGATTGGGAGCAAACCAAAACCACGGTATTGCACCACGCCAGGGCCGCGCTGATTTCCTTGGGGAGATTATCGCCGCCGCGCACGCCGGCATGATCCACCCACACCTCGGCGCCGGCAGCTTTTAGCTCTGCTTCCAAGCGCCGCACCAGGGGTTTGTTGTCCCAGGAATGGCTGATGAAGATTTTTGGGGATTCGATGGACATCTGCTTAGTGTACTAAATTCTTCTGAAAAATTCTTGACAAAATTATGTCATTTGCGTATATTTAAACTGCAGGGACGAACCCGTCCTAGGTGGCGGATGTAGGTTCTGCTTAAACGCCCTCTGTCAAAGAGGGCGTTTTTACTTATGGACGTATGATACTTTCGGGATCCTTGCTGTTCGCCTCGCGAACTAATATTTCTGCCAATTGATCAAAGAAAAGATGAGCATCGTACTTACTCTTGCTCGGAATTGGCCGTTCCCGCCTGAGCAGCGCGTAAGCAACAAAGTCAACCAACTGAATGAAATAGGATTGTCTTGAGTCTTTGAAAAAAGGATCCTCAATAATCCTTTCAATCGGGATATTGCGATGACTCAATCCCATGCTCGCTTGCGCATCGAATCGAAGAGGAATGAGATTATAACTGGGCATTCTTCTTGCCAGCATGGTATATATTTTTTCCTTGCCTTGGTCACAAATCAACATCCCATAACTTCCCCATGCCCGGAGGGCAAGGTTGATCCCGTGCAAAAGTTCCTCGAAGGCGCGCTCATCTTCTTTTTTGGGAAATATAACGTTGAATAACCTTGCCCCTGGTAATTTCGAAACGAGCAAAATTCCCTCTCGAAAAATGGCCGCTCTTTCTTTTTTAGTAATGATACGGTCGGAAGGACGTCCGCGGCCTGAAATAAATTTCCAAGCGTGTAACTCTTTATGGACATCGATGCCTTTCGTTTTCTGCAACGACTGCCGCCAGTCGCGAACTTGTTGATAGGCCTGCCGCCACTGATTTACTGGCAAGGCTAATGCTGAGAACACATAGATCTTTTCGTCGTGAGAGTCATCAATATAAAGAAGATGCATTCAGTCCTCCCTGTTTTTAAGGTGCTTCTGAATCACCGCTCCCGGGAAATACTGCCGCAAAATTTCCCGATATGAATATCCTTGTCGCGCCATTTCCATGGCGCCGTATTGGCAAAGGCCAAGGCCGTGTCCCAAGCCGCGGCCGGTGAAAAGATAGGCACGTTTTTCAATTTGCATATCAAACCAAGTGCTCTTCAGCGTGTTCCAGCCAAAGACGCGGCAGGTGACGGCGCGGAAATCTTCGCCGCTGATGAGATGAAGGGAATTGCCCATCAGCGCCAGCTCGCGCACGCGGCTATCGGCGCCTTCTTTTGTAACTGTGATTGAAGTGATTTGTTCACCCAAACGTCGCTGCCAAACTTGGTGCAAGCTATCAGCAGAGAATCGCGCGCGCCAGCGGTAATGCGGTGATGACGAACAAAATTCCGCATGCTTCGCGGAATCGGTAATGCTTTTCAAATAAGGTTGATCTTCTACGTTGCTCCAAACTCCTGCATCGTCGGCGGTCATGCCGCCGCAAGTCGAGCTATAGTAAGCTTCAATCGGCTGCTCATCAAAAGTCAAAATTTCATCCGCTGTGCTCGTCACCGCCTGCCGAATTTCGGGCGTGACACCAGCCTTTCCTTTATATGCCTGGCAATGCGTGAGATCGCAAAATTGGTAGCCGTCCTGCAAATGGCGTTGCCGGTTTTTGATGATGTACGTTCGCGAGACCACAGCCTGCGCTTGCAAGGCTGGGAATTCGGCTTGCGGCATTTCGGCGGCGAGAACGCCGGCAAGATAATCTGCAAGCGGCGTGAGATTGATTATGCAAAGCTCATCACCATCAACATAAATTTGCAACGCACCGGCATAAGGGCGGGCGGCAACCGAAGAGTTGCCCGCCATTTTTCTCTCGCTCTTTGCTTTTTGCTTGGGGTCGTTGGGATTGGGAATCGCCGCAAAAAGATAATCGCCATTCGCGGATACTTTTACGGTGTCCGTCAACGGCAATGACCGGCTACCGTTGGCGCTTTGAATTTGCAACGTTGAGTTGTTAAGTACGATTCGAACCCAACTCGGCGCGGCGTCAAAAAGCGGGCAAATCAGTAGGCGCTCGGCGTTTTCGGTTTTGGAAATTCTCTGAGGCCGTCTCGTATTTGTGAAATGGGTGGCAGAACCATTTGCCGGAACATTTCGCCCTGCCGCGTAAATTTCCAAACTTTGCGGATGGAAAATCTCGAACAGGCGAATCTTAACCGTTTGCGCCCGGCACGGAGCCGCCGCAAAAACTGGCGCACCGATGAGACAGAAGCAACAGCAGAACAGCAAAAAAGTTTTTCGCTTTAACAGCGGACAGAAGATTGCAAAGAGCCGAATCTTTCGTGTTTGCGTTTGGTTCGGCACTGTGACAAAAATTGGCGCACCGAAGAGACAGAAGAAACAGCAGTGCAGCATAAAAATTTTTCGCTTTAACACAGGGAATCTCCGCAAAAACGATTGCAATATAAGGGCTTTACGCCTCGTTGTCAAGAAAATTTTTGCCGGCGCACTGGCACCTGGTTTGCGAAATTTATATGCGGAAGACAAGAATAACTCAAGTTAACGCCGTGACGGCGGTGCGAGAATGAAATTGATATACGATTTTTGAACTTTGAATCGACGAGGTTGAATTTAGTGTAAACTAGCGCAACCGCGAAGATTTTGCAAACCAAGCTGACTAATCGGCTTCGTTTGCCCCGCTGTGGCGGGGCAGTCTGCGTTACGTTTGGGGCTCTGAAACCATCACGGCTACGAGGGGGTTTATCCACTCATTCAAGCCCTTCATGACGAAGGGAAGCTGTTCAACTTTTATATCAGGAGAAAGCTGTTATGTCAGCTAATCATGTCGCCGTCAGGATGAGCCGCCAACCCGATGTGAATATCGCCGTGATCGCCCCTTATCGCGCCACGGTTCCCGGACCGTTCGAGCTTTGCATCAAAAATGCGTTCGTCGCGGATGCGAACGGGAAACCGGTCAGCGTCGTTAAAGAGGGCGAAGTTTTCAATATTTGTGTGGATGTGTATTATTCGGAGATGATCGGAGACCTGCAGCCGCAATTTATCTTCGACGTGACGGTGATCGATCTGTCTTCGTGCGGGGTCGTCAAATCCTATTGCTGCAGCGTTCAGGGGCAGCTCAAATGCGACACGACGCACGCGCGGTTTTGCTGCCAATTCCAATGCGTGCAAAAAGGGGTTTTCACTTTTGCGGCCACTTTTTCTCTGGCGCAGTCGGATCTCTTTGACTACGTCGGTTTCAAGCAGTGCTTTGCCTGCAGCCCGGCTTGCCTCCACGATGAGGTGAAAGGAGACAAGCTCACGATTACGGCGCCGGCAACGCTGAATTAGTCGACGCCGGTTGAATTGCTTGCGAAAAGCCGATTGCCGGAAAACGGCAATCGGCTTTCTCACTCAGCTTCCGGTTGAACGATAATGGCGAACGCCGAGCTGCCAAATTTGCAAGGCGATGACGAGAAAGACGATGCCAGTGGCTGGCGAGAGCCATTGCCAGAGCGCCAGCGTGCCCAAAGGATCGGCGCGCTCCAAAATCGCCAGCGCCGGAAAGTAATTGACACAAGCCAGGGGAATAATGAAGATAAAGAATTTGCGAAACCACGAGCGATAAATGGCAAGTGGATACTGCGCCGTTTCCACGCCGCCATAAGTCACCGTGTTCATGATTTCCAGGCTTTCGGTCGCCCAAAACGCCAGCGTGGCTTGCAGAACGACCAATCCGAAAAAAAGACAGCTTCCTCCGAAAATTGCGGCAAGGGCGAGAAAGACTTTGGCCGGCGACCAGTTGATTCCGGCTTCGGCGGCCGCCCAAATGAGAATGATCAGTCCTTGTAAGAATCGTCCGACCCGCCGAAGCGTCAGCTCCTGTCCGGCTAATTGCAAAACCGTGCTCCGCGGCCGCAGCAAGAGACGATCGAAATCGCCGCTTTTGATCATTTGGCCAAACGCGTCGAAGCCGCGCGCCGCCGCGTCGGTAATAGAGAAGGCGACGTTGACCATGCCGTAGAGCAGAGCCACTTCCGGCAGTCGCCAGCCTCGCACGCTGCCAAAGCGATCGAAGAGCGCCCACAGACCCAGAAATTCGATGCCGGTCATGAGAAATTGCCCTAAAGCATTCATGAGAAACGAGGCGCGGTATTCCATTTGGCTGCGCACGGACACGCCGAGGTAACGGAGATAAAGTCTCAAAGCGGTCACGGTGAAAATCTCGTGTAAGTAACTTGACAATGTTCGGTTGGCTAGAACAAAAGCAAAGACAGAAAAATGAGCGACAGAAAAATGGAGTTTGGTATCATCAAAGCAATGCTCAACTGGAGCAAAAAGCCCCGCAAATCGGGGTAAACATTTTTCTGCCCTCCATCTTTCTGTCTTTAATCCGAAATCAATATCAGCCTCCTTGGACTACCAAGCGGCGCACGCCGCGAGATAGGACCCAACGTCCCAAGATGATCAGCCCGACAATCCAAACTGACTGCAGCGCCAGCTCGTGCAAATACTCGGAGGGTGGAATATGGCCGGCGTATATTCGGAAAGGAACGTCGCAGAGTCCGCGAAAGGGCAGCAGCTTGATGGCAGCTTGCGCCCAATCCGGAAAGAGCGGCAGGGGAATCATCATTCCCGAAAATATCACCACCGCGGCAAAAGACAAATAGGCCACACCTTCACCGGCGATGGTCCACAGCAACGAGAGGTTTTGCAAAGTCGATATCGCGCTGCTCAATAGAATCGCCAGCAGCGTCGCCACCATCCATCCCGCTGCGGCGGTCCAATTCGCCGGAAGCTGTAGCCCGAAAAAAAGCGCGGCGATTGCGAAAAGTGGAATGCTTCGTAATAAAGTGGGCGCCGTCCGCCAAGCCAGGGCGCGGCTGAACCACAACAGATAAAGATCGAGCGGACGCAGCAGCTCGTAAGCGACGCTGCCGGTGCGCATCATTTGCTTGATCTCGGCGTCGATGTTCCACGGCAGGATCATTAGCATGGCCTGGCCGAGCCAAACGTAGGTTTCCACCTCTTCTTAGGTCATGGGCTGCGGCGCATTTGACGAGCGATAGAATGCTGAAAAGATCATGACGCGAATAAGGCCCCAAAACAATTGGGTGACAAATCCGGCGAAGGCAGCGGCGCGATATTGCAGCAACATGCGGAAACGCGCGCTGAGAATTGCGCAATAAGCCGTTCTGGGTAAAACCCTTGCAAAAAAAGCAAAAACTTTCACGCAAAGCCGCGAAGACGCAAAGGCAACGCAGAGAAAATCTTTGCGTGTTTTTTGCGGCTCTGCGTCTTTGCGTGCGCTTTTGTTTTTGGTTGCGACTTGTTCGCGTTGGGACTTCATATTTTGGATTGGCTGTAAAGCCGAGCGATGATTTCCTCAATGGGAGGGTTCTCGACCAGCAGATCACGTATGGCGTGTTGAGCGGTGATGCGGCTGATCAATGCGGCAGCCGGAACGTGGTCGGGATCAAAACTGAGGCAGACGCGATGACCGTCACGACTGATTATGGTGACGGCGGCATCCTTTACCTCGGCGTGTTCGTCATCCAGATCGATAATGAGCCGGCGCTCTGTGGAAACCCGTGTCCGCAAATCATCGAGTCTCCCATCGAAAAGAATTTTTCCCTGCCCGATCATGATGACGCGATTGCAGAGCGCCTCGATGTCATCCATGTCGTGGGTCGTGAGGATGACGGTCACTCCGCGCTCGCGATTTAGTTTGCGGATAAAGTCACGCACGGCCAATTTGGAAACTGCGTCCAAGCCGATGGTTGGCTCGTCCAGAAAAAGCAAAGCCGGCGCGTGCAGCAGCGCTGCGGCTAAATCGCAACGCATGCGCTGCCCCAGGCTGAGCTGGCGCACGGGAATATTCAAAAGCGCCTCGAGATTCAACCAGGCGATCAGCTCCGCCAGATTTTTCTGATAGCTTTCTCGAGGCACGCTGTAGATATCGCGCAACAGATCGAAGGATTCGATCACCGGCAAGTCCCACCAAAGCTGAGTGCGTTGGCCGAAGACGACGCCGATCCCGCGAACGGTGGCGATGCGATCCCGCCACGGCATGCGGCCCAAAACTTCACAAGCACCGGAGTCCGGCGCCATAATTCCGGCGAGTACTTTGACGGTGGTGGATTTTCCGGCGCCGTTCGGCCCGATATACCCCACCAGCTCGCCTGGCGCAACCGTAAAGGAAATGCCGTCCAGCGCGTTGATCGTGTGGTAAGTGCGATGCACCACGCCCTTTAAAGCGCCCCATATTCCGGATTGGCGTTGCGCGATTTGAAAGGTTTTTACGAGATTCTCGACTGTGATCAGCGGCATTTTTTCTTCAATTACTTCCAGCAACTCACCCGTTCCGAGCGCAGTTGAAAGTTAGAGGACAAGGAGCTTTCGTGGGCTTTTAACATTAACTTTCTTCCTTCCACCGTTCTTGTATCTCTAACTGCCAAAGTTGGCGACAGAATCAAAGCCGGCTTATTCAAACGACGCACGACCTCCAAGCCGAGAATGGTTTTCCCCGAACCTGGCGCCGCAATGATGTGGAGATGATTGTCATTCAGCATCAAGCGGCCAGAAATTTCCAGTCGGGCCGACTGGGTTACTTCACGATCCACCGCTCATCCCATTCGGTAATTTCATAGCGATTCGTCATGGGGAAATTCGGCGGGCGCATATTCTCGAAGCGTTTGTCAAAACGGATGCGCGTGGCGTAGCGCGGCTCGGTGGCGGAAATCGATCCGGCGGAAAGGCTGCCGTAAACGTGCAGCGTGCCGGTTTGGCGCGTGTAAAGATGGGGAACGCGGAACCGGCCTTTGGCCAAAATCGCGGCGTAAATTTTCAAATCGCCGGGGCCGGTCACTGCCGGCGGCGCGATTTCGACGTCCTTCGCGCTTACCAAGCCGAGGAAATCGTTTGAGGCGGGAAAAATTTCCGGATTCTGTTGATACGACACGTCGTCGTCGATGATGATTCTATTTTCACTAAAAACCAGCCACAAGCCTTTGACGACGCCTTTGACGTGCAGCTTGCTTTTGGCGATGATGCAGCCCGGCGCTTTCTCCGGCGCAGCGCGATGCTCCGCCTGCGGCCCGGAAGCGGAGCGCCAGGTGTATCTGCCGTCGCGGTGAAACGTGAGCCAGGTTTCTTCCACAAAGGTTTGGACGTGAGAATTGTCACGCGGAATCCCCAAAAAAACGCGCGGCAAGGGAATGCGGTCGGCGCCTTCTTCGATGCCGTCGAGAAAGACCTTTTCACGGTCGAGAAAAACCGGCGCTCGGTCGCTGCGGATGGAATAACTCGCGGTGGTGACTTTGCCGCGAAATTTCGGCTGGGTGCCGCCGCTGCCGCTAATCACCAAGGCGCTGTTGCTGTGAAAGCGGCCATCGAATTCGTCGTCGTGCACCGCCACCTGCGGATCCCAATAATCCACAAACTGGGCAAACTGCGAAAAAGCCAGACGCCGCATCCGCAGACGGGTTGACAACGTGTCGCCGTCGTCAATCGTGGTCACTGTAACCAAAAGCTCGTCGAGGCCCGTTGCCGATGGCGCCGGCTGATGATGCAATCGCAAATTGAAATATTGCCCGTCTTTTTCCCAAACCAAAGACGAATCAAGCGCGTTGGCAGTAATCCATTTTTTCACCTTTTTTAAAATAGCCTTGCGCTGCGATGAGGGCACGGGCATTTTGAAAGAAACGAGCGCCGGCCTTGCAGAAGGGGGGTGGGATGGCCGCCGCAAATGTTCGACGAGCGGCGCAAACTGCAATGGTCGCGTGGGAAGCGTTTCCAGATTTGCTGCCGAGCCGTGCTCGTCAAAATCGGTTAAATCCCGGGCCTTGGGCAACGCCGGCGTCGTTTCTTCCTGCTCAACCGACGGCGTCTCGCCGGGAATATTCGCGGCATGGCGCCGTCTGCTGGTTTCATGCGGCAACGACCGAGGCGGCGAGTTGCCGTTGAGATTCATAGAAGACGCCGCGGCGCTTTTCTCCGGCGCGCGCTCCGGGCCGAGGACGAATTCAAAAACGCGCGGGACGAAATCGGAACGCGTGGCTTCGAGGAATCCGACCAGAACGCTCGCGACCACAAAAAGCAGGAGGTGAAGAAAAAGCGACAGGCCGAAAGCGCCCGGAAACCCAAGCGGTTGCTGGCGACGGCGGCGGAATTTTCGCAAAATCGGCTCGAACAGAGATTTCATGACCGTACAAGATTGGAACGGATATGCCCAATATATTCACCCCAAGCGTCAATGTCAAGTGTACATTTTAAAAACTTCTCTTGCCTTTTAAAGACTTTGTAGTTATACTTATGCTGTTACAAAAGTTGGCCGGTTAGCCGGTTTGCCTGTTTAGGAGCCGATTAGCTGGCATTCTTCTTTTATAAACTTTAGTCATGACAGATTAAACCAAGGGTGCCCTTTGACGCGCGCATTTGCCTTCCTCAACAAAAAGAACTTTCCCCAGATTGGCGTGGAATGGAACGGGGTGCGCTACAACTTTTCAGTGGCTTGGGATATTTTCAAGCAGATCAAGCTCGACCGCACGGCGCCGGATTTGCCCTTTTTGCAGTTGATGGTGGAGCTCGATCTTTTTCACGCCGAAACTTTCGACGAAGTGTTCACGACGCTGAAGGATTTTCGCCCGCTCGATGATTTGAAGTTGAAGCAGTATTTTCGCCTGCAAGTTCCGATCAGCCGGCCGCAAAAAATTCTGTGCATCGGCCGCAATTACACCGAGCACGCGAAAGAACTGGGCAATAAGCCCGCCACCGAAGAACCGGTGTTTTTCGCCAAATCGGTGTCGTCAATGATCGCGCACGAAGAGCCGGTTCGTCTGCCCCGACTTTCCATTTCAAATGACTTAAAGGAAGGTCGGGGCCGGGTCGATCACGAGGTCGAGCTGGCGCTGGTTATCGGCAAAACCGCGTCGAATATTGCCACTCAGTATGCGCACGAGTTCATTGCCGGCTACACGATTATGAATGACGTCACGGCGCGTGAGCTGCAGAAGAAGGATGCCGGCGCCAACCTGCCGTGGTTTCGCGCCAAAAGCTTCGACACGTTTTGTCCCGTCGGCCCCTATCTCATTCCGGCGGAGAGCGTACCCAATCCGCAAGCGCTCAATCTCCAATTGACCGTCAACGATCAAATCCGGCAAAAAGGCTCGACCGCTGACATGATTTTTCCGGTGACCGAGCTGGTCAGCTATCTTTCGCGCTTCTGCACGTTGCAGCCGGGCGATATTATTGCAACCGGCACGCCCTCCGGCGTCGGCCCGATTCAACCGGGCGATGTGATGGTGGCCAGCATCGAGGGTTTTGGGGATTTGAAGAATCCAGTGGCGTGAGTATGGAGGGAGAAAAGTTTTCGGGAAAGGCGGGGAGAATTTCTGTCTGATAAATCAGGTTGGCACTAATCAACGAAAATTCCCTATCCCGGAGTTGCTCGTGCCGTGTGTCATGATCGTGGCTCAAATCGTCACGAACCGAAATGCGGTTGCAGTCAAAGCTTAACAGGTTGCTGGAAAACCTCTTTTTGTTGAAAAACTAAGTCATTGCGCAGCAAAAGTTAGAAAAAAATTCTGAGTTTTTGTGTACACGCGGATCAAAAACACACACGGAAAAAGCTTTTCAGCGTGAGTTTTTGATCCG
>JAKEEU010000097.1 GCA_022616415.1 Candidatus Zhuqueibacterota bacterium | reverse complement strand
TTATTTTGTAACGTCATTGCGAGCGTTTCTCAGCGAAGCAATCCTTTGAAAATCAAGAGATTGCTTCGGCAAAAAGCGCCTCGCAATGACTGTAATTTTATCCCTTAACGAGTATATTTTGCTCGGCGTCAAGGATAACGGAGAAATTACCGGCATTCCGCCGGATCAGCTTGCGACTGTGCAGCAATGGATTGAGAACATCTGCCAAAACAATTGCGATCCGCCGCTGAATCCGATCGTTACCAAGCTTCTGTTGCCGGACACACATGGAGTGCAAGTGCCGGTTTTAAAAGTTGAAATTTTGCGAAGCATCTTTGCGCACGCGACTTCCGGAGGGTTGTGGTACCACCGTGTTGGCTCATCCAAACAGAAGCTTTCACCCCAGGCTTTGGCACGTTTGCCTCAACAGCGCAGCCAGGGTTATGCTTTCGAGGAAAAGATAATTCCGCAAGCAAATTTTGCAGACATCGACGTTGAGTTATACAAAAAGCATCATGAGTTGCGCCAGTTGGGCCCGTTGGATGAATCGATATTGCCCATTGCAGATTTGCTGGTGAATTTAAAAATCGCGGGCAGGGAGGAAGGCAAAATTTTGCCGACGGTGGTCGGGCTGTTGATGTTTGGCAAGCATCCACAAAAGTATCTACCGAATGCAACAGTCGATTGCGCGATTTATTCCGGAAGTGTACCCGATTCAAATTGCCTGATAAACGCAACGTCATGCACCGGGACGGTGGCGGAACAGATTGTCCGCGCCGCAGAATTTGTCAAGCGCTACATGGAAGTGCCGGCGCAAAAAAACGAAGCAGGACGGCAGGATTTGCCGCAATATTCTCTTCGTGCCGTACACGAGGCCATAGTCAACGCCGTCGCCCATCGGGACTATTCCATCGCTGGATCAAGCATTCGCCTTTTTATGTTTGACGACCGTATCGAGCTAAGCAGCCCAGGGCGATTGCCAAACACGGTCACGATAGAAAGCCTTTACACCGGCGCGATACCATATCGCAGAAATCAAATCCTGGTCGGGTTTCTAAAAGACTATGTGAGTCCAATCACCATGCGGGCTTTCATGGAATCACGCGGTGAAGGCGTTCTGCTGATCATTCGTGAAAGTGAAAAAATTTCAGGCCGTAAGCCGCTGTACGAAGAAGTCGGCGAAACCGTGAAGCTCACGATTTACGGTAGAGAAAATCCGAATCGCCAATGAATAACTGGCGAACCAGCAACGAGCAACCAGACCATGAACGTACACGACAAATACAAGCCGCTCACCTTTTGGGAGCGCACCTATCTGCCGCGTATTTGGGACGGCTTAATCATTACCGCGCATCATTTCTTTCGCAATCTGTGGCATTTTACTTTGGCACGTTTCGGTATCGAAAGAGAATGGAAGGGTGCGGTGACTTTCCAGTATCCCGAAGTGCGCCGCCCCTTGTATCCACGCCTGCGCACGCTGCACCGTTTGACCAAGCGCGAAGACGGCACGCCGCGCTGTGTCGCCTGCATGATGTGCGAAACCGTTTGTCCGGCGAAGTGTATCTACATCGTCGCCGGCCAGCGTCCGGAGAAAGAGATCGAAAAAGTTCCGGTGAAATTCGACATCGACCTCGGTATGTGCGTGTTTTGCGGTTATTGCGTCGAGGCGTGTCCGGAAGATGCGATTCGCATGGATACCGGCATCATCGAATTGTCCGCGTACTCCCGCAAGGACTTGATCCTGACCAAAGAAAAATTGTTGAGCCTTGAGCCGCGTCCGGAGTTTTACACTGCGCGCAAGGATTTGGAGCTGGCGGCAAAGCCCGTTGTGATTAGAGATGAAAGCGAAGACGAGATTGCAACACATTAAGATTAACCCGCGAAATACGCTCAAAACATGAGACGTAAAATGAGAATGCTTGCTATTCAGCGCAAAATTTTTTATATTATTGCGGCATGTGATTATTCAGTAAAGTTCCATTCCACTGCAAACTAACACGCCATTCCGGAAGCCTTTTTTGGATAATAGGCAGTTGCCTGAGATTGCAAAAAGATTCCCTAGGGGCGCAGCCTACGGAATGACAGTTCTAAGGAGTGAGGAACATGAGCAAACCCCTGCCGCCGCTTCTTCCCAAGGAAAAACGCTTCCTGGAAGAAGGGCGCTATGGCGACAACGTCATCGTCACTTCCGTTGATACCATTCTGAATTGGGCCCGCCTGTCCTCGATTTGGCCCATGACTTTTGGCCTCGCTTGCTGCGCTATAGAAATGATGGCGGTCGGCGCTTCCAAATACGATCTCGACCGCTTCGGCGCCGGCGTGTTTCGTCCGAGTCCGCGGCAGACCGATTTGATGATCGTGGCCGGCACGGTGACGATCAAAATGGCCGAGCGCGTCAAGCGTTTGTACGAGCAAATGCCGGAGCCGAAATACGTGCTGTCGATGGGCAGTTGCGCCACGTGCGGCGGCCCGTATTGGAAGCACGGTTATCACGTCTTGAAAGGCGTCGATCAAATCGTGCCCGTCGATGTTTACGTTCCTGGCTGCCCGCCTCGTCCCGAAGCCTTGATCGACGGCCTGCTCAAGCTGCAGGAAAAAATGCGCCGCGAAAGCTTGCTGCGCCGCAAATTCGAGGAAAAAGTCGCGTAGCGCAGAAAAAAATAATAGCAAGATAATTATGGCAAGAGGACTAAAAGAAAAATTATTTTGCCACAATCATCTTGCAAAACGTTTTTGCTTTAACAGATTAAACTAAAAGACGAATGACCCCTGATCTGATTGCCGAAAAACTCAAAGCCCAATTTGGCGACAAGATTTTGGATTTTGCCAAAGACGTGATCAATCCCGTTGCCAAAATCGCTCCAGAAGCCGCGTACGATGTCTGCAAATTTTTGAAGGGCGATCCGGAATTATATTTTGACATGTGCCACAACCTTTCCGGCTACGATCTCGGCGCCGGCAAGACTCTCGTGGTCATTTATCATCTGTTCTCCTTCAAGCATCGCCATTGGTTCACGATTAAAACGGAAGTGGGCCGCGAGGGCAGTCATCTTCCGACAGTGGCGCTTTTGTGGCGCACGGCGGATTGGCATGAACGCGAAGTTTATGATCTGTTCGGCATCACCTTCGACGGCCATCCCGATCATCGCCGCATTCTGTGTCCGGATGATTGGGAAGGCTGGCCGCTGCGCAAGGATTACGTCGTGCAGGAATACTATCACGGCATTCGCGTGCCGTACAAAGAAGATTGGAACAATTTTGACACGCTGGCCGCCAATCCCGAGCGCGGGCATTTTGTTTTTCAGTTTGAGAAGCGGCTGCCGGTTGTGAGCGACAACGGCAAGTCCGTTGAAAAAAGTGATCAGTAACCAATTATCAGTGATCAGAAAAATCCAGCAACAAGTTAGCAGCAACGAGCAACCAGTATGCGCCAATATTTTTTCGACGTCTGGCGGGGCGTGATCACCGTGCTCATCGGCATGCGTGAAACGTGGAATCACTTGTTTCGTCCGCCGACCACATTGCAATATCCGCACGTGCGGTTCAATCTGCCTGCCGGCACCCGCCAGCAGTTGTTCATGAATTTCGATGATTGCATCGGCTGCTACAAATGCGCGCGCATTTGTCCGGTCAACTGCATCTACATCGACACGGTGAAGGCGAAGCCCACCGAAGATCTCGGCAAAGCCTCGACCGGCAACCCGATTCGCCAGCATTTGGTGCGTTTCGATATCGATATGTTCAAATGCTGTTACTGCGATGATTGCACCACGGTTTGCCCGACCGAGTGTCTTTATATGACCGACAAGTTTGAAGCCTCGGTCTACGAGCGCAGCAACGGCATTTATCATTTCTCAAAATACGAGCCGGCGTTGGCAATGAAAATGCTCGCCGAGCAAGCTGCAGAAGAAGCGGCCGCTGCCGTTGCCAAAGCCGCGAAAGCTGCAGCCGCGCCAAAGAAGGAACCTGCTGCGGCACCGGCACATCATTGATGAGGTAACGTATGCCTGCGAAAGATCTTTTTCACGACACGGTAAGAAATGCACTACAAAAAGATGGGTGGACGATTACGCATGATCCGTTATTTCTTCGCGTTGGCGGAGTTGACGTATCTATTGATTTGGGCGCAGAAAAACTCATTGCAGCCGAAAGAGATGGAGAGAAAATTGCCGTTGAAGTGAAAAGTTTTACGGGTCCATCGGCTATAAGTGAGTTTCATATCGCATTGGGACAATTTTTAAATTACCGCCATGCTTTAAAGAAAAAAGAGCCGGAGCGAATTCTTTATTTGGCTACGCCTTTGGAAATTTATGAAACTTTCTTCACGCTTCAATTTGTCCGAGAGATCATCGAGCAGTATCAACTTAAACTGATTGTTTATGACACGAGTAGTGAGGTGATTATACAATGGCTAAAGTAGATCAATATCGCGCTTACGTTCAAGACTTGCTCAAACAGTACAGCCGCCACAAATCAGCTTACGGCGAAGATGAAGTGCAAACCATTTTTGATACCGAGCATGATCATTATCAACTGGTTCATACCGGTTGGCACAACAATCATCGCTTGTATGGCTGCATCATTCACATGGACATCAAGAATGACAAAATATGGATACAGTATGATGGGACCGAAGTCGGGATGGCGAATGAGCTGGTCACTTTAGGCGTTCCCAAGGAAGATATTGTGCTCGCTTTTCATCCACCGTATAAAAGACCGTATTCGGGCTTTGCTGTAAATTAATGCCTTTTTGAACACAAACATGGATACGACAGATTAACGCAGATTTTTAATAACTGTTTTAATCCGTGAAAATCCGCGTCGTCCGTGTAATCCGCGTTCAACAAAAATAAAAAGGAAACTTCATGTCCACATTCGGCGCCCTCGGCAATATTTTCAAAAAGCAGCGATTTTATTTTGAAGGCGACGGTGAGATGGTGGTGGATCTCGATCCCACCGCGGCATTGGATCAACGCCGTGATGAGCTGATCAAAGCGCGGCAATCCGAAAGTTTCCCTGGCGACGAGATGATCGTCAACATGGGGCCGCAGCATCCCTCGACGCATGGCGTGTTGCGCCTCGAGCTTGTGCTCGATGGCGAGATCGTCAAGAAAGTCACGCCGCACATCGGCTATTTGCACCGCAACTTTGAAAAACATGCCGAGAACGTCGGTTGGAACGAGGTGATTCCCTATACCGACCGGCTCGATTATCTCGCGGCCATGAACATGAATCATGGCTATTGCCTTGCCGTCGAGAAATTGCTCGGCATCAAAGAGCTGCCCAAGAAGGTTGAATACATTCGCGTCATCTGCGCGGAGTTTCAGCGTATCGCCAGCCATTTGATGGCCATCGGCACCTTTGGCCTCGACGTCGGCGCGGTCACGCCGTTCCTGTGGGCCTTTCGCGATCGCGAGCGCGTTCTCGATTTATTTGAATGGATCTCCGGCGCGCGTATGCTGTACAACTATATTTGGATAGGCGGCCTGGCGCGCGACATGCCGTCCAGTTGGATTAAGAAAGCGATCGAGTTTCTCGACGAGTTCGAGCGCAACATGAAGGAGTTCAACCGGCTGCTTTCGGGCAATCATATCTTCGTCAAACGCACCGCCGATGTCGGCATCTTGCCGCCGGAAGTGGCGATCAATTGCGGCGCGACCGGCCCGGTGCTGCGCGGCTCCGGCATCAAATGGGATTGCCGCAAAGACGATCCGTATTCCATTTATCCGCAATTCGAATTTGATGTTCCAGTCGGCGAAGGCCGCTACGGCCCCATTGGCTCGGCATTTGATCGCTACTTTGTGCGCATCCGTGAAATCGAAGAAGCCGTCAAGATTTTGCGCCAGGCGCTGCCGCAATGTCCGGAACAAGGCGACGTGAAAGAAGCGATTCCGCGACGCATGAAACCCGCTGCCGGCGCCGAATGTTACGTTCGCAGCGAAGCTCCACGCGGCGAAATCGGCTTTCACGTTCGCTCCAATGGCACCGATATTGCCGACCGCGTGCGCTGCCGCTCGTCGTGCTTCGTCCACGTCAGCCTGCTCGATGAAATCAGCCGCGGCTGTATGATCGCGGATATGATCATCAACATCGGCAGCATTGATATTGTGCTGGGAGAGGTAGATCGGTAGGTAAAACGTAAGGATAAAAGGTAATCGTTTTGCCGTAAATTATTTTGCCATTTTAAAACTCGTCGAATTTCGCTAAAGTGCGCTGGGTTAATTTCGCCTCAGCGATCGCCGGCGAGGTTCGGCGATTTTATTTTAGCAAAGATACAACGCAACATGTATCACTTTTTACGCATTACGTTTAACGTGTTACGTGCATCGTTCATCATATCGGAAATCACTTTTCATGTCTTCGACGCGCGAAGTTCTTGAAGTTGACGTGCTCTTTGTCGGCGCCGGCCCCGCGAGCTTGGTTGGCGCGCTGCATTTGCAAAAACTGCTCGCGGCCAATAAATTGGATAATGTCTCCATCGCCATCATCGAGAAGGGCAGGGAGGTGCATTCGCACGCGCTCTCCGGCGCGGTGTTTATTCCGCGGGCGATTCGGGAGTTGTATCCGGATTTTGAGGCGATTTGCAACATTCCCAAAGCCGAGGTGACGAAGGACTCGGTTTATTTCCTCACTGAAAAGAAGAAGCTAAAATTTCCGATAACGCCGCCGCCGTTGCAGAATCATGGCAGTTATGTGTTGTCGCTGCAAAATCTTGTCGCCTGGCTCGGGCAAAAAGTGGAAGAAGCCGGCCTCAATCTCTTTCCGTCATTTCCGGCGGCGGAATTGTTGTATGAAAATGAAACTGTTGCCGGTGTTAGAACCCGCGATCAAGGCTTGGACAAAGAAGGCAAGCCGAAGGCGAATTACCAACCTGGCGTCGATATTCGCGCCAAAGTGACCGTGCTCGGCGAAGGCCCGCGCGGTACGTTGGCGAAAACGCTGATTGAGAAAAAGGGACTCCAAAACGGCCGCAGCCCGCAGGTTTATGCCATCGGTGTGAAAGAGGTTTGGGAAGCGTGTCATGATCGCGCCGGCGAGGTGATTCACACCATGGGCTATCCGCTCGACACGCGCACGATGGGCGGCGGCTTTCTTTATTTTATGCGGGACAACTTGGTTTCGGTCGGCTTGATCGCCGGCCTCGATTATCAAGACCCGTTTCTCGACCCGCACCACGAGTTTCAACGCCTCAAGGCGCATCCGCTGATTCGCGAGATTTTGCAAAGCGGCAAGATGATTAGCTACGGCGCGAAAACGATTCCTGAGGCCGGCTTGTATGCCATGCCGCAAATGTACACCGACGGCTGTCTGCTCATCGGCGACACCGCGGGATTTCAGAACGTGATGAAGTTGAAAGGCATTCATCTCGCGATGAAAAGCGGCATGTTGGCGGCGGAAACGATCGTTGACGCGCTCAAGCAAAACGATTTCTCCGCAACAACCTTACGCCATTACGAATCACGTTTTAAGAATAGTTGGGCTTATGAAGAAATGCGCCAGGGCCGCAATTTCCATCAAGCTTGGGAACACGGCCTGATTCCCGCCTTGTTCAATGCCGGCCTGCAATTTTTGACCGGCGGCTGGGGCTTCAAAGAGCGCAAGCATTTTGCCGCCGGCCACACGCGCATGCGCAAGATCGCGGATTATTACGGCGAGCAAAAGCCGGACGATAAATATGCCGATCTAAAATTCGACCGCCAGTTGACGGTCGACAAAGTGACGGATGTTTTCAACGCCTACAATTTGCACGATGAAAATCAACCGGCGCATCTGCTGATCGCCGACTACGATATTTGCAACAATCGTTGCACGGTCGAATATGGCAACCCATGCCGGCATTTTTGCCCAGCGAATGTTTACGAGATGGTGCAAGGGGCAAGTGGCAAGTTGCAATTACATCTTAATCCTTCAAATTGCGTGCATTGCAAAACCTGCGACATTATGGATCCGTATCAAATCATCACGTGGGTTACGCCGGAGGGAGGGAGCGGGCCGAATTATCGGAATTTATAGGTTGGCTTGAGTTGACATCATAAATAGGATACGTAAACACGAGGAATGAAACATGGAAAAGCCGACACTCTTCATTGGTTCATCATCGGAAGGATTAGAAGTTGCACGAGCCATCGAGTACCAACTCAAGGACGATGGCGAAGTGACCATTTGGAACGAAGGTATATTCGGGTTGGGTCTTGGGACACTCGAATCGTTGGTAAATGCAATTGAACGTTTTGATTTTGCTATTCTCGTGTTAACACCAGACGATTTAGTTGTGAGTCGCGACATATCAATACAAGCTCCACGCGATAATGTCATGTTTGAATTAGGGCTTTTTATGGGACGTCTCGGGAGAGCTCGAACTTTTGTTGTCTGCGATGGTGACAACAAAAACATGCGGCTTCCATCCGACCTTGCAGGTGTTACCGTTGTCAAGTATAAAGCGAATCGATCAGACGGAAACCTAGTCGCTGCTTTAGGCCCAGCCTGTACCCTCATTCGACAAGCTATAAAAAATCTCGGCCTATCTGAAACACGTGGTCTTCATCGCCTTCAGAAAGCAACAACAGAAGTGGAAGGCCTATCTGATAAAGTAGCCAACTTAGTAAACCTTTTGGCACGTTCAAGAATTCTTGAGCTTGATGTAATCAGAAAGCAGTTTGGCCCGTTATTGCCTTCAGATTTTCTTGAAAAAGTGAGCCAAGACCTGAACGATTTAGAAGAAGCGACAAGGAAAGAAGATGATGATAAGAGCAAATAGCATGAATTGAGTTGAAGATGAACCGACTTTTGTCTATTTTGGTGACATTATCGTTGGTGACAATATCGCAGTTTATTGAATCATCGTTTATAGGTTTGGCAAGTGTTAGATCAACTGGCCAACGGCATGTCTTGGGACATGATAGTTGAAGAGTGGCGAGACAGCGTAACGAAAGAAGCCATCGCCGAAGCCGTGCGCTTGTCAAGCAAAGCTTTCATCGAGCACGCTGATGAGTATATGGCTGATGAGTATATGGTGGAGTCGACGGCAGGGTGAGTGGACATGTTGCTTTTTTAGTAAATTTTTGCTAATTTGCAATAGCTGATTTTAAGCTTTTTTTAAAAACCAAATTCACGAGGTGAAAAATCATGGAAGCCATTCGCCTGCAAAGAGCAGTTGAGAAAGACGGCGAAATCTTTCTGGCCGGATTGCCTTATAAAAAGGGGCAATTCGTTGAGATGATCCTATTAAGCGACGGTTCGACGACGCTCAATCGCTCTCGCTTAACGGCTCGCCAACTGCTGCAATCCGATCTGATCGGGCTTTGGGAAGATCGCGATGAAATCGAAGATAGTTCGGCATACGCACGCCAACTTCGTGAAGAAGCGCAAATTTAGGAGATGATTTTTATGAAACGTAAACTTCTTGGTCGTTATATCGTTGCTGATCCAAATATTTGCCACGGGAAACCAACTTTTCGTGGAACACGAATCATGGTTTGGCAAGTATTAGATCAATTGACCAACGGTATGTCTTGGGACACGATCGTTGAAGAGTGGCGAGGCAGTATCACGAAAGAAGCCATCGCCGAAGCCGTGCGCTTGTCGGGCAAAGCATTTCTCGAGCACGCTGATGAATATACTTTGGCAGTATGAAGCAGCAATCTTTTTACGCCGCTTCCTGCATCACCGTGAATTTAACACGGACGCCAAACGATTGGGAAAGATAATCCGTGTTACACACACTGGACTTCAGGTGGGGCGTCTTCATGACGTAGAAACACGTTTCGGTTGGACGCGCTAAACAATCACCCCAATTTAGCATCATTACCTCTTTTTATCTCTTTATAAAGCTTGCAACGAAAAAGGCTTTTGAAATTTTATGGAAATTATTGCACCCGACCTCAACAACTACCTCGACGAGCTTTTGCCCGAGCGCCCTCCCGTCATGCAGGAGATGGAGAAGCTCGCGAAAGACCGCAATTTCCCTATCATCGGGCCGCAGGTGGGGCGGATTCTTTATCAGTACACCAAGCTGATTGGCGCGAGGCGGATTTTCGAGCTGGGCAGTGGGTTCGGCTATTCGGCGTATTGGTTTGCGCTGGCGCTGCCGGAAGATGGCAAGGTGATTTGCACCGAGGCGGCGAGCAACAATATCGATATGGCTGAAGATTATCTCGAAGCCGCCGGATTGCTGCACAAAGTCGAATTTAAAAAAGGCGACGCCATCAAAATTCTCTCGCAAACCGAGGGCCCGTTTGATATTATTCTCAACGATGTCGATAAGGACGATTACCCGCGCGCACTCGAGGTGGCGGTGCCGAAACTGCGCGTCGGCGGCTTGTTGATCACCGACAATGCGTTGTGGCATGGTCGAGTCGTCAACAATCCGCAGCCGGATGTGTATACGCGAGGCGTGTTGGAATATAATCAACTCGCCATGTCAGCCGAAGATTTGTGGACAGCGATCCTGCCGGTGCGGGATGGGCTGGCCGTGAGTTTGAAGTTGGATGTTTGATGCAGGCTGCTGGTTGCTGGTCGCTAGTGGCTCGAAAGCAAAAAGAACCAAAGCGATGAAATCCGTCAAAGAGCAAGATCACATTCGCGCCCATAAACATTGCAGCAGGCATAGAAAAGAAATCTTGGCGAGCGAAAATTGTGGATGCTTTTATTGCCTCAGAATTTTTCCGCCTGCTGAAATCGAAGATTGGATTGACGACGATGACACCGCACTGTGTCCCAAATGCGGAATCGATTCGGTCATTGGTTCTCAGTCTGGATTTCCAATTACTAAAAGATTCCTTCGCAAAATGCACGACCATTGGTTTAGTATCGTAAAATAAGAATCAAAGAGTACTACCATGCCAATCAAATTCTTCTTCAAATCCACCTGAGACACTTGTCGTAAGGCAAGAAGTTTCTTGCGAGAAAAAGGCGTCGAGCTGGAAGCACGCGATTACGCCAAGCAACCATTGACCAAAGCCGAGTTGGAGGAATTGATAGACGCCAATAACGTGGGCGCGTTTTTGAACACACGCCACGTGGTCGTCAAAACCTCCGGCTGGAAGGAGAAACCGCCAACGAAGGCGCAAGCCATCGCGGCAATTTTGAAGGATCCCAACGTGATTCGCCGGCCCATAGTGGTCAAGAGCAAACAGCGCGTGATTGGTTTTGATCAAGAAGCTTATGCCAAATTGTAGCGCAGACGGCCTGTCTGTTCTTTTGCTTTGAGGAAACAAAAGTGAAAGACATCGAAAACTTACATGCACGGCTGGAGGAAGGAATCAACTTTTTCAATCGCGAGTATTTCTTCGAGGCGCACGATGCGCTCGAGGAATTGTGGATGGAGGCGCGCGAGCAAACCCAGCGCGATCTTTTTCACGGGCTGGTCAATATCGCCACCGGATTTTATCATTACCGCATGGGCAACCGCAAAGGCATGCAAAGCCAATTGCAGAAAGGCTTCGATAAGTTATCACAAGTGCCGCAGCGTTGTTTCGGGGTGAATGTTGAAAAACTGCTTGATGATGTGCAGCCATATATTCAAACAGAATATCTGCAGGCAGCTTTTCCGGAACCGTTGCCGAAAATCGAGTTTGACACTGGGGTACTTGCTCTAATCAAAAAAAATTAGTAAATTTATGAACCGGCTGGATTTTCAGCGTTTGGCGCGAAGGCGCCTCAAGGAAGCGAGGACGCTGCTCAAGAATGGAGGTTACGACGGCGCTTATTATTTGGCGGGATATGCCGTTGAATGTGCGCTGAAAGCTTGTATCGCGAAGCAAAGTCAACGCCATGAGTTTCCGGATAAAACGCGCGTACTCGATAGCTATTCACATGACTTTGCAAAATTAGTCAGGGTTGCGAATTTGACCAACGATCTACAAAACGAAAAAAACATGAATGCTGTGTTTCGCCAAAACTGGTCGATTGTCGAAAAGTGGTCGGAAGAAATTCGATATCAAACAGCAACATTGGATGAAGCGACGGAGCTATGCTCTGCCATTGCTGATCGTAAAAACGGAGTTCTGTCATGGCTCAAGAAATATTGGTAAAAGAACCTTTGGAAAAAGAGAAGGTCGAGGCCGGCAAAGAGCTTTTGTCGCGCCTCGCAAAAACCGACTTCAAAATAGCGGCAGCGTTGTGGCTGTGGAGCGCAGAACGCCCCAGATGGAAGCTCATTCTTGCCTCGCCTGCCGTGAGTCAAAAAGGGGTGCGGGAAGCATATAACAACATTGATAATGCTTTATATGGAAAACCTCATCGTATTTCAGAGTTGGAGCTCCCGGATGTCCATCCCATGGATACAACCAAGCCACTAATTAAAGCGCTTCGCGCGCATGCGCGAAAATATCACACTAACTTGGCGGGCGAAAGGCTCAAGGAGTATTGGCTCGGCGACGTGTCGATAGATGATGCATACGTTTATTTTGTCAAATGAAAATTTTTAACCTCGTTGGATTGACTTAAAAATCTGAACTTTATTATTGAAACCCAGCAAGGATTTTACCATGGCAAAAATCGATTTGGTCATGCCCAAGATGGGCGAGAGCATCGCCGAGGGCACGATTATCAAGTGGGTAAAGAAAGAAGGAGATCGCATCGAGCGCGATGAGACGATCCTCGAAATTAGCACCGACAAAGTCGACTCGGAAATCCCTTCGACGGCTGCGGGCGTGCTCGCAAAAATTTTAGTTGGCGAAGGCCAGACCGTCGCGGTCGGAACTCCCATTGCGCAGATTGAAACCGATGTTGCAGCGGCTGCCGTAGCAGCACCGACAGACGGTCAAGCGAAACCCGTTGATGGGAAAGCGGCCCCGCTTGAAACAAAGAAAGTTGAAGCAGCAGTTGCTGCATCTGTTCCGGCAATGGCCGAAGCCGAGCCGGTTTCTCGGCAAGGCAAGCGCTTTTATTCGCCGCTGGTGCGCACGATTGCCAAGCAGGAAAATATTTCGATGCAAGAGTTAGAAGCCGTCCCTGGCAGCGGTGTTGAAGGGCGTGTGACGAAGAACGACATTATGGCCTATTTGGAAAATCGTTCGATGCCGAAACCCGCTGCCGGCAAACCGGCGCCCGCTCCAGCGCCGAGTGTTGCCGCTCGCCCATCGGCGCCACCGATGCCGGCGCCTGCCGTGATGCCTTCGTTGCCGGTTGACGAGACGCGCGTCGAGATCGTGCCGATGGATCATATACGCAAGCGCATCGCCGAGCACATGGTGATGAGCAAGCAGGTTTCGCCGCACGTGTACTCGGTTTCAGAATGCGACATGACGAACATCGTGCGTTATCGCGAGGCGATCAAAAACGAGTTTGAGAAACGCGAAGGCACGAAGCTGACGTTTACGCCATTTTTCATCGACGCGGTGGTGCGCGCCATCAAGGAATTCCCGCTCATCAATTCGAGCATTGACGGCGATAAGATCATCATGAAGAAATATATCAATATCGGCATTGCGGTGGCGCTGGAAAATGGCTTGATTGTGCCGGTGATCAAAAATTCTGATTCTTATAATCTCGTCGGTTTGGCGCGAGCGACGAATGACATTGCGAATCGCGCGCGGAACAAGCAACTCAAACCGGACGAGGTGCAGAACGGTACGTTTTCGATTACCAACATGGGCAGCTTCGGCAATCTCTTTGGCATTCCGGTGATCAACCAGCCGCAGGTGGCGATTCTGGGAATTGGCGCGATTACCAAACGACCGGTGGTGATCAACGACGCCATTGCGATTCGTGACATTGTTTATCTATCGTTGTCTTACGATCATCGCATTATTGATGGTGCGTACGGCGGACAATTCTTGCAGCGTGTCGTTCATTATTTGGAAAATTTTAAGCCGGAAAGCAAATAAAAAGGGGGTATTGGAGTGATGGATTGTTGGATTAATGGATTTTATAATACTTCAAGTATCCACTGCTCTAGCGATCTATAAGGAACGAATAGAAGATGCCGGTTACATCAATCAGGTTGGCTGCTGGCTTGACAGAGGAGCACCAGTTGGCTCTACTGAAATCGATCACCAACCCATTTGCTTTGACTTCGGAGGAAAGACGGTATTTGATGGATGGCATCGACTTGCTTCGCACGTGTCAAGTTGTAGTCGACGATCGAAATCTCACATTTGCGAAATTTTTTGAGTTGTTCATTGACGGAGTTTACACGGAAAAGTTCATTGATGCCGTGCTTATCTCTAGACAGATTTATATCGAAGGCCAGAAGCAAAAGAAAATAGTCATAGCAGAAATCCGCGCCCGTTTTGCAGACGAACAATGGTTTCGTCAAGATCTGTTGGATAGTCGCTTCTTAATCGCCTTTTGTTTGTATTGGTGGAATTCATTGGCGACCGGATATATTTTCGAGATTGAAGTTTTCCGCGATCTCCAGAGTTCCGGCATAATTTTTCAGGCGCATGATCTGCGCAAGCGCGCTGAAAGATTTTCGTTCGCCGATTTGACTATCTCGAATTGGCAAGGCGATGTCAAGAGCTCAACCTATTTTTTCTATGTCGCAAGGTCATCCGGCCTTTTGCACGACTTCTACGTTACTCGATATTATGACGCGGTTGAGCGGCTATACAGTTGGTTTGTTATACTACGATTGGAATATTGGAATCAAATCGACGGAGAAACGCAATCAATGATCTTTCCCAACTGGCCAGATGATTTTTTGCAACCGGTAAGTTTTGATTTTGGCGATAACAAATGGGTGGCAGTAACCTATGAGGTTTGGAAATCAAAAGTACTCGCTTTTCAAGAAGAAGGAGTATGAGCATGATACAGAAGACAATCGACGCCATGGGTGACCAAGAGTTTGAAAATATTCTCGATCAAATCGGCGAAAACGATCCGGATATGATGAGCTTGCCGGATTTTATGGAATCTTTGTGGAAACTTTGCTCTAAAAAAGCCACCAAAGTCATTGAACTAAAAGCCAAGCTCGTAAACGATCATATCGAGATTGAGGCACCGGAGGGAGTAGCTGCACATGGCAATGAGGTTATTTTAGGGAATCATCACATCATCTTGAATTGGTCGACAACTTAATTTTATGGGAATCGCCTTACCAATTATCGAAACAGGACAGGCTGACGCCCGCAGGGAGGTAGGTCGCCAAATCCCTCGCCGTCCGGAGTGGCTGAAAGTCAAAATTCCTGGCGGGCCGGGATATACCGAAACCAAGCAGCTTGTGGATCAACATCGTCTGCACACGGTTTGCGAAGAGGCGCGGTGTCCAAACATCGCGGAGTGCTGGTCGCGGCGGAGTGCGACGTTCATGATTCTCGGCGACGTTTGCACGCGGAGTTGCGGCTTCTGCGCAGTGAAAACAGGGCGGCCGCTTTATTTGGATTGGGATGAGCCGCGCCGCGTGGCGGAAGCGGTGGCGCAGCTTAATTTGCGGCATTGCGTGATCACTTCCGTGAATCGCGACGAATTGCCGGATGGGGGCTCACAGATTTTTGCAATGACGATCCGTGAGATTCGCAAGTGTTTGCCGAATTGTACTATCGAGGTGCTCATTCCGGATTTCAAAGGAAACGAGCAGGCGCTGCTCACCGTGTTCGCGGCGAAGCCGGAAATTCTCAATCATAATGTCGAGACGATTCCGCGCTTGTATCGACGCGTGCGTCCGCAGGCAAATTACCGGCAATCGCTCGAAGTTCTGGCGCGTGCGAAAAAGCTCGGTGCGGTGACCAAATCCGGTTTCATGATGGGGCTCGGCGAAACCATCGATGAAGCAAAAACGCTGTTGCGCGATCTGCACGCTTCTCATGTTGACATCGCCACGATTGGCCAATATTTGCAGCCGACGCGAGAGCATCTGCCAGTCGAGCGTTTCGTGCCGCCCCACGAGTTTGCCGAGTTGAAAGCTTTTGGCATGTCGCTGGGTTTTCGCCATGTCGAGTCGGGGCCGTTGGTGCGAAGCTCGTATCATGCGGACGAACACGTGGGCAGAAGGGATAGTGCATAAAGCATAGTGCGGACAAATTGTCTTAAGCGAGGAAATCCGGCGGCGGATCGGTTTCCACGCGCACTTGCCGGGCGCGAAACACTTCCACGTCGGGATGCGAGGCATGAGCGCCGGAAAAAATTAATGGATCAGCTTAAAAACAGCGATCGCGCCGAAGCGCCGGATGAGCCGATACGATTCGCCGGCGCCAACCTCGGCAAACAACGCCACATCTGTCAAAAGTAGTCCCCGTCCGGCTGTTCAAATACGAATCTTTGCTATTCCTACAGCGCCCCACAAGGGGGCGAGACTACAAAAATTAACGTAACAGTATAGTAGTCCCCGCTGCCAAATCGCGGCACGGCAGTTTAAAACAACAAATCGACCCCACCTCGGTGCCCCACCATTAGGGCAGGACTACAGCGATCTCAGGAATTTAGTTTGTAAATCGTTTTTCCTTTTTGCAAACACCCAACGCGGACAAAGCCGCAACCAAACAGGGTTAAAAAAATTATCCCAACGGATGGAAAAACGACCAACGGATAAAAGCAACTGATCGCAAAATGATTGGGG
>JAKEEU010000096.1 GCA_022616415.1 Candidatus Zhuqueibacterota bacterium | reverse complement strand
GACGCGGTGCCTTTTGGAAGGCCGGTTTACGCCGGATATCCATGATGTGAAGAAAGTCGCTTTGCCCGTTCTGCGTCACCGCCACATTACCAATATCAACGCCGAAGCCGACGGCGTTAAGCCGGACACGATTATATGATCGCCGATTGATTTTTTTATGAAAAAGACGATTCCGCTCCCTTCCGAGCACTTGGTTCTGGTCAAAGAGAGAAAGCTGTTTGATCTGCTGCACAACCACGACATCGTGGAGCCGCTTGAGGCCAGCGGCGTTTATTTCAAGGGAAATCATTTTTATGTGATCTTTGACAACGTCCAGCAGGTCGCCCGTATCAAGAACAGCCTGTCATTGGCAAAAAAAGCGACCGTCCTGTTCGGCGAGCCCTTGAAGTCCGATGAGGTCGATGGCTTCGAGGACATTGCCTACAACGGCAAAAAGCATGAGTTTTACATGCTGATAGAATCCATTCCGGAAGCCGGCGTGGACCGCGAGGGCGAGCCCCGCGACGGCGTTTTCAGAGGCAAGATCATCCGTTATGATAAGCATCTATCCAAGCTGGACAGCATGAAGCTGAACTACAAGCTTGACGACGATCGGAAAGGCTTTGAGGGGCTTTCCTTTATTCACAGGAACGGCAAAAGTTATCTTTTAGGGCTATGCGAAGGCAATAAATGCTGCACCGGCGAGAAGGGCAAAAAGCCGGGCGGCGGGCGGATCCAGATTTTCCGGGAAGGCAAAAAAAAGTGGAGGCACCTGGGCCAGCTCAAACTTCCCAAGGCCGTGCAGTTCGAGGATTACGCCGCGCTTGACATTCTTGGCGACAAAATCGCTATCGTCTCGCAGGCCTCCGCCACACTGTGGATCGGAACGTTCCATCAATCGAAGTGGAAATTTGCGGACGACGGTCAGATGTACACGTTTCCGAAAAACGCCGCAGGAAAAACCATTTACTGCAACGTGGAAGGCGTTTCCTGGATGACGCCAACGAAGCTCGTCTTTGTTTCCGATCAGCGTAAGCCGGGCCGCCAGCCCATTTGCTGCAACGAAAACGACCAGTCCATTCACATCTTCCGCCTGCCCGCGGCCCCCAGGCGAGCCCGTCCTGTCAGGTGACGGGGAGGCCGGCGAGTGCCTGGATGCTATTACAGCCAAGATTAAGGGTGATATTTTGAGTGACCCTTTGTTCAAGGTATTGGATCAATGTGACTACCTCAAACGGCATCGTGGCGCTGAGCGGCGTCGTTGATTCCAAGCAGAATATCGACAGGTCTGTGGAAATAGCCTGCCGCGTCAAATGACGTCGACGGCGGACTACTACGCACGGGTCGCCGTGCTGCGCGCGCAGTACGACGCCATCCCGGTGGGCACACCGGTGCGGCTGGCGAAGAAGACGTCCAACCTGTTCCGCACCCGTGACGACAGCGGGGCCCCGCGGTTGGACGTCAGCGGCTTCACCGG
>JAKEEU010000095.1 GCA_022616415.1 Candidatus Zhuqueibacterota bacterium | reverse complement strand
CCTTTTGTTTCAAATATACCAGGAAAAAATGACTTAGAAAAGAACTTTCTCGCTGGAGCTTTCCGTGTATCCAGACATGGCATTTCTCGTCCGACCGAGGATAATCACGCCTTTCCGTCTCCATCCAAATTCTGATGATAAACCATCAGACTCAAAGCTTAGATTGTTCCCGACGAACTGCACGAACGTAAGGCGAGATATAGAGCTTGTAAAAAATGTATTCGCAGGATTGACCGGCTGAGGTCACACCGACACGGATAATTCCCGTTTCTCGGGGAATTTCCTCTTCTCGCTGGAAAAACTGTGTGCGACAGGTGATCAAAACTTGGCGAAAATCTTTGCCGAGGTCGAGAAGTTGTTTCAACCGTTCGCGATAATTTTGGATGGCGCGCGTATCTTCATCAAATGCATCAAGAAGCAAAACCGTGTCTTTGGGATCAGCAACTTTTCTGATGTGATCATTCGCATCGGGAATGCCCAAAGGAATGACGGCAAGATCAAAGCGTTGCCGTTTGCGCCGGCGCCGCCAATGACGGGTGTGTACAATTCCGCGCCCAGGCGTTTGCGTAGAGAGCGCCGATCGCGCCATGTTCGCCACCACGGGAGGAGTATAGCGCCAGCGGCGTAAAGTCCGCCAATGATGGCAAATACTCCACCGAGGATTTCAATCAATTTGAATGGATCGACGAGAATATTGAGCACCTGGGTAAATTCAAGTGACATAGGAACCTCCCATGACATTTTCGTTCAAATCTTCTATAGTCGAGACATCGGGAAATTTGCAGATAAACCTGCTCCCGCGCCCAATCTCACTATGAACCGAAATCGTGCCACCGTGCTCCTCAATAATACGCTTCACAATTGCCAAGCCCAAGCCGATGCCAGATTTTTTGGTGGAGAAATACGGCTCGAAAATGCGCGCGAGATTTTCCGGCGCGATGCCGGGGCCGGTGTCTTCGACGGCAATGGCAATCTCATTGGGAGAGTGAGAAGTTCGCAAGGTGATTTTAGCCGTCGATGAGGCTTGCATGGCATTTTCAATGAGATTGATCAAGACGCGGCGCAGCGCTTCCCAATCAAAATTGAATTTGGGCAGCGCCGGATCGAGGTGCAATTCCACCGGCCGCTGGGAATAAAGCTTCGCGACTTCCGTTGCCAGCTCGTTAAGCTGCCCGGGCGCCGGATGCAATTCCGGCATGCGCGCAAAGTCCGAAAATTCGCGCACGAGCTGGCGCAGTTGCTCGATTTCTTCGTCGATGATGCGGCAGCATTCCGCGAGCGTTTGGCGATAAGTTTCGTCTTTTCCTTTATATTCATCTTGAATTTGCCGCACCATCAATTGCATCGGCGTGAGCGGATTTTTGATTTCATGCGCCAGCACTCTCGCGATCTCCCGCCACGCGGCCATTTTTTCGAGGGCGATCACTTGCTCCTGCTGGCGTCGCAAATCTTGCATCATTTGGTTGAAAGCCGCGCCGACTTGTCCGATTTCATCTTGCAAGCGAATCGACACGCGGTGCTCCCATTTGCCGGCGGCTAATTGCTGCACGCCGGTCGAAAGCTCATTGAGCGGCGCGGTGATGCGATGCGCCAGATACCAACCGGCGGCAAGACCAATGACCAGCATGGGCGCATACAAAGCCAGAAAGGCCATTAACAAACTCTCTCGCAGCTCGGCTTCTTTCAAGTCAAGCACCTGGCGCATTTGCGCTGCCGTCACGACGGCTTTTAAATGTTGGCCCATCTTTGCCGGAATCATTTTCTCGCCAACCAGCCAGGCGGCCGGTCGCATTGCTTCCGCAAGCGGGGAGGCCAGCCGCGCGGCCACGTTGTCCGTGCCAACGTTGACCAGGGAATCCGCCGGTGTGCCATTTTGCAAAGCAGATTTTTCAAAATGGATTTTTAATGCCACGGGCCAGGTGCTGAGAATTTCGCCGGTGGTGTCGACGAGAGCAAATGCGATGGAATCGTTGGCGGTCATCTGGTTCGCCGGATTTTGCGTCCCCCAATCCCAATTTGCCAAATCTGATTTTTGATTGATATTTTTGAGCCACTGCAAACGCCCGGCAAGCTTTTGCAGCTCGGCGCTCATTTGCACGCTGACCAGCTCGAGGGCGCTGCTCAATCCCTCGGCCATCGGTCGCTGTAACGCGATGCTCATGGTTTTTTTCAAGAAGTATTCGGCGAGATAAGCCAGCGGCAGCGCCGGCAGGAGAGTCACGACCAAAAAAATCGCAATGAATTTTGAACGCAAGGTTTTCATAAAATCTCTGTGGGATAAATCCCACAGCTCAGAATTGAAAGCCACCTGAAGGTGGCTCGCCAGGCGGCTGTAGCCGTCTTGCACATCTTAGCCTGATGGTTCACCATCAGGCTAACGCGCCACACCAAACGACGATGATTCCGCCCACTCGGAAGTGCCGAAGGGCCGCTCTTTTTTGCCCCAAAAAAATGAAACCAGTTTGCTGAGATTGAGACGAAATCCGGTGGCGCGATCTTCCCCCGGGACGGACTCTTCGGTGGCGTCGGAGGCCTCGAGCCAATCGCGCAATTGTTGATCTTGTTTGGCGCTGATGGGAATCAGCGCCACCTGCAAGCGCAATCTGTACGTTTTTTGCGGCGACAACCGTTCGAGCGGCAAAAATTTTTCCGCTGCAAAGCCGGCGCAGAATTTTTCCATCTCCGCAAACGTGGAGACGATTTGCTCCTGTCCGTTTGCGGCAATGCGATAGCGTTCGCTCCACACGTCGTAAAGAATGCGCCAAGAGCGCGTGATCTGCCGCGCCTCGCGATTCGGCGCTTCCATCAGCCGAAAATCGAAACGAATCACCGCCGGCAAGCCGCTGCGAATGGTGTTGGCAATTTTCGGCGAGAAGAGATCGGCAAGCTGCACAGAAACCTCGAGGTGTTGCGCGACGGGCTTGGCGATAATGGCAACGACGCGCGGCGACTGCGCCATGGTTTCCCCGGCAAGCAAAAAGAGAAAGAAAATTTTTATTTTCCCGAGGCGGCGCATGGTCCCTCAAAATGGTTGTCCGATACCGAGGTGAAATCTGAAATCATCCGGCCGCTTTTCCGGATAGGCGAAATCAAGCCGCAGCCAACCGACGACCGGCACTTTGATCCGCACGCCGAATCCGAACGCGGTGAGAATTTCGTCGGCGGCGAATTTCGTTGGGGGCGTACCGATGCTGCCGGCGTCAAAAAAGACGGCGCCGACGAGACTCGGTTTCTGCGGGTCGCGTCCGGCAATTGGCACGCGCCATTCCACGCTGCCGAGAAAGAGTCGCGTGCCGTAGCCGGCGGGCGTCAGGCTGCGGTCGGCAAAGCCGCGCAGCGAATACGCGCCGCCGAGATAAAAGCGCTCGTAGTACGGTGTGGATTCGGTAGTTGCGGCGGCTTTCAAGCGCAGCGCCAGCACGCTACTGCGGATATTTTGATAAAAACGGCCGTCGAAAACTTTGCGCGTGAAGCGCGTGGTTCCGCCAAATTTTGGATCAGCGACTTCGATGGAGAGCGCGCCCCAAAGGCCGCGCCGTGGAAAGAAAGCGTCGTCGCGCGTATCCGCTTGCAAACGCAGCCAAAATATGCCCGCTTTTTTTTTGCCGAGATTTTGGGTGATGGCGGCCGGAAAGCTGCGCAGCGTGCTGTCGTTTTGCGTGAACTTGGCAAAGCTGTCCGGCTCGGTGGCGCTAAATTGCAAGCCGCCGGAGAGATATTTTCCCCAGCCGCGCGAGCCGCGCAAGGCCAAACGCAAGCTTCCGGTTCCCACCTTTTGGATGGCTTCGCGATCGTTAAAATAATGAATCAAATCGCGGCCGAGCGCCTCCCAATCAAGTTGAAAATTCAGGTTGCTATTGAAAATGTTCGGTTGCCGGAAACGGAAATTGAAGCCGCCGACGCGGTCGCCGATGATCACGCGCAAGCCGAGAAAATGGCCGGTGCCGAAGAGATTATCGTAGCGCACGCCGATCGGCGAGACATACCAGCCGTCGAGCTCGCTGTACCCGCCGGCGAACTCGAGCGTCGGCAGCCGGCGCTCCTGCACCTCGATATTGACGACGACCCTGCCTTTGGCGCTGCCAGGCTCGGCGCTGAAATCCACGCTCTTGAAAAAGTTGGTGGCAAGCAGGCGCTGCGAATCGCGCTCGATGATCTCGGGTGTCAGCACGTCTCCCTCGCGAAAGCTCAGGTAGCGGTGAATGACGTGCGGCTTGGTCTTGCGCGCGCCCTGAATCTCGATGCGCTCGACGACGAGCTGGCCGCCCTGCTCTTGGGCCCAAACCGGCGACGTCACCGGAATGGAGAGAAAGACAAGTAAATGGAAGATTTTTTTCCGTGTGAAAACTTGCATGAGTTTTTATAAAATAGAAAAAATTTGCAATGGTGCAAATGATTTTTGTTTGCTGAAACAAGATAAAATATCTGCCCGTCCAAAATTTTTGTATTGACAAAGTATATATAACGTGATATATTGACTTATTTGCTAACGGATAAGATTCGCGCAAAAATTCACCCCCTTTATGTCCCCAACGGATAGATGAACCCAACTGTAAAAACTGTTTACAGTTGGGTTCGTCTATCCGTTGGGCCAGCGTTTTTATTTAAAACCTGATGAAGAAACTCAATCTTAAATTACATCGCCGCCCCTCGAAAATGGTCTCAATCCGCGTTCCGGAAGATACTCTTGCCCAACTGAAATCGGTTGCGGCGCAAAAAGAGCTCGGCTATCAAGCCCTGTTGAAGCTTTATATCGGTGAGGGCTTACGCCGTGACCTTGCTGAGATGAGCCAAGCGAGCTTCGTTGCCAAGGCTGTGAACGTTTTAAGAAAGCATATTGCGGATGAAAAGAAGGTTGCCGCGATTGAACGCAGCTTGAAGAAATTGGCTTGATGATTCGCAAAGCGAAAGGCCTGTGCAGCAATTACTGCGCAGGCCCGTGCAAGAGGTAAAAATTCAGCGAAGCTACGCCTCAAACCGACAAGTGAATAAAGCAAAATTAACCCCAACAGATAGAAACAACGCAACGGATGAAAAGCTTTTATCAGTTGTGTTG
>JAKEEU010000094.1 GCA_022616415.1 Candidatus Zhuqueibacterota bacterium | reverse complement strand
TGTTGGGTTCAATACGGTGGTTTTTCTGGCGGGATTTGGCGCAATTTCGCGCGAAACCTTCGAGGCTGCATCCATGGATGGGGCCGGTCGTTGGGCGCAATTTCGCCACATCACCCTGCCGCTGCTTTCGCCAACGATCTATTTCTTAACGCTCTATTCAGTCATCGGCACCTTCAAAGCGTTCAACCACCTTTACGTGCTGCGCACAGGCGCTGCGCTTGGCACCACTGACACGGCAAGCATTGTGATCTTTGACGCATTCAAACGCGACACCCGGTATGGCTATGCTTCGGCGCTGGCTATCTTACTATTGCTGATTATTTTGGTGCTGACGGCGATCAACAATCGTATTGCAAGCAAGAGGGTCTTCTATGGCTAGCCAAGCGACAGCGACACACCTGCTTGTCACGAAGCAAGAAAAAAAACAAGGCAAAGGTCCAACCGATGCCGGAAAATGGCTGATCTATCTGGTGCTGCTCTTTTTCGCCGTCATTGCGATAACGCCCTTTCTTTATACGGTCAGTGTTTCGCTGATGAATTTGACCGAGGCTACCGGTGGACGGCTGCTGCCCAACACACCGCAGTGGGGCAACTATATGGAAGCATGGCATGATGCGCGTTTCTCCCAATATTTTATCAACAGCGTCATCATTGCGGCCATTACGATTAGTGGCGAAATTATCTTTTGCACGCTGGCTGCCTATGCCTTTGCCCGCCTGGAATTTCCGGGCAAAGGGTTTATGTTTACGCTCTTGCTCTCCACATTGATGTTGCCCGATGCAATTACATGGGTGCCCAACTTTGTGACAGTTTCCTGGCTTGGGCGCATCAGCCCGATCCCATGGATCAATAACTGGCCGGCGTTGACGATCCCCTTTATGGCGGGAGCCTTTGGCATCTTCTTGCTACGCCAGTTTTTCCAACAGATCCCCAAAGAGTTTTGGGATTCCGCACAGATCGACGGCGCCGGCCACTTGCGCTATCTGTTGCAAATCGTCGCGCCCCTCTCGAGAGCGGCGATCATGACCGTGGCGCTCTTTGGCTTTATCAGCTCGTGGAATTCGTTGGCCTGGCCAATTCTGGTGACGACGACGCCCGATTGGCGACCGATTTCGTACGGGCTGCTCGCCTTTTTGGATGAAGCCGGCGCGCAATTTCACTTACAAATGGCCGGCTCGATGATCACCATGGCCCCCATTTTGATTCTCTACTTCTTCACCCAGCAAACCTTTATCGAAGGGATTGCCAGCTCGGGAAT
>JAKEEU010000093.1 GCA_022616415.1 Candidatus Zhuqueibacterota bacterium | reverse complement strand
TTACGGCCTGCTCGTTGCTCTACGGTGAGCATTGTTTTGATGATACCAAACGCCATTTTTCTGTCTTTCATTTTTCTGTCATTGCTTTTGTTCAAGCCAACTTAACATTGTCAAGTTAAGTATTAGACTTTCTGCCGCCATGACAATACCTCAGGATGCATTGCGACAAATATTCATGGTGAACAGATAGTTTTTGAAACTCATTTTGTCCAATTATTGAAGTCTTTCGCACCAAACCCTTGTCAAATGCGGTTCAAACAGCAAATCCAGAAACCGATCTTGACGAGGTCTGATATTACATCTTTTGTATAAAACAGCGAAATTCGTAGCCTGTCAGGAGAAGCCGGTTGTTTAAAAACGTCGTCAAAGAGCAGCTCAAAGTTCCTGCTCACGTCGATTATCTTGCCGACTTGCGTGAATTCGTCACGCGGATTGGGAATAAGTACGGCTTTTCCGACCGGGTCGTCAATGCCTTCAAGCTCGCCATCGACGAAGCCGGCACCAACGTCATGCGCCACGCCTACCGCGACACCGGCGGCGAAGGCTTCATCACCATCCGCGCCATCGTCAAAAACAACAGCCTCACCATTTGCCTGATCGATCAAGGCAAGTATTTCGATCCCAAGCACGTCAAAGATCCGGATTTGCAGCGCTACGTCGATATCGGCAAAAAAGGCGGCCTCGGCATTTTCATCATGCGCCGCTTGATGGACGAGATCGACTATCGCAAGACCGAGGAAGGCAACGAGCTGCGCCTGACCAAGAACCGCGACACCCCGGCGGGCAGATTTCGCCTGGGCATGCCGCTTCCCCAAATGGCCAAAGCCTTCAAGACGATTCCTTTTTCGCTCAAGGCCAAATATTGGATGCGCACCACGTTGGTGCTTTTGGGCATAATTAGCGCGGTGTATGGCTATTACTTCTGGCAGGCCGAGCAGCAGGAAACGGCGCAATTTTTCAACGATTTTATCGAGACCAGCAAATTCGTCAGCAATCGGCTGAATGACCCGCGCATTCTGGAAGACGGGAGCGGCATCCTGGCGAGGGGGGCGATTGCGACCATTCAAGTGCTGGAGCAGGTTCGCAAGGACATTCGGGAAATTATTTTGGTCGATCCGACCGGCATGGTGTTGGGCCATACCGACACGACTCAACTTTACCAGCAGTGGAATTTGCCTTCAGAGCGTCGCGAGGTGCGCCCGGGCATCGTCGCCTACACGGTGCCGGTTTCGGAAGGCCGCAATGGGCAAGCCGGCAGGGAAGTCTATGATCACGTTATTACGCTGCAAGTGACAGCGCGGGCGGACGATTCGAATGCGCGCGTTTTAAATTATGAATTGCACACCCGCGCTTTAAAAGAAGGATTGAATCAGCGCATTGTGGCGCGACGTTGGGCTTATGGGCGGGTGGCCGGTTTTGCGTTGGTGGCGAGCGCCGTCGGCGCGGTTTTTCTGATTTACATTTTAATGAACCCCTTCCGCAAGCTGGCGGATTGGGTGCGCCGGGCCGACCACGGCGAGATTCAAGACGAAATGGATATCGACGCCTCGACCGAGATCGGCGAGATCGCGCAGGCGTTTTCCGAGATCACCAACAAATTCCGCGCCTCCCAGAAAAACCTCGCCGAGCAGGAGCGCCTGCAAAAAGAGATGCAGGTGGCGCAAGAGATTCAGCAAACCCTGTTGCCCAGCGAATTTCCGGACCTGGAAGGCTACGAGCTGGCGAGCTTTTACGAGGCGGCGCGCGAAGTCGGCGGCGATTATTACGATTTTGTCGAAGTGGACAAGGACACGCTCGGCATCGCGGTGGCGGACGTTTCCGGCAAAGGCGTGCCCGGCAGCCTGGTGATGACGATGATTCGCACCGCGCTGCGCACCGAAGCGCGCGGCTTGAAAGACGCCGCCGAAGTGCTCTCTCGCGTCAACGATTTCGTGATCGGCGACATGAAAAAGGGCATGTTCGTCACCGTTTTTTACGTGATCATCGACAGCAAGCGCCGCCGCCTCAATTACGCCAGCGCCGGGCACAATCCGATGATTTTGTACCGCGCCTCGACGCAGAAAACGTACTACCTCAATCCGCGCGGCTTTCCCATCGGCATTCAATTGCACGAAAAAGATCTCTTTAAAAAATCCATTGAAAGCGACACCATCCAATTGGCGGAAGAAGACATCTTGCTGATTTACACCGACGGCATTACCGAGGCCATGAACGCCGAAAGAGACCTCTTTGGCGAAGAACGTTTGTTAAAAATCTTCCGCGAGCACGGCCAACTGCGGGTAAAACCTTTTGTTGAGCAGATAAAGGAAGACATTCTATCGTTCACCGAGGGCACGCCGCAATCGGACGACATCACCCTGGTGGCGGTCCGCGAGAAAACCTCGCCTGAAAAAGAGGAGCTGCGCCGCGCCAGGGAAGCGCACAGGAAAACCCTGGCCGGCACGAGCATACGCGAAGCGTGCGAGAGCGTCGGCATCACGACCTACGCCTATTACAACAAATACAAAAAAGAATTCGAGGAAAAGGGCGCCGAGAATTTCGAGATTGATGCCGACGTCTCGGTCGAAGCCAAGCATATTGCGATCGAAGACAAAGTCAAAATTTACGATATCATCAAAAATCATCCGGAATACGGCGCCAAACGCATCAGCGAAGAGCTCAACACCGAAAAATACGGCTTCGCCCTCATTGCCGAGAGCAAGATTTACGACGAGCTGGTGCGCAGCCGTTTGAATACGCGCCAGTTGCGCGAAGCGTTTGTAGCGCGCGGCGGCCGGACGCGCCGGCCGATGAAGCAGCCCGGCACGCCGATGCTGACGCTCGACGGCAAGATCATTCTTGACCGCGATCGCGTTGCTGCGGTGCAGGAGCAGCGCAAAGAGAAAACCACCGCGCCGCAACGCCGCACGGGTGGAGAGGGCCGGGAAAGCGAAGAGCGCCGTTCTGCCATGCCCCAGCCGGCCGTCGAAACACCCGCGAAGCCTTTCGAGCCGCCGGCCGAAAGTTTTCCGCGCCGCTTGCCGGCGCCGGCAACCTCGATGCCGGTTCCAGCCTTTGCGCGCAGCGATCACGAGATCCACGGCCGGCCGCCGAGCGAATTGGTCAAGTCCGTAATCGATTTGCGGACTTTGCAAACGCCGCTCGAAGAGTTGTTGGACAAAAAGCGCCTGGGCACCTCGCTGCCGATGTTGCCGGAGGGCCGTGAGAGCGGCACAGCCGTTCCGGCCCTGCCTTCCCAGCCTTTGGCGCCGCCAGAGCGCGCGCCGGATGAAATGCGCTTCGAGAGTCTTGCGTCAAGAGACAAACAGGACTTGGCGGGCCGCTTGCCGCAAATAAATCTTGCCGACGAACCCTTCGGCGGTGATAAATCCTTCTCAAGCGATGAAGTCTCGCCACCGGAAGCGATTATGGATTTCCTCTCGACGGTTTTTGCACCTGCGCCCGAGCCGGCGGAAACGCCGTTAAAAGGCGGGCCCTCTCAAGAGACGCAGCCGGCCGGCACGCTCGAAATCAGTTTTGAGGATTTGTTTGCCGGCGGCTCCATCCTGGAAGAGCGTTCGCCGGCGGCCGGCGCCACGCCAGAGACTGCAAGGGAAACGCCGGCTCGAGATGCTGAGCTGCCGCCGCAAGAGTCGCAGGGAGAAGATGATTCGGGGGCGTTCTTTGCCGTGGACGAGGTTTTGCGCCAGGAGCTTGAAAGCAGCTTCAGTAGCGTGGTAACGGAAGCCGCCGCGCCGGAAAATGAGCCGGACAATTTATCACAAGTTTTCGATGATTCGCCGCCCCAAGCGGAAGTGAGCGAGCCGCCAGCAGAGGCCGATTTGCCTTATGTCGACGTGCATGAAATTCTCGAGCAAGACGGCGCCGAGAGCGGCGCGCGTCTCGTCGATGAGCCGGCAGTGAAGGCTGAGACGGCAAAAGCGACGACCACGCCGCCGGAAGATTTTCCGGAATGGCCGGAAGGCGCCTTGCAACAGGCTCTGCACAAGGAAAAGTCGGGCAACGGCACGCACCACGGCGGCGAAGCGAATTACGGCGGATTTGCGCAGACGTCCGAGGCAAAAGACGAATTATTGAAATCGGTCACGCCGACCCCGGTTCCGGAGAGGCGGCGCGAGGATATCACCAGTGCGGCGGTGAGGCCGCGTCCGAGCACGGTGCCGGACCGTCACAAAGAGAGCGGGAACGGCGCCGGCCGCCGTGAGGATGACCGCGAGCGTTTGCTCATCGCCGGATTGCGCCATTACAAAAATCAGCGCTTCCAAGAGGCGATCGCGGAATTTGAAAAAGCGATTCGAATTTATCCGGATTTCAAAGAAGCGTTCAGCATTCTCGGCAACGCGTATTTCCGCAATCGCATGTACGAACAGGCCGCCAGCGCGTACCTGCGGGTGAAGGAAATGGATCCGGATGACACCACCGCCTACGAGAATATGGGCGTCATTTATGCCAACCGCGGCGAATATATGGAAGCGGTGAAAGAGTGGCAGCGGGTGTTGGAGATCGATCCCGGCCGCGACGATATTCGAAAAAAAATCAAGCGCGCCAGCCGCATGTTGACGCAAAATGCCGTAGTTTAAATTTTTATTGACTTTTAACGTTTACGCTTGTATATTGCGTATCAGGTTTTGTTATGGTTCGAATGTCTTAGGAGTGAACCATGGAAGGTATTCAGGTGTCCGTAGAAAAAACGGGTTTTAACAACAGTATCGCCGTCATCAAGGTCGGCGGGTATATCGATACCACGACGTCTGCCGAGCTCGAGCACTCGTTGGATGCGTTGTTGAAGGCCGGAACGTACAATATCATCATCGACCTCGGCAACGTCGATTATATCAGCAGCGCCGGCTGGGGTATTTTCATCAGCGAGATCAAAGGCATACGCGAAAAAGGCGGCGACCTCAAATTGGTGCGCATGATTCCGGATGTCTACGAGGTGTTCGAGCTGCTGGAATTTCATTACATCCTCAAGGCGTTCGATACGATCGAAGAAGCAGTGGCCGATTTCGACCGCGGCGCGGTTTCCGGCGTTTTCAACAAATCGGCGGCTGCCGCTGCACCCGGCAAGAGCGATGGCCAACGCGAGCGGCCCGGCTTCAGCCCCGGCGGCCGTCACGAGGCGGTTGCAACCGAGACCATGCCCATTCCGGAGGTGAAACCGGCGCCGCCGAATCTTGATGAAAAAATTCGCCAAGTGGTGCGCGAAAACCCCGAAGCCGGCACGTTGAAAATCAAGCAAATGCTCAACACCGCGCGTTACGGCGGTTTCAAGGTGAGTTGGTGGGACGTGCGCCGGCGCTTGAAAGATTTGGGCCTCGATTCCAAATCCAAGCGGCTGGAGTATTTTCGCAGCGCTTGAGCTTTGGCCTCATTAAAGTTTCTTAAGTGTATGGTTGCCCCTGCCATCGTCGCCGCAGCGCTAAACGCTCGCCGAACGAGAGCGGGGGTTTTTGATTTTGATATAACTATCCAGTGAAGCTTCGCCTCAAACCCAACGGGCGTAGCCGACAAGTGAATATAAGGAAAATTAACCCCAACGGATAGAAACAACGCAACCGATAAAAGCGTTTCATCCGTTGCGTTGTTTCTATCCGTTGGGAAAATTTTTTAAAGCTGGCTGCTACCGGTTGGCTTGCGTTGTTGTGAACAGACCTCATCTCAAAACGATTTGCAGCGCCGCTTTTCTTCTGCCCTGTTTGACGTTGTGGCCGCTGCGATCGGTTGCCGCGCAAATTCCTGCCCAAATTGATTCGCTTGCCGCTGCAAAATTCGATTCCCTCGCTCTCGCCCCGCCTGACTCTGCCCGCGCCGACACCGTCCGCCAACAATCGGATTTGGATGCCCCCATCGACTACGAAGCGCAAATGATCGACAATGATGTGAACGGGCGCGTGACCGTTTTGACGGGCCTGGCCAAGGTGAGATATAAAACCATGACGCTCGAGGCGGGCAAGATTACGGTGGATTGGAACGCGCGTTTGCTCGTCGCCGAGCCGCTGCCGGATTCGCTCTTGGCCGCCGGGCGAGCCGCCAATGGCACAGGCGCTAACGGCGCCAGCGACCCCGATTTTCCTTTGGAAGATTCATTAAGGATAGTCGGGGCCAAAGCTCCGCAAGGCTTTGGGGGCAGCGATAGCTTAGCCAAAGCCCCGCAAGGCTTTGGAGTCAGCGATAGCTTATCCAAAGCCTTGCGGGGGGTGCCGGTTTTTTCGGATGGCGGCGATATTTTGACCGGCGAGCGCATGGAGTACAACTTCGCAACGGAAAAAGGGCGGGTGCTGCGCGGCCGCACCGAGTTTCAGGACGGCAAGTATTTTGGCATGCAAATCAAAAGAGCCGACAGCAAAACTTTGTTCGTTTCCAAAGGCATCTATAGCACGTGCGACCGCGAGGATGAGCCGCATTTTCACTTTTGGAGCCGCAAGATGAAAGTCGTGCTCCAGGAGAACGTCGTGGCCAAGCCGATCGTGCTGTTTATCGGCAAGATTCCCGTGCTGGCCCTGCCGTTCGGTTTTTTCCCCACGCGCAGCGGCCGCCACTCCGGCTTGATCATTCCGCGCTACGGCGCCAGCACAAACGAGGGGCGTTACCTGCGCGAGCTTGGTTATTATTGGGCGATCAACGATTATCTCGACGCGAGGACAACGGTCGATTACTACGAAAATTCCGGCTGGTTTTTCCGCGGCGACCTCAGATATGCGAAGCGCTATTCGTTCAGCGGCTCGCTCGGCGGCTCGTTGACGCGAAAAAATTTTGAGCTGGAGGGAACCCAGGAGCGGCGCTGGGATGTCTCATTCAATCACAGCCAGCAGTTGGGGCCGACCGCGCGTTTGGCCGCTTCCGGCTCGTTCGCGAGCAGCAACAATTTTTACCGGTTTTTCACCAGCGACCGCCAGCAGCAATTGCGGCGCAATGTGATCTCGCAGGCGACGTACAGCAAAAGCTTCGGCGGCGGCAGCAACAGTTTGAGCCTGACGCTGCGCGACAGCAAGGATCTCCAAAACGGCACCTTCGACCGCGTGTTGCCGCAGCTCAGCCTCAGCTTCGGCCAGCGCCAGCTTTTCGGCAAGCGGGAATCGTCGAAGCCGGCGGGCGGCAGCACGAAACCGGAAGAGCGGCCGTGGTACGAAAATTTTTATTACAACTATTCCGTTTCCGCGCAAAATCGTTATACGAAAACACAAACTTCAGACACCACCACGAAAGTGGATCACCTCAGTTCGGCCAACCACAGCTTGAATTTTTCGCTCAACAGCCCCAAACGCTACTTTGGCTGGCTGTATTTGAACCAAGGCATGCAAGTCAACGAAGATTGGTTCGACCGCACCACGGCCTACACGACGGACAGCGCACGCACGCAAATCGCCAGCACCGAGAAGAAGGGCTTTGCGGCGCGGCATCTTTTCACTTATAGCATTTCGGCGAATACGAAAATCTATGGCACGTTTCAGCCGAATCTCGGCCCGGTTCGCGCGCTGCGGCACGTGGTCACCCCGAGCCTCGGCTTTTCCTATCGGCCGGATTTTTCCGATCCGCGATGGGGTTATTTTGAGCGCGTGACGCTGCAAGGGACTCGGGGTGACAGCACCGTTCGCCGGGACCGCTTCGGCGGATCGACGCCGAGCGGCAAGGTGGCCAGCATGAATTTTTCCGTGGGCAATCTTTTTCAAATGAAAACCGGGCCGGAGGACAAGCCCAAGAAGATCGATCTCTTCAATCTCAATTTTTCCACCAACCACAATTTTGCGGCCAAAGAGTTCAAACAGTCGGATTTGACCTCATCGCTCTTTGCCAACCCGGCGCAAAATCTGTCGCTCAGTCTTGGCGCTTCGCACAGCTTCTATGTTTTCGATTATCAGCTCGGCAGAAGGGTCAATCGTTATGTTTTCAAAGACGGCCGTTTTCTGCGGCTGACCAATGTCAACCTCGGCGCGAGCTTTCGAGTGCAAAGCCGCAGTGAAGATACAGGCATCACTGGAGGACAACCGCCGGAAGAGGGCCAAACCGAGACGGAGGAAACGCTGCCGGCGGTAAAAGACCGTTTCGCGCCGCAGCAATTTTTTTCCGATACCGCGGTGCCCTGGCAGGCCAGCTTTTCGCTGACTTACAATTACAGCCGTTTCGACCCCCGGCGCCCGACCAAAACCGCGCAATTGAGCATGGATAATGCCGAGATCAAGCTGACCAAAAATTGGCGCGTCGGCATGTCCGGCCAATTCGATTTGCGCGAGAAGCGCATCGTCGATCAGCGCTACACCATTTATCGCGATTTGCACTGCTGGGAAATGCAATTTTTCTGGACGCCCACCGGCTTCAGCAAAGGCTTTTATTTTCGCCTCGGCATCAAAGCGCCGCTCCTGCAGGACATCAAACTCGAGCGCCGCGGCGGCCGTACCACGGTGTTTGGCGGGTCGTACTATTGAAGATTTTTTATCTCCCATAGAAAATGCAAAAATCAAAACGAGCGCCTTCAGTCGTGCATTTTCATTCGTCTCAAAATGTCGTTCGCGAAAACGTTTCTTAGTTTCGGGTTGGTTAACAGCTTTCGGCGTGCGGCTATCCAAGCGTCGACTCTTTGGCCGCCATAGAGCTTGCGGACGCGGTTGGCATCCAGATTGTTCATCTTTCCCCAATGAAATGTGTAAGATATGCCGGCATCATCGAAAGCGCGCCAGATCTGTTGATAGGTGTTCATCACTTGTTTTGAGTGAGGCCCATCAATCTCAAACACGCAAGTATGGGGATGATGCGAAGTAAATGCCAGCGTCGCTTTCGAGGAACAGACATATCGCAGTGAAATGACGCATGGCGCCCGTTGCGCCCTAATCAACCGTGAAACGATGTCAATGGCATTGTGTACTTGGCTGAGAGGAATGCCCATAGCGGTGCTGGCCGCTTTTCCACGCGTTGCCATGTCGGTGAAGATCTCGCCGTGGGTTCCGCAAATTCCATCATATTCTTTATAGAGCGACGTGACGAGGTGAGTCACAACTGCCGGCGTGATTTCTGATGCGATCTGCAACATCACGCCTATAACTTCCAGTGCATTGTCGCCCGGCGCGATTTTGCTGCTAGGGCTTGGGGGTTTGCTGCCAACGACCGGAACAGAATTTTTGTACATCACCGTTATGTAGCCCTTGGCAGCGTCATCGAATGGGTTAATGACCAACTGAAAGTGAAACGGTCGCTGATTATCCGGTCCCGGCAGTGCTGCATCAGCGAAATCCAAACTCTCGATCGCTTTCCACAGTCCTTGATTATCTTTAACCTGAATTATTCACAAACTGGAACGGCATCCGAAATAGTGGACGTGTGTCCTCTATTTTGTGGTGCCGAGGTCACACGCTTACAATAAATCAGA
>JAKEEU010000011.1 GCA_022616415.1 Candidatus Zhuqueibacterota bacterium | reverse complement strand
GCCTTATCCGTTGGGTTCATCTATCCGTTGGGAAAATTTTGTTTTTGATGGCTGCCCGAAGGGCTCCAGTTTTCAACTTGTTTGAAAATCTGGCGTAGGCCCTTACCGGCTTGACCGCGTTAATATTGAGGAGGTAAACATAATCGTATGGCTCTCAAATCCAATCCCCTGCTAAAACCTCGCAGCGAGTTGAAGAGCGGGATCGAAAATCTCAGGCCGCTCGTGCGGGACATCGCCAATGCGTTAGTGGTTCAAGTAGAAGCCGAGATCGTGGCGTTGAGTGAGGCGGTGCGCGATCTGCCCAATCCGGAGAGCGACTCCAAAGCCGCGCAACGCCAGGAAAAGTTGCTCGACGAAATGCAGGATCTTATTGTCGGATTAAAAGTCAAACCGGAAAAAGGCCGCTTGAAGGATCTCCGCCGCGTGAGCGATGTGCTCGATGAGCTTAACAAGCTCGTGCAGAATTTTGCCAAGTAGAGCTGCGCCAGGCACGTTGGCAAAAATAAAATTTGGGGCCGGCGATTCGCTGCGCCAGCCAACAAATTTTCACGCCGATGAGCAAACTTGCATGACCATTCGCAAACGTGCCGACGTCGTGATTATCGGCGCCGGCGCTGCCGGTCTCATGGCGGGCATCTGGGCCGGCCGCACCAATCCGGCACATTCCATCATTCTTCTCGATGGCGCGAAAAAGCTCGGCGCTAAAATACTCGTCTCCGGCGGCGGCCGTTGCAATGTCACGCATGACGAAGTCGAGGCCTCGGCATTTGCCGGCTCATCTCGCCACGCCATTGCCAAAGTGCTGCGGCGTTTTGGCGTGACCCAGACCGTCGAGTTTTTTCACGCACTTGGGGTTGAGCTTAAGCGTGAAGAAACCGGCAAACTTTTTCCCACCACCGACCGCGCGCAGACCGTGCTCAACGCACTTTTAACTGCGGCACAACAAGCGAACGTCATCATCCAACACCCTAGCCGTGCCGAAACCGTCGAGAAAATCGGCAACGGCTTTTGGATTCGTGACGAATGGGGCGATATGGAAGCGAGACAACTCGTTCTCGCCACCGGCGGTAAAAGTTTGCCCAAAACCGGTTCCGATGGGCACGGTTTCGAAATCGCCAAATCGCTCGGCCACACCATCACGCCGCGCGTTTTTCCCGCATTAGTGCCGCTGACTTTGCCGCCGGGACATTTCATTCGCGAGCTTAGCGGTCTCACGGTTCCGGCGACGCTCGAAGTCCGTTCGAGCAAAGGCAAAAAAATAATCACATTCACCAACTCCACGCTCTGTACGCATTTCGGTCTCTCCGGGCCGTCGGTTCTCAATATTAGCCGTTATTATCTCGAGGCCAATTTTGATGACCCCGAAACCACACTCGTGATCAACTGGTGGCCGGGGAAGAGTGCCGAACAGCTTGACGCAGAATTGCAGGCTCTCGGTCGAACGACCGTGATCAAACATTTGCGCGAATATTTGCCGGAACGGCTGGCGCGCGTGTTATGCCAACAAGCCGGCGTCGAACCGGGCACATCAGGTCATGAGTTGACGCGAGCGCAACGTTTGGCGCTTGCTCGCATCGTCACCCAGATGCCGTTGCCCATCACCGGTGATCGCGGCTACAATTTTGCCGAGGTCACCGCCGGCGGCGTGCCGCTGAGCGAACTGCGACTGAACACGATGGAATCACGCTGCTGCCCCGGCCTTTATCTTTGCGGGGAAATTTGCGATGTCGATGGCCGCATCGGCGGCTTCAATTTTCAGTGGGCGTGGGCGAGTGGGTATGTGGCGGGGGTCGCGGTGGGCAATAGCTGTCATGATAATTTTAGTTAATTCAATATAATTAAAATTTTCTCAGACTTGCTTTTTCTCGGAAAGCGTTGTATCTTTCAGTATTGAATCCAATAGGCGGATTATAACCTCGAGGTGCATTATGTCCCATCAAGCGACCTTAGAGCAGGTAGAAAAATTAGCAAGACAACTAGAACCACAAGAGTCTCTTCAGTTGATTGTTCACATTACCGAACGTTTGAGAAACGCGTTCCCTATAGCCATAGATAGAAAGCGCGACAAGGAACGGATGCACTTGGCGCGTTTACAGTTGGCAAATGAACTATTGGCAGAAGTGGATGGTCTTGAAGACGATTCACAAGGTCAGACTGATGCTGCAGAAATGATTCGTCGGTTGCGTGACGAAAGGATGACTCAAATATGCCGGAAAGATGCGTAGATGCCAGCGTTGCCATCAAATGGGTTGTGAAGGGCGAAACTTGGCGGAAAAAGGCCCGGAAATTTCTACGTGATTCCATTGCGGCAGGTATCGATCTCATTGCTCCGCCACTATTCGAGTATGAGACAGAAAGCGTCATTATGATGCGGTCAAAACGGGGCTTCCTTTCGTGAAATATTTGCCTGATTATCCATAGCGAAAAAGTAACAGCGGGATATATCCATGGCCGAACTCCATCCTCTTCCTTTTGCCCATCTCATCCGCCGCATGTTTCGGGAGTTTGAAAAGCAGCAATCGATTTTCGATCTCCCGAAACAAAAATTCTATCGCAGCAACGACGGCCAGGATACCTCAGTCGAGTTTTGCGGCATGAAAGCGGCGACGCCGGTCGGCCCAGCCGCGGGGCCGCAGACGCAGATGGCACAAAACCTCGTGCTCTCCTGGCTTGGCGGCAGCCGCATCCTCGAGCTGAAAACCGTTCAGATTCTCGATCAGCTCAAAATCGCGCGGCCGTGCATCGACATGACCAACGTCGGCTACAATGTCGAATGGTCGCAAGAGCTGCGCCTCGAGCAATCGCTGCGCGAGTATGTCGCCGGGCACATGCTCATCGAAATGCTGATCGCCGCGAACGTGTTGGAGCAAAATGATCCGTTCGCCAAGACCGAGATGATTTTCGATGTGAGCGTCGGCTACGATCTCAAAGGCATTCAGAGCGAGCCGATACGGAATTGGCTGAATAGCATCAAAGATGCAACCGCGCTAGTCGAAGAATTACGACAACAGATTCCTGCCGATTTTTCCCAATATCGCAATCTTCCTTATAAAACCAACCTCGCCAAAAGCATCACGCTTTCCACCTTTCACGGCTGTCCGGCGCAGGAAATCGAAAGCATCGTCCACTTCCTGCTCACTGAGATGGATTATCACGTCATCATTAAAATGAACCCGCCGATGATGGGGAAGGAGAAATTAGAGTATCTGCTTTATGATCGGCTCGGTTATCACGATCTCGAAGTCAATCCCAAAGTCTATCAAGTCAACATCACGTTTGACGATGCCGTGCAAGTGGTGCGCCGCTTGAAGAGCACGGCGGATCGGCTGGACAAGACCGTCGGCGTCAAATTCAGCAACACGCTCGAAGTCGTCAATAAAGGAAAATTTTTCTCCGACGAGATCATGTATCTATCCGGCCCGCCGCTGCACGTGCTGGCGATGGCGCTGGTGGAAGATTGGCGCAAAGTTTTCGGATCCGAGATGCCGATCTCGTTTTCTGCCGGCATCGATCAACACAATTTTTCCGACGCGGTGGCCGCCGGACTCGTGCCGATTACGACCTGCTCCGATTTGCTCAAGCCCGGTGGTTACGGGCGTTTATATAAATATCTCCTGAATCTTGAAAGTAAGATGAGGGAATTAGGCGCGGTGAGTGTTAGTGACTATATAATAAAATGGGGTTCGAGGAAGGATGATATCGACGCCGCCATTATAGCCAACACCTCAGAAGTGATGGCAAAAGTGTTGGCAGACCCACGTTACTCGCAGAGCAAGAACAAGTCCGTTCCCCGCAAAATCGACAGCCATCTCGTGCTGTTTGATTGCATTAACTGCGACAAGTGCATTCCGGTTTGCCCGAATGATGCGAATTTTTATTACGAGCTGCAGCCGCTGGAAGTTGAGTACGCCAATTATTGCATCGGGCCGGAAGGCATTGTCGAAGAAATTCCCGGTGGGGTTTTGCGCATTGAAAAATCCCATCAGATCGCCAACTATGCGGACTTCTGCAACGAGTGCGGCAATTGTGACGTGTTCTGTCCGGAGCACGGCGGCCCATATATCAAGAAGCCGCGCTTTTTTGGCAGCCGCGAATCGTGGGAGAAATTAGACGGGCAGAACGGCTTTTGGATTGAAAAACGCGAGAGTGCGATCGTTCTGCACGGCCGCATCGAGGACAAGATTTATGCGCTGCGAGCTGATTCGACGCACCATCACGCCCATTTTCTTGATGAGGCGCTCGTGTTGCAATTGGAGTGGCCGAGCCTTGAAGTTATTTACGTGGAAAACTGCGAGCCGGAATTGGTTGGGCACGTTTTGGACATGAAAGTTTGTTATCAAATGGCCGCGCTGTTGAAAGGCATTTTGAATGATCAAATGATCAATTACGTCAACACCGCGTTCACATAAATTCGCTTGCTTTTCAAAAGAATTTTGGTTAAAATAATTTGCAAAAGCGGCTGTGAATATCGGTAATCTGAGCCGGGAGGCTGGATGTGGAACAATGGGTACCGCTGAATCGTGAGCAAGCTTTGGCAGCGCGGGATTTCTCAAGGGCCGGTGAAATCTTTATTGATTACAATGGTCAGGCAAATGAGATTCTGTACTCTATTTTGACACCGTTGGGGTATCAGACTCATGTCGCCGTTCAAAAGCTTGAGCACATCGAGAAGCATCCAATTGCGGTGAAGCATAAAAATGATATTCCGTACATTTTGAATAATCCGGATTTAGTGACATCAGATCCTGAGTTTCGGAACGTCCATGTTTTCTACAAATCTTTTTATGGAAAAAATGGAAATAAGAATAGCAGGTGGGGTGGTTGAATTCATATTCGGCCCATCCAAACGAATAGTGTTTAATGACGAGGAGCAACCGGGACTTGAAATCGGGCGTGACAAACGAAGCAGGAAAATTGTCGGCTACATGTGCTTACATTTTCCCGGCCTTTACCGCCGAATTCTCAAGGGCCTTAAAGAAAAGCCAATCGCGAAAAAGTTTTCCGTGGAAGTGGTGGAGGATTACGAGAATGTCACGCCGATTTGCGATCCTCGTGTCAAAAATGTTAGGCTTGACGAAATCGTGCAATGGGTGTGGGAGAAATATTATGCCCATCTCGAAGCTCAGGCCCGTGGGGCAACGCCCGCAGGGAAATCAATGGCAGCAGAATCTTTGCGCGTATAACCAGCGGGTGAGAAAGAACATTTTTTGATGCAAACAAAGGCTCCGTTTCCGCAGCGGGGCTTTTTTTGTTGGAACTTCTTGCTTTGAAAAATCACACTGTTTTGAAAGCAAACCTATGAAGACCCCTATCTTACAGCGAAATCTCCAGATATCTTTATTGGCGCTCGCTTCATCGCTGTGCGCAATTTGTGTTTTCGCGCAATCAACTTCGCAAATTTCTCCCCTCGATTTTCGCTTCCATTTTTTGCACGAGAATGCTTCACTGGCCAAGCAATCCGCGACGGCCTTGCCGGCCACCATCCGCTTTCATCATCCGCCCTCGAATCAACTTCTCAACAAGATCGAACAACTCGGTGGCAAGTTTCACCGCCACAATGGCAAACGTTTGGGATCGACAACCGTATTTCCAGTGGAGTTGAGCCACGATCTTCTTCCGGCGCTTGAGCAAATACCGGAGATTGCTTCAATTCAACCGTGTTGGCGACCGGTGCGAGTGCCGCCGCTGGATGTAAGCCGGCCGCAGATTCAAGCCGAGGCCGCATGGAAATTGAAGGATAAGCAGGGGCGTTCACTCACCGGCAAAGGCGTGCTCATCGCGGATTTCGACACCGGCGCGGATTTTTTCCATCCCATGCTGTGGTTCGCCGACGGTGACACGGTGAATTGGATTGACGTCAACGGCAACTTGAATTTCGATCCTGGTGTCGATGCCGTTGATAAAAACCGCAATGGCTCGGTTAATAGCGGCGAGATTTTGCGCTACAAAGAGGTTCCCTATTCCGGCAACACGGCCGGCGTGTACGATGCCGATCTCGACTTTCTTTACAATGACGTGAACAATAATAACGCGCGCGATTTGGGCCTTGCCGCCGGATTTACGGAAGCCTCGCCAACTTATGGCGAGCAATGGTTCATCGCGCTCGACACGAACCATGACAACCGGCTGAACACCGGTGAGCGCCTCGTTGGATTGAAGACAAGCAAGATTCGCGCGATTTTGGAAGTTGATGGAACCGTGCGGCGGCGTGGCGTTGATCTCATCAATGCCAGCCCGGATAACGGCCCGTTCGGCGGACATGGAACTTCCGTTGCCGGCATCGCGATTGGCGGCGTGGCCGGAGTTCACCGCCTCGCCGGCATTGCGCCGGACGCCGAGATGATTTTCGGCTCGATCAGTTACAATAATTCGCCGCGATTTTTCACGACGCTTCCCGGCATGATGGCGTGGGCGGAAGCCGAGGGCGCTGACATCATGTTGTATGAAGACGGCGAGTGGGTGTGGGAATATCTCGACGGCTCCTCCAATGAGGAGACCATGATTAACGAGATGGCAGCCAAAGGTATCGTTCAAGTGACACCGGCGGGGAACCTCACGGGCGGCGCTATGCAAAAGACGTCAGTGGTAAATGCCAATGATTCGACCACGATAACTTTTACCGAAGGCGGCTCTTCCGAAGTTTGGCCTTCGTTGCGCTGGCAAGGCAATATGAATGATGTCGTCGTGAAATTTCAGATCGACGCCGGAAGCTTTGTAACGCTGCCGGCGAACGGCTCGACGATTACCATTGGCGGCAAAGCGGTTTATTCCAATAAAAGTATCTCATCGCGCGGTACGGTGATGTTGATTGTTTATATCGCGGCGAGTGGAGGGGCGACGTATAATCTGCGAATCATCAATAAGACCTCGGCCCAGAAGCAGGTTGAAGGGATGCTCGGCGATAATGGTTTCAACTGGATCGGACTGGCACAATGGAATCCGCCGAGTGAAAGCAACACGGTAACGTGGCCGGCTACAGCGGATAGCGCCATTGGCGTTGCGGCATATCGGAACAAATCCATTGACACCAATATCAACGGATTCAGCGGGCGCGGCCTGCGAATCGATAATCGGCGTCAAGTAGATGTCGCTTCGCCCGGGAGCACGGTTTTCAGCATTGGCCGCAATGATCGGTACGTCGCGTTTGGCGGAACCAGCTCAGCCGGACCGCACGTTGCCGGTGCAGTAGCTCTCATTCTCCAGGCTGATCCAACGCTGTCACATGGCAAAGTCCGCGCGTTGCTGCGCGCCGGCGCGATCTCGGATGGCTTTACCGGCGCCGTTCCGAATACGACTTGGGGATTCGGCAAGCTGCGCATTGAAAATTCTCTGCGGCAAATCATCACGGCCGTTGCGACGAATGAAATCGTGCCCCAGTCGTGGCATCTCGCGCAGAATTTTCCGAATCCGGTCTTGAGCGCAGCGAAATCCCGCTCTACGGGAAATCCCACGACGCACATCGTTTTTCGTGTACCACATGGCGAGCACGTCTCGTTGAAACTTTATGACGTACAAGGGCGAGAAGTGGCGACGCTCGTTGATGAAGTGAAAATGCCAGGGACGTATAACATCATTTGGGATGCAAGCGGTTTTGCCAGTGGCGTTTATTTTTATCGCTTGTCCGGCGCGACGTTTTCGGCGACGAAAAAGCTCTTGCTGGTTCGATAAAAAGTGATCTGAAAACCATCCGTATATCTAATGCGCTTATTACTGAACCTCCGATTGAATTGTGGCCACAAGTGATCGCGTGAGTGGCAGTTCCCGAAGATGTCGAGAATCTTCTGTTGGTTCCCCCTCGAGCAGCCACGTGAGTAGCTTGCGAAGAAATTTGGCCATAGTTTTTCCTTATTTTTTTCTTGCTTTAATGAACGAAACCGCTTGGCGGTAGCTTTCAGTGAAGCTTGGCACAAATCGGAATGGATTTTAAAAAAGGAGATTTCCATGTCAACTAAGAATATCAAAGACTCCTTAGTCGATTCTGATGAACTCCAGAAATTTATCGATGGGCTGAAGAACCTGACCGAATACAGTGATTTTATCAAAAACCGCTGGCTGAAAATGGTGATGTGGTGGCACAATCGGTCCCTTGAAGCACGCAAAAAGTATTTCTTGCTTCGCGCCATCATTATTATCGGTGGCGTGCTGATTCCGGTTTTATCGGCTTTGGAAAAATTCACTTTTTTCGATACGTATGGTGGTGCTGCAACTGTCGTCATCGGAGCCATTGTCGCGGGTTGTGCGGCATGGGAGGGAGTTGCCAACTATGGCGAAATCTGGCGGGAGAAGCGACGCGCGTCGGAATTATTGAAAGTGGAGGGATGGCAGTTCTTTCAAAGATGCGGCGATTATGAAAAACATGGCGACAACCATAAAGCCGCCTTTCTGCACTTTGCCGCTGCCGTTGAAAATATGATCGCCAAAGAGGTTGGAGAATACCTGACCGTCTTCAATCCATCCATGGACCAAAACAAAGCTCAGGCCGAAAAAATCACGAACGGCATTGTTGATCTCGTTGTGCAAAAGATGAAAGAGAAAGACCTCAGTGCAGAAACGAAAACGACTGAAGATGATGCGGAGAAGTAATTCCTCAGGAGACAACTTGGATAGCGATTTGTTGATGCAAGATGATCAGATAATTTATCGGCGCCGTGCGGATTCATCACAAGGCAGGAATTGATGCCGATCCTGAAACACAAAGTCTTCGCCTACATCACGCACGGCCATCGTCTGCTGGTCTTTCGCCATGCTGATTTTCCTAAAGCGGGCATTCAAGTGCCGGCTGGCACGATCCAACCAAATGAGCGTCCGGATGAAGCAGTTTTACGCGAAGTCTACGAAGAAACCGGTTATCGGATTTCACCGAGATTCATTTCCCGTCTCTTGCAAGTTTCTTCACCCACTGCCCAATCATAACTTCCAGCTTGTTTTCAAAGAATTTTTTCTGTAGATTATTCCCGATAGCCGGGCTACGCTCATAAGGATTCTCCGGTAGCCGAAAAAAAATAAATCCCCTCTCTCCATTTGCACTTTGCCAATCATGGAGCGCGTCATGCAGAAACATCAACCGATTCAATTCATCCTCAACGGTGAGCCGCGCGAAACCCGCGTTGCTCCGGAGCTATCTCTGCTCGATCTTCTACGTGACCATTTCGATCTCACCGCCGCTAAAAATGGCTGCAGCCCGCAGGGATCGTGCGGTTGCTGCACAGTTTTAGTTGATGATAAAGCCGTCGTCTCCTGCGTGACACCCGCCGCAAAAATTGCCGGCAAGCGCGTGCAAACCCTCGAAGGGTTGCCTGAGCTTCAGCGCGAAAGGCTGGCGCAATCCTTCGTTCACGCCGGCGGCTTGCAATGCGGCTTTTGCATTCCCGGCATTGCCATGCGCGCGCATGCACTTTTACAAAACAACTTCGCTCCGACGCGTGATGAGATTGCACGCGCATTGAACAACCACATCTGCCGTTGTACCGGCTACACGAAAATTGTTGACGCCATCGACCTTGCCGCCAAAGCCTATCGCGGCGAGCCTCTCCCTGAGCACGATAACAGCGGTCGTGTTGGCACGAGTCTGTTGCGCTATCAAGGCGAAAATCTTACGCTTGGTGGCAAGCGCTATATCGACGACATAAAACTGCCTGAAATGCTGCACGGCGCGGTGCTCTTCTCGATTCATCCGCGCGCCAAAGTTTTGGCGATTGACACTTCAAAAACCGAACGCCTCGAAGGCGTTAAAGCCGTCATCACCGCCAAAGATGTTCCCGGCAAACGTTACGAAGGTTTGATTGAAAAAGATTGGCCGGTGTTTATTGCCGTTGGCGAAGAGACGCGCTGTGTCGGCGATATTCTCGCGGCGGTTGCGGCGACGAGCAAAGGAATTGCGCGGGCGGCGCTTGATCTGATTGAAGTGCAATATGAAGTGTTGCAACCGATCAGTTCGATAGATGAAGCGCTGAAACCGGACGCGCCGTTGGTTCATCCCGAAGCAACGCATAAAACCAATCTACTTTCAACCTCCGTCATCAAACGCGGCGATGCTGACAAAGCCTTGGCCGAAGCCGCCTTTGTCATGACAGAAACTTTTCGAACGCAATTAATCGAGCACGCATTTTTAGAACCGGAAAGTTGTTTGGCTTATCCCGAAAATGGTTACCTCAAAGTTTTGAGCCAAGGACAAGGCGTGTTCGACGATCAACGCCAAATCGCTTCGATTCTCGGCGTGCCAATCGAGCAAGTGCAAGTCGAGCTGGTTTCCAACGGCGGCGCGTTTGGCGGCAAAGAAGATCTCAGCATTCAAGGCCAAACCGCGCTGCTCGCGAAGATCACCGGTAAGCCGGTGAAGCTCACGCTCTCGCGCGACGAGAGCATTCGGCTGCATCCGAAACGCCATCCGATTCGCATGACGTACACCGTCGGCGTTGATAAAGACGGCCATCTACTCGCCGTCAAAGCGCGCATGGTCGGCGACAAAGGCGCGTATGCCTCGGTCGGTGCGAAAGTTTTGGAGCGTGCCGCCGGCCATGCCACCGGCCCGTATCGCGTGCCAAACGTCGATGTCGAAGCGCTCGCCGTTTACACCAATAATCCCCCATGTGGCGCCATGCGCGGCTTTGGCGCCAATCAAGCGGCGTTCGGCATCGAAGGCATGCTCGATATTCTCGCGGAGAAAGTGGGCATTGACGGCTGGGAAATTCGCTATCGCAATGTCATGGATGCCGGCGACACGTGGTGCAGCGGCCAGGTGTTGGAGAAAAGTGTCGGCATCCGCAAAACTCTTGAGGCAGTGAAAGACATTTATCGCAACGCAAAATATGCCGGCATCGCCTGCGGCATTAAAAACGTCGGCATCGGCAACGGCATGCCGGAGCATGGCCGTGCCTGCCTGCGCGTTGAATCACCGGAACGCATCACCATTTACACCGGCTACACCGAGATGGGGCAGGGTTTGTTTACCGTGCTTATCCAATTTGCCTGCGAAGCCACCGGCTTGCCGGCAAAATATTTCGAGGCGAAAGTTGACACGCATCGCCCACTCGATTGCGGCATGACTACGGCTTCGCGCGCGACCGTGCTTGGCGGCAACGCCGTGAAAGCCGCCGCCGAAAAATTGAAGGCTGATTTGCAAAATGGAATGACCCTCGGTGATCTCGTCGGCCAAGAATATTTTGGCGAAGTGTTGATTGATTACACGACGAAGCTCGGAGCAAAAGTGGCAAAGCCGATCACGCACATGACGTTTGGATTTGCCACGCAAGTCGCCATTCTCGACGACAACGGCAAGCTGGTCAAATTTGTCGCCGCGCACGATGTTGGCCGCGCCATCAATCCGACTTTGCTCGAAGGCCAAATCGAAGGCTCAATTCACATGGGACTTGGTTATGCTTTGACCGAGGATCTGCCGGTGACGAATTGCGTGCCGGATACGTACCAACTCCGCCGTCTCGGCCTCATTCGCGCCAAAGACATGCCGGAGATTGAAACGATCTTTATCGAAGAATATGAACCCGAAGGCCCGTGGGGCGCGAAAGGCGTCGGCGAGATTGGCTTGGTTCCTACTGCACCGGCGGTGGCTGGCGCGTTGTATGCGTATGACGGCATTCGCCGCACGAGTCTGCCGATGAAGGATTCTCCGGCGGCGCGGTTTGTCATGGGGCGAGGGGAACGATGAGCATACAGATTCAAAATTCGAGTAACATGAATTTATTTAAGGAGAACAACGATGGCAAGTACTATAACTGCAGATCAGATTGAACAACTGGCAGTTCAACTCCCGTTGCAGGAGCAAATGAGAATTGTGGCTCGGATCACGCAACGGTTGAGTGAACTTTTGCTTTCGCAGATGGATAGGGAAGAACGGGAACGGAAAGAATATGCCCAACGAATCGAGGCTTTTTTAAAAATGAGTGATGAGGGAGCGGCCGAGACGATCAGTGCAGTGGACTCTGCGGAAGACATTCGTCAACTCCGTGACGAAAGGATGTTACGCCTATGACAGAACTTTGTGTGGATGCCAGTATTGCCGTAAACGAGTTTTCGATGGAAAAATGGTTATTGCAGAAGCGCTGAAAGCATACGCTCTTTTGGATGCCGCGCCTGTCGTCATTGTAGACATGCCAGGCGTGCGCCAACGTGCCCGTGAAATAGCAGAGCAGTTCAATCAACGAGCCGTTTATGACGCTACTTATATTGCACTGGCCGAATTGCGCGGCTGCGAGTTTTGGACAGCGGACAAGTTGATTTATGATGCTGTCAAGGCGACCCTGTCATTTGTGAAGTATTTGCCTGATTATCCTTAGAAGTGCAAAGTCAAAATGTAGTTTCTACTGATTTAAGAACAAGTCCCGGAGGGCATCATGGCCAAATCAAAGAAATCCCCAAACCAGAGCGGCGGCGTAAACATTAGTGGCAGCACGGTAAATGTTCAAGGCGATGTCGTCGGTCGCGACAAAGTGACGAAGCATTTTTCCGGCGCCCCAACCCGCACGAAGAAAGATTCTCAAAACCAAAGCAGCAATCCCATCAAAATTTTATTTCTCGCCGCGAATCCCCAAGACTCGGTTCGCCTCAGACTGGATGAAGAAATCCGCGGCATTAAGCAAGTCCTTCTACAAGCGGAATTTCGTGACAAGTTTGACATTGAGCAAGAATGGGCGGTGCGCGTCTCCGATTTGCAAGGCCATTTGCTGCGTCATCAACCCGACATCGTTCATTTCAGTGGTCATGGCAGTGCAGCCAGCGAAATCATCTTGGAAGACAAAACCGGCGAAAGCCAAACCGTTCCCACCCGCGCTTTGGAGCAGCTTTTTGCCGTGCTGAAAGATAACATCCGTTGCGTCGTGCTCAACGCGTGTTATTCCAAAAAACAAGCGCAGGCAATTGCCAAACACATTGATTGCGTCATCGGCATGTCCAAAGCCATCGGCGACGAAGCAGCCATCAACTTCGCCGTTGTTTTCTATCAGGCGCTAGGGTTTGGCAGGAATGTTCAAACCGCATTTGATTTAGGCTGTGTGCAGATCGATATGCAAAGCTTGAATGAGCAAGATACGCCCAAATTGTTAGCGACCAAATGTGATCCGGAAGAACTTGTATTTGCCTAACCCGGACAAGTCGGAACCAAGCAGGCAGAATAATTTCTCGGCAGAATGATTAAACAATTATTCTGCCGAAGAATCATTCTGCCTTTTGAAATCTTTGCTCTTCTGCAAAGATCGAACTTATAAGGGAATGAGCTCCGTGGATATCAACGCCAAAGGTGATGTCTCGATTGGCGCCGATGTCGTCGGTCGCGACAAAATCACCCACATTCACCAGTACGGCGAAAAGAAAGAACGCCCCATCCCTCGCATGGCCCCGCCAGCGCCGCGAGTTTTTATTGGGCGCGAAGGAGTGTTGCGCGAATTGATTGCCGCACTGAAATTGGGCGAGGATGGCGCTGGCCCGATTGCCTTAATCGCACTCAAAGGCATGGGCGGCATTGGCAAGACCACACTGGCTGCGGCGCTCGCAAATCATCCCGAAGTGGAAACGGCGCTACCTGAGGGAACATTGTGGGCTGGGCTTGGGCCGGAACCGGAGGTTATGTCCCTTCTCGCCGAATGGGGTACGCAGCTTGGTGAGGACTTTGCCCAATTCGATTCTCCCGAAAAGCGTTCGCGCCGTCTTTCTACGCTGTTGCACGATAAGAAAGTGCTTCTCGTTGTAGACGACGTTTGGCAAGCTGAGGCAGCAAGTTATTTTCGCGTGGGCGGCCCTCGATGTCGCACGTTGATCACCACCCGTGACAACGAAATTGCGCGCAAATTGGCTGGTCATGAGGCTATACGAGTCGAGACCCTAACCAATGCCGCCTCGCTAAATCTGCTCCGCGAACTTGCGCCAGAAGCCGTGGAGGCTGATGAAAAAGCCGCGAATGAACTGGCAACTGTACTGGACGGCCTGCCGTTGGCGATCACCCTCGCCGGACAGATGCTTGCCGCTGAATGGGAAGCTGGATTGGGAGTTGCAGGCGCGCTCTCCGAGCTGAAAGATCGCGAGGCCCGACTCAAATTGGCCGGCGCAGAAAAAAGACCGGGCTTGGCAACTACCGAACCCTCGTTGCGAGCTATCCTCGCCATGAGTTACGACCGCTTGCCCGATGAGGCAACCAAACGCGCATTTCGCTTGTTGGGCGTGTTTAGCGGCAAGCCGCTCACTTTTTCGATTGACGCCGCTGCTGCGATGTGGGAGATGGAGCTTCGCCCGGCTCAAAAAACAATGGTAGCGCTTGTTGGCCGTGCGCTCGTTGAACCGGTGGATGGGGGGCGATACACCTTGCACACAACTCTGGCCGACTTTGCCGAGAGCTTGCTTGAAGAACATGGCGAGGCAGTGCTTGCACTCGAAACACACGCCAACTACTATTTGGAATTTGCGCGGAAGAACGCGGAGAAGAATTGGCAAGCGGTTGAAATGGAGATGGGGCAGATACGGAGGGGGTTCCAGTCAGCGGATAGACTAACGGATAAGTTGATGGTGCTCGCTTACTATCGGGCGATGAGCATCTTTTTTAATCGCCGGGGGTTGTGGAATGAATGGATGCAGTGGGCTAAGCACGCGTTAAGCCCAGCTCAATCATTGAACGATAGAAGTACTGAAGCTAAATTGTTCAACGACATCGGGTACATCCACAATCGCAAAGGTGCATGGAACGAGGCGATGGGGTATTGTCAGCGTAGTCAGGCGATCTATGAAGAGATCGGAGATCGGGCCGGGCTGGCACAGTCGCTCCACTACATCGGGATTATCTACTATAACAAAGGCTTGTGGGACGAGGCGCTGGAGTACCAAGAGCGCAGCCGGGCGATCTATGAAGAGATCGGCGACCGGGCCGGGCTGGCATATTCGCTCAACCACATCGGGTATATCTGCAACAAAAAAGGCTTGTGGGACGAGGCGTTAGGGCACTACGAGCGCAGCCATGCGATCCGGGAAGAGATCGGCGACCGGACTGGGCTGGCGGTGACGCTCCAGAGCATCGGGGGCATCTACAAGAACAAAGGCTTGTGGAACGAGGCGCTACAGTACTACGATCGCAGCCGTGGGATCCGAGAAGAGGTCGGCGAACGGGTTGGGCTGGCGTGGGCGCTTAAGAACATAGGCGACGTTTACGAAAAACAGACACGACTCGCCGATGCAGAGCAGGTTCTCACTCAAGCAGTGGCGATATTTGAAGAGTTAGGAAGTCCGGAATTTGACAATGCTCGCAAGCAATTGGATAAGGTGAGAGAGCTTCAACGGATTGCTTCACAAAAATGAATCTCAAAGCACAAGGTGACATCTCAATCGTCGGCGATGTCGTTGGTCGCGATAAAATCACCAACATTTATCAGTACGGCGAAAAGAAAGAGCGCCCCGCTCCGCGCATGGCCCCGCCGGCGCCGCGAGTTTTTATCGGTCGCGACGAGGTATTGCGAGAATTGATTGCCGCGCTGAAGTTGGGCGAGGAGGGCGCTGGCCCGAATGCCTTAACCGCGCTCAAAGGCATGGGCGGTATTGGCAAGACCACGCTGGCTGCTGCGCTCGCGAATCATCCCGAAGTAGAAACGGCGCTGCCTGAGGGAACGCTGTGGGCTGGGCTTGGGCCGGAGCCGGAGGTGATGTCCCTTCTCGCCGAATGGGGTACGCAGCTTGGTGAGGAATTTGCCCAATTCGATTCTCCCGAAACGCGCTCACGCCGGCTTTCTACGCTATTGCACGACAAGAAAGCGCTTCTAATTGTAGACGACGTTTGGCATGCCGAGCCCGCACGCTATTTTCTTGTGGGTGGCCCTCGATGTCGCGCGTTGATCACCACCCGTGACAACGAAATTGCTCGCAAACTGGCTGGCCACGAGGCTGTCCGAGTCGAGACACTAACCGACGCCGCCTCGCTAAATTTGCTGCGCGAACTTGCGCCGGAAGCCGTGACTGTTGATGAAAAAGCCGCGAATGAACTGGCAACTGTACTGGATGGTCTGCCGTTGGCACTCACGCTCGCTGGACAGATGCTTGCCGCCGAATGGGAAACTGGATTGGGCGTTGCAGGCGCGCTATCCGAATTGAAAGATCGCGAGGCACGACTCAAATTGGCCGGCGCAGAAAAAAGGCCGGGATTGGCAACGACCGAACCTTCGTTGCGTGCCATCCTCGCCATGAGTTACGACCGTCTGCCGGATGAGGCAACCAAACGCGCGTTTCGCTTGTTGGGGGTGTTTGGCGGCAAGCCGCTCACTTTTTCGATTGAAGCCGCCGCTGCTATGTGGGGGACGGAACTTCGTCCCGCTCAAAAGACAATGGTGGCACTTGTTGGCCGTGCGCTCGTTGAACCGGTGGATGGTGGGCGATACAACTTGCACACAACTCTCGCCGACTTTGCCGAGAGCTTGCTTGAGAAGCAAGGTCAAGCCGCAACAGCACGCGAGGTACACGCCAACTATTACCTGAATTTAGCACAAACAAACGCGGAGAAGAATTGGCAAGCGGTTGAAATGGAGATAGGGCAGATACGCGGTGGGTTTGATTGGATATCCTTGATGTCAAAAGATAAACAGATGGTGCTGGACTATGAACGAGCGTTGCGCACTTTCCTCACCCGACGTGGACTTTGGAACGAAAAAATACGCTGGACACAGGTTGGATTAGAAGTGGCGTTCGAGCAGGGCGAACGAACACTTGAGGCAGTGTTACTATACGAGATCGGCCACTCATACGACGACAAAGGCGAATGGAATAAGGCGCTAGAGTACTATGAGCGCAGCCGAGCGATCTGTGAGGAGATTGGCGACCGGGCTGGGTTGGCGGCGGCATTCAACGGTATTGGGGGCATCCACCACTACAAAGGCTTGTTTGATGAAGCGCTAGATTACTACGAGCGCAGTCGGGCGATCCGGGAAGAGATCGGTGATCGGGGCGGGCTGGCACAGTCGCTCAACGACATCGGAGGCAACTATATGAAAAAAGGCCTGTGGGATGAAGCGCTAGATTACCACGAGCGCAGCCGCGCGATCCGGGAAGAGATCGGTGATCGGGGCGGGCTGGCACAGTCGCTCAACAACATCGGGTACTTCTACCGGAAAAAAGGCTTGTGGGATGAGGCGCTAGAGTGCTGCGAGCGCAGCCGGGCGATCCGGCAAGAGATCGGTGATCGGGGCGGGCTGGCGAGGGCGCTCAGCAACATCGGAGACATCTACATGAACAAAGGCGTGTGGGACGAGGCACTGGAGTATTACGAACGCGGCCAAGCGATCTTTGAGGAGATTGGGGAGCCGGTCGGGCTGGCGTGGGCGCTTTGTGACGTTGCAAACGTTTATGAAAAACAGACGAGGCTGGCCGAGGCAGAGCAGCTTCTCGGCCAAGCAGTGGCGATATTTGATGCGTTGGGAAGTCCAGATCTTGATAACGCCCGCAAGCAATTGGATAAGATAAGAGAGCTTCAACGGAGTGCTTCACAAAAATGAATCTCAAAGCACAACGCGACCTCTCAATCGCCGGTGATGTCGTCGGGCGCGACAAGATCACCATCAACCTCACCCGCGGTCTCGATGAGCTCCCGACGCGCTACGACAGTCGCGTGCAAAATTTTCTCGAATACTACCTCGGCGCCAAAGATCACCCGGCGCCTTTCGGTGGACGCGCCTCCGATTTAGCCGCCCTCGATGCTTGGCTGGATGATCCGGCAGCCCCGCCTTATGCCTCTCTCATTGCGCCAGCAGGTCGGGGCAAATCGGCCTTGCTCGCGCATTGGGTCACATGCCTCGCTTCTCGGCCTGTAACCGGCGCCGAGGCCGTACACGTCGTGTATTTCCCCATCAGCATCCGGTTCAATACCAATCTCGAAACCGTGGTCTTCGCCTCGCTCGCGGCACGCATGGCGCATGTCTATGGCGAAAAAGTCACCCCAGGCCGCGTAGCGGATGCGCAGCAGTATCGCGGCGTGTTCAGCGATTATCTCCGGCGCACCCCGCCCAATGGCGGCCGCGTGCTGGTGGTGATGGATGGACTCGACGAAGCCGCCGGCTGGGAAGCGGGCGCGGATTTGTTTCCAACTGTAGCACCCGGCCATTTACGCGTGATCGTCGCGGCCCGGTCGCTGGCGTTGGACAAAGATGAAACTGCCTGGCTCAATCGTTTGGGATGGGAAATGCCCAACCGCGCCAAACGCATTTCTTTGGCGGGGCTTGATCGCGATGGTGTGCGTGACGTCCTCAGCCAGATGGGAAATCCGTTGGACGTGCTGGCGACGAAAATCGACCTCATCAGCCGGCTGTATGAGCTGAGCGAAGGCGACCCGCTGCTGGTGCGGTTGTATGTTGAAGCCCTGCTCCCGCAAGGCGCTCAAGCCGCGACCTTGACGCCGGATGATTTGGCCAAACTGCAACCCGGCTTGGAGGCCTATTTCAAACGCTGGTTTGAAGAACAGCAAAAACTCTGGGGCGCGGCCAAACCCCTGCAGGACAAAACCGTGCGCGGCCTCCTGAACCTGTGCGCTGCCGCATTAGGCCCGCTCAAAAAGGATGACGTGTTGGCGCTGGCGCCGGACATTTTTGAAGACAGCGGCCTGCTCGATGAAGCGGCGGCCGCGGTGAACCGTTTTATCATCGGCGACGGCCTCGCCAGCGGCTATGTCTTCAGCCATCCGCGTTTGGCTGAATATTTTGCGGGAAAGCTCACCAACCGCGAGTGCGAAGCATGGCAAGCCCGGTTCCTGCAATATGGACGCGACACCCTCACCGGCCTCGAAAATAAAACTCTTCTTCCCAAGAACGCTCCGGCCTATGTGGTGCAATATTATGCTGCCCATCTCGCGCAAACCAAGGCGCTGACAACTGATTTTTATGCGTTGATCTGCGAAGGCTGGCTGCGCGCGTGGGAATGGCTGGAAGGCACCCCGGCCGGCTTTCTCAATGATGCCGATCGTGCCTGGCAAAAAGCTGAAGCCGAAGGCCCAGCCGCATTGGGCCAACAAATTCGCGTTGCGCTGTGTTTGCCAGTGTTACTTCTTTAAGCGCAAATATCTTAAAAGACTTGCTGGTTGCATGTGTGAAAGCAGGCGTGATCAGCCCGGCGCTGGGATTGGTCATGGCCCGACAAAAACCAGTTTCAGATGATCGGGCAGAATGCCTCGCGGCAATCGCTGAATTTCATCCTTCAGAATCGCATGCCATTATGAGCGAAGCACTGGTGGTGGCACGTGCGATTTCTGATGAAAAATCTCGCGCCAGAGTTTTGAGGGAATTAGCGCCGCGGTTGCCAGAGAGTCTGTTGGGAGAAGCGTTGTCGGTGTCCGGCGCGATTTCTGATGAAAAATCTCGCGTCAGAGTTTTGAGGGAATTAGCGCCGCGGTTGCCGGAGAGTCTGTTAGGGGAAGCATTGTCGGCAGCCCGCGCGATTTCTGCTCCAAGGTCTCGTGCAAACGTTTTGGGGAAGTTAGCGTTGCGGTTGTCAGATCGTGAGCAGGCAAGGGTGTTAGGGGAAGCGTTATTGGTAGCCCGTGCGATTGTTGATAACAGATCACGCGCTGAAGTTTTGGGCGAATTAGCACCGTGGCTGTCGGAATGTGAGCAAGTGGAGGTGTTAGGGGAAGCGTTGTCGGTTGCCCGTGCGATTGTTGATAAAAGATCTCGCGCCATCGTTTTGGGGAAATTAGCGCCACGGTTGTCGGAGCATGAGCATGCAGACGTGCTAAAAGAAGCGTTGTCGGCGACCCTTGCGATTTCTGATGAAAATTCTCGCGCCAACATTTTGGAGAAATTAGCGCCGCAGTTGCCGGAGCATCTGATAGAGGATGCGTTATTAGCAGCCCGTGCGATTTCTGATGAAGTGTCTCGCGCCAATGCTTTGGAGGCATTAGCGCCGTGGCTGCCTGAGAGCCTATTAAAAGAAGCGTTGTCAGCATCCCACACGTTTTTTTTTGAAGATGCTCGCACAAAAGTTTTGGTAGCATTAGCATCACGCTTGCCGGAGAGCCTGTTCGGGGAAGCGTTGTCGGCAGCTCGCGCGATTTCTGATGAAGGGTATCGCGCCGAAGTGTTGGGGAAATTAGCGCCGCGGTTGCCGGAGCGTGAGCAGGCAGAAGTGTTACAAGAAGCATTGTCGGCGGCCCGCGCAATTTTTAATAAAAGGTTTCGCGCCGAAGCTTTAAGAGAATTAGCGCCGCAGTTGTCGGAGCATGAACAGGTGAAGGTGTTAGTGGAGGCGTTGTCGGCGGCCCGCGCGATTTCTGATGAAGGAGATCGCGCCAAAGTTTTGGGAGAATTAGCGCCGCGCTTGGAGGAGCATGAACAGACAGACGTGTTAGTAGAAGCGCTGTCGGCAGTCCGCGCGATTTCTTATGAGGAGGATGGCACCGACGTTTTGGGAGAGTTAGCGCCGCGGCTGCCGGAAAGCCTGTTAGGGGAAGCGTTGGCGCTAGCCCGCACTATTTCTACTGAAGGGTATCGCGCCGAAGTTTTGGGGAAATTAGCGCCGCGGTTGCCGGAGCGTGAGCAGGCAGAAGTGTTACAAGAAGCATTGTCGGCGGCCCGCGCGATGGATTCTTATTATGTAGGCGATCGCGAGCGCATTTTAATGGAAATAGCGCCGCAGTTGCCGGAACGTGAGCAGGAGGAGGTGCTATGGGAAGTACTGTCGGAGGTCCGCGCGATTTCTGATGAGGGGCATCGTGCTGTTGTTTTAGATGAATTAGCGACGCTCTTGCCGGAGAGCCTATTAGGAGAAGCGTTGTCGACAGCCCGCGCGATTTCTGATGAAGGGTATCGCGCCCAAGTTTTGAGTGAATTAGCGGCGCGCTTTCCGGAGCGTGTGCAGGTGGAGATATTAAGGGAAGCGTTGTTGGCCGCTCGCACGATTAGTGATAATACGATTAGTGATAAATGTTTTCGCGCCGTAGTTTTGATGAAAATAGCGCCGCGCTTGTCAGAGCGTGAGCGGGTGGAGGTGTTCGGGGAAGTTTTGTCTGCGGTCCGTGAAATTCCTGATGAAAAGTATCGCACAGAAGCTTTGACGGCATTAGTGCCGCACTTGCCCAAGCGTGAGCAGGCGGAGGTGTTAGAGGAAACGTTGTCGGTAGCCCGCGCGATTTCTGATAAAAAGTCTCGCGTCAATGCTTTAGGGGAATTAGCACCGCTCTTGCCGGAGCGTGAGCAGGCGGAGGTGTTAGAGGAAGCGTTGTCGGCAGCCCGCGCCATTTCTGATGAAGGGTCTCGCGTTGAAGTTTTGGTGGAAATTGCGCCACGGTTGCCGGAGAACTTGTTGGGTGAAGTGCTCCAAATGGCGAGAACATTATGTCATCGTGATAAGAGCATTGCCGCGTTGTCCAACCTTGCCGCGCGCTGGTCAGCCGTGTGCCGTTCAACCCAAAGATCTGAGTTTGAAGAACTGTCGGCAACGTTGCGGGCCTTTGCACGCACCAAGCGGCCACAACTTCTCCACGCCATACAAGCGCTGCTCCCCGTCATTGCCGAGCAAGACCCGCATGGGCGAGTCCTACGCGAAACCGCCCGCGCTATTGTCGATACCGCCAAGTGGTGGCCGTAACTCAACATTTACTCGTAACTCAACATTTATGTTGAGAAAAAACACTGTGCGCAACATAAATGTTGCGTTACGAGCGTGTACCGTTCAACCCGTTGCAATTGCAGCAATGACTTGACTTCTTAACAGAAGCTCAGTATATTGCGTTGTAGGATTCTTCTTGAATGCAGAGGGAAAAATGACCATAGAAGATCGCATTGAAAGATTTCGCAAAGCTTACGAAAAAGCCTTGGCCTGTCAATGGAAAGGCGGCCCCGCAAGCATTGTGAACCATTTGCAAAGACGAAAAAAGCGTGGTCATCTTCCTCCGGACGCAACCGAAAGCGATCTCATTCAGAAAGGCATGGAAGTTCTTCAATCTGCTGTCTCAACCGTATATGAATACATTCCGTCCGGCACGCTTTATTTCGTCGTTCATGAAGAGTGGGCGGTATTTTTTGATGAAGAAGGTTTGTGGGATACGGCTTTTCCCCCAGATGTCCCCGAACGTTATTTTGCTTCAACAAAAGGTTATAAACTTCTCGGTAAACTCAGTGAGTTGATCCCATGATGAATATTGAAAGCCTACTGAAAGCCTACGAAACCGACGCCAGCGACCCGAATGGGTTGGGGCGCTTTGAAGTGCTCAACGTGTTGACCAATCGCGATGTTCTTGAAGAGCACAGAAGTAAGTTAACAACTGTACAAGCAGCCCGCCTGCTTTTCGCTGACGAGAAACTCGCGACAAATAGCGAACAGATTGTCTCAGAGTGTGGCGGCGAAGCAGAGTTCATCAGGCTTAGACAACACAATCCGGTACCATCTGCATGGTGGTGGTTTCTTGAACAGATTTCCGCGGAGCAGTTTTCTTCAGCAGAGATCACATCATGATTGTAAATGAGCGTGAATTGCAGATAACGTTAGAGCGCATTGCCCGCATGCAAAAGCAGGTTGCGGAGTTGCGCCGCAAAGAAACAAATCCTACCAATTATCGATTAGCAGCGTCCGGCTACCTTGCCGAAATTGATCGCATGCAGCTTGAAGTGCGAGAATATCTACAATTTCATCCTGCTGATTTGCTCGAAGAAACAGAGAACACACAGCTTGCCTGAGAATAAATTCTATTGGCATGAAAAAACATCAGTTTGAAGAACTATCGGCAACGTTGCAGGCCTTCGCACGCACCAAGCGTCCACAACCTCTCCAAGCCATTCAAGCCCTGCTCCCTGTCATGGCCGAACAACGCGGCGTCCCCGTCCTGCGCGAAACCGCCCGCGCCATCGTCGATACCGCCAAGTGGTGGCCGTGAGAAAACCGTTCGAACACTTGCAGCGCAACGTCGCTAAATTAAGGATGTGACAGCCTTGTCCCGAAGGGACATTTGATAATAGCCCAGAAATTCCATTTCTGGGACTGAAGATTAAACCCGACCTCCGAGTCCCGCAAGGGACGGTTGAAAAAAACGATTGCGATATTGTCAACGGGCTATTTCCATTCGTCCCTATGGGACTCGGGGGTAATTTGCTCGTTGCTTTCCCAGAGTTTAAACTCTGGGCTATTGTCGTGCGTCCCTTGCGGGACAAAAGCTCGGTAGCTTTGCACACACCAAGCCATTACAATTTTTCCGAGCCATACAAATGCTGCTCCTAGTCATTGCCAAGTCGACAGATGATGTGCCCGCCCCGCGCGAAACCGTCCGCGCTATCTTCAATACCGCCACATGGTGGTCGTGAGCCACCGTCCGGACGGTAATATCAATATGCAATTGCAGCAACGACTTGACTTCTTTCCAAAAACTGAGTATATTTTGTCGTGAGTAATTCCCCAAAGTTGGTATTTCTCACATCGACCAACCCCGCTTTAAATGATAATTTCCGGTCGGCCACGATTGAACGTTGCTCAAACGACCCGGTCTTTTCATCATTCAGACAACAAATGTCGTTATTCATTGGCCGGTCACTGCGAGTGACCGGCCAATAGTTATCCAACCTCGAACCATCATCCTCGGACTTGATCTATGAAAATCGGCATGATTTGTTACCCCACGCACGGCGGCTCCGGCGTGGTGGCTTCGGAGCTTGGCCTGGAATTGGCCAGGCGCGGGCATGACGTCCATTTTATCAGTTACGCGGTGCCGTTTCGGTTGCGCGAGTACCATCCCAACATTTTTCTCCATGAGGTCGATGTGGCCTCGTATCCGTTGTTCAAATATCCGCCGTATGATTTGAGCCTCGCCACCAAAATCGTCGACGTGACGCAAGAGTATGATCTCGACCTGCTGCACGCGCATTACGCCGTGCCGCACGCCACCAGCGCCTATCTCGCCAAGCATATTCTCAATTCCAAAAAGCTGAAGGTGATCACGACGCTGCACGGCACGGACATTACTTTGGTCGGCGCCGACAAATCTTTCTTCAGCGTGATCAAATTCAGCATCGAGCAATCGGACGGCGTCACCGCGGTTTCCAATTACCTCAAACAGCGCACGATCGAGGAGTTTCAAATCAACCGCGACATCAAAGTCATTTACAATTTTATCGACCCGAGCAAGGGCGATCATTCGACTCCCGGCGTCTGCAAGCGTGAGAAATATGCGCCCGCCGGCGAGCGCGTGTTGATACACGCTTCCAATTTTCGTCCGGTCAAGCGGGTCAGCGACGTGGTCCGCATTTTCGCCAAAGTTCGCGAGCAGATGCACTGCAAGCTGCTGCTCGTCGGCGAAGGGCCGGAACGGCTGTTTATCCAGCAGCTCGTTAAAGAGCTCAAATTGCGCGAGGACGTGCTCTTCCTCGGCGAAGTCGATTACATAGAAGAAGTATTGCGCTGCGCGGATATCTTTTTGTTGCCGAGCGAGCAAGAGAGCTTCGGCTTGGTGGCATTGGAGGCTATGAACTGTGGCGTGCCGGTCATCGGCGCCCGCACCGGCGGCGTGCCGGAAGTGGTGGTGCACGGCGAGACCGGCTTTCTCTTTCCGGTCGGCGAAATCAACGCCATGACGCAGGCCGCGATCGAGCTGCTGAGTGACAACGCCAGATTCCGGCGCTTTGTCGCTGCCAGCCGGCAACGCGCGCGCCGATTCGCTATGGAGAAAATTATGCCGGAGTGGGAGAGCTATTATCGCGAGGTATTGGAACGATAAGATTTTGCGCCGCAAAATTCTTTGCAAACCGCACGCGCAACGAGAGACTTGCAATCTCGAAGTTTTTTCGTTATCTTAATCTTGGCAAGACTTGTAGGCGGGGCGAATTAGCGCCCATTTATCTTGTTGCGGTGAACATAAAACGAAACTTCGAAGCTGCCTATGCGTCAATATACCTACCATTGGCTGGATGTTTTTACGTCCGAACCTTTCGGGGGCAATCCTCTGGCGGTCTTTCCGGAGGCCGAAGGCTTGTCCGACGTGGAAATGCAAAATATCGCGCGTGAGCTTAATCTTTCCGAAACGACGTTCGTGCTCGCCAGCAGGCAACCGCTGGCGCAGTGCCGGGTCCGCATTTTCACCTCCATCAACGAGCTGCCGTTGGCCGGCCATCCGGTGGTGGGTACCCATTATTTGCTGGCGCATCTCAATCGCTACAGCCTGCAGCCGCCGGTGACGCGCATCCATCATGAACTCGGCGTTGGCGTGCTGCCGGTGGATTTGATCTGTCCTCACGGTCGCGTCGAGCAGGTGCGCATGACTCAAGCCTCGCCCCAATTTCTGGCCCGCGCCACTGATCTCGGCGAATTGGCGGCGGCGTTGGGCCTGTCCAGCGGCGATTTGCTCGGTGACGAGGCGTGGCCGCAAGTGGTTTCGACCGGCGTGCCGCAATTGATGGTGCCGGTGCGCGATCTCGAAGCGTTGCGAAAAATCGCGCCGAACCTGCCGGCGCTGCGCTCGTTGTGTGATGCGTTGAAAACGGAAATGGCGTATGTTTTTGCGTTGGAGAGTTTTGGCCCAGCCAGTCGCACCCACGGCCGATTCGTGAGCGGCCATTATCATTTTGAAGATCCCGTCACCGGCAGCGCCTCGGGCGCGATGGGCGCTTATTTGGTCTATTACGGTTTGATGTCCGGCAACGGCGAGGCGCCGGTGGAATGGATTCACGAGCAGGGGCATTTTATGCAGCGTCCCGGCCGCGTCTACATTACGATTCATGGCGAGGAAGGCCACGTTGAAACGGTGCAGGTGGCCGGCGACGCGGTGATTATGGGGAAGGGAGAAATCTTTCTTGATTAGAAAGACTCCGGAGGGAAAACAAAGTGGATATAGTCTATTCGGTCAACAGAGTACCAATTCGTCTCACCGATGAGAGGTGGGAGCATATAGTGAGCAACAAAGCTTACATGGAAAAGTACTATGATAAAGTGCTTGACGCTGTTGAGAACCCAACTTGGATTCTGCGTGGTTATGCCGGTGCTTTGGTAGCCGTTTTATCTGTTGCCAAACAGAATTATTTGCACGTAGTATATCGAGAAGTCAACCGCGACGACGGCTTTATCCTCACAGCGTTTATTTCACGAAAGCTTAATCGAAGGATGATAATATGGCCACGGAAATCTTAGAAGAAAAAAGCGTCCGTCACCTCCTTAAAGCGGTCGCAAACTTGGTGAGATTGCCCAAGACGCACATGTGGTTGGATTACGACTCGGAAGCCGATGTCCTTTATCTTCATTTTGAAGAGAAACCAAATTCCACCCACAGCGAAATGCGAGATGACGGCATAATCCTTGATTACAAGGGTAGCCGCTTGGTGGGTCTTACTGTTCTTGATGCCTCGCAACGTCAAGCTGCGTGATAGAACAGTTTGAAACTCGCTGTATAGCGACAAGCTCCAAACTGATTGATAAATTTTTTGGAAAAAATTATGCTTCCGCGATTTGTTGCGATTCTTTGCTTGCTCGCCATCTCGACCCAACCGCTCCTGGCAAAGAAAAGATGGGCGATCAAAAATGTCGAAATCACCGCCTTGGTCGATTCCGCCGGGTATATGACGATTGAAGAAAAGCGCACGTATCAATTTTGGGGGAAATTCAGCTACGCCTTTTATGATCTCTCGCTTGCCGGCCTGCTCGATGTCGATCAAGTGCAGGTGCTTGAAGACGGCGAGACTTATCAACTGAGCACGGAGAAAACGCCGGGGACCTTTTTGATCGGGCGGGAGAGCAAGAAAATATCCATACGCTGGCAGTTTCGTGAAGAAGGCGACCGCGCCGCTGATAGGAGCACAATTCGCGAGTTCACGCTGCGGTTTCGTGTGCTCGGCGCCGTGCGGGTACATCGCGACGTGGCAGAATTGTACTACAAGTTTGTCGGCGCCGGCTGGGATCGCGCCAGCGAAAAAGTGCGTGTCACCATTCAGCTTCCGAAAATGAATAGCAATGACGACGTGCGAGTCTGGGCGCACGGCCCCTTGCACGGTCATGTCTCGCGCCAGCCTAATGGCATAGTGAATTTATCAATCGATCATCTCCCGCGAGGTGAATTCTTTGAAGCGCGCGTTGTTTTCCCCAAACAGGCTGTCGCCGCGGCTGCCGCGGCAGTGCAGGATGATCGCGAAGCTTTGCCGGAAATTTTGCAGCAAGAAACGCAATGGGCCGAAGCGGCCAATCAAAAACGCGAAAAGGCCGCCGCGCATGAGAAATGGCAGGCCGCCAATCGCGAAAAATATGCTTCGTGGATGTGGCTCGGCCTCGCGGCGGGAATTGTTTTCTCTCTTTATATGTACCAGCGATATGGACGCAGCTTGCGGCGCGGGCAAGATACGATGAGTGCGACGGCTCCCACCGATATGCCCCCTGCCGTAGCAAACTATATTTTGAATGCACGTCAATTGAGCGGCGGCGCGCTGCTGGCGACTTTGTTCGATCTCGCCGCGCGCGGTTATTTGCAATTGCGCCAGGAGAAAAGCGTTTCGCGTTTTCTGGGGTTTTCTTCAACCAAATGGGAGGGGGAAATCGTCTTTGAGGAAGACAAGCTGCGTTTCGCGCCATCCGAATTGTTGCCCTATGAACGCCTGCTTCTGGAGTTTCTGCGAACCGACTTGGCGCAAAATCGCCGCGAACTCAGTTTTGCTGAGATCACAAAACAGTCCTCGCAAATTCGGCGCTTTTTTGAAAAGTGGAAAAAAGCCGTGGCGCTGCAAGCCGGCAAGCCGAAATTGTACGATAGCGCCTCGGTTCGTGCGAGTCTCATCACCTTTGCCGTCTGGCTGCTCATTATTGCAGCCAATGCGTTTGGGATTCATGCCCTGGGCGAAGAAAACAGCGTTCCCTTTTTGGCCGTTTCCATTATTTTCGCCCCGCTTTCCTTTGTCATTTTGCGGCACGATCGGGAAACCGCAGAAAAGCTCGATCGCCTGCACGCCTTTCGCCGTTATCTCAAACGATTTTCACGAACGCCTCAAAATCAAAGCGCACCGTGGCAACACGTTGACAACCTGCTCGTTTACGCCACGGCCTTGAATCTCTCCGGCGCGCAAATCAGGCCTTTGGTTGATGTTATCAATCACCAGCCGGGTGCGATTGCCTTCCCATGGTTTATTTACAGCAGTGGCGATGCTGCGACCGGCATCAGCGCAGCCATGGCTGCCATGGTTGACGTTGCCGGTACGGCTTTAAGCTCCGCAAGCGGATCAGGCGGCGAAGCTTCAACAGGTGGCGGCGGTGGCGCCGGTGGTTCCGGTGGAGGCGCAGGCTGAACTGGGCTGAGTATATTATCTGAGTTTTAAAATTTCGTATGCCGCTACAGCCTACGGCCGTAGGCGGCATTCTATATTTCAGCCCCATGCTTTTAGGCTGGGGCTTGGCAGTAGGATGCGGGCACAAATGAAAAGAATTTTTTTTTCTGTTATCAATCTCTCTTTGCTCGCCGGCTTGGCCATCGTCGTTTATGTTTTGTATGCCCATACGCAGCATACGATGAATTGGATCAAGCTCGTCTTGTTTTGGATCGGGTGTGGGGCCATCTGGCTGTTTTTAAGTTATCATCTTTTTGCCCACGTGCCGGAAACGTGGCAAGGCCGGCCGGTCAGCCGCTACGGTTTGCTGCACCGTGCCGGTTGCGCCGCGCTGTTGTTGATCGGAATTTTCGCTGCCGCGGCGTTCAGTTACGAGACTTTGCAGAGGTGGCAATTGCCGGCGTTGTATTGGGAGCCGGCCGCGGTGAATAAAGTTTCCCGCGAGCATTTTGAAATCGTTCTCGATGTCGGCAATCAACGCGAGCGGCACGTCTTGCAGATTCGGGAAATTCAGCTCATTGAATTGAGCGATCTAAAACCGCAGGAAGGATCGATGCAGGCCAGCTTGCGCCTCGACTCTCTAACTTTGCCTGCGGGCAGCAACGGGAGGCATACTCCCGTTTTCATTTTTGCCGAGACCGTGCCGTTGGCGCCTTTGGAAAAACGCCGGCTTACGTTGACTTTTCAGGTTCAAGACGCCATTGCAATTTATCAAATTCAAGCGCTTTATCACGAGAATACTGCGGCGGGCCGCACGCTGGCGCTTGACCAATATATTCTTTTAGAGCGGAACCAGGCCGCGTTTATTGATTTTGCCGGGCTGGTGGCGCGCAGCCGGCAGCCCTCTTACCTTAGCCAGAGCCATTTCATTTACGCCGTTGGCCGCAGCCGCCATCCTGCGGCATTGGACGCCCTGCTGGAGCTGCTGCGCGTGCACGACGTGCGGATTCAAAACACGGTTTGCGATGCGCTCGCTGCGCTTGGCGACGCGCGCGCGGCGCCGGCTTTGATCGCATTGGTTAAAAAAAGCAAAAATCCGCAAGCCTTGCGCGCCCTCGGCAATCTGCGCAGCAAAACCGCACTCGAGTTTTTAATGAACACGCTGCAAGACGAGCGCGAGGCCTTTTTGCGCGCCGAAGCGGCGGAAGCGCTGGGCCGGATTGCGGTGCCGGCGGAAGGCGAGTTTGCCCGCGCCATACCGGCTTTGGCTGCGACGCTGCGATATGGCGCCAATGAAGATGTATTCGTGCAGCGCGAAGCCATGCTCGCTTTGGCCCGCATCAATGACACCTTGGCGATTCCGATTATTCTGGAGCACGCCAAGCGCCACAATTCCGGACAGGCGTTGCGCAACATTCTCGACGCGACGGCGATCCTGGGCGACAAATGGCTTTTGCCCATGCTCGGGAATTGGCTGCAAGATTGGCACGTGTATAATTTGGATCAAGCTGATTTGCAGTTATTGTTGGACTATTTAGTGGCGACCAAGCATCAAGACATGGTGCAAATTTTAATCGCCGCGCTGGAAATGGAGTTTAGCGCCGAAGTGCAAGCCCGGATCGTCCGGGCTTTGTATCAATTAACCGGCAAAGATTTTGGGGAGCTGCAGCATCCCGTGTTCAACCTCGCCACCGAAAAATCCAACCGCCGCGTTCTCAGCCAATGGCTGAAATGGTGGAAGCAGGCGCAAAATGACTCCCTGTTTCGCGAACAAATCAAGCCGATTGGGTGAACTGGATGCTGGTTGCTTGTCGCTAGTAGCTGGTAACTGGTTTCTCGCGACCGTTGGACAGACGAGGATAAATCTGTTTTTTAAAAGTGACAGCAAAATTTTTAATAGAATGCTTGATTGGGGGCTAATAAGATATTCATTTACTGTGATCCGGAAACAAGAATGGATAAAACAATCAGCAACGAGCAACCAGCAACGAGCAACCAGCCGTTTCTCGAACATCTCCGCCAACATCTTCTCGTCGGCGACGGCGCCATGGGCACGATGATTTATGGCCAGGGCATTCCGCTCGCGCAGAGCTATGACGAGCTTAATCTCACGCAACCGGCGATCATTCAAAATATTCATCGCGCTTACGTCGAGGCCGGCGCGCAAGCGCTGGAGACCAACAGCTTCACGGCCAATCGTTGCAAGCTGGCGCGCTTTGGCTTGGAACGGCGCGTTGCTGAAATTAATCAGGCCGCGGTTCGTCTGGCTCGCGCTGCTGCCGATGGCAAAGCATACGTGTTAGCCTCGGTTGGCCCCGTGCGCGATCGCGAAAGCGACGAGATCGAAGCGAACGTCATGCGCCATGCTTTCGCGGAGCAAATCACGGCGCTGGTTGCCGCCGGGCCGGACGCGCTCATCTTTGAGACGTTCAGCCGGATGAACGAGCTCGAAATTGCAGTGATCGAAGCGCAGCGGCTGACCGATTTGCCGATTATCGCACAAGTCGTTGCGGATGAGGAGGGCTATGTGCGCGACAGCCCTACGGGCGTAGCCCAACATATTACCACGGCCTTTCGCCGCCTGAGCGATTTGGGCGCCGACGTCGTGGGCATCAATTGCGCGAAGGGCCCGACCGGCATCCTGCACGCCTTGCGCGAAGTCCCGTTGGACGACGGGCTTTTGCTGTCGGCGTTTCCGAATGCCGGATTGCCGGCGTTTGTCGAGGGCCGTTACATTTATCTTTCCACGCCGGAATATTTTGCTGAAAGCGCGCTCAAATTGCGCGAGCAAGGCGTGCGCCTAATCGGCGGCTGTTGCGGCACCACGCCGGAGCATATTCGCGCCATGGCCGCGGCTTTGCGCGGACTCGAACCGGTGCGGCAAAAACAGGTTATCGCACACGTCAAGCATGAGCTGCCGCCCGCGCAAGCCATCACCGAACCAGAGTTTTTGAAAAGCGTTGGGAAAAGGCCGGCCGTCATCGTCGAGCTTGATCCGCCGCGTGATTTGGAGCACGAGAGCATTATCCGCGGCGCGCTTGAGCTGAAACGCGCCGGCATCGATGCACTGACGATGGCCGACAGCTCGCTCGGCATCACGCGGATGAGCAACGTGGCGCTCGGCCATCTCGTCAAACAAAAAACCGGCTTGCCGCTCATCATTCATCTTTCCTGCCGCGACCGCAATCTCATCGGCATGCAAGCCGAGTTGATGGGAATGTACGCCCTCGGCATGGACACCGTGCTGGCGCTCACCGGCGATCCGGCGAAATTCGGCGATCAGCCCGGCGCCACCTCGGTATATGATCTCAACTCGTTCAACTTGATCGCCATGATCAAGAAGATGAATCAAGGCATCGCGTTTTCCGGCCGCGCCATGAAGCAGAGCACCCGTTTCACCGTCGGCGTCGCGCTCAATCCGAATGTCGATCGTATTGAAACTCAAATCAACCGTCTGCGTAGAAAAATACAACTCGGCGCGGATTTTGTGATGACCCAACCGATTTTCGACTGGCGCAAGGTGCGCGAAATTTACGAGGCCACGCGCGAGTTTGAGATTCCCGTTTTTATCGGCATCATGCCGTTGGTCAGCGGCCGCAACGCCGATTTTCTGCACAACGAAGTGCCGGGCATCGAGATTCCGCTGAAGGTGCGCGAGCGCCTGTACCGCTTCGAGGGCGAGCGCGCCCGGCGCGAAGGCGTGACCGTTGCCGCCGAAATTTTGGAAAGCGTGCTTGATTACTTCAACGGCATTTATTTGATCACGCCTTTCGTGCGCTACGAGATGATTCTCGAACTCGTGGAAAAATGCCGCACCTTGAGCCTGCGCCCGGCAACAAAACGGGGAAAATGATTCTTGCAACGAAATGAGAGCTGCAACGAAAATATACAACAGCCGATTGCTTTTTTCGTTGCGGTTCCCTTTTCGTTGCGTTTCATTTTATCATGCAGATTTAAGCCTGTACGTTATTTAGGAGAATTAATGGAAGAGAAGCCTAAGTTGCGCCGTTTGTTGGTTGCGGGTTCTGCCGTCATCGCTTTGGCCGCCGGCGCTTATTTGATGCCGCAGATCAACCCCTATTTTGCCAGCCGACCCCAGCTTACGCGCGGCGAAGCGAGAACCGTCGCTGAAAATTATCTCAAACAGCAAGGCTTCGACGTCAGCGGCTTTTTTTGCGACGCGCTTTTTGCTTACGACGTTTCCGCGCTGGATTATCTGATGGGCCTGTTCGGCGTAAAGCCGGTGCTCGAACTGAGCCGCGAAGAGCGTTTGCCGCTCTCGTGGTGGCGATTCGATTATTACCGCAACGTGCCGCGCGATCAGCAGCAGGAGCTTTTTCAAGTTCGCGTTTCGCCCAGCTGCTCTTTGCCTCGCTGGTGGCGTTCCTGCGCAAATATCACGAGGGCGAAATCGGCGTCCGCACCGGCTTGTGGCTCGGCGGCATCGTTTTTTTCTCGTTGCTGGCTTATGCGCTCAACCTCTGGTCTCGCTTCGGCGTCGGCGCGAATTTTGGCCCGATCAGCCCGCTGTATTCGAAGTTCATTCTATTGGGGATTCAAATCGTTTTTGCCTACAACATCATGGCGCTGATGACGCTCGGCGCGTGGACGACCGGCGAGCAATTCGTCCGCAGCGATCGACCGAAGCTGCTTTCCGGTGTCGATAGCATTTTCAACCGGCGTTGGATCACTAAAAATATCGGCCGGGAGCTGCCGGTGGGTTTCGCGTTTGGCTTGATTGTTTTTGGTGGCCTTCAGCTTATCATCTATGTGATGATTCATCAATTTGGCGTTTTGCCGCGCTTGAGCTTCAACACCGCCAACGTATTTGACGGTTATCTGCCGTTCATCTCCATCGTCCTTTTTATGCTGTTGACAGCGCTCTATGATGAGTTGGTGTTTCGCTTGTTTTTAATTTCAGCGCTGCGCCGCATGTTGAAATCTCCGGCGCCCGCCATTATTATTGCCGGTGTGTTGTACGGATTCTTCCTGATCTTTTTTAGCGAAACATACACCTTTCGCCCGGCGCCGTTTGCGCTGATTCCGTTCATCGCTTTGGGATTGGCGCAGGGCCTCATTTTCTGGCGTTATGGTTTGCTCGCATCAATGACTTCCGGCGCCGTGATTGCGGCGCTGAATCAGATCGGGCCTTTGCTCGGCAGCGCCGAACCGTTTTTTATCGGCTCCGGCATCGCCGGCATCGCGCTATTGCTCGGACTACTCGTCATCGGGTGGATCGGCGGCCGTCGCGGCGAAGAGTTTGATTACAAACCGGAAGACGAGCCGGCGCATGTTCGCCGCATCAAAGAGCGCGTGCGCATGCAAAAAGAATTGGAGATTGCCCGCCGCGTGCAGCTCCATCTCTTGCCAAAGGAACAGCCGAAGATTGCCGGTTTTGATATTGCCGGCGCCTGCCTGCCGGCGCTCGAAGTCGGCGGTGATTATTTTGATTTCGTCGATATGCGCGACGGCAAGCTCGGCATCGCCGTCGGCGACGTTTCCGGCAAAGGCGTGCCCGCGGCGATTTACATGACGTTGACCAAGGGCATTTTACAATCGCACGCCGAAGAAGACCCCTCGCCCAAGCACGTGTTGAGTAAAGTCAACCACTTGATGTATCGTTCAATTGAACGCAGTTGGTACGTCAGCATGTTCTACGCCGTGCTTGACAGCAAACGCCGGCTGTTGAAATTTGCCCGCGCCGGCCACAATCCCGCCATCGTTTTCAGCAGCGGCGCGAGTGAGACGCGGCTGTTGCAAACCGCCGGCATCGGCTTGGGGCTTGAAAAGGGAGATCTTTTTACGAAGACTTTAGTGGAAGGCGAGCTGCAGCTTTCCCCCGGCGACACGCTAGTGTTTTATACCGACGGTTTCACCGAAGCGATGAATCGTGATCTCGAAGAATTCGGCACGGAACGCTTTCTCGATTTGCTGCACCGAAACGACAACGGCTCCGCCGAACAATTGGTGCAGCACGCTTTTGACGAAGTCCGCCAGTTCGCCGGCGACCACCCGCAGCACGATGACATGACGATCGTGGTGTTGAAGGCGTAATGTCATGAAAGCAGAACAGCCGTTAACTAATCATTTTTTCCGTTCGCTAAAATACTCGTCGATGCGATTCAGCATGTTTTTGGCAATGGCCTGCTCAAATTTATTTTCCGGCGCCACGTCCGGCAAGGCGTTGGGATTGCCGTTAATCACCTGCTCCAAAAGCTTTCTGAACAGCTCGCGGTCTTTTTTCTTTACTGCATAGGTTTCAGCGTAGGTGCGTTGATTGCCAAAAAAATTGGGCGCCAGTTCCAAAGCCCGGTCGAACTCGCGCTTGGCGTCGTCGATATCGACAAATGGCGCGCGACCCTGCGTCGGCAAAACACCGAAGTAACGCGGCACCGCCCCGTAAAAAAAATTGGGATCGAGCTCTTTGACGCGCGTCATATAGGCTTCCACGCGCTGCTTGTTGCCGTAGCGCACCCACCGGCCTTGGCCGCTCATCCAACGATCGTAATTCATGCCCGTCCAATAAATCGGGTTGATCCAGCTTATGTCGAGTACGGCAAGAGCGCGCGCTTCGTCGGTGGTCTTGCGATAAGCTGCCTGAAAGCCCGGATTCAAGGCGAGCACGCGCTCGCCGGTTTCCACGCCCTGCAAGAAGAGCGAATCTTGCCTGGCCGGATCGGTTTCCACGTAATAACCGACAAAATGAAACGCGCGCGCCAAGCGAGTGCCCACCTCAACATTGGTCGGATCTGCAGCAAAAGCGCGCCGGTAAAGCGCGAGCGCCTGCCGCGCCTTTGACGGATCGTCACGTTGTTTCCAAAGTTTATCGGCGTCACTGCGGAGAGTGGCAGCCTCGGCCGCAGAAATCACCGGTTGGGGTCGTTCCAGAATGACGGAGCGGCGGCCGGCACAACCAATGAGCAAAAATGCGGCGAGCAAAAAAATTGAACAAAAATAACGAACGCGCAACATTATTCCTTCCTGGCTAAAAAAATCGGGCGGCTCATCGAGGGGAAATTGCCCCCGAATGCCGCCCGAATTGAATTTAACTTTACGATGTCGCTTACGCGACTTCTTCTTGCAGATGCTTCTCGAGCTTGGCGACGCGGTCACTGCTTTTCGCAGATTTTTTATCCGCCCCAACTTTATCGTTTGGCTCCACAAGATAATGAAATTTCTGCCGAAACTCATCGAGCGAAATGCCGGCGGTCGCCGCATACTTGGCAAGCTCGTGCGGATCGTCAAAATCGTCGGCGGAGAGACGGATCATGTAGCGCCGCGCGATGTCGTAATACTCGGAAGTGACGTCCACCATGCGCACGCGCGTCTTGCCGGTCTTGGGGTCGAGTATATCTTTGAAATACATCGGCACGAAACGGCCGTTCTGAATCGAGACCATCGCCGCGTTGCCGCCGTCTATGATGAAGCGCGCGGCACAGAACCCGAGATCGCGCGTGTATTCCATATCAAAAGGAATCGGATCGGCGCAGCGCAGCTCGTAGCCGATGTTCTTGGCGACAACCGTGGATTTGATATTGAACTCCTTCAGCCGTTTCTGGACTTCGTATTTGAGAATCTCGCCGAAATTGACTTCGGCGAGCCGGATGTTGTCGTGGGCGTCGCGCTCGATTTCCATCAACGCTTTTAAATCCTGCGGATCGAGAACTTCGACCAACCCCTCCGCCAAAACCGCGACGCCGTCGGGACGGCCATAGCTCAAACGCTTGATAATCGCGCCGGCAAGGATGTCGATTAATCTTGACAATCGCAATTTGCCATCTGAAAATTCCTCCGGAATCAGCGTCAGCGTCGCGCCCGCGGCTTTGCCGATGCCCATCGCGAGATGGCCGGCTTTGCGCCCCATCGCGACGATGAAATACCAGCGCGAGGTGGTTTGCGCATCCACCATCAAATTCTTGACAATATCGACGCCGATATGCCGCGCCGTTTGAAAGCCGAACGTGTGCATACCCAGCGGCAAATCCAGATCGTTGTCGATCGTTTTCGGCACGTGCACGACATGAATACGGCCGCCGGCCATTTGCTCCAATTTGAGCGCCGAGAAGGCGGTGTCGTCGCCGCCAATCGTAATCAGCTTGTCCACGTTCAAGCGCAGCAGCGAAGTGACCGTGGTTTCCAAAAGTTTCGGGTCTTTGGTCGGATTGGCGCGGGAGATGCCGATATACGAGCCGCCGCGAAAATGAATGCGGCTCACTCTTTCGATCGTAAGCTCTCTGACTTTATCGATTTCCCCTTTCATGATCCATTGAAAGCCGTCGCGAATGCCGATAACTTCCACGCCGCTGAGAATGCTGCGAATCGTCGCGGCGCCGATGACACTGTTGATCCCTGGCGCCGGCCCGCCGCCGACGAGAATAGCTAGTTTTTTATGTTGCATGCTCATGTTTCACCGTTCATAATGAAATTTGAATTCAGAAAATAAATGCTTTTATCAGATTGTTTGCACGAATAACAAAAATAAAACAAAAAAGCGTGAGAAACAAGGGTAAACTTTCTGCTTGAAAAAATTGAGGCTGATGGCTATATTGCAAAAGATTGATCTGGTTTCTTTGCGGCGATGGAGTCCGCCCTTAAATGCCTTCGCGCTCGAATCGCGCGCGTTCATCTTTGTCGGGATTTTGGGCGGGTTCACCACGTTCTCGACTTTTGGCAATGAAACGATGAACTTGCTGCGCGAAGGGGAAAATTTGCCGGCGCTGATCAACATGGGCGCTCACGCCGTGTTCGGCCTCGCCGCGGTGTGGCTTGGCCGCACGCTTGTACATTTGATTTGGAGATAAAACCATGGCGCTTCCGGAAGAAGGTTATTTGCTGCGAATTTTTATCGGCGAGAGCGACCGCCACGAAGGCAAGCTGCTGTATGAATGGATCGTCCTGCAAGCCAAGGCGCACGGCTTGGCCGGCGCCACGGTGCTGCGCGGCATGATGGGTTTCGGCGCGCACAGCCGGATTCACACCTTCAAAATCGAGCGGCTCTCCGAAGACTTGCCCATCGTCATCGAGATCGTCGACACGCGCGAGAAGCTGGAAAAATTTCTTGCGGTCATTGATGGCGCGATTGACGAAGGCTTGGCCACTTTCGAGAAAGCGCAGGTCAGATTTTATCGCAGTGGCAAGTCAGAAAAATGATAACAATCCCGATTACGGTTTTAGAATAGAGTAACCAGCGACAAGCATCCAGCAACCAGATAAATGATTTCTTTTTCTCCCGAAAAACTTCGCGCCCGCTTCGCGGCAATGCAAGGCAAGCGCATCGCCGTGCTCGGCGATTTCATGCTCGACCGCTATCTCTGGGGCAGCGTTACGCGCATCTCGCCGGAAGCGCCGGTGCCGGTGGTTGAAATCGACACCGAAACCGAGCATCTCGGCGGCGCCGCAAATGTGGCAAATAATATCGCGGCACTCGGCGCGCTGCCGCATCCCATCGGCGTCATCGGCAAAGACGGCTCCGGCGAACGGCTTATGGAACTTATCGAAAATTCCGGCTTCCCGAACGACGGGCTGCTCGTGGATGACACGCGCCCCACGACGATCAAAACGCGCGTGATCGCTCATAACCAGCACGTGGTACGCACCGACCGCGAGTCGCGCCAGGATTTGGCACCCGATGTGCAAGAAAGAATATTACGCCACCTCGAAAAAATTTTGCCGAAACTGGATGCCATTCTCATCGAAGATTATAACAAGGGCGTTATTGCCCAGCCTTTGCTCTCGCGCGTCATCGAACTGGCGCGCGCGCATAATTGCATCATCACCGTCGATCCGAAATTCAATCATTTTTTTGATTATAAAAATGTAACGGCTTTCAAACCGAATCGCAAAGAAACTGAAGAAGTGTTGGGCGCGAAGCTTTTGCAAGATGGCGACGTTGACCGAGCCGGCGAAACGCTGCTAAAGCGCTTGCAATGCGACAACGTGCTCATCACCCTCGGCGAGCGCGGCATGGCGCTCTTTCGCAAAGACGGCGGCAGCCACCTCATTCCGACGCAGGCACAGCGCGTCCACGATGTTTCCGGCGCCGGCGACACCGTCATTGCAACGCTCACCGTCGCGCTCGCTTCCGGCGCGGACATTCTCGAAGCCGCAACACTGGCCAACTACGCCGCTGGCGTCGTCGTCGGTGAAGTCGGCGCCGTGCCGATCGACAAGCAGAAACTCATCGAAGCGATTGCGCATCACCAGAATTGGAGTGATGGATAAATGGATTGCTGGAGTGATGGATTAATGGAAGTCCCAAAATCCAGTACTCCAAAAATCCAACGATCCATCAATCCACCAATCCATTAATCCAGTTGGAGTTTATGGGACGCATTGTTGAATTAAACGACCTTCTCGCCATGCGCAAAGAGTGGCAGCATTACGGCACCAAAGTGGCGTTTACCAACGGTTGTTTCGATCTGCTGCATCGCGGCCACGTGGAGTATTTGCAAAAAGTGCGCGAGCTGGCGGATGTGCTCGTCGTCGGCCTCAACACCGATGCCTCCGTGCAGCGGCTCAAAGGCCCGCAGCGTCCGATTACGCCGCAGGAAGATCGCGCCGTGGTAATCGCCGCGCTCGAATGCGTCGATTACGTCGTCTTCTTTGATGAAGACACACCGCTCAATTTGATTCGCGCCTTGCAGCCGGATGTGCTCGCCAAAGGCGAAGATTACCAAATCCACGAAATCGTCGGGCACGACATCGTGCAAGCCGCCGGCGGAAGAGTCGAGCGCATTCCTTTATCAAAGGGACGCAGCACGAGCGAGATCATTGCAAAAATTTTGGCGAGCCAAAAAGCATAGTTTACTCTCCGTATGTCATTCCGAAGGAATGAAGATCATTCCGGTGTGAAAAGAGCAAGGGGATGGTTGGGCTTATGCGGCGAGCGAAGTGCAACTGTGTTATGTGAAGTTCGACTTGCGCAGGACGAGCTTTCTAATTTAGGAAAATCCCGCTGCACCAGTCGAACTTCGCCGCATTCGAAGAAAGGAGGAAGCGATGAATCGACGCATGAAATTTCTCAACGGCCACATCTATCACATTTACAACCGTGGCCATCGCAAGGCAACGGTGTTTCATGATCGGCGGGATTACCTGCACTTTCTCCGCCAGCTTCGCGAGTATCTTGTAAGGCAAATTCCGCGACGAGCACATAGGTAACACGGGCTATTTGATGTATCTGGCGCGTTATTTCCATCGCAACCCCATAAAAGCACTGTTTTGTCAGCGGCCAGAAGAGTGGGAATACTCGAACTATCGGGATGTCATCGGCCAGCGTCATGGCACACTTTGCGACTTTTCGCCCGTGTTGGCTTGTTTTGCCAACGATCCCCAAGTCTATCGCGAATTTGTTTTAGATCCACTGGCTGACGGCTGGGAACCAAGATTGATAAAGAAGATTCATGCAATGGAGGCAAAGCGAAGAAATGAAAAGAAAGCGTGAAATGAAGTCCAACTTGGGCAGCAAGATTTTCGAAATTCGAAGAGGCGTGAGGCCCAAGTTGGACTTCACTCTACCGGACGGTATGCTCACGCCAATGTTGAGTGTATCCAATTAGATGCTCGCGCACAAGCTCGATTTCACCGGTTGACTAATGCACAACCTTGTCCTTTGGAAAATCAATCATGAACGGCCCCTTGCCTTGCAACTCGATGCCGGTGAAACGGATCATTGCGACTTCATGACTTTGCGCCGAGCTGAGTATGGAGAGCATGCCCACTTTGACGTCTTTGAAATACATCACACTCGCCAGCCGGCCCTGAACAAAGCACGCGCCATGAACAAAACTATGTTGTGGAATTTCGGTGAGCATCATGTCGGTCACCTTGACCTTTTGCCGGAACAGCCTCTCGCCCACTTCTTCGAGAATCGACTGCAGCAACGGGCTCTGCGTTTTTTTGCCCATGTTCATGAACGCGGGATTTTCCGAAAAATGATCGAAGAAATATTCCCACGGCTCATTAAAATTCTCGGCCCCCAAAATTTTTTCTTTCAGGGCTAAAAAATGTTCTACTTTCATTATGCCTGCTCCTTTCCAGTATGATTTGAATAATCGTCAATTCAAAATGAATTATAAGCAGGGCAACCAAATCACGAAAGATATGCAAGAAACTCATCAATATTGAGGCCGGCTTGTCTTAGAATATTGGCCAGTGTTCCTTTGGGAAGGTCTTTGTTATGAATGGGCACAGTGACTCGCCGTAGCGGGAATTTCTTCGCCTAATTGCATGGCGCTTTCCAGATAACAACGGATGGCGTCTTCCGCCATGGCTTTGGCATCATCGAGCGTCTCGCCAAAAGTGCGGATTTCAGGAATGGCCGGCACAACGGCATTGTAGCCCCCTTCCACCAGCGGTTCAAAAAAAGCGGTGTAGTTATGCAGTTCCATGACACCTTCGTAAAAGTAGATTATTGTAAAACCTTGCTTGATTAGTCCCCGCCCTTTGTCGGGAGGGCTTTTGAAAAACTTTACGCATGCTTCAAAGCTTTTGCTGAACGGGCGGGGCTGACTTTCGACAAGGGCTTTTTGGCAAGCCATTCTTTCAACAACAGATTGACCAATTCATCGACAGATTTGTTTTCGCGGCGCGAGACGGCGGAAAGTTTGCGCGCGACGGGATATTCTAACGCGACCGCTTTGGGCATTTTGTCAAATGCCATTTCAAAATGTGCCTCCTGCATTTCATCCCAATAGTCGGCCACACTGTGGGTATCCCAAAATGCCGCCGCTTCCTTTTCATCTTTGAAACGCTCGGGAATCGGGTCAACGGCGCGTTTATTTCTGGGCATAACGTTTCCTTTCAGAAGAATCCATGTCACGTGCGCTGATGACAAGCGCAACGCGAGAAAGCTTATAGATAAAGAAGATTGTTAGATAACGTCCGTCATCGGTACGGCTCAAGGCTATGTAAAGATCTTCATTTCTGATTTTACCACGCTGATGAAATCTTATTTTGGGTTTGTTTCTTAAAGCCTGCCGCACTTCCTGCTCAGTAACTTGGTGCTTCCATAAAAGCTTCTGGCGAATATCCGGCTTGATTTCGATGTCGATTATTTTCACAAGGAAGCTCCAATTCGGCTCAAACAGAATATAGCATTCTTTTTGTTTTTGAACAAGAGATTTTTATCAACTTTTCAAAACAGCTTGATTTGTTTTCAGGTTTTATTTACTTTAGGTTTGACAAAAGTTGATGTGAAGAAGTTGATGGGCCAATTTTGCAGCGCAAGTCCGACCTGGCACGCTGAGGAGTCGGGCTTCGTCCCAAATCTGTGTTCAAAACTTTTATCAACATGTCCGTCGTTACGCGTTATTTCAATCTCGAGCAAATCCCATTCGATTTCCAGCGCGCCTACAGCTTTCTCAAAATTCGCCGGAATTCGGATAAATTCGAGGCGATGCACGCGATGGTGGCGCGCTTGTATGAGCAATACAAAACTTGCGTCGCGCCGCGCTATCGTTACGGAATCTATCAAGTCGCCGGCGGGCAGTCAAGCTCATTCAGTGTTTTGCTCGACAGCGGCGTGAGCTTCGTTGGCCAAGGCATTCACCGGCTGCTCACGCAATCACGCTATGCTGCAGTTTTCGTGTTGACAGTCGGGGATCAAATCGACACCGAGATGGCGAAGCTCGCGCAACAGGATTTCACCGAAGCTTATTTTTTCGACGGCGTGGCATCGGCGATGACCGACGGCTTGCTGCAGTTGCTCAAGCGCGAACTGCACGAGGAAGCGGCCAAGCTCGGCTGTGAGCTTTCCTACCGTTTTTCTCCCGGCTACGCCCGCTGGGACTTGCAAGAGCAGGAAAAAATTTTTAAATTACTCAAAGGCGAAGAAATCGGCATAACACTTTCCGAGACGTATTGCATGCTGCCGCAAAAAATCGCTGTCGGGTGTTTTTGGTTTCAAGCCCATTGCAAGCCGCAATCTCCAGGTTGGCCGATAAAATTTATTGAACTTTGCACCCCAATGAAAAAGAAAAGCTGCCACCGTCCAATGTCATTCCGGAGGAATCTTTTTCGAAGCCAAGAAAATCGCCAGAAACGAAAAAGATGCTTCCAGCATGACGTTTTCCTTGTTTTACTTTTTATAATCGCCTCAAGCATTTCCGCGTGTTATCATCATGCCGACAAAAGTGCGCCTGGGATAAACGATCCGAAGCCCACCGTCATCTTGATCTCAATCGATGGCTTTCGCTGGGATTATTTGGAAAAAGCTGAGTTGCCCAATTTTCAACGCTTGATCAAAACCGGCGTGCGCGCCCAAGCTTTAATTCCGGCTTTTCCCACTAAGACTTTTCCCAATCATTATACGATCGTGACCGGGCTTTATCCGGAGCATCACGGCATTGTTGCCAATACGATGTACGATCCAGAATTTGACGCGAAGTTCAGCATGAGCAATCGAGACGCGGTGCAAGATGGCCGCTGGTGGGGCGGCGAGCCGGCGTGGGTCACGGCGGAAAAGCAGGGACAAATCAGCGCGGCGTTTTTCTGGCCAGGCTCGGAAGCGGAAATTGACGGCTTTCGTCCGGCGTACTGGAAAGTTTATGACGACGACTTTCCTAATGCCGCCCGCGTCGATACGGTGCTCGCCTGGTTGGATTTGCCGGCGCAGCGCCGTCCCGGCTTTTTGACGCTCTATTTTAGCGACGTCGATCATGCCGGCCATGACAATGGTCCCGATTCGCCGGAAGTGAAAACCGCGATCCAAAACATCGACGCGCTTCTCGGTCGACTGATTGCCGGTTTGGAGAAGCGGGAAATTCTTGATCGCGTCAATGTCATCATCGTTTCCGATCACGGCATGACGACCGTCACTTCCGAGCGCGTGATTTATCTCGACGATTATCTCGATTTAAACCAAGTCGAGATCGTTGATTGGAATCCCATTGTTGCGATAAGGCCACGGGAAATGAATGAGGACGCGATATACCAAAAACTCGCGGTAGCGCACCCGCATTTGCAGGTCTATCGCAAAAACGAAATTCCGGCGCGGCTGCATTATCAAGATAATCGCCGCATCGCGCCGATTATTGGCATTGCGGACGACGGATGGAAGATATCCAGTCGCGGCAGGCGCAACACCCGTGAAGGGTTCTATACCACCGGCGAGCACGGATATGACAACCAACTCATCGCAATGCGCGCCATTTTCATCGCGCACGGTCCGGCGTTCAAATCCGGACTTGTAGTGGAGCCGTTTCAAAATATCCATATCTACAATATTATTTGTCGCATTTTAGGATTGCAGCCGGCGCCGAATGATGGCAGTATTGATTCGGTGCGGGTGATGTTGAAGTAAAACGTGAGGATAAAACGTAAGAGTTATAGCGTAAATTTCGGAGCTTGCGTTTCTCCTGTGAATTCTTTAATATGCCAGTGGTGGACGATAAAAATTAATTGCTTGCAACAGCGGCCCACAAGGCTATGCCCGTAGGGGGCCGTGACTACTGCATTGCCATGAAAATAGACGACGCCATCAAACATTGCCGAGCACTCGAACACACGACCGAAGATGTCAAATGGGAAAGCGTGCTGGCATTCTCAATTGGCAGGAAAATGTATTGTTGCATTTCGTTGGATGAAAGTTTCGGTGTTTCGTTCAAATGCGCGCCAGGTGATTTTCTGGCTTTGACTGACGGGCGAGCCGGCATCATACCGGCGCCGTATTTAGCCAAACACCAGTGGATCAGGATCACGAACGCCAATGCCTTGCCGAAAAGGGAATTGTTGCGGCTGATAACCGAATCACAGCGGATCGTTTATAGCGGCTTGCCAAAGAAAATACGGCAAAGCATACCATTTTAAGAAACCACATGCGTCTTGAATTGCACTACGGCAGAGGGTTGTTGCCTCTGGAAATTCCCGAAGCAAACATACTCGCCTATCGCCAACCGAGCATCGCGCCAGCAACTTCCAATGATGGCAATCAAAAAATTCTGCTCGAGGCGATCAACGAGTTTGGCATTTTGCGCCTTTCGCCGATTTTCGCCGGCCGGCAGGTTGGTGTGATTATCGAAGACACCACGCGCGCCGAACTACTGGCGGTGATGCTGCCGTTTCTGCGCGGCGCGCGTTTCGTGCAATTTTTGATTGCCAACGGCAGCGAAGATTCGGACATCGTCGCCAACCAAAGCCTTGCCAACGCCATCCATGCGATGATTGAAGATTTCGATTTTCCCGAGTACGATATTCACGCCAACGATTGCGAACGGGACGAGTTTATCGACGTTGGCGTCACCACACGTGGCACGCCGGTGCGCGTGAATGAGCATTCGGCAAGATGCGACGTTTTCCTGGTGATCTCGGGCGTGGCGCCTCACGACGCAGCCGGTTATTGCAACCCGCTGCAAAATTTTCTCCCTGGCATTTGCAGCTTGGAGACGATGACGCGCCATTACACACTGGCGTTAAACGAACGCTCGACTTTCGGCTTGCATCCCTGGCATCCCGATCCTAATCGCCGCCGCACACCGTTAGGAGAAGATCAGTGGGAAGGCGTGCAGATGCTTTTGCGCCGCCGGCCGGTTTTGGCATTTGCCGTCATTTCATATCAAAATCAATTGCAGTGGGCGAAAATCGGCGTATTGATCGAGACGACGAAAGCTGGCATTCAAAAAGTAGATGAGCTGATCGGCTTTACGCTACCAAGGGTGGATTTCATGATCGTCTCGCCCGGCGGCTATCCTGACGATGAAAATTTATACGCCGCACAACGTGCGCTGGAATTGACGAAGAACGGCGTCAACGCCGGCGGCGAAGTGCTCTTTCTCGCACATTGCGAAAACGGCATCGGCCCGCAGAAAACGATGAGGCATTTTTATGATTTGCTGACGAAGCCGCTACCCGAAGTTTTGCAGAGCATTGAAAATGCCTACGAGCTTTATTCGCACAAAGCCTATAAATTCGCACAAATGATTCAGCAGTTGCAGGCCATTCATGTGCATTCGAGTTTGCCCGACGAAACTATCGCGCGCATTCATTTGACACCTTGCGCCGATCCGCAAGCGCTGGTGAATCGCTGGCTCACGCAAAATCCGCAGTCGAAAATTAATATTATTGATGAAGCGAATAAGCTGGCGATTTATGCTGAATAGCTTTTTTTTATAGCCAACACCACTTCAGTAACACCTCAGTCACGAGTGGAAGAACACCGTCCGGACGCTTTGTCATACGCGATTCTAGCGAGTTCTCAAAGTTCAGCGTCCGGACGGTCCAACTGTAACTGAAGTATTACCCACTTTACACCACCCCTTGACTTTTCCCCAAAACTTATGTAGCTTGTGACCCAACCAAAATGAACCGGTGTACAACCGGATAACTGGTAAACTGGCCAACCGGCGAACCGAACCTTTCAAAAAGGCTATCGTCAACATGGCAAAACGCAAAGGCGCACTCAGTTGGGCGATGTACGATTGGGCCAATTCCGCTTTTTCGACCACGGTGCAGGCGGGATTCTTTCCGATTTTTTTTAAAGATTTTTGGAGCAAAGGTGCCGAGGTGACGGAGAGCACGTTGCGGCTCGGCATCGCGGTTTCCACCGGCAGCTTGATCGTGGCGATGATCGCGCCGATCATTGGCGCGTTTGCCGATCGCGGCGCGGTGAAAAAACGCTCGTTGTTTACGTTTGCCATGTTGGGCATTCTGGCGACTGGCGGATTGTATTTTGTTCCGGAAGGCAACTGGCAGCTCGCGGCCTTTTTTTACGTCATCGGCACCGTTGGCTTTTTAGGCTCGTTTGTTTTTTATGACTCGCTTATCGTCAGCGTCAGTGATGAAAACACCGTCGACATCGTTTCCGGCCGCGGCTACGCGCTCGGCTATCTCGGCGGCGGCTTGCTGTTTTTGTTCTGCGTCATCATGGTGCAAAAGCCCGAGCTTTTCGGCTTGTCGGGAGCAGCGCAGGCCGTTCAGCTTTCTTTTCTCTGTACCGCCTTGTGGTGGGGGGTTTTCTCGATTCCCTTGCTGACGAATGTGGCCGAGCCGGCTGGCGGCAGAAGAATGTCGTTTCGACAGGCGGCGCGAGAGGGCTTTGTGCAATTAGCCAAAACCTTCCAGGAAATCCGCCGGCTCAAAGTCGTCTTCATGTTTTTGGCCGCATATTGGCTGTACATCGACGGCGTCGATACCATCATCACGATGGCGGTGGATTTTGGCAAATCGATCGGCGTTGCCACTGACGATTTGATCGTCGCATTGCTCTTGGTGCAGTTCGTCGGCTTTCCGTTTGCTTACCTGCTCGGCCATCTCGGACAAAGGCTGGGCGCGAAGAAAATCATTCTTTTCGGCATTGGGGTTTATATTGTAGTGACGGTGTTGGGCGCGCGCATGGATTTGGAGCCGTACAATATTTTTGGATTTAAAATCAGCAAGTTTTATGCGCTCGCGTTTTTGATTGCGATGGTGCAGGGCTGCATTCAAGCGCTCAGCCGCTCGTTTTACTCGCGCTTGATTCCGAAAGACAAGGCCGCGGAGTTCTATGGATTTTATAACATGCTTGGAAAATTCGCCGCCATCATCGGACCGGTGCTGATGGGCACGATTGGACGGCTCACCGGCAATCCGCGCCTGGGCATCCAGTCGATTGCCGTGTTGTTTATCGCCGGCGGTTTGTTGTTGTGGCGGGTCAATGAGAAGGAAGGCCGGCAGATGGCGGAGGAGATGAGCAAGGGGTGATGAATAAAACGTAATGAGTAAAATCGTAACTTATTCAAGAGCTTGAAGCCGGAAGGGTGGTCACCCTCCCGGCTTATTTATTCATGAGGCTCAAATGCCAGCCATGTCATTTTCGTGGTAATCTTTTTTGTTCTGACATAGCATGGCAGATTTCAATTCGTTCCGGTCACTTCTCCCTCCATCCCTTTGAGATGCTTGTCGAGAAAATACAAAATGGCTTTGTAACCTTCGATTTCGTTTTCTTTCTTCATGAAGCCATGGCCCTCGTCGTCAAAGACAACGTATTCGACCGGCACGCCGTTCTTCTTGACGGCTTCGACGATTTCGTCGGATTCCACTTTCAGCACGCGCGGGTCGTTGGCGCCTTGCAGCACGATGAGCGGCTTGGTGATTTTGTCGGGATGAAAAAGCGGCGAGATGCGGCGCAGATAATCTTCATCCGTCGCCGGATTGCCCATCTCTTTGTAAAGCGCCTCGCGGAATGATTCCCACCACGGCGGAATGCTCTTTAACGTCCGTACCCAGTTCGCCACGCCGAAAATATCCACACCCACGGCAAATTCTTCCGGACGAAAGGCCAGGCCGGCCAAAACCATGTAGCCGCCGTAGCTGCCGCCGATGATGCCGATTTTCTTTTCGTCAACATAACCGGTGGCCGCTAGAAATTTTTTGGCTTCAACACAATCGGACAGATCCTCCTCGCCATGCTTCAAATCATCCATTTTGAAAAAGGTTTTGCCATATCCCGAGCTGCCGCGGTTGTTGACCGCAATCACCGCGTAGCCGTGGTTCACGAGATATTGAATGAGCGGCGAATAGCTGACGCGCGACTGGCCGCCCGGGCCGCCATGCACCCAAACCAGGGCCGGCGCTTTTTCACCCGGCTTAATGTGCTGCGGTTTGTAATAAACCGATGGAATCTCCACGCCGTCGAATGATTTGTAGCGCACCACTTGCGCCTCGACCAGATCGCTCTGGTCGATTTCCGGATTCATCGTGTTGGTGAGCTGCGTGTATTTTTTCGTGGCGAAATCGTAGGCGTACAAATTATTCGGCGAGCGCGAGCCGTTGAGATAGAAGGTCATCAGATTCTCGCTGCGGGAAATATTCACCGAGGTGATTTCCGCATTTGGCAGCTTGGGCAGCTCGATAGGCTGGTTCGTCGCCGTATCGTAAATCTTGATCTCAGTCTTGGCGTCATTGTTGATGCCGACGACGCGATATTTGCCATTGCGCGAAAAATAAGCGTACCAGATATCCCAATTGGTCGCCTCGACTTTTTCGGACTGGCCGGAGGCAATGTCATAGCGTTTCAAATATTGAAACTCGTCGCCCTCGTCCGTTAGAAAATAGAGGCTTTTTGAATCGACGCTGAACGTCTCGGGTGAATATTGCACGTCGCCTTCATGTGGCGTCAGGTGCTTCATCTCCTGCGTTTCCCGATCGTACAAATACATGTCGGAATTGTTGGTAGTGGTGCTTTTGGAAAATGCAATGTAGCGCTTGTCATTCGAGATGTCGCCGAAATTAAGCCCCTTGTCGTTTTGATAAATCATCGCCGGTGTAAATGTCGCGATGTCCATCTCGTAAACATCGAAGAAACGCTTGTCCCTTTGATTGAAGCCGTAAAAGAAGCTTTTGTCGTCGTGGCTCCAACCGTAGAATTGCGCTTTCGCAGTATCGCCCGGCGTGAGATCGCGCGCGGTGCCGTCTTCGTCGCGCACGTAAATGTGATTGATCTCGTTGCCGCCTTTGTCGCTGGAATACAAAATGCGGTTGTCATTCGGGAAAAACGAAATCGCGAAGACGGAATTGTCCTTGGAATCGGTGAGCGGCGTTGGCTCCCCGCCCGCAACCGGAACGGTATAAGCATTGAAAATGCCGGTTTTGTTGCTGGAGAACAAAAGGGTTTTCTCGTCCGGCGAGAATGAGCTGCCAAAGATCCGGGTGGTATTCATGAATTGCTCGATGGCGTACTGCTTCACCGGCCGGTAATCGCTTTTCTGGCAGCTCCAAAAAGCGAGGCCGATTAACAGCACGGTGAGTGTAATTGAAATTTTTCTCATAACTCCTCCTTGGGGTTGGTTTTCAGTAAAATTTGTCAAATTCAGGGAGGAAAGTCAAGGGGAAAATCTCTCGTCAAGTAATGCCTCAGTCTCGAGTGGAAGAGCACCGTCCGGACGCTTTGTCATACGTGATTCTGGCAAGTTCTCGAGGTTCAGCGTCCGGACGGTCCACTCATAAGTGAGGCATTACCTCGTCAAATTCAAAAAGAAAACCTTACCCCAAAAGACGGCAGCACCGGCACACCGACCGGCTTCAAAACGGGCACGTAAGGATCGAGAGATTCGCTGGGGCGATACGTGTATTGCTCTTCGTAGAAAAGCGGATTCTTGCGGTTGTAGAGATTGAGGAATTGGATGTACGGCGCCATCGACCATTTGCCGGTGACCAGGCGTTTGGAGAGCGTGACATCCAGCCGGTGGTAGATCGGATAGCGGATGGCGCCTTTGGGATAATCGACCGCACGCTCTTCATATCCATACTCGGGCCGGCCAGTGCGGGGATTGAATGTGACAGTAGGGATGCGCTGCTTTAAATCAAATGGTGAATACGGCTGGCCGGTGCGAAATTCCCATTGAAAGTCGAGATCCCAGTTCTTGCCGATATGGATTTGTCCCGCCGTCAGAAACCGGTGCCGCACATCCCACGGGGTGTCGTAAGCAAGGCCGTTGAACTTTCTGCGGACGTGAGAAAAAACGTAAAATGCCTGCCAGTTGCCGCGACGCGCCGAGGCCTCCACACCGTAAGCCCATCCCTCAGCGATGCCAACTTGCGAGATCGAACGTAAAGCGCGAATCGGCACCGCTTGGCGGTCGAAGTTTTTGTAATAAGCTTCGAGCTTGACCTCGGTATCACTCTTGGGTTGATGCTCCAGACCGGCAATGAAATGGGTTGCCGCGCTGCTGAATGACATCGGGAAATACAGCTCGTTGACGGCAAACAGCCCGCCTTCCCGCAGAAAAGAGAGGCCTTGATGATAACGGCCAACGGCAGCTTGCAAATGCAGATTCGAGTTGATCTCCCAATTAGCGCTCAAGCGCGGATCCACGCTGTAATCTCGCGTCGTCGAGCGATGATCCCAACGCAAGCCGGGCTGCAGACGAAGCGAGGGCGTAAATTGCCATAGACATTCGACGAAAAATCCATAGCGGTGATAGTTGGCACGATAAGCGAAAGTGTCCGGCGCGCCGTCAAAAAACAAAACGATATTACTGTCTTCCGCGTCGAAGCCATCCCATTTATAATCGCACAGAACCCGCGAAAGCTCCGCGCCGGCCTGAACCTGCCAAATCTCGTTCGGTTGCCATAACGTCGTCGCCAGCAGCGCTACATCTTGGAGCGTGTTCGCCACCGACCAATCGATTGGTTGATCGCTGCCATAATAGAGGTCGATATATTTCGGCGGCACGCCGGCGCTCAACGTGTAAGCTTGCTCTTCGCTGCCGGTGTTGCGCGTTCGGCTGAAATTCATTGCCACTGTCGATGACCATTGTGGCGTTAAAGCATGTTCCCATCGCAGATTCGCTGCGAGATTATTCCATGGGAACCCAAATCGATTTTCCCGAAAAATCGTGCCAATTCGATCCGGCGGTTGCACGAGCCGATTTTGGGCATCGACTTCAAAAACTTCGGTTGAAGTCTTTTCGGTGTGATATAAAATATCAGCCGAATAAAAAGCTGAGAAACTGAATAAATGGCTCCGGTTGAGAACAAAGGTCGCCTTGCCAAATAGATCGTAGAAGTGATAGGGGAGGTTTTTTCTGAACAGCTTCGCGGCCCAATCGTGATACGAGCGGCGGCCGGAGACGAGCCATTGCAGGCGCGAGCTGGCTCGGCTGCCGAGCAGGAGTTTCGAGCTGAGCAGACTGACATTGCCAAGCGCAAGAAGACGCTCGCGCACATGGCGCGTTTCCACATCTACCACGCCGCTCAAGCGGTCACCATATCGCGCCGGAAAGCCGCCGGTGGAAACCGTGACGTTGTCGACCACATCCGGATTGATATTCGCCGCGAGCCCGAAAAGGTGGAAGGGGTTGTAAATCGGCGCACCGTCGACGCGAACCAAATTTTGATCCGGTGAGCCGCCGCGAATGTAAAGCTGGTTCGAAGCCTGGCTTGGCGCGGTGATTCCCGGCAGGGTTTGCAGCGCGCGAAACAGATCAGGCTCGCCAACAGTGGGAACGCGCCGAATGGCACCGGCAGAAACCCGCGTCACGCTCGGGAGCATTTGCAAGCTTTTTTCCTGGAAGCTCGCGCGCGAAGCGGTAATGCTGATTTCCGGAAATTGCAGCAAAACCCGCTTCAAGCGAATCTCAACCGCAACCGAATCGCCGGCCTTGAGGCGTATGGGATGGCGAACGGCGTTATAGCCAATGAAGCGAACACGCAGGATATAAGCGCCCGGCAAAATTTTGCGCAAGACGAAACGTCCAAGCTCGTCGGAGCTTGCGCCGCGGCGCGTGCCTTCGAGCACGATATCGGCCTTCGCAATCGGCGCCGCAGTCGTGTCGTCAATAACCTTGCCGTGAATCGAGCCGAACGGTTGCGCTGAAGCAAAATCATGAAAAAGAAAAATGGCAATGGCGGCTGCGAGACAGACCCCTCGTTGGCCTTTCATATTTGTATCGCAGGTTTTGATCAAGGCTTAATATGGAAATGAATCGAATCTTCGACCACCGAACCAAACAACCCATACGCGCCATCCACGTTGACGCCACGATTTTTATAAGAGGCTTGGATGCGCTTGACAATTTCGCACGGGATGGGCGAGTACAAATTGCCATAAACCTCGTCCAGGCAGTAATACTCTCGCGTCAAGTGATAGATGGTGAGCGCGCTGTCATATTGTGTGACTTTCAGAAAACCGGAATCGACAACGCCTCCCAAAGGAGTGGCGACACTGCTGGTTATAGATGCAGAAGTGTCGGCTGTTAGTCGATAAAACCTGACGGCATAGCTGCTATCGGATGAATTCGTTTGCACCGTAACTCTGGCCAACCAACTCCCGCTTGCCATCGTCCAGGCCGCTTGCATACGAATGAGCTTGGTGTATTGGGAAAGGTGCTCGACCTGAAACGTGTCGCCAGCCGCCGGGCTTAAAATCCGAAATTTCGCCGGAATTGCCGTCGTGCCGCTGATTTCGCGGCCATCGCGCAAGGTGATGCGCAAATGATAGCGTTGCCCCGGGGACGCTTGCAAAATCCCGGAGAGGTCACGATAAAGGCCATTGCCCACCGCCGGCAAGCCAACCTCGCCTACAGGCCCGACCAACCGCACTTTGGCATCGTTGACAGGCTTGGGATTTTCCTCGAACTGTGCGGTGGAAATATAAATTTCCTGTTGCTTGAGCGAGGGCGACAAAACACCGAAGACGAATAATTTCTCGAAGACAGAAGGATCCACCACTACCGGATCGGTACTGCAGGCGGCGAGCGGTAACAAGGTGCAGAGCAGGAAGACGACGCGGCTGGTCATCATACCCTTCCGTTTTAAAATCCTATATCGGCAAAATTACGCAACAAAGAAAATATATAAAAATCAAATTGATTTTGCAACATGAAAAATTTCAAAATTGCCATCATTTTTTGTTGCATTCGTCAAAGAAAAATGTTATCTTGGCAAGTTATGTTTCAGCCCTGAATCATCATTAAAGCAAATGAGTACAAGCCGACAAGCGGAGGGTGAAGATGAGTGAAAACAATGCCGTGACCAAAGAAGAACTGAAGGAAATCCTGGCGGAAATGGCCAAAGGATTCCACAAAGGCCTGGAAAAAATGAGCCAGGAATTTCGTGGTGATTTGGCGGTAACAAACCAAAACGTTGCAGCGCTGGATAGCAAGGTTGACACTTTGACAGGAATGAACGAAGGGTTTCAGCGCGACCTGGCGGAGACGAACCAAAACGTTGCAGCGCTGGATAGCAAGGTTGACACTTTGACAGGAATGAACGAAGGGTTTCAGCGCGATCTGGCGGAGACGAACCAAAACGTTGCGGTTTTGGCTCGCAAGGTTGATGCCAACGAGCAGAAGCTTGATAGGCTATCTGAGAAAGTCGATAACAACGAGCACAAACTCGAAACTTTCCGTGTCGAGGTTATGGCACGATTTGACGTTGCAGACGAAAAACATAGCAATCTTGTCAAAGCGATTTTTGCACTTAGGGAGGGCATGGATGCCCAATTTCAGGAGCTTCGCGAATCCCAATCCAAAATACTAACTGGAATGGACCCCGTGATGAGGGAGCACGAGATCATCCGTCACGAACAGATCAGCCTTGGCGTGATTCAGGATCGTCATACAAGGGATATTGAGTCCCTGAAAAAGCATGTCGGGCTCGAGCGCTCAAATGACAATCATAATACAAACCGCAAAGGGAAAAAGCCGGGCCTGGGCAGAAAGAAAAAGTCAAAATGAGAAATTATAGCCCCTCAAAATCAGAGCCGCCGCCGAGCCAAGCTCAAATAACGCAGGGTACCGACGCGGTCAACTCGAATCCCCATGCAGAGTTTGATGATTTGGTCAAGAGGAATAAAGCACACCAAGAAAGCCCTGCCAAGCCAGACAGCGCATTTGAAGCATTCATGTCGACCACTCAGAAGTGCCTGGAAAAAATGGAACAAATTTTGGCACTCAGTGCCGTCATGAGAAAAGAAAGCGAAGAACGAATAGCCATCTTGAAAGCTCGGGAAAAAGAGTACACACCGTTCATTTTCCCCCAAGCCCGAAAAAATACTCGTCGCCGTACCAAGCAACGCCTCAAACGACGTGGGCGATAAATTAACCATACGTCTTATATTCCGAATAAACAAAAACCCCAATCCACCTCCTCGGTGAATTGGGGTTTTGTTTTTCAACCAATATTTTGCTTGGCGCCCGCTTCTTGCAATTTCTCCAAAGCGTTTTGCGCGGCGTTCTGCTCGGAGCGTTTTTTGGAATTTCCAACGCCGACGCCGACGGTGCGGTTCTGAATTCTCACTTCGACGGTGAAAATCTTGTCGTGATCCGGGCCTTCTTCGGAGCGGATGGCGTAAAACGGCACGCCGAGGTTGCGGCTCTGCGAATATTCCAGCAAAAGGCTTTTGAAATTTTTGTGCTGCTCTTCATTGAGAATGGGATCTATTTCCTTCAATACCACCGCATCGACAAAAGCCCGCGCCGGCGCGATGCCGCCGTCCAAATAAATGGCGCCGATCACCGCTTCGAACGTGTCGCTGATGATCGAAGGCCGGGTGCGGCCGCCGGAGCGCTCTTCGGCCTCGCTCATCAATACGTAGCGGCCGAGGTCCAACTGCCGGGCAAAGCGCGCTAAAATTTTCCGGCTCACCAGCAACGATTTCATCGCCGTGATGTCGCCTTCTTCTTTCGCAGGATAGCGAAGATAAAGCGCTTCGGTCACCAGCAAGCCGAGCACCGAATCGCCGAGAAGCTCGAGCCGCTCGTTTGAGCTGACCCGGCGCTCGTTGACTTGCGGCAGAAAAGAGCGATGTTTCAAGGCTTGCAGGAGCAAGTCAATATTGCGAAAGCGATACCCGATGAGCTTCGCAAACTCTTTGGCTTTTGCTACACTCCCTTCCGTTCCTGCTGTTTTCTTCTTTGCGAAAAAATCTCTTAGCCAGTTCAACATAAAATAGAGACCAAGACAACACCCGCGGGAAGATAAAAAAGAGAAAAAGATAAAAATATGCCAATCGCTGCGCTTCGGTGCACGGTAGCCGCCCCATCTGGCTTGATCGTGTCAGAAGAAACTAAAGGAGGTTTTTGAGCGAAGGGAGAAATCTGTTTGAGAACACATTTCTCGCTGCGTTCAAAATGACCGGCTTTAAACGTGACACATTCAAGTTTTTTGCGCAAACTTCCTGACCACGAGGCAGACGTTATGGCCGCCGAAGCCAAAGGAATTGGAGATGGCAACTTGCACTTCGCGGCGCACGGCTTCGTTGGGCGTATAATTCAAAAAACAGTCCGGATCGGCGGTGATTTGGTTGATCGTGGGATGAATGGCGCCGTCCCGGCAAGTCAATGACGTGGCAATCAACTCGACGGCGCCGCTGGCGCCGAGCAAATGGCCGATCATCGACTTGGTTGAGCTAATATTGAGCTTGGCCGCATGCTCGCCGAAAACCGCGGCAATCGCTTGCGTTTCGTTCTTATCATTCGCTTCCGTCGAAGTGCCGTGCGCATTGACGTATTGCACTTTTTCCGAAGCTATGCCGGCGCTTCTGAGCGCCAAGCGCATGGCCCGCACTGCGCCTTCGCCGCCAGGCGCCGGCTGCGTAATGTGATAAGCATCGGCGCTGTATCCGGCACCGATGACCTCCGCGTAAATTTTCGCATCACGGCGAGTGGCGCTCTCCAAAGATTCGAGCACCAAAATGCCGGCGCCCTCGCCCATGACGAAGCCGTCGCGCTCCAGATCGAAGGGCCGGCTGGCGCGTTGCGGATCGTCGTTGCGCGTGGACAGCGCCTTCATGGCATTGAAGCCGCCGACGCCCATCGGCGTGATCGTGGCCTCGGCGCCGCCGCAAATCATCACCTCAGCCTCGCCGCGCTGAATGTAGCGAAAGCTTTCGCCGATGGCGTGCGAGCTCGAGGCGCAAGCCGAGGTGATCGAGTAATTGGGGCCTTTGAAGCCGTACTTCATCGAAATGTAGCCCGGCGCAATGTCGGAGATCATCATCGGAATAAAAAATGGGCTGATGCGGCCGGGACCCCTCTCGAACAGCTTGCGATCTTCGCGTTCGAAAGTCTCCATGCCGCCGATGCCGGAGCTGACGATGACGCCGATCGCCTCCTTGTCGACGGACGCCTCGAGCAAGCGCGAATCAGCCATGGCATGATGGGCTGCGGCCAGCGCATAGTGCGTAAACGTGTCCATGCGCCGGACTTCTTTTTTTTCGATATAATCCTCGGCATTGAAGTTTTTGACTTCGGCGGCAATTTGGGTGTCGAACTTTGCCGCATCAAAACGCGTGATGCGCTCGACACCGGATTTGCCGGCGAGCAGATTTCGCCAAAACTCGTCCACCGAGTGGCCGAGCGGCGAAATCACGCCCATGCCGGTGATGACAACTCGTCGCTCTTGCATGGCAACGCCTGAGAAATGGTGCGAGGTTTCTTTAACAAAACGGTTTGCTGTATTGGCCACGGCCGATTTTACGACTCGGCTTTTTTCTTCTTGAGATATTCGATGGCCTGGCCGACCGTCATCATTTTCTCGGCGTCTTCGTCGGGGATTTCAATGTCAAACTCCTCTTCGAAAGCCATGACCAGTTCGACGGTGTCGAGAGAATCGGCGCCAAGATCTTCGATGAAATTGGCCTCCGGCGTGACTTCATTGGCATCAACACCGAGTTGATCCACAATGATCTGTTTGACTTTTTCTTCAAGAGCTGCCATTTCGTTTTCGCTCCTCCGTTTGGGTAAGTAAGGTTAAAGTTGTTTTCATGTTCAAAAATGGTTAAACCGTTACGCTTAATTTCGACTGAACGGCTTCGTATTGTGAGCGTTCGGTGATACCTAAGCCGATATCGTATCCTTCCTCCGTGAAAATCTCATATCGACGTTGGGACAAGGTTTCCGAGACGATTTCTTCCATTTCATCGGGCACAACAATATCGATCCACGCATCTAAATCTTCATAGCCGGGGATTAGAACTTCAGTAATTTCGATATCTGGTGCGAGATTCTTGGCAATCGAAGTCAGTTCACTTATATGTTGCTGCAGGCGGCGCTTTGAGAATCGGCCATTTCTACGGCTCATTTGTTCGTAATAGCAATTGGCTGCACAACCATTGTGGAGCCCTTTTTCCATCGCCAGTTCCGCCACCTGCAGAAATTCCTTTGCCCGCTCCAGCATGTTTGTCGCTCCCTCGAGTTGCCCTGTTAACATTAAATAAATGTCACCCCATCACCATCCCGCCATCCACATTAAAAACCTGCCCAGTGATATAATCCGCATCCGAAGAGGCCAGAAAAACCACAAGGCCAGCCACATCCTCCGGTGTGCCCATTCTTTCGAGCGGAATTGACTGCAACATCGCAGTTTTGGCGGCTTCCGGCAGAGTCGCAGTCAAATCGGTTTCAATGAAACCCGGCGCCACCGCATTAATTTGAATGTTGCGGCTGGCCAGCTCGCGCGCGACGGATTTGGTCAAGCCGATGATGCCGGCTTTGGCGGCGCTATAATTCGCCTGGCCTTTATTGCCCATCAGCGCCACCACCGAGGTGATATTGACCATCTTGCCGCTGCGCTGCTTCATCATGATTTTGCTGGCGGCACGAATACAGTTGAACGTGCCAGTGAGATTCGTCGTGATTACGTCATTCCAATCTTCATCGCTCATCCGCATGACGAGATTGTCGCGCGTAATGCCGGCGTTGTTCACGAGAATGTGCAGCGCGCCGAAATGCTCGACGGTGCCTTTGATCAGCGCATCGACTTGCTTGACGTCAGCAACGTTAGTTGCAAACCCGATGGCTTGTCCGCCGTTTTGACGAATCTCTTCGGCCGTTTTATCTGCGCCCGCTTGCGTCGTCGCAGTGACCACAACTTTGGCGCCTTCCGCTGCTAAACGCAACGCTATAGCTTTGCCGATGCCGCGTGAGCCGCCGGTGACGATTGCAATTTTGTCTTGGAGTTTGCTCATCACTTTTTGCTCATATCCATTCTCATGTGACCGTTATAGGTGCAATGCTTTTTACCATAGATAAAACTTCATTATTTGATTTATCAGAAGCGTAAATCTTCTTTATTGTAATTTTCTTCAGATGTAGTAACTGTTTCCTTTTGTCTAGAATTAATAATGGTCAAAAGCGAACCGATAATCTTTTTTGTTTTATGTGAATTGAAAATTTTTTTAAGGACTTGCAGCATTTCGTCCTCTGAATTGGCCTCAATTTTTTTATAAATTTCATTCTCGGGATCTATTTCCCTTTTTAATTCAGCATCAACATCAATAATTACTGGATAAAGATCAATATTATGAGATATCGTGAAAAGTTTATAGCTATACCGATTCAATGTTGGTGCCGTAATATAGAATCCATAGTTAAATTCGTATAAATCTCCCAACTCGCGTTCAAAATCTACCACTTTAGCCTCTACAAGATTATTTGTTTTGCTACCTAATAGAGACGCATGCCGACGTAAAATGCTCACGGGAGCAATTACCTGAAGTTGTTCCCCAATGTCTTTTGGCCATAATCCATTCATATCAAGAATTCTCCTTCATTTAAATCTATAAACGAAGTTTAAAAAATATGGGTAAGTGATCAGATAGTCTATCTTTATCAGGTATTCCCTGCTTTGATAGAAAAGATCCATTCTTATCAACTGTTATTATTTTCAAATCTTCATTATGAAAGATGGATAGCAAGTCAGGGCGTATTAAGACTTGATCAAACATATTCCAGAAAAATACTATTGGCTGAGAGTCATTGTAATAAAATGTTCCAGGAGCACCTGGCGTGGCGTCACCTAAAAGGTTCCACATAGGGTTATAAAAAAAAGCATATTCTTTAGATTGTACAATACGAGACTTTTTATTTGCCAAGCTTCTACTCATAACTCCATGAAGTCCATGCGCACTTATCACTCCATCCTCGAAAGGATTCATGTTTAAATCACCCACAAGAACTGTTCGCGAATGACTAATCTTTTTTTCAGCAAACCTAATTGATCTTGCAAGCTCTATACATTCCAAGGCTTGACTTGATTCACTCCAACTCAATTTACTCGGAAAATGAGTTACAGCTAATAATAAATCCAATTTTCCTGGTAACGCAAGATGTCGTATCGTGAGCCTGTCTTCTTCATGAATTGGCTGGATAAACTCACTGGAAAATCGTACAAAAATTTCTACTTTTTTGCAACCTATACCAGGCGCATAATGATACTTTTTTATTCTTTTCTCGTTCAGTGCCGTTAACATCACTTCTGGTGGAACTATACATTCAACCAGCAAGACAACGTCAATCTTTAAATTCAAGACTAAATTGACGACAGTTGAATGAATAGGCCTATTATTTAAATTCCAAAATAGAAACGATAACATCAGTCGAATTGTAATTGTGCTTAACTAATACACGTTGCCTTGAAATGACTCACACGATTGTAGAACCTAAATATGTGCTAACGGACGACGCCTTCTGTGCTATGTCAAAAGAGCTTCCAACTCCACAACCTTTCCAACCGTTTTCGCCACAAAATTTTTATTGATACGCTTCAACAATCCCGCCAAAACATTACCAGGGCCGACTTCATAAAATTGCGTCGCGCCATCCGTAATCATATTCTCAATGATCTCGATCCAGCGCACCGGGCTGGTGAGCTGCTCATCCAACCGTTGGCGCAGCTCATTTACTTCTTTCGTTGGCTTCGCCGTCACATTCAAATAAATCGGGCACACGGCCTCGCGGAAATGCGCTTTTTGCAACCCCTCGCGCAAGCCCTCACGCGCGCCAGCCATCAACGGTGAATGAAAAGCGCCGCCGACCGCGAGTTGCTTGGCCAGTTTGGCGCCTTTGGCTTTGGCGAGTGTCATCGCCTGCTGCACACCCGCAATCGATCCGGAAATCGCAATTTGTCCCGGCGAGTTGAAATTGGCCGGGACGACGACGCCTACGCTCGAGGCTTCTTGGCAAACGGTTTCCACTTCCACAGGATCGAGTCCGACTATCGCCGCCATCGTTCCCGGATTGTCCACGCCGGCGCGCTGCATCAGCTCACCGCGGCGTTTGACGAGCAGCAGCGCTTCGTCAAAGTCAAGCACGCCTGCTGCAAACAAGGCCGAATATTCACCCAAACTGTGGCCGGCCACCATGTCCGGCAGCATTCCTTTTTCAGCAAGCAAGCGAGTGACAATGGCGCTATGAATAAAGATGGCAGGCTGGGTGACGTCGGTTTGGGTAAGCTTTTCTTCCGGGCCGGAAAAACAAATTTGCTGAATATCGAAACCGAGAATCTGATTGGCGCGGGAAAAAAACTCGCGCGCCAACGAAAATTTTTCGCATAGATCTTGGGCCATGCCGAGGTATTGCGAGGCCTGGCCCGGAAATAGAAAAGCGCGGCGTTCACTCATACGCTGAAATGAATTTTAAATTGAAAATTAACAATTTAAAATTTTAAATTCGTTCAATTTGTTGTCAACCAGCAATCCCTCTGCACGGTTAAAACTGCACGAGAGCCGAGCCCCAGGTAAAGCCACCGCCAAACGCCACCATCAAGCAACAATCACCGGATTTAAGGCGGCCTTTCTCAAGCGCTTCGTTCATGGCAATCGGAATCGAGGCGGCGGAAGTGTTGCCATAATCTTGCACGTTGATGTAAACTTTTTCCAATGGCAAACCGACGCGTTTGGCTGTGGCGTTGATGATGCGCATATTGGCTTGGTGCGGAATCAGCAAATCAACGTCATCGCCGGTGAGATTGTTCTTCGCCAAAATATGCTCGGCGGCGTCGCCCATCGCCGTCACCGCATATTTAAAAACCTCGCGGCCTTCCATGCGCAAGAACATCATTTTTTCCGCCAACGCCACATCCGGCGGAACCTTAGTACCGCCGCCCGGCATGCAAAGCAAGTGGGTGAGACGGCCATCGCTTTTTATGAATGTATCGATGATACCGCGCTTGCCGTCGCTCGGACCGACCACCGCCGCACCGGCCGCGTCGCCAAACAGAACGCATGTCGCTCGATCTGTCCAGTCGGTGATGCGAGTGAGTATTTCACCGCCGATGACGAGAACATGTTGCGCCTTGCCAGAAGCAATCAAGCTATCCGCCATCATCAAGCCGTAAAGAAAGCCGGTGCAGGCGGCGGCAATATCGAACGCGGCGGCGTTCTCAGCGCCCAACATTTCCTGAACGTAACACGCGGTGGCCGGAAAGGTCACATCGCCGGTGACGGTTCCAAGGATGATTGCATCAACTTTTTCCGCGGGCAGTTGCGCTGCTTGCAAGGCGGCGCGCCCGGCGTCAGCGCAAAGCGCCGAGGTGGTATCTTTCTCATCGGCAATGTAACGCCGCTCAATGCCGGTGCGCTCTTTGATCCACTCATCGGTGGTATCAACCATTTTCTCCAGATCGAAATTGGTCAGCACCCGCTTGGGAACGGCACGACCGGTGCCGAGGATCATCGAATTAGGCTTCTTGCTCAACGGCTTTCACTCCATTGTGGGTTTGCAGCTCGTGGCCGATTATTTGTGTAACTCCTTCCGACACCATCTTCGTCGCCTCGCGGATGGCGTTCCTGATCGCTTTCGGGGTGGAGCCGCCGTGGCAAATGATGCAAACGCCGTCGATGCCAAGCAAAGGGGCGCCACCGTATTCTTCGTAATCAAAAATTTTGCGCAAACCGGTAAACGTCGGTTGCAGCAAAAAAGCGCCGATCTGGCGAAAGATTTGTTTTCCAATCTGGCGCTTGATGTGATGGCGAAACACGCCGCCGAGACTCTCGGCAAACTTGAGAATGACGTTGCCGACGAAACCGTCACACACTACCACGTCGGCGCTGCCTTTCAAGATGTCACGGCCCTCGACGTTGCCGGTGAAATTGACGCGGCTCGTCTCCAGCATGCGATACGCTTCGCGCGTCACTTCGGTGCCTTTCGAGCGCTCTTCACCGTTGCTCAACAATGCCACCTTAGGCGCCTCGATGCCGAGAACACGGTTCATGAAAATGCTGCCCATCATGCCGAATTGCACGAGGTGAATCGGCTTGCAATCGACGTTGGCGCCGACGTCGATCAGCATCGTTACGCCATACCCATTCGGAATGAGCGAGCCGATGCCCGGCCGGTTCACCCCGCGAATGCGTCCAAGCGCCATCAAGCTCGCGGCCATGGCGGCACCGGTGTGTCCGGCGCTGACAATCGCATCAACCTTGCCCTCTTGGTGCAGCCGTGCCGCCACCAAAATGGAGGCGTCTCTCTTTTTCTTCAAAGCAACCGTCGGCACGTCACACATTTCGATTTTTTCAGAAGCGTGATGAATGGAGAACCGCACATTCTCCCCTCGCGTCAAAAGCGGGTGCCGGCTGATTTCCTGTTCGATCTGTGCCTTGTCGCCCACAAAAACGACCTCGTAGGCGCCATAGGCTGCTTTGGCCGCTTCCAGGCCGCCCAGCACGATCGAAGCCGGCGCGTAATCCCCGCCCATGGCATCCACTGCAATACGCATATCCTATTCTCAACGTTCAAAATTATTGCTCACGCGGCAAAAACACGGAACGCTCGCCGTAATAGCCACAATTCGGACAAGCGCGATGCGGCAATTTCGGCTGGCGGCAATTCGAGCAAGCCACCACATTCGGCGCAGAAAGTTTCCAATGCGTCCGCCGCTTGTCACGGCGGGTGCGAGAGTGTCTTCGTTTCGGATTTGGCACTGCTTCTCCTCGTTACTGTTAATGAATACGAAACCGGGATTTTTTTAGTCCAAAAAATCCGGCGTAACTATTTTAAAAAATGCATAACGATTATGGCAAAATCATTATAACAGCTTCCGCAACGCTTCCCACCTCGGATCCGCGGGGGAAGCAGCGCACCGACAAGGTTCTTCGTTCAAATTGACGCCGCATCCGGCGCACAAGCCGCGACAGCTCTCCGAGCAGAGCAACTTCATGGGAAGCGAGAGCAAGAGCGTATCGCGAATATCACCGGTAATATCGAGCTCTTTTGCGTCGGCGGCGATGAGGTGAACCTCTTCATCTCGCGCCGCCATGTCTTCATCGCTCGAAAAAACGCTGCGCGACTCGTCGAGCAACGGCGTTTCAATTTCTTTCGTACAGCGGTCACACCAAAAGCGGCCGGTGGCGCGAACGTGCTTTTTCAAAAAATAATGCGGCGACCGTTTTTCTAGCTCCACCGTGATCTGCACGTCATCGCGCAGATTGGGGTGATTTTCCAGATCGAACTCCGCCAGCTTCGCCACGAAGTTAAGCGTGTGCAGCCCTTCCGCCAGGCGTATAAGCGAAATCTTCATGTCAAAGCGGCCAATAAAGATTAGTCAAGAATTTATAAAAGAAAGCGTTCTAAGTCAAGATAAAAATCACCAAAGGGCGAAGTCCGGCTTGGACAGCAGGATGTAACAAAAATTGAGAAGCCGTCGTGCCCAACGGGCGTAACCCAAGCCGGCCTTCATTTGCCCCTGCCCTATACAAGTTCGACTTCACTGATTTCCTTGCCGATAACGATCCACCCAAAAACCGGCTTCCAGCAGTCCGGCCAATTGGGAGGCCATTTGTTCAGCATCGTCTTGGGTTGCATAACGGCCAACGCGGACGCGATACCATGTCCCGCCTTTGCTCGGAATGTAGGCTTCCTGTATGTAGGCATTAAATCCTTTTGCCGCATATCGCTCGGCATCTTCTTCCGCGCGCCGCCGTGTTTGCCACGACGAAACTTGGACGGTGTATTTGCCGTCTTCGACGACAATCTGAGGCTTGGGCGACTCTTGCGGCGGCAGATCGGCTGGCGGCTCAGTTATCGGGGTGGTAAACGTCGTATCCGGTGTCGGCGTCGATACCGCTATCGGCTCGTCCGCTTGTTTTCTGCTCAACAAAATCCAACCCAACAAACCCGCGAGCAACAAGACCAACAACCCGCCGATCCATGCGATGCGCCGATTTTCAGGTTCCATGATAATCCTCCTTGCCAAAATGACGACGAAACTATCGCGCTTCGATCAGCTCTTGGCGCGAGAAATAAAATGCGACTTCGTGGCGGCCATTTTCCGGCGAGTCCGAGCCGTGTACGATGTTATTTTGCTTGCTGGTGGCAAAATCCCGCCGAATCGTTCCCGCCGCGGCTTCAGCCGGATCGGTGGCGCCGATCAGCTTGCGAAATTCGGCAACTGCATTTTCTTTTTCCAGGGCGAGCACGACCACCGGGCCGCTCGACATGAAGCTGACCAAATCTTTATAAAAGCCGCGCTCTATGTGGACTTCATAAAATTTTCCGGCCACTTCGGGAGTCAGCCGAGTCATTTTCATGCCAATAATATGAAAGCCTGCGGCTTCGATACGGTCGAGCACTTTGCCCATTTTCTTCGCTGCAACACAATCGGGCTTGAGAATTGCGAGGGTGCGTTCCAAAGTTGTTTCTCCTTGCAGAAATAAAATTTTATTCTTTGTACAAATTCAACGGCATAAGCTCAATGTCATTCCGAAGGACTCTTTTTTGAACCCAAAACAATCGGCTGTCATAAAATACAAAAAAGATCCTTACAGAATGACATATTTTGTAAATGAAAAATTCACCGGCCGGTGGCAACCGCGACTCGCTTGGTTTTGCCCTGCGGCTTCTTCGTTTTACTTTTCGCTTTCGCCGAAGATGTTTTGATCGCAAACACCTTCTTCGTCTTGCCTAGCGTCTTTTGCATCATTGCGCCGATCTCCGCCGGGCTTTCGCAAACATACGCGCCGGCTTTGCGCAGGGCTTCCATTTTTTCCGCCGCCGTACCTTTGCCGCCCGCGATGATGGCGCCGGCATGTCCCATTCGCCTTCCCGGTGGCGCCGTGCGGCCGGCGATGAACGCGACAACCGGTTTGTCGAAATATCTTTTGATATAAGCCGCGGCCTCATCTTCGGCCGTACCGCCGATTTCGCCGATGAGCACGACGGCATCGGTGCCATCGTCTTCGGCAAAAAGCCTCAAAGCATCCGTGTGTGTCGTGCCGATGATGGGATCACCGCCGATACCGATGCAAGTCGACTGGCCGATGCCGAGATCGGAAAGCTGTTTCACCGCTTCATACGTCAACGTGCCGCTGCGGGAAATCACGCCGACTCTCCCCGGCTGGTGAATGAAGCCCGGCATGATGCCGATCTTGCACTTGCCCGGCGAGATGATGCCCGGACAATTCGGGCCGATCATGCGTACGCCGGTCTTGTTCAAAAACGCTTTCACCGCCAGCATGTCGGTTGTGGGAATGCCTTCAGTAATCGTGACGATCACCGCAACGCCTTCAGATGCGGATTCCAAAATCGCATCTGCCGCAAACGCCGGCGGAACAAAAATCGCCGCCGCATTGGCGCCGGTTTCTCGCACGGCGTCTGCCACCGTATTAAAAATCGGCACAGTGCCGTTAAATTTTTGTCCGCCCTTTCCCGGCACCACGCCGGCAACGATGTTGGTGCCATATTCGATCATTTGGGTCGTATGAAACGATCCCTCGCCGCCGGTGATTCCCTGCACCAGCACGCGTGTTTTTTTATCAACCAGAATACTCAAATGTTCCTCCTCGGATTACTATTCATTTTGACTCTTTTTTTCGTGCATTCGTTCGACGGCCGTACGGGGCACGCGGCTCGGCGACTTTTAACATACGTTCGTTAACTTCAGAAACAAATGGATACGAGACGTTTAGCTTCGCGCGCCGCTTGGCCATTAACTCTTCTTGGAGAAGATCGTCCAAATACCACCACCAGTGGGAATGATCGTATCTTCCCTGCCGGTAACGCTGCAGCGTCCCTTTTTCCGAGGCATATAATAAAAGTGCTGACGCTCTGATTTTCTTGTCTAAATCGGCAAGCTGGTCAAGCTGAAGTGCATTGAGTGCCTCCGGCTCTTTTGTCAAAAGATACTGAAGCTCGCTGCGGTGCCAGAAAAGTGCGTGTACCTCACCGCTTTCGTCGAGAACGGCTTTTTCAAGGGTAGGGAGAATGGCCGCTGGCAAAAAATCAATCATCCACTCCAGCAATTCCGTCGCCTTTTTTTGAATAGCTGATCTCGACTTCCCATTCGTTTTTGAAAAAACTTTTTTCATCTTCACTTGGGCGACCAGATAAGTTCAAAATCATCTTGTCTTCTGAAATAAGCTAAACCATCACGAACGATAAAGCAAGTTTTGACGCGCGTCTGATATTCAGATTTCCACGCCACAAAGATATAGCGTCGCTGATCCCAAAATCCGATTGTAGGGCTATCGCTGTAATAGCGGCCAATAAAACTATGCTTGCCTATCGCCGCTTCGGCTTGTTTCAGAGTTACGCCGTGCCACAGCAGTTTCGCATCAAAATTATCGGTAACAATGCAGAGAGCGAAATCTCTCCGCACCTGTTCGATCAACTCGTCAATCTGCGCTTCTGGCCACGGCATCGGCTTCCCCTTCCATCCTATCAAATCGCTTCGTTGAATCTTGGATGTTCATTAGCAACGGTTTTGCAATTAGCCACCCTCGGCAAGCCATCAACTTCTTCCCAGAATGCAAACTTGCCTCCTAATTTCACATCCGGATTTGCAAAACTCTCTTCGATGAGAATGTCATCCAAATACCACCACCAGTGTGAGCGGTCATAACGGCCATTTCGTTAACGATGAAGCATTCCCTTGCCGGCGCCGACCAAAAGCAGCGCCGCCGCCCTGATGTCACGGTCAAGCTTGGCCAACTTGCTTCTTTGAATTTGGTTCAGCGCTTCCGGTGTTGTCTCTAAAATCTTTTGCAGCTCGCTACGATGCCAAAATAGTGCATGCACATCGTCAGGACCATCGAGAATAGCATCCTCGGCAGATGAAGGAATCGTGCCCGGCAAAAAAGCAATCAACCAATCCAACAATTCTCCTGCTCGTTTTTGGACTGAGTGCTTTGAGCTCATAGATGAAGTTGCGGTTTCCATATTCTCGCCAATTTATTGACAGTCGGGCCGGCTGTGCTACGAGCGAGCTACGCCCGAATCGCCGCCACAACCTTCTCCGCCGCGTCTTTCAAATTGCTCGCGACGATCAGCGGCAGGCCGGAGTCTTTGAGCAATTGCGCCGCCTCTGCGGCATTGGTGCCTTCAAGGCGAACGACGAGCGGCACGCTGATGTGGACGTTCTTCGCCGCTTGGATCACGCCAGTGGCAATGCGGTCACAGCGCACGATGCCGCCGAACACGTTGATGAGCACGGCTTTGACGTTTTTATCCGAGAGCAAAATGCGAAAGCCGTTTTCAACCGTTTCCGGACTCGCGCCGCCGCCGACGTCGAGAAAATTTGCCGGCGAGCTGCCAGCAAGCTTGATGATGTCCATCGTCGCCATCGCCAAGCCCGCGCCGTTGACCATGCAGCCGACTTCGCCATCGAGCTTGATATAGTTGAGCCGGTATTTTGAAGCTTCAACTTCGAGCGGCTCTTCTTCAGAAAGATCGCGCAGCTCGGCATATTCCGGATGGCGGTACAAAGCGTTGTCGTCAAAATTGATTTTGGCATCGAGCGCCAACACCTGTCCATCGTTCGTCACTACGAGCGGATTGATTTCGGCAAGCGAGCAATCCGATTCAACATAAGCTTTATAAAGCGCGTGGAAAAATTTCACCGCGTTTTTGAAGGCTTCGCCTTGCAGGCCGAGTCCGAATGCGAGCTTGCGCGCCTGCGCCGGACGGAGACCGCTGAGCGGATCGATGTACTCCTTCAAAATTTTCTCAGGCGTTTCTGCGGCGACTTTCTCAATTTCTACGCCGCCTTCGGTGCTGGCCATCATGACGAGCTGCGAGACGGCGCGGTCGAGCACGATACCGACATACAGCTCGCGGGCGATGCTCAAGCCCTGTTCCACCAGAACTTTGTTGACGCGCTTGCCTTCCGGCCCGGTCTGGTGAGTGACGAGCTGCATGCCGATCATGGTTTTGGCAATCTCGTAAGCTTCGTGTGGATTTTTGGCAATCTTCACGCCGCCGCCTTTGCCACGACCGCCGGCATGAATTTGCGCCTTAACGACAACCGTTCCGCCACCCAATTGGTCCGCAATCACACCTACTTCTTCAGCAGTGCCGGCAACCTTGCCCTGCGGCACCGCCACGCCAAATTTTCGCAAAATTTCTTTGCCTTGATATTCGTGAATTTTCAAGCGGTTTCCTCCTCAAGAGTAGTTTATGCCATTCTTACAAAATTTCCATCATCGGCATCTCTGGCGATATAGGATTCGGAATGAGCTTTTTGCTTTTGGCATCAATTAATAAATCAAGAAGCTCAAGCACGACTTGTCCGACTAGTGGGGTAGCGCCAATCGGTTCAGCAAGAACATCAAAATTGCCTCTGCGTCCAGCCAACTCCAACTTTGCAACGCCATAGATAGATTTGCCCTCGCTATGATTATTGACATACCGCACCCTGACTTCGCGATCTTTTTGCAAAGCCAATTTATCAACAACATCCTGAGGCAGCGCCAACATCGTGGCACCGGAATCAATGACCGCATCAATTTCAACGAATTTTGAAGGGTCAAAGATATTTGTGAGTTTAATCTTTTCGATGACTTTGCCCATTTTTCAATCTCCTTTCCTCAACAAAAACCAAGTAGTAAAACGGCATCATTCCACCTCCAACACCAACAGATTCAGCGGCACAAAACGCAAGCCATTGCCAACCTCGAACTCTGCATAATCCGCGCCGACGCCGACAAGTTTGGCCGTGCCAAAATCGGAAGGCGGCTTTTTGATCACGAAAACCCAGTGCGGATATTTAGATTCCTGCGGCGCCAACAAAGCACCTTTTTTGCTGACGTAGCCGCGCAGAAATTCAGCGTAAGTTTTCATGCTAAATGCCCGACCACCACACGTTCTTCCGCGTCAGCAGGAGCTTGTCCGCTGGTAATAGCTTCAACCCGCCGTAGGATATCGGCGCTGTAGTAACGGTTGCCACATTTGCCACAGACACCAGTAGTGATGTCCTTCATGATAACGAAACCGTCACGATGCTTGAAAGCCTCCCGATTAACGCGCTTAGGACGGCCTGTGCCATCGCAGTACTCGCAGCGATAATTATACATAATTCTCTCCATTCGCGAATTCGTTCGAGAATTTGAGAAGTCATAAACTACCCCGCAAGATTTCACTCAATCGTCGTTCCCGTTTTCTCCTGCATCGCCTCAGCCAGCATTTCTATCGAAGTAATCACCACGCGCTTGCCCCCGTTCTCAAGAAAATTGATGGCGCCGCGAATCTTCGGTCCCATGCTGCCGGCCGGAAATTGGCCTGCGGCGAGAAATTGTTTTGCTTCGTCTATTGTCATCCGATCCAGCCAGCGCTGTGTTGATTTGGCAAAATCGATGGCCACTTTTTCGACGCCGGTCAAAATCGCCAACTCGTCGGCGCCGATGTCGCGCGCTAAAATCGCCGTCGAAAGGTCTTTGTCGATCACCGCATTCATGCCTTCGAGCCGCCCCTCGCGGTCAAGGTAAACCGGAATGCCGCCGCCGCCGGCCGCGATGACGATGCGATCGTTCGCCACCAATTCTTTGATGACGTTTTTTTCGACAATTGCGAGCGGCTCCGGGGAGGGCACGACGCGACGCCAGCCGCGCCCGCGGTCCTCTTTCAAAATCCAGCCGTGCTGGTGCCGCAGCTCTTCGACTTTTTCCGGTGGATAAAACGGCCCGACAAACTTCGTCGGATTTTTGATCGACGGGTCATCCGGATGCACCACCACTTGCGTGATCAGCGTGACGACTTCTTTTTGAATGCCGTGCTGGTGCAGCATGTTCAACAAAGATTGCTGAATCATGTAACCCATGCCGCCTTGCAAATCGGCGACGATCACACCCAACGGCAGCGGCGGCGCCAAATGGCGCGTGGCTTCGACGCGAATCAACGCGTTGCCCACCTGCGGACCGTTGCCATGCGAAAGCACCACCCGATGTCCCTGCTCCACCAGCGCGACGACGCCAACCAGACTCCGCCGCGTATTGACGAATTGCTGATAAATATTGCCTTCTTCAAATTCGCGGGTGATGGCGTTGCCGCCGAAAGCAATGACAACGGTTTTCCGGTTCATGAGGCTTCCGTGTAACGTGAAACGTGTAACGCTCTTTAAACCAAACTTTCATCAAATTCGCCAAACGGTCAATTCATAGATCGTTACACGTTACACGTTGAACGAAATTTTATGCAAAGCGTTTTAAAAAATCCGACAACATCGGCTGCCCGATTTCTTGCAGCTCGTAAGTGACGCGCGTCGCCGGCTTGTTGAGCTTCACCAGGCGGCGCAGATCAATCGGCGTGGCGATGACCACGGCGTCGCAGTCCGTGGCATTGATGGTTGCTTCCAAATCATGAACTTGTTTTTCACCATAACCCATGGCCGGCAGCAACGTGCCGATGCCGGGATACATTTTGAAGGTGTCAACCAAACTTCCCTTCAAGAACGGGCGCGGATCGACGATGGCTTGCGCACCGAATTTTCGTGCCGCCACGACGCCGGCGCCAATCGTCATCTCGCCGTGTGTGAGCGTCGGGCCGTCTTCGATGCACAAGACCCGTTTGCCGCGAATGACGCCGGAATCTTCGACAAAAATCGGTGACGCCGCATCGACAATATCAGCATCCGGATTATTAGCTCGAATGGCGTCACGCACGCTCTCAATATCCTCCGGCCGCGCATTCGATTCTTTATTGATCACCACCACGTCCGCCATGCGCAAATTCGTCTCGCCGGGGTGATAATGGGTTTCATGGCCGGGACGCAAGGGATCGACCACGACGATGTGCAAATCCGGCTTGAAGAACGGCGTATCATTATTGCCGCCGTCCCATAAAACAATATCGGCTTCGGCTTGAGCGCCCTCAAGAATCGCAGCGTAATCGACTCCAGCATAAACTACCGTGCCCATGCGCAAGTGCGGCTCGTACTCCTCGCGTTCTTCGATCGTGCAATGCTGCTTATCCAAATCCTCGAAGCTGCCAAAACGCTGCACGGCTTGCGCGGCCAGATCGCCGTAAGGCATGGGATGGCGAACCACCACCAATTTCTTGCCAAGGCTTTTCAGAATCTGCGACACGCGGCGGGTGGTTTGGCTCTTGCCGCTGCCGGTTCGCACTGCGCAAATCGCCACTACCGGCTTGTTGCTTTTGAGCATGGTTTCGGCGGTGCCGATGAACTTGAACGAAGCGCCGGCGGCCAAAGCGGCGCTCGCTTTGTGCATCACGTATTCGTGCGAAACATCGCTGTAGGCAAAAACGACTTCATCTATTTTTTCGTTATGAATCAGTTGCACCAATTCCCGCTCGTGGTGAATCGGAATACCGCTCGGATACAGCGTGCCGGCAAGCTGCGCCGGATAGCGTCGGCCCTCGATGTCGGGAATTTGCGTCGCCGTGAAACAGACGACGTTGTATTTTTCATTATCGCGATAAACCGTATTGAAATTATGAAAATCGCGCCCAGCGGCGCCCATAATGAGAACGCGTGTTCGGCTCATAATCATCCTTGCCAATGATGAAGGTGCAAAGCTCGCATGGGATTGATATTGTTATTATTTGCAAACACAACGACTATAAGAATATAACAGAAATTCGCTTCAGTTGCAAGCCTTCTTCTTTAATTTTGACATACAAAAGCTCAACCCGATTTTCCTTGGTTTTCATTTTTTTAAATATCAAATTGGGGTATTTGGTTTTAGTGCTTGCTTTTAACGCAGATTTTTCGTATAATTAGAGTCGCTTTTTATTAACGAGTGATGCGTCTAAAAGTCAAACGCCATATTTTGTGGAATAACGTTTGCGCTAAAAAAAAGAAAAATTCTTAGTACGGAGCAAAAAATGGCCAAAGTATGTGATATTTGCGGCAAACATGGAAGTGTGGGCAACGCGATCAGCCACGCGCACAACACGACGCTGCGCCGATGGCTGCCCAATCTTCGCCATGTGCGTGCGCTGGTCGACGGGCAGGTGAAGCGCATTAAAGTCTGCGCCAAATGCCTGAAAGCCGGTAAAGTGATGAAGGCGCCGCACAAAGCGCGGGTTGGGCCGCCGGTTGAGCCGGCAACTATTTCTGCCCCGGCTGTTGAAATGCCCGCTGTGAACACTACGCCAGCAACGGCTTTCGAGCCGGCTACCGAAATGACTTCAGCCGTTTGAAAACATAAGCGTCATTAAAAATAAAAAGCACCCGAAAACGGGTGCTTTTTTGTTTTAGTCTCTTTCAAATTGAATCTTTGCTTTTTCGGCAAGGGTTTTTCTCATTTGGCTGCGCCCGTTGGGTTGCGGCGATCGACGTCAGGCTATGCTTCCGCGTTTGTCCATGCTGTCCGCGTTGGTTTTCACAAGGCGAAAAAACTCAGAACGTCATCGAAAAGCTCAAGCGATTGAGACTTCCCACTTCGCCAAATGAAGAGAGGCTGTAGTCCAACACGTAGTCGTGAATCGCAAAGCCCAACCCGAATGAAACGCCGGCAAAGCGGTCTCGATCCGTGCCCACCTTTTGATCGCTGCCCACAGTATCGTATCCCAAGCGCAGGTACAAGCTCTTGGAGAGGGTAAATTCACCGCCGGCGCGAAATCTCAGATCCTCGTCTTGATATTTGAGCAATGTCAGGCTGTACAACAATGGCAGATGGGCCAATCGTTTCGACACGCCGAGCTGAAAATTCAATGGCAAAGCTTCCTTGGTGCGAATAAAGGGCGAGCGTTCTTTGCCGAGATTGAACACGCCGGCCGCGAACGTCAGATTGTCCATGATGGTTGAATGATAAATCACGCCCAAGTCCACCGCGACGCCGTCAGCGCTGTATTGCGCCAGCTCCATGCGGAGCAGCTTGAGGTTGACACCGAACAGCCAGCGCTCGGCGTGCAATCGAGAATAAGTCAAATAAGCGGCAACGGTATTGGCGCCAAATGTCTTGCCGGTTTCGGCACCGGTCACGTCGGTTTCAGTGAAATCGCCATAGTCGGTAAAATTGACCGCGACGCCGTAACTGCCGCGCGGGTGCGGATGCACGTAAGCGCCGAAAAAGCTTTGAATGTCGAGAACGTGGTTTAGATAACCGAACGCGCCCGACCGCATCGGCAAATTGGCAATGCCGGCAGGATTATAGTAGATCGCGTGCACGTCCTTTGAAACCGCCAGGAAGCTCGCACCCATGGCGGCTTGGCGAGCGCCCACCGGAACGCGCAAGAAAGCAAACCCAATCGGATCGGCAGCGAAAACGGACGGCGCAAATAGAAGCAGGAAAAGGGAGGTTTTCTTCATGAGGGACCAACCAAAAAAATGGATTGATGGAGTGTTGGATCGATGGAGCTTTGGATTGATGGAACCTCAACAATCCATTCCTATAATCCATCGCTCCAAAACTCCAGCATTCCTTAACCAATTTATCAATTCAGTTCACGTATTGAATCCATCCTCCCTCCATTCGAGCCACCTGCCGGAATCGAACCGGCGACCTGCTCATTACGAGTGAGCCGCTCTACCAACTGAGCCAAGGTGGCTTGCCAAAAAAGATAAAGAGCCAAAAAAGAAAAGGAGCCAACCCATCACTCCACCAGGCAATTTGCCTTATTAGCTCTTTGTCGGTTTTGTCTTTTTTGACGTGGTGGCCAAGCGCGGAATCGAACCGCGGACACACGGATTTTCAGTCCGTTGCTCTACCGACTGAGCTACCTGGCCGGGCTTCGTTGACAGGAACAAATTTTAAAATAAGACACTTCTGCTAAAAAGTCAAGGCTAATTTTGACAAATTTGCAGTACAAAGTCAAGTGATCTCATTCAATCTCTGAAACTGAGCGAGCGCCATTAACATCCAAAAGTTTCTGAATGAGCCTGGACGCTGTAGCTGGAGGACGAGTGCCAATCGTAAAGCAGCTTCGCACGGCGCGTTCGAATTCATCATCAGGCGGCTGCCCCGAACTTTGCAGCGTCACTAAAGGCTCGCCGCGGCGAACTCGATCCCCGATCTTTTTGTGAATGAACATGCCGGCGGTATAATCGACTTTATCTTCAACTGTTTTGCGGCCGGCGCCGAGCAGCATGCAAAGCCGCCCGATTTCTCGCGCATTGATGGCGGTCACGTAGCCATCCGCTTCGGCCTTCACTTCGCGGCGGTGTTTTGGTGCAGGGTATTTCTCCGGATACTCGACAAAACTCGTATCGCCTTGCTGGGCTTTGACGATCTCCAAAAATTTTTGCCAAGCAGCGCCGTCGTCAAGCAACGGGCGGAGCTGGTTCACACCACTTTGCAAATCTTTAGTTTTGCCGGCGAGTTGCAACATCAGCGCGCCGAGCGCGAGCGTGACTTGACGGACGTCCTGCGGGCCGCCGCCCTTGAGCACGTCGAACGCTTCGCAAACTTCAACCCAATTTCCAACGGCGGCACCGAGCGGTTGCGACATATCCGTAAGCAAAGCGACGGTGCGCAAATTGAAAGCCGCGGCGGTGCGAACCAAATGCGTGGCCAATTTTTCCGCGGCGCCGGCATCTTCAAAGATGGCGCCGTTGCCAACCTTGACGTTGAGCACGAGCGCGTCGATTCCTTCCGCCATTTTTTTGCTGAGAATGCTGCCGCAAATCAGCGGGATGGATTGCACAGTTGCCGTCGCATCGCGCAGCGCGTAAATACGGCGATCGGCCGGGCAGATGGCCTCAGTTTGGCCAATCAAGCACGCGCCAATCTCTTCAACCAGTTTTTTGAAACGCGGGATGGGAAGCCTCGTGTTGAATCCGGGAATCGATTCGAGCTTGTCGAGCGTGCCGCCGGTGTGGCCGAGGCCGCGGCCGGAGATCATGGGAACATAAACACCGGCAGCCGCAACCAACGGCGCGAGAATCAACGAAACTTTATCGCCGACACCGCCGGTGCTGTGCTTGTCAACTTTGGCGCCGGGAAGATGCGACCAATCGACCACTTCACCGGAGTCGCGCATGATGCGAGTAAGCGTCACGGTTTCGTCAAAGCTCATGCCCTGAAAGTAAATCGCCATGAGCAGCGCCGACATCTGATAGTCGGCAATCTCACCGGTCAGATAAGCATGAATAAAAAAGTTGATCTCGCTCTCAGTCAGGGTTTTGCCATCCCGTTTTTTCTGAATAATTTCGCGTGCCGTCATGAGCGCTCCCTTTTGAAGTGAAGAAGCCCCAATCCAAAAGTTCAATAACTCCATCGCTAATATTGTCATTCTGCAAGAATCTTTTTAGAACTTAAGAAAATCACTGGAAACAAAAAAGATTCCTGCGCAATAACAACTACGCATCATTTACACTCCATTAATCCATTGATCCAATAATCCATCACTCCAAAACTCCATCACTCCATCTTTTGGAAGGCGCGCTGCCGGTAAAGATGCTCGAACAAATTTCCCTCGTGCGGCTGATCCCACGAAATTCGGCTGGTCGGAATCGGGCCGAGATTCAAACGGTCGATATTGGGGGAATCGAAAACACCTTTAATAAACTTTTCATCTTCGGTAATTACAGTGCCAACCAAAGTTGAACCCATCCACGTCAACAACTCGTCTTGCGGCGCCTCAACGACGCTGACAAAAGGAAACAAAAATTCGACATTAGCCAACGGATGCCCGGGATTCTCACACCAAACGACGGTCGGCAGCAGAAACGTGCAGCCGTCTTTTTCAACCAGCCGTTTGCCGTCGCGATATTGGGCGGTCAAATCTTCCGCGCCGGAAATTTTGAGCTGGCTGTCGATCATTTCATTGATGCGTTTGGCAAATTTCTTGTTGGTAAAAGCGGCAATTTGTGCATTGGGGTCGTCCATCGGCTTCGCCTCGATTTGAGCCAGGCGTTTCGCTAATGCTTCGCCGATTTCACGGCCATGATCGGGAATCCAAACTCCGGAAGCATTGAGGCAAGATCTTCCACCATTTTCTACAGTCGCAGTTACGATGACGTCAATATATTTTTCCCACTCGGCTATTTTGTCGGCGGCGATGATGATCTTGCTCCAGCCTGGCCCATGAATTTGTACGCGGCCATCTTTGGCCCACGCTTGCACCGAAGATTGATCGCCGAAAAACATCGAGCGCCCGCAGCGCAGCAAAATCTCCGTGGCGCCGGAATGATCGGAAGGATAGTAGCTGAAAGCCTCCGGCGGACAGCCCGCGGCGATGAAAGCTTGCGCGATGCGAAACGGCGTCCACGGCTCCTCGCGGCCCGGCTTGAGCACGAGCGGCACTTTCAGCGGAATTGCCGGAAGCCAGAGCGAATGCACGCCTGGCGAGTTGCTCGGCAACACCGCGCCTAACGTCTGCGTTTGACAGAAAAAACTCAACGGCCGATGATTTTGCTCTATCCATCCGGTGTCGAGAATGGAAAGATCAATTCCGCGCGTCAAGCCGCCCAAAACCGTCTCCATCTCGGCGAGCACTAAATTGATCTTCGCCATATTTTTGCGGCAAAGCGCTTCGGGCATGCCGGTGGTGGCGGATAATTGATGAACATAGTCCTCGGCAGATTGAAGATCGTCGCCCAAAGGCAACTCGGCTTCCGTGAAAAGCTGCGCGGCCTTTTTGCAAATTGCCAAAAGCTGCGCGATAGAAAACGCTTGCAGGGCGCGCTGATTTTTTTCTGCTGCGCCGAAATCTTTGGCAATTAAGCCGCGATTGGCTTGGCTGATTCTCGCCGCCGGCTCACCGGTTCGAAAATGCGGCAGCGCAACGACGTCCAAACTTGTGTAGGGCCTGCCAGCGCGTAGGAGTGGAATGTGCAGCATATATTTTGATCAATGTCATTTTTTGTCAAAGCCGTTTCTGCTAGTTTTTCTCACGCGCGAAGTCTTGCTAGCGACCGCGCCAAATTCCGGCGCGCCTGCGCCTCGCAGCGATCACGAAATTCTTCAGTGAGGTAGATGTTGGGACGGCTCAAGAATGACGTTAAAAGGGCAGCTCGTTTCCTTTTGTAAAACAGCCATGGCACGTGTTTATATTCGAACCGTATGTTCTTTTCGTATTCGTCAAAAATCTCCTCAGGTGCGCCAAGCGTCGAAAGATCAATATCAACAAGCAGCCGAGCGTCCGGCTCGTGCGGTATGTTGACGTGTTTAGTCGCCAGGATGAGCTTGGAAACGCTCTCAACAATTGTGGCCGGCACTTCGGCTTCGAGAAGGAACTGTTCCGCCAGACGTGCGCTGCGCTCTTCATTGTCCTTTGCCACTGGCTTGTAAACAGCATCGTGAAACCAGATCGCCAACTCGATCTCCTTGCCACGCACTGCCAGGTGCTGCACGCTTTCGAATTCATTGAGGCTATGCCGAATGTGATCGAGAGTATGATAGGCGCGATGTGGTTCGGAATAGCACGTCACGAGAACGCGGAACACCTCGTCGGCGTTGGTCTTGCAGTTCAGTTCCTTCCAAAGCTCCCGCCAGCGCTCGAAATCAGTCATTTGCAGCTCTATCTCATTAAAATCATTTTTCGCGCCTCGACAACATTGCCGGATTGAATTTTGCAAAAATAAATGCCGTTCGGCAGTTTTGATCCGTCAAACGCCACGCCGTATTTTCCGGCCGGCTGATGCTCACGAACCAATATCGCCACGGTCCGCCCACGGACGTTGTACACGCTCAGCTCGACAAAGCCGCTTTGTTTGAGATGGTATGCAATCGTCGTTGAGGCCTCGAACGGATTGGGATGGTTCTGCAAAAGCGCGAAAGCCGTCGGGCCGGCGTTTTTGTTGTCGAATACGCTTGTCGATTGGTCCGAAGAAAATTTATATACCGTTTCGCCGGCGGCATAACCCAGCGTGGCGCTCAAGATGCGAAAGCGATTGATGCGCTGGCCAACGTTGGCGACTTCCTGCCAGCTTTCGCCGCCGTCCAAGGTCTCATAAGCTCCAAGCGCGCCGACCCATCCTTTTTGGCTGGTGGCGAAGCCGATGCCCGAAAAGCCCAATCCAACGCCGACAAATTTCTCTTGCCAGGTCAAGCCGCCATCGGTCGTTTTCAGAATGATGCCGTCACCGGTCGGGCCTTGCGTCGCCACATAACCGATCGTGCGCGTTGGAAATGAGATCTTCCAGCACCATTTGCCTTTGGTCGTGCCCTCGTAAACGGTTTTCCAGGTTTTTCCCCCGTCGGCGGTGAAAAGAATCACTGACTGGCTGGCATTTTGCTCTTCCAGCGAGGAGCCCACGCCTTTGCCGCCGACAATCAGGCCGGAGTCGGCGTTGAAAAAGAAAACGTCAACCAAACCCGTGGCCAGAGGGCGCAGATCGAGTGCAGCCCAACTCATGCCGGCGTCCGTGCTTTTAATAAACATCGGCGGGCCGTTCCATCTTCCGGCGCCATAAACAAGCCTGTCATTGACCACCCAAAGTCCGCAGATGCCCGCCGGATCAGGCCCGCTAATGCGATCTGAAATATTGGCCCAAGTTCTGCCGCCGTCTCTGGTTTCAAACAAAGAACGCCTCGCTACGGGAATGTTATGAAGGTTGATATTGCCGGCCCAACCAAGCTGCTCGCTCGCAAATCCGACGCACCTGAAACCGACGAAATACCCAAATACATTTCGGGCTTCTATTTGTTCTATCCAGCTTTCGCCGCCATCCGTCGTTTTGTATATTTTGCCGGCGGCGACGTTTGCAATCCACCCGGTCTCCGGATTGATGAAAAAGACATCGTCGAAGCGGCCATTATCAGGCGCAACGGGCGCATTCGGCAGCGTGCGCCACGAGCTGGCATCGGTCTGGCCGAGCGCAACAACGGCAATGAAAATCACCAAATGGAAGCTGCACAAGCCAAGCGACAGTTTGGCTCGTACACAGATTTTTTTCTTCATGATTGTCCAAGCTTTTTACTGCGCCGGTTTTGGCGCCAGCCCACTGAGCGCGCGCCCGATGACGGCGAAAACGCCGGCGATAGCGCCATTGATGAGGATGCCCAATACTCGCCCGACCAGCGCTTGGGACATCGGCGGCATGGCCACTTGCTCCGGATGTAAAAGCGCGTCGGCCATTGAAACCGGAGGCGTGAGCGTGGCCGGATCGACATTCAAAGCGTCCCAATGAACGAAGTACGACGTATTGAGACCACCGGCGTAGCTGATGACGGTCGCCAGCAGGATGAGAATTTGCGAATACACGCCGATGGTCACACCGGTCAAGATCGTGCCGCCCCATTTGAATCCAGCGATATTCTTGGAAAGCGCGCCAAAATAAAGACAACTCAACATCATGACACTGTAAAGTGAAAACATCGCATTGCCGCGCGGCGCGTAGGGAACTCCCGCCACGCCAAGTATGAAGCGGACGGTCGCCCAGATCGTAACCAGCAAGAGCGGCAACCGCACAAAACGCAAGACTGATGATAACATGATTCCTTCCTCCGAGATAAAGGTTGAGATGGGGTTAATGAATTAGGCAATCAAAATCAGCAACAACTTCTAAAAGTCATTTTATCACCAATGGATGAAAGCTGCCAACGGATTTTTGTAACACGTTTTTTATCCGTTGGCCGCCTTTATCCGTTGGTCAATTTTGTGCTTTAAAATTGTACAAAAAAAGATGATTCATTTTTTCGTTTGCCTGAAAATCGGCGTGAATATTTAGTAAACTCCAACCACGACCGATTCTTGCAACTGCGAAAAGACCCGCACATTGCTCACGCCGTCCCACGGATATAATTCAATTGGCTCGGCGCGTTCGCCTTCGTCGCGTTCCAGAAATCGCGGCATGAAAAAGTCTTTCGTCAGCGTCGTCAGCATCACGCGGCCGGTTTTGCCGTAATCCACCGTCTCTTCGAGATTATCCGGATTCACCATCTCAATCACGGCGCGCGGTGAAGGCGGGTAATACGTGATGGCGTAATTGTCCGCCGGATCGAAAGGCTTGTGGCAGGCGAGCCCCATCAGCGTGTTGCCATAAGTCGGCACGAAATCAATGCCTGGCACCAACTCTTCGCGCGCGAAACGGTGGAACTGCGCCGTCATTTCCGTGCCGCCGCAAAAGATGCCTTTGATGCCGTGCTTCTTCAAATTAATTTTCTCGCAAAGCGCTTCGAGCAATTTCGGCGTCGTAAAAATGCAATGAATATTTTCGTGCGCCCGCAGAACCGTCAAGCCTTGATCGATGACGTGGCTCTTGTAGGCTTCCAATTCTTGAAAGGCGCCGCGCTTGATGAGCTTATTGACCCAGCGCGGATCGAGATCGACCATGAAGCAAATGCCGCCGCGAAATTGCGCGAGATGCTCGATGGCCAAACGCAACCGCCGCGGCCCCGATGGTCCCAACATCAGCCAATCACCGCCGGGCGGAAAGCTTTCCGGCGACAGCGTGGCGCTGAACAATTCGTAATCGGTTTGAAAATCTTTGACGTTCACGCGCGTTTTCGGCACGCCGGTCGAGCCGCCGGTTTCGAAGACGTAAAGCGGCTCGTTGGCAAAACCTTTCGGCACCCAGCGCCGCACCGGCCCGCCTCGCAGCCACGAGTCTTCAAAGTGCCCTAAAATTTTCAAATCCGCGTAGCCGCCGATTTCCTGGCGCGGATCGAAGTTAAGCTTGCGCGCAAACTCCAGCCAAAACGGCGAACCGGTTTCGGGGCTAAAGTGCCATTGGATGATTTCGCGGACATGCGCGTCGAGTTTCTGGCGCGCTTCGGTGATTTTTTGTGATAAAGTTTTGTTGAGTATTTCCATTATGCCGCTTTTTTCCTTATCCGTTTTTTCGCATACGCCGGTGAATGCGCTTCGATTTTGCGCATGGCTTGTGGGTCGTAAACTCGCTCGCCGCAATCGGGGCACTCGTGATATTCCAAATCCGGCACGACGTAAGTTTGGCCTTGGAAACTTCGAATCAAATTCCGTCGAACCTGTTTGATTTTTTTGCTGCCGCAAGTCGGGCAGAATGTTAGTTTACTCATAAGATTCTCTACTCAGAAACTGATCGTTTAGAAGAAATGAGAAAGTAGTAAGTTTCCTCGCCGGCTTTCTGCAAGAATTTTCCTTTGGTGTATATAAACAGACCATCCAAGTTTGTGCTTTGAATGACGTAAAGATACTCTTTCGCCTGTCCACGTAAGGGACTCTTTGACCGAAGCGTTTTGTAAATCGTTACGGCATTGAGAATGGATTCGACGACGTCAAATTCTGTAATGCCGTCGGCTTCCATTTCCAGACTTGCCTTTTCACTAAATTTATAATGGCCTTTCAACACCAGACGTTTGATTTTTACGAGAACGTCGCTCATCGTTCGTTTTCTCCCACCTTGATTTACACATTTTAAATTTATGGCTTTACTTCCACAAACGCAAGAGCCGGCGTCATCATTTTAATGTCGTCCATCGCCAGCATGTGCGTCTGCGAGCAAGACAGAGTTTGATTGAAAACGAGACATTGCAACTGGCATAGCATGAAATCATGTCTCTGCCCAGCAGCCCGCACCAATAGGCAGTTATGTTAATTCTTGTTTTTGGGTTTCCATTCGTCATTGAATCCCCAGCTTAGCCAGTTCAGATATTTCTCACTCAGAACATTGGCAATATCTATTACTTCATCAGCTTGTTCTCTGGAAACTACCTGTCCATGAACAGCAGCATTACAAAGTCTCATAACTTTTAACGCGAGCTGTAGTTGTTCATGTGTAATTGCTCCAAAGTCACGAAGTTTATGTAGCAACCGTCCTCCGGAATCACGATCTGAAACATCCACCCCGAAACCTTGTGCGAGGTTCCTTGCAAGAACATCAATCTCTATTCGCAGACCGGCTAGAGCCAGATTCGGATCTTGTGAGGCGAGATTCCTGTAGTAATTCATATCTAATCCACTCGGAGAAGGACGTAACCCCAAGCTTACCATTCTTGCATTCGCTTCTGTCATTGGTATACTGGGCCTTTGCTTCTTTTCTTCAGGTATGTTTGGATTCTCCACCTGTTGTGCTACTTGTTGAGACAGAACCCGTACTTCTTGAATTTCCTCTTGGAAATCCAAAGATACGCCACCGGGGAGATCTGCCTTACGTAGTCGTACAAATACTGCATTAAGTCGAGACCGAAAAAGCAGGACAGTTACCATTACGATAATTGGCCAGATTCAGTAGATCACAATTTTAAGCTTGACAAGGGCTAATTAATGAACGCATATTTCTTCAAGGAGGAAGGAATATGCCAAAAACTGTTACACCCCAAACCGAT
>JAKEEU010000092.1 GCA_022616415.1 Candidatus Zhuqueibacterota bacterium | reverse complement strand
GCTGCATTCACGTTGATCACCCCGGTGTTGGTCAGTGTTCCGCTGGCGATGGTCAGGGCGGAGAAGGTATTGACCGTAGTTTGAAAACGGATGACGCCCGCATTGGTAAACCCGCTAGGTGCTGTGATAGTATTGGAGGTGTTTCTGATCCAAACAGTCTGTTCCGCACCGATGTTTCCGTTCAACTCACCATTGGCGTCCATGATGAACGTCGCCACTCCTGTGGCGGCTGGACCGAAGTTTAGCTTCGCGTTCGTCAACAACGGAGGATTGGGTCCAGTTGTTGAACCCCGATTGAAATTCATCGTTGCGCCGTTGGAAAGCGCCAGCACACCCTTGCCCGTGACCTCTCCACCGTTCTGGTTGAATACCTGTGCGCTGCCTGAAAGAGACATTCGCTTGGTCGTATCAATGTCAACTATGGAGCGGTTGTAAAAGGTGCCGATAAATGTTAGATCTTGATGGACATCCACCCTGCAGCGATTACACACCTGCCCATTGATTGTACCAGTAAACCCCCCCAATCCCACGTTGATGACACGGTTGTTGGTGAGCAGCCCATTGAGAATGACCAGGTTGGAGGAGGCATTGACCGTGCTCTGCAAACGGATGATGCCGGAATTACGGACATCATTGTTCACGGTCAGCGTGGTATTCCTGACCCATAAGGTTTGCACACCTGAGCCCGCCCCAAGTGTCAGACTACCGACAGTCACAGGGCTATTCACGATAACCGTATAGGTGCCTCCCAGCGTGATAATTGCATGGTCAGTAGCCGTTGGTACTCTTCTCGCACTCCAGTTATTGGCATTTGACCACAAGCTGTCGCCCGAGCCGGTCCAATAGTTTGGCATGCCCGGTGTACCGCTTCCGCTGCCACAGCCACCCCCAGCGGTGATCCCGTTTGCGGTTACACCCGTTAGGTTATCAACGACAACAACGCCCGCACCTCCCGGATCTTGACCTGTAATGCCCAACGAGCGAATGGGTCCTGTATTCACAGCAAGTCCACTCACTTTGAGCACGCCGTCAATGTAGACATCTATGAGATTTGTATTCAGATTCAATTCGGTGTGGATGAGATACCATTGTCCCGGCACAGTGGTTGCGACAATTGTCGTCTCCGCACCGCTGGAATTGAAATTGACCGCAATGCGAGGACCAATGCAGTAGCGGAACTTGTTGCTCCAACCGTTGCTGAAGTCGGTTTGGACCTCAATAGCGGCTTCACATGGGATATGAGTCGCCCCATCAACGCGTACACGGAATGTGAAGCTATGCCGCCCTCCTGTTTGGTCTGCCACATCTTTCGTCACATTGATGGGCAGCCCTGGCACAGCATCAATTCTTACCGACTTGTTGGGTGGGGTATCGTCAATGACAAGCGGGCTTGCACCACCACTTACGGCCGTCCAGCCGCTTTGTCCTGCCAAGGCGCCCACGTTTAAGGGATCGAACGTATCATTCTCCCATATCAAGTCGGGCTGCGGCAGAACGATGGCATCCACATTAGCCGTATTGGTTAGCACACCATTGGAGACCGTATAGGTGAGTGAATCAATGCCGCTAAAGCCGGAATTGGGCGTATAGAAGACAGTTGTGTTGTTGAACGTAGCCGTGCCGTTACCAGGAGCACTGATGGCGACCACCGTGAGTGGGAGACCTTGGAGGTCTGAATCATTTGCAAGAACCGGCATGGTAACAAGGGTGCCCGGGTCCGTGAAAAACGCATCATCGACCGCATTCGGTCGGAGGGTCGTCTGGGCTGCGACTGGAGTGTGCCCTATGCTGAGCGACAGCACAACGAGCAATTGTAGGAAAATACAAGATAATGATTTCATGTTTATCCTCCTGAAGTAAATGGTTTTAAAATTCTTATCCACCCTACTCATTGACGTTGCCATCGTGGATCGTGAAAACACTTATACCACACCGTGACATCCAACGGTTAACGATTTCGACTTATATTGATCCCTGGAGAGCCTGGCGCCCATCAGATCAAGCTGTTGGCCGTAAGGTAGGTAATAAAAGGTAAGGACTCCATCGCGCACGGGACACTATTCACAGACACAAAAGCCACCACTCAACTAAAGAAGCGAAAAGAGCAATTCTTCCACGCTCCACCCACAGGCACTTTTCCCGAAGCTTTCTTCCACTACCTTACCCAACGCTCTCAAAATACATGCCAAAAATAAAAAATATTTTTGCCAATAAACAAAATGGACTAAATTAATTATCACTTACGCTGAATGAAAATTTGTATGAAAGAGGCCGCTCAATAGAAGTTTTCGTGTCATAATATACGCAAGAAAGATCGAAAATACAAGTAGAGATGAAAAAATAATGGCGCGCTTTCTGCTAATTGAGGTAAAGTCCTGAAGTTCTGATTACTGACAACCCAGCACCGTCTTAATCTGATTGACCCTGGCAGCGTGTAACGATTCGTCTGAATGTGAACGCTTCACGCTGCCAGGTATCAAAGCCTATTTCATCAACAGTAATTTTTTCGTCTGCGCAAAACCCTCGGCCTCCAAACGATAGAGATAAATCCCGGTCGCCAACCGGCTCGCATCCCAATTGATTTTGTATGTGCCTGGGGCGTACTGCCGATCGGCGAGCGTGGCAACTTCTGCCCCGAAGGAGTTATACACTTTCAATCGGACGTAGCTCTCGCGGGGCACGGAAAATTGGATCGTGGTGACTGGATTGAATGGGTTGGGAGAATTCTGCTCCAACCGATATCCTGTTGGCAGTGCGTTATTGCTTTGGTCAACAGCAGTGAGGCCATCACTCGCGCCTTTTCTGAAACCGGCCGCGGCAATTTGCGAAGGATTACTCAGCACAGCAATGATCGCATTGGCGGCATCAAGCAACGGTTGTCCTTCTGCTGCCGTAAGGATTGGCGGGGTCGAGCTTATAAAATCATTGACCTGATTGATGAAGGATTGAAGCTGGTTGATCGCAGCATTGATATTGCCATTGTCCAATTGTTGGGTCGCCGCCTCAAGCTTGGCAATTAAGCCATTGCCTTGACCTTGATTCAGGATGCCGGCGTCGACGAGAGCTTGTACTTGATTGATAAGGCTTCCGGTCGCTTCCTGTGATGTCTGCACGACAATGTCAACCGTGTAGTCGGTGTAGCCACCATCCTTGTCTTTGACGCGGCCTATGGCAGTGAAGGAGCCGCTGGCAGGATAGGTACAGACGTGGGAAGTCGCGGCAGGATCACTGTCCTCGAACGTGTCATCATCAGTGCAATCATAAAAGTACTGAAAGCCGGCCGCGACATCAGCCGCGCTCGGATCGAGTGGGTCACTGAAAGTCAAGGTTACAGCTTGTCCAACGATGATGGTGGTTGACGTACTGGTGAAAGTGGCCATCGGCGCGACATTGAGCACATTGACGGTCGCTTGGTCGGTTGCCATGAGACCGCCGTTGTCGGTGACTTGAACTTTGATGGTGCGAGTGCTTGGTCCGTCGAGATTAGCTGCATCGAAGGTTGCGGTCTGGCCAGAAATCTCGAAACTTCCGTCATTGTCAAGATCCCAGGCGTAGGTGAGCGGCCCATTTTCCGGGTCGTTGCCGGAGGCGGTGACGGTGACCGAGGCGCTTTCGTTGACGCTGTAAGGTTCACCGGCATCGGCTATAGGCGGTTGGTTCTCTGCTAACTTGAATACAAATGGGTCGTTAAATCCGCCCAAGGTGGGTTGCACAGCATTCGCCGTCGGGAAGTTGGACGAAGAAGTAAAACCCACAACATAAACGTTGCTGCTCGCATCTACAGCGAAGTCGCCAACGCCTTCAACACCGCTGCCGCCAAGGTAGGTGGAGTAGACGAACCCACCTATAGTGTTTAGCTTCATCACGAAGGCATCCTGAAAGCCGCCGCCGAATGCAGCCTGGACAGCATTCACAGTCGGGAAATTCGGCGAAGAAGTTCCACTTACGATATAAGCGTTACCGCTAATATCCACGACTGGGCTGAAACGGCCAAAATCATTGCCACTGCCGCCGAAATAGCTGGAATAGATGAACCCGCCTGTCGTATTTAGTTTCGTCACGAAGGCATCAAGGCCACCGCCGTATATAGACTGCACGGCATTTGCGGTTGGAAAGTTTGGAGAACTGGTTTCACCCAAGATATAAGCATTACCGCTCATATCTACAGCGATTACGGGAAGGTCGTCGAAACTGCTGCCGCCGAGGTAGGTGGAATAGACAAATCCGCCGGTGGCATTCAGCTTCGTCACGAAGACATCCCTTTGACCACCGAATGTGGACTGCACAGCATTAGCAGTCGGGAAGTTGGGCGAAGGGGTATCGCCCGTGATATAAGCGTTGCCGCTCGCATCCACAGTGAAGTCGCGAGTAACTTCGAAGCCGTTGCCGCCGAGATAGGTGGAGTAGACGAATTCTCCCGTCGCATTGAACTTCGTCACGAAGACATCTACGGAACCACCATACGTGGATTGTACGGCATTCACAGTTGGGAAGTTGGTTGATGAGGTAGTACTCCCAATGTAAGCGTTTCCGCTCGCATCTACAGCAAGGTTGGGAAAACTTTCAATAGCGTTACCGCCGAGATAGGTAGAGTAGATGAATCCTCCGGTAGCATCGAATTTCGTCAGGAAGACATCATCTCCAAGAAGTGTGGACTGCGCGGCATTCACGGTCGGAAAGTTGGACGAACGGGTACGACCTGTGACATAAGCGTTGCCGTTTGTATCTAAAGCGAATTGGGGAGAGTCGTCGATATTATTGCCGCCAAGGTAGGTGGAATAGACGAATCCTCCTGTAGCATTCAGTTTCGTGATGAAGACATCCCTTTCACCACCGAATGTGGATTGCACAGCATTGGCAGTCGGGAAGTTGGTCGAAAAGGTTCCACCGACGACATGAGCGCTGCCGCTTGCATCCACAGCGAGATGGAAAGGGCTATCGACGGCGTTGCCGCCGAGGTAGGTGGAGTAAACGAGTGCGCCTGCGGCATCCAGCTTCGTCACGATGGCATCATTAGAGCCGCCGCCGAACATCGACTGTACGGCATTCTTGGTCGGAAAGTTGGATGAATTGGTTGGCCCCACAATAAAAGCGTTACCGCCCGTATCTACAGCGAGGTCGAATCCGCCGTCCTCGAAACCGCTGCCGCCGAGGTAGGTGGAATAGATGAGCGCACCTGTGGCACTTAGCTTTGTCACGAAGATGTCGCCGCCACCGCCGAAGGTGGACTGCACGGCATTAGCGGTCGGGAAGTCGCTTGAAAAGGTAGCACCCGAGACAAAAGTGTTGCCGCTCTTATCTACAACGAAGCCGCGAACCTGTTCGCCGTTGCTGCCGCCGAGGTACGTGGAGTAGACTAATACTGGATCAATGACCAAAGGCCTGCCAGTATCATACGCGTCCATATAAAAACCGACCTGAGGTGGGCCATCGCCTGCGCCTTCAGCAGACGTGAGCAGTGCATAGCCGCCGGAGATATCCTCCCGTTCGCCGTCCCATTCTTGATAGATCACCGGCTTTCGCATCCGCACCTCTTCTCCGACGATCTTCACCACCAACTCGCCCGCCGTATCCACTTCAAGATTCTCTGCGCCGGCGAAGCCCAGCTTGATGACTGCCGGATCAGCACCGGGTGCGACGATGAAGTCGTACTCCAGTTGTCGATCGTTGCCGTAATAAACCAAATCTACGCCTGGATACACAGCTTGATATCTGACCTGGCTGTAGGTGGGAATATCAGTTCGCCATTTTGTGGGATCATTGCCCAAAAAATAGTTGACCTTGCCGGGCAGTTCCTCAAGTCCGATCACTTGAGGTGCGGCGTTTGCGCCGACAAGTTGCATGCGCAGTGTGGTCTGTTCAACGGCTTGGTCGCCCTCATTCTTATTAGTCGTTGACGCGAGATCGATTCGGGACTGCCTCTTGGTCAGAGCCGATTTTCGCAAGGACAGCACAGCTTCAGCGGGGGTTAGGAAAAGGCTGTAGCCACTATTGCGCGAGAGAAACTTAACCTGGTCATCGGTTTGTCCATAATTTGCTTCAAAGCTCAAGGGCAATGGCTTGAAGGTTTTTAGTGCCTCAGACTTCCCAGACTGGTTCACAGCGTTATGGGTAATAGGCATGGCTGGGAAGGGTGTTCGAAAAGCAAGGCCGGTAAAGAAAAGCATGATGGCGGCAGCCAAGAACACGCCGGTCGAAATTGTTTTTCTGTTCATGGAACGTTCCTTTTACATTTTCTGACTGGTAACTTGTTGACTGGCTTAATGAAAGTAGACAATACGCTTATCACTGGCAACCCAGCGCCGTCTTAATCTGATTGGCTCCACTGATGAGTTGATTTGCCTGATCCAGCGTGAGCTTTTTGCCCGCTTGGGCGTTCACTTCATTGATGAACGCAGTGAGTTGATCACAAGCGCCACTGATGTCACCCGCGTTGATAGAATCCTCGGCGTGTTCCAGCTTTACAATCAAGCTGTTTTCAATTCCTTTGGGAAGATTGGAGTTGAGCACAAGATTGATGAGATTGTTGATCATCAGCGCAGGAGACAGCGTCAGAAGAAAAGCATGTGTTTGACCATTGATCAGGCCCCAGCCGATGATTTTTTTCCCGTCATCAGTAATGCCGGAACCATAGGTTAGCTCCCAGCCGGAATCAACGGGAATCAGATCGTTCAAGTCTTGCATCACTCCGCCGCTGTAGATAAAAGCGTGTTGCCGGTCTGCTTTAAATTGATTTGGCAGTGTCACAAGATTCTGCCAATTTTGTTACAAGATTTATATTTTTACAAAACTCATGCCCCATCTCGTGCCTTATTAACGGCCCACTCCAATTAACTTAAGTCTTTATTAAACTGAAGTGGACCTCATATCGGCTTGTATTCTTCAACGGTAAAATTTGCTTGCTGGGTCAAATACCCCACAATGGCAGGAATTACCGTGGTAAGTCACTCAATGGCTGGCAAAGATAAAAAGCCTGCGTTTTTGCGTGAAAATCTTCCTCCTCCGATTTGCAATCAAGTTGCAAATCAAAGCTTCTTCAAATCAGCATGAAACCTTCGGCGACACTCGGTGCATTTCAGCGCCATTCCGTGAGAAAAGCTGGCCACCGAAATTCACCGAGTGTCGCTGAGAAAACTTTGTTGATTACGTCTATGGCAAAGCAATCAGCAAACAGCGTCTAACAACCTTATTTCTCAGCTCGACTGACCTCAACGGCTCAGTCGAGCCGACTGGCCTACGGCCGTAGGCTGCGCCCGTAGGGGCTACTTCACCATCACGAGCTTGCGACTTGCCGTAAATTTGCCCGCCTGCACACGATAAAAATAAACGCCGGTTGGCGTCACGGCGCCAAATTCGTCGCGGCCGTCCCACAAAACGCGATGCGTACCGGGCGCATATTTGCCTTGCGCCAACACGCGCACACGCCGGCCATCCGCGGTGAAAATTTCCAACCGCACCGTGGTTTCGCCGGCTTGCGCGGGAATGCCGAAAGAAATCCACGTCGAGGCATTGAACGGATTGGGGTAGTTCGGCTGCAAGACAAATTCAGCCGGAATCGCCGTGCTGGTCTCGCGGTTTTCCACGCCGGTGGTTTGCATCACGCGATCGTTGACTTCAGTGCGCTTGAATTGCCAGACCGGCGAGCCGGTTGCGACTGAGAGCGGCAGCGCCAGCTCGCCGATTTTCTCCTCCGGCGCGATGCCATCCGCGGTGACCATGGCCAAGCGCCACACGTTGTTTGCATCAAAATGCGTGGCCGCGAGAATTTTCGCTGTCGCCGGCACAAAGCGCAACGCGCTGCCAACGTTGGATGGCAAATCAAAACTGGCGATCAGCGTAAAAACCTCGCCTTCCTTTCCGGCGAATAAAGACAAATAAGCGTTCTTTTCATCAAATCTCCATTCGCCCAAGCGCACGGAAGCCAGCGGCAGCTCCGCCGCTTTCGCCAATCCCGAAGAGGCCGAGGCCCAACTGCCGTTGACATCGCCCAGCAAAAAGGCTTGGAAATTTCTCGTGGTGTCGCTTTGCACGAGCATCGCGGCAGTGGCGGGTTGAAAAATCCAATTGCCCGCCTGCGCCGTGCCGCTGGTTTGCGCGGCGAGATAACGCAAAACCGCCAGCACGTCGGAAGTTGTGGTCGAGCCGTCCTGTGTTACATCGGCGCTAATTTCTTGGTCGCCGGTCAGCGTGTCGATGAAAGCCGTCGCGCGCAAAATCATCAGCGCGTCCGAGCCTTGAATGGCGCCGCGCACGTCGCCGGTTTTCAATGGCCGCAGAATATACGAGCCTTGCGGAATGCCCTTGAAAACATAATTGCCGGCCGCATCCGATTTCGCGATGGTGGATTGGCCGGTGATCGCAACCTCTGCGCCTGACACCGGCGAATTCGAGCTGCGATAAAACAACTTGCCGCTCAGCGTCACCAACGGCGGCAAAATCGTCGCATCGCCGTCGCGAAAAGCCAGGTCCGCGCCGGTCAAATCAACCAGGTCAACCGTTGAGAGCGCGGTACGATTCACGCCGCGATCGAACGCAATCGGCGAATTGCCGCCGATCTCGCCCGCTGCCAAAAAATTCAAAGTGAGGATGGTTTTGTCGTTGCCGAGCAAGCCGGCGCCGCCGCTAAACAGCGTGATCAGCAGGTTTTTGTTGGTCCCGATGGTCGCCGGAGCAAACGGCAGGTTGGTTTCAACCAGTATCGAAAAATCTGCGGCATCCGGGCCGGGCTTGGCCTCGAGAAATTGGAGGTCGTTGCCGTCGTAGTCGAACACCATTTGCGCCACGCCGATGGCCTTGGCCGAGGAGAGTCGCACCGGCACTTGCAGCGTTTCGGCTTTTGGCGCGCTGAAGCCGCCGGGAATGCTCAGCGTCGCCAGATTTGCGATGCTGCCGCTGCCATTAATAAATTGCAAATCGGTGCCATCCAAAAGAACCGATTGGTTTGTGACCAGAACCGTGGCTATGCTATCCGCCGCGAATGCAAAGGGCGAGGCGCCGCCGGTCGCTCCGGTGACCTTGAAATGCAGAAACAACACGTTGCGATCGTTGCCGCTAAACGTTTGCGCGCCGCTGCCGGCGAATTGCACCAACACGTTTTCCGTCGCACCGGAGGTCGTGATCGGAATGGAGGGATGAACGAGAGTTTGCAAAACAAAAAAGCCGGGGGCATCCGGACCGGCAGTGGCATCGATAAAAGTAAAATCTTTGGCGTCAAATTCAACCACGACTTGCGCCTGGCTGATGGCTTGCGCCGTGGAGACGAACACCGGCACCACCAGCGTATCGCCGGGAAAGCCGGCGAGGCCGGCGGGAATGGCGAGCAACGCTTGGGATTGGGCGTTGACAGGCGCAGCCCCAAACCAAGTTCCGGCAAGGCCAAGCCAAAGCGTCAGACTGCCAAGAAGTAACTTGCGGTTCATGTTCTCCTCCTTGATGGATGACCGTGAGAATCAAAAGTGCGGAAAAATGTTTGGCGAATGCAACAAATTGCTCGAAAAAACTGTCTAATGTTAATACAACTGTCCCAGCTAAAAACAGCAACTTGCTCAATTGGTGTGACAGCCAAGACCCATTCACCAAGCGAAAACAAATATTAAAGCACAGTCAAATTAGTATTATTTCAGTAGAAAGGCAAACTTCATGCCCAAAAGAGGAGGACGTACCTTGAAAAGACGAGAGTTCCTGCGGATCACCGGTGTCGGGATGGGATCGCTGGCGATTCCCATCGTCGGTCGCGCCATTCCTTTGATGGAAGCGATCACCCCGATCCCCAACGGTGACAAAAAGAAACTGGCGGATGCGGCGCTGAACGCGGCCAAATCCAAAGGCGCAACTTATGCTGACGTTCGCATCGGCCGGTATCTCAACCAGTTCGTTATCACGCGCGAAGAAAAAGTTCTCAACATCGTCAACACCGAGTCCTATGGCGCCGGCGTTCGCGTCATCGCCAACGGCACCTGGGGCTTCGCGGCGACCAATGAAGTGACCACCGATCAATTGGCCAAAGCGGCCGAGCAAGCCGTGGCGATTGCCAAAGCCAACGCCAAGCTGCAACAAGAGCCGGTGCAATTGGCGCCGGTGCCAAGTTACGGGGAAGTAACGTGGGAAACGCCCATCGAGAAAAACGCTTTCAGCATTCCGGTTTCGGAAAAAGTCGAGCTGCTGATGGCGGTCAATTCCGCCGCGATGAAAAACGGGGCTAATTTCATTAACTCATCTTTATTCCTCGTCAACGAACAAAAGTATTTCGCTTCGACGGAAGGTTCGTACATCGATCAAGACGTTCATCGCATTTGGCCGAACTTCACCGTAACCGTCATCGATCCGGCCAAGGGCAAATTTCAAACGCGCAATGCGCTCAGCGCGCCAATGGGTAGGGGCTACGAATATCTCGACGTCCGGCCCGAGAGCAAAATTGCCGGCGTCACGACGCGCTACAAGAATCATTACGATATGGTCGACGACGCGATTGCCGCGGCGAAACAAGCCAAAGAAAAGCATACCGCCAAAACCGTCGAAGCCGGCAAGTACGACCTGGTGCTGGATCCGACGCATCTTTGGCTGACCATTCACGAGTCGGTCGGCCATCCGCTCGAGCTGGATCGCGTGTTGGGTTACGAAGCGAACTATGCCGGCACCAGCTTCGCGACGCTCGACAAGTGGCGCTCCAAATCATTCAACTACGGCAGCAAAGCGGTCAACCTGTTTGCCGACAAAACCCAACCCGGCTCACTCGGCGCGGTCGGGTACGACGACGAGGGCGTGAAATGCAAGCGCTGGGATTTGGTGAAGGACGGCATTCTGGTGAATTATCAAGCCATTCGCGATCAGGCGCACATCATCGGCGAGAAAGAATCACACGGCTGCTGCTACGCCGACAATTGGGACTCGGTGCAATTTCAGCGCATGCCGAACGTCTCGCTTGCGCCAGGCAAAGACAAGCTCACGGTGCAAGACCTGATCAAGGGCGTGGAAAAAGGCATTTACATCATCGGCGACGGCTCCTATTCCATCGACCAGCAGCGCTACAATTTCCAATTCGGCGGCCAGCTTTTTTACGAAATCAAAAACGGCGAGATCGCCGGCATGCTGCGCGACGTGGCATATCAATCCAACACCCAGGAATTTTGGAACTCCTGCGTGCAGATTTGCGACGACAGCGACTACTGTTTGGGCGGCTCTTTCTTCGACGGCAAGGGCGAGCCTGGGCAAGTCAGCGCCGTCTCGCACGGCTGCGCCACCGCGCGTTTCAATGGGGTCAACGTTATTAACACTGAACGGAAGATTTGAACTGGATGCTGGATGCTGGATCCTGGATTTTCGATTCTCGTTGGATAAATACAAACATCAAGCATCAAGAATCCAGCATTCGGGATCAAGCATCATTCCCGAAAACACGCTTATATAAGGAAAATTAAACATGTCACTCTTAACCAAAGACCAGGCGCGCGGGATTTTGGAAAAAGTCCTGAGCTATGGCAAAGCCGAGGGCTGCGAGGCGAATCTGAACGGCAACGTTGGCGGCAACATTCGCTACGCCCGCAACACCGTGACCACCAGCGGCATGCAAAATAATTCCACGCTTGCCGTGCAATCGAATTACGGCAAGAAGAGCGGCGCCGCCACGATCAATGAATTTGATGATGCTTCGCTGGAGAAAGCCGTGCGCCGCGCCGAAGAACTTGCCAGGCTCGCGCCGGAAAATCCGGAGTTTGTCGACTTTTTGGAACCGCAAACGTATCTGGAATCCAAAGCTTATTTTGACAACACCGCAAAGATTACGCCGGAATATCGCGCCCAAGCCGCGGGGAACAGCATCCAGCCATCGCGCGCGAAGAATCTGGTCGCCGCCGGTTTCTTGCAGAACAATACCTCCTTCCAAGCCAAGATGAATTCCAAGGGTTTGTTTGCCTATCGCCAGCAAACTGGCGTCGATTTTTCGGTGACCGTTCGCACGAATGATGGTACCGGTTCCGGTTACGTGACGCGTGATTACAACGACGTCGCCAAGCTCGATACCGGCGCCGCGTCACAGATCGCGATTGAGAAAGCCGAGATGTCCCAAAACCCGGTGGCCATCGAACCCGGCAAATATACCGTGATTCTCGAGCCCGCAGCTTC